>CAJTIR010000007.1 GCA_910576385.1 Lachnospiraceae bacterium
CTCCTTTACTGGTGGATATGGATAATTGTTACTGGACATTTCAATTATACCACAGACCAGTGAGGAGTTGTTTTATTTTGTAACAAAGAGAATCCCGTATTTATGCGGGTTCTGGCGTTTCGCAAATGCCTAACAAATAATAAAAAGAAAGGAGAGCCGACAAAAAATGAATAAAAGTGATCATTCTCTGGCCAGGAGACGTCAGAGAGATACCAATCGCGTGGCGGCAGTCTTTTTGGCTCCAGTGCTTTTGTTGCTGGTGGTCTATATTTTTTATCCGATTATAGAGACATTTCGGGTCAGTGCTTTTAGCTGGAATGGCATTTCTGCAAATCCAGAGTTTATTGGGCTGGACAATTGGGTAAAATTATGTCAGGATCAAAAGTTTTGGACTGCATTTTTTAACAATATCAAGGTGATGATTCTCTCGATTTTGATTCAGATTCCTTTGGGTCTGGCAATGGCTACGTTTGTAGAATTTGCTGGTAAGAAATCAACTATTTTTAAGATTATATGGTTTATACCGATGCTGATGTCCTCTGTGGCAATTGGATTTTTGTTTACTTATGCACTTGCCACAAACGGCGGCATTATTAGCAGTATTTCGCAACTCTTAGGGGGTGGAAATATTGATTTGCTGGGAAACCCCAAGACGGCGCTCTATGCAGTAATCGGTGTTGTGGCATGGCAGTTTACCCCATTTTATATGGTGTATTGTGTTGCAGGATATACAAATGTATCAGAGGAAGTGTATGAGGCTTCGGTTATTGACGGCGCCAATAAGAGACAATATTTTTGGCATATTGCATTGCCGCTCTTAAAGCCAACGCTCAAAAGCGCAGCGATTCTCTCAATGGTAGGCTCATTAAAATATTTTGATCTGGTATATGTTATGACAGGCGGAGGGCCTGGAGATTCCACAGAGCTGATGGCCACCTATATGTATAAATTGTCCTTTGCTCAATTTAATATGGGCTATGGGTCGGCAGTGGCCGGAGGGATGTTTATCCTCATTTCTCTGATCTCACTGATTACTATGCGATTATTAAATGGGAAGAAGGAGGATTACTAGGCATGGAACAAGAATATAGAATAAACCGTATCAAAAGCAGGATCGCCTGGGTGATTGCCACGATATTGGCAGTATTTGCCGCAGTTGTGGCAATTGCACCATTTATTTTTATGGTCATGAATTCCTTCAAAGAAAAATTTGAGATGTTGACGAAAGGAGTATTCACCCTGCCTAATAAGCTGGATTTTACAAATTATAGAGAAGTGATTGAGGGAAATTTTTTCAGTTATTTTTTTAACAGTGTTATTGTGCTGGTGGTATCTCTGGTGATTTTGCTGCTGATCTCAGCATTTGCATCTTATCCACTGTCCAGATTTAAGTTTAAGCTCAACGGATTTGTCTATGCAATGATTGTGGCCTGCATGTCCATACCAGTACATATTACTTTAATACCAATTTTTAAGATGTCACAGAGCTTGCATTTGTATGACAGTATCTGGGCCTTGATTGGGCCATATGTGGCAATGAATATTCCAATTTCAGTGTTTATTCTCACAAGCTTTATGCAGCAGATCCCAAAAGAGATTGAGGAAGCCGCTACAATCGACGGCTGTGGGAAAATGCGCATTTTTTTCTCTGTGATTCTTCCGATGGCAAAGCCAGGGCTTTCGACACTTGCCATATATAATGGCGTAAATATGTGGAATGAATTTATTTTTGGATATACATTGACGCAGAGCCAGGGAAATCGTACATTACCATTGGCTGTGTGGGAATTTCAGGGACAGTATTCTATGAATACACCGATGATTATGGCGGTGCTGACGCTGACCGTTTTACCAATGATTATCTTATTTATCTTTGCACAGGATAAGTTAATTAAGGGCATGGCAGCAGGAGCAGTAAAAGGTTAGGAAACAGTATAAATTTAGCCTTACTATTACAGTTGTTAGGAACTAAGATCAATCTGCAAAAGATGAAGTCAAAGTGATTGACAGGAGGCCGCAAAGATGGAATTACAGGAACAGATGAATACATGGAATTTGAAAAAGAAAATCACTTTTTTTCTGACCTTGACTATGCTGATGACGTCCATCACTATCATGGTACTGTCAACAATTTCAGCGGCCTATTATATGACGAAACAGACCAAGGAGATGGCAAGGACACAGCTTAGCACAATTGTATCTAATTATGATGATACACTCAAACAGTACCAGGATCTTGCTGTGGCAATGGTAATTGAGGACAGTGTACAGCGGTTTTGCAAAAGTTCTGCAGATTCTGGAAGCCAATATGAACAGGAGGCAGGGAAGGTATACAATTATCTGCTCAATATACTCAATGTCAGGAGTAATATGAACTTTGCTGTAGTTGAAAAAGAGTCTTTCCATCGTTATGTCTATAAAGGAAACAGCAGTGTGGTGGATGCCAGGTTTGATATTGTCTATCAGAAAGATTACAAGAAGAGTCTTCCGGCCAAAGAAGGAAGTACCGTGCACATCAGTTTTGGAAATAATTATTTCCGAGATGGTAAATATACACTGACACTGTATCATCCCATTTATTCCACAGAGACAATCAATGAACAGAGAGGGATGTTGGTATTAAATTTCGGTGACAGTCTGGTGGAGCAGCTTTACAAGGAGGGCTTACAGCAGATGAATTCAGAATTGTTTCTGATGGACTGCAATGGTGAGATTGTCTCGATCTCTAACCAGGAGCGGATTGGAACAAAGGTTTCCTATGCGCAAAAGATTAAGGGAAGCGATGGCAGTTGTCAGGAGGACGGCATCTTAATCAATTATCAGAAAGTGGGAAACTGGAATTATTATCTGATCAATGAGATTCCAATATTTGAGTTATACAAAGGCAGTATTCAGGCCATGATCTTACTGATGATTGTCACTTTGGGGATGACAGCTTTCTCTATTATGATACTCAGAAAAATGGTTAATTCATTCTATGAGCCGATTAATCGGGTGGTCAATGCGATGGACCGCGTGTCAGAGGGAAAGCTCCATCAGCGCATTGACCGCAAGAGTATGGACACAGACAGCCGCAAACTGGCAGAAGGTTTTAACAGTATGATGGATCGCATAGATGAATTGATGGAGCAGGTTAAATTGGAACAGCATCAAATAGAAGAAATTCGTTTTAATGCCCTTTATGCCCAGATTAAACCGCATTTTCTATATAATACACTGGAATGTATTCACTGGCAGGCGGTGGCGGACGGTAATCAGGAGATTTCGATTATGGTCAAGGCTATGGCGCAATATTACCGCGTGTGTTTGAGCAGAGGGAAGGAAATTATTCCGCTAAGCCAGGAGCTGGAGCATATTTATTCTTATTTAGTGATTCAAAATATGCGTTATGATAATATCATTGATCTGGAAAATCATATTCCAGAGTGTTTCCATAACGTAAATATTCCTAAAATGACTTTGCAGCCGTTGGTAGAAAATGCCATCTATCATGGCATCCGCATCAAAGAGGGCGGCAAAGGAAAAATTGTGTTAGGAATCCGCAGAAAAGGGACAGATGTCTATCTGTCTTTGGGTGATAGTGGTTTTGGGATGTCACAAAAACAGATTGATGAGATCAATCAGTCTATTTCTCAATATGATGAAAGTTTTGGATATGGTGTCAGAAATGTAAATAGGCGGATTGAGCTGATGTTTGGAACTACATATGGCTTACATTACAGCCGCAATGAGCATGGCGGGGTGACAGTTGAGATTCACCTGCCATTTGATGTGCAGTCTGAGGACAAGGAGGTCATATAGATGTATAAGCTGTTGGTTGTGGATGACGAAAAAATGATTCGGCTGGGAATTAAAAATGGTATTGATTGGAATACCCTTGGTATTGAAGCGGTCTATACAGCGGCTTCTGCCGCGGAAGCATTGGCGCTTATTGAGAAGGAACATCCCCAGATTATGCTGACAGACATCAGTATGGCGGAGATGTCTGGACTGGCTCTGATGGAGAAGGTACGCAGTATATACAGTGAAGAGGAAATGAGAATTCTGGTACTGACAGGATATGATAAATTTGAATATGCCAGACAGTGCCTGCAGATGCGCATACAGGATTTTTTGTTAAAGCCTGTGGATGAACAGGAATTAAAAGAGAATGTATGCAAACAGGTGGAGGCATTAGAGGAGATTCGCATCCGACAGGAACAGGAGCAGGCAAGCCTGCGCGCGGAAGGTTCCAAACGTCAGGCCGAGATGGAATGTTTTATGCGGGATTTGGTACATCAGAGATTAGTCGGACGTATGTCGGAGAGTTATCCTGAGGAGCTTTTGACAGAGCGCAGCAAGCCTATGGAAATTGCAATTCTAATACCAGAGGTTTATATGGATAAGGGCAAGGAGTCTGACAGGGATTTTCAACAGCTCACCATTAAAAATATCTGTATGGATCTGATTGATGCACGCCGAACTGGAATCACATTCTCAGATGATGATGGCAAGATTGTCACAGCAGTCTATACTTCGGACGCGGAACGCAATGTCACAGAATGTGTGGAGGAATTGAGCGAGATTTTGGAAAATGAATGCGATATCAAGCCCAGAATTGTTCTTGGAAGTGAGATAGAAGGATTGGAGAGCCTTTTTGTCTCTTATAATGATGCCTGTTATCTGTTAGAGCAGGAAAGAAAGGGTTTTCGGGAGATTGTAAGACCCAGCAAGGAACAGAGCAAGGAGGAGCTGATTCATGATATTTACCGGGAATTTAAACAGACAATGATTGCCAATATCGCCAATGGGAATCGGGTCATGGATATCTATGAAAAATTCTGGCAGGCAACAAAATCTTATAATCTGTCTCGAGTGCAGGTACAGAAATGGTGTTTTGCCATTGCCTCAGGGATCTATTTTGCCTGTATCACAGAGACTGGAGAGGCGGTCGACAACCGCATGGAATCTTTGATGAAGGCTCTGGTGGGCGCTGACAAGGAGGAAACGCTGGAAATGACAGCGATGTTCATCCGTAAGCTGGTGCTGCGGGAAGAGGAACAGCAGCATGAGATTATTACCAGCGCCAAACGCTATATTGATGAAAATTTGGAATCGGAATTGTCAGTGGCTAAGCTTGCAGAGCAGTTTTATGTATCGCCAAATTATTTTTCACGCTTGTTTAAGCGAGTGATGAATGAAGGCTGCAATGAGTATATCGTCAAAAAGAGGATTGAAAAATCTAAGATTCTTTTGGAAACCACCACCATAAAAGCAGGAAAAATAGCAATGATGGTGGGCTATAATGATACCAATTATTTTTCTCTGGCTTTTAAAAAGCATACTGGGATGTCACCGACAAAATACCGTGAAATGCTGCAAAAGAAATAGAGAAACGATTCGATAAGGAGGAGAAACATATGAAAATAAAGAACCCAATTCTCTCAGGTTTTCATCCTGATCCCAGTATTTTAAGAGTGGGAGATACGTATTATATTGCAAGTTCAACCTTTGAATGGTGGCCAGGCGTGCGGATCCATATGTCCAAGGATTTGGTTCATTGGAAACTGATTGCGCATCCACTCAATGAGAAACGGTTGTTAGATATGACAGGTAATCCAGATTCCGGCGGGATCTGGGCGCCGGATTTGTCTTATTGTGATGGTAAATTCTATTTGATCTATACGGATGTAAAAGTGACTGATGGTACCTTTAAGGATTGTACCAATTATTTGATCACAGCAAAAGATATTATGGGTCCCTGGTCGGATCCCATCTATCTCAATACAGCGGGCTTTGATGCCTCCCTGTTCCATGATACAGATGGAAGAAAGTATCTGGTAAATATGTATTGGGATCCAAGGAGTTATCATCACCCATTTTATGGCATTATGTGTACAGAGTTTTCAGAAACAGATGGACACCTTGTGGGGGAACCCTGGGTAATCTATAAAGGGACAAATGATAAATTTACCGAAGGCCCCCATCTTTATAAATTAAATGGATATTATTATCTGTTTGTCGCGCAGGGCGGAACCGTCTATGCGCATCAGGAGCGGGTGGCACGCGCGAAATCCCTGCAAGATACTTTTGAGACGCAGCCAGGAGAGCCTTTTTTGACCACCTTAGACGCGCCTTATCATCCGATTCAGAAGGCTGGACATGGTTCTTTGGTGCAGACAGAGGGCGGCGAGTGGTATTTTGCGCATCTGATGGGACGGCCGCTTCATCACAGCACAGAAGCGATTGTGGATCCGCGCGGCTGGTGTCCATTGGGCAGAGAAACTGGGATTCAAAAAGTGACATGGGATGAGGAAGGCTGGCCCCATATTGTGGGCGGTCACTGGGGAATGGAAGAAGTTGAGGCGCCGTTAGAGGTTCAAGAACAGCGCTGGGAGTCATCTTGGCCAGGAAAAGATGATTTTGACAGTCAGGAATTGAACATCCATTTCCAGAGCCTGCGCACACCTTTGGGAGAGGATGTTATGTCTCTAAAAGACAGGCCGGGACATCTGCGTCTCTATGGACATTTTTCTCTGGCCTCGCTGTTTACACAGGCGCATATTGCCAGAAGATGGCAGTCTTTTCATTTTGACGCTGAGGTCAAATTGGATTATCAGCCCAAGACAATTCAGCAGTTTGCAGGTCTTACTTGTTACTATAATACCCAGAATTGGTCCTGTATTCAGATGACATGGAATGAAACATATGGCAGAGTGATTGATGTTGTGAGTACTGATCTGGGAAAAACGTTTAGCGTCTATCAAAAGCAGCCGATTCCAGTGCCCGAGGATGCAGCATATGTCTATCTAAAAGTGGAGGTTAGAGGGATCTCTTATCAGTATCTCTATTCCTTTGATGGATCTGAATGGCAACGAGTACCATATATTTTTGATTCTGCAAAATTATCTGATGAATATATCAAGGCAGTGTATGACGCCGCGTTTACGGGAGCATTTGTGGGAATGATGAGTGTGGATGGACTTGGCACGAGGCTTCCGGCGGATTTTGATTATTTTACATATCAGGAATTAGAGGTAACAGAAGTGAACGGCAAGTATATCTGATCAGATGCCACTTTTATAGAGCACAATTTTGAGATTGCTAAGATATGAAATTGTAAGGTTGTGAAAAAATGAGACGAAAAAAAAGTGTTGTCATATTGTTTGTTATCTTGGTGCTGGGAGGGCTGCTGCCTGGCTGTGCTTCCTCGGTGAATCGTCTGCAGCAGCCACAGATTAGAGTGTCTAATCATCATTTGGAAGCGTGGCAGCAGAATCTTTCAAAAGATCAAGAATTTAGCACTATAAATGCAAAGGGAATCCGAGGGTTATCTGTACATAAAGATGGGGAGACAATTTTTGCTGTATCTTATGAGCCGCGGCAGGGAAAACAGTCATTTGATTATTGGGATATCTCATCGCCCTACTATTCTCAAGTATCGGTCAATACAGAAGAATTATATGATTTGTTTGATGCTGTGGCGCAGATGAGATTTCAGAAGATAGAAGGAATCAGTTTGCAGGAGGCAGGGATTAGCGGCAGTACAGTTTCTATTTTTGTGGCATATAACGAAGCACAAAATTCTAATGCACAGGGGGCAGCAGAACCTACAAATGCAAGAATCATACAAATTGGGGCTGAGGATGGACAGGGGCACTATTATGCGGCCATCAAAGATTCGCAACAAGTGATGCTTGCAGATCAAAGTGTCGTGGATTTGATTTTAAATGTTGAACCATATCAATATATCTTAAAAATTCCTGTGCTGGTCAGTGTTGATACCATAGAGAAAGTTCAGATTTTGTATGGAGAAGAACAGCATATCATGGAACAGAGCGAGAATACCTGGAAGATGGATGACAAGGAAGTGAGCCAGGAGGATTTTCATACATTTTATGGAGAAATTTTGGATGTGATGCTTACCGGTGAGAGAGAAAAGATAGCAGAGGAAGAGCGAACGCCAGTTTTGACAGTGCAGTATATACGAAATATGGAGCAGATCTCAGATATAGAAGTTAAATATTTTCCATATGATGAACAGTCAATGAGTGTCAGTGTCAATGACGAGGAGAATTTTCTTGTGGATAAGAAACAAGTACAGACATTGCTTGACAATATTGACAAATGGTTTTAAATATTATCAAGTTACAGTTCACTCATCGGCTAATATGAAGACAATCACATACTTGCATGATGATTCCTCCATCGGAGCGAAGCCGAGAACCTTTGTGAATGGCGTGGGAGTGAACAGTAACGTTTAGAGGAATTTTTCTAAATAAAAATAAATCTATTGACAAAACAATAAGAGGAGCATATAATTGCAAAAGCAACAAGAACCACATGGGTAAGGAGCGAATCCCGGTGGTTCTTTTCTACTATAAGAAATTTTTCATCTGTGTGTGATTTATTATAATCCAGGCAGGCTGTTGGATGAGCAGCGGCATAGGTGGAAATCTTGATAGTGGAGAAGATATCAATTGCGTATTCGCGGAAAGGAAGGTACTGCTATGGCAAAAAGTGTGACAAAGGATATGACTACAGGTTCTCCCATCCGACTGATCTTACAATTCTGTATCCCATTATTTTTTGGAATGCTGTTTCAGCAGTTTTACAATATGATGGATACGATTATTGTAGGAAAATTCCTGGGCGTACAGGCTTTGGCATCGGTGGGAGCTACAGGCTCTATCAATTTTATGATTATTGGTTTTTGTATGGGGGTATGTAATGGATTTGCAATTCCGGTGGCACAGCAGTTTGGCGCAGGCGATTATCACAATCTCAGGAAGTATGTAGCGAATAGTGTTTGGCTGTCCATTGCCTTTGCTGGTATTATGACGGTGGCTGTCTGTGTACTCTGTCATCAGATTTTGGGCTGGATGGATACTCCGTCTGATATTATTGATGGCGCATATAGCTACATATTTGTAATATTTTTGGGAATACCTGTGATTTATTTATATAATTTGCTCTCAGGGGTGATTCGTTCTCTGGGTGACAGCAAAAGTCCCTTGTTTTTTTTGGTGTTATCGTCTGTCTTAAACATCATTCTAGATATGGTGCTGATTTTAGTTTTCCATATGGGAGTGGCAGGGGCTGCGTGGGCGACCGTGATTTCTCAGGCTGTTTCTGGGATTGCCTGTTTGATTTATATTATTTTGCGATTTGACATTTTGAAAATTACAAAGGAAGAATGGCAGATAGACAGAGGCTGCGTGGGGGTACTCTGCAATATGGGCATTCCTATGGGACTTCAGTATTCGATTACAGCCATTGGGAGTGTGATTTTGCAGACTGCGGTCAATGGAATAGGTTCTCTGGCAGTGGCAGCAGTGGCTGCTGGCAGTAAGATCAGTATGTTTTTTTGTTGTCCTTTTGACGCTATGGGTTCTACAATGGCAACTTATGCAGGGCAGAATGTGGGAGCCGGAAAATTGGATCGTGTCTCTAAGGGGATGAAGTCTACTTGCTTGTTGGGTTTAGGTTACTCTGTGATTGCCGCGGTTGTGTTGGTGTTTTTTGGAGGTACCATTGCTCTGTTGTTTGTCAATGCAAAAGAGACGGAGATTATTGGAGATGTAGCTTGGTTTCTGAGAGCAAATGTAACGTTTTATTTTCCGCTCGCCCTTGTGAATATTGTGCGTTTTACCATACAGGGATTGGGATTTAGCAAATTTGCGATTCTGGCAGGCGTATCTGAGATGGCGGCACGCAGTCTTGTGGCGCTGGCATTTGTGCCAATGTTTGGCTATGCAGCAGTCTGTTTTGCTAATCCAGTGGCATGGATTTTTGCGGATCTGTTTTTAATTCCAGCCTATATGTATGTGATGAAGAAACTCTATCAGATGGGGATAAAACCTGTTTAATGGAAAAAATTAGTGATTATGGCAGAAAGTTTATGGAATCTTAAGAAAAATTATATCTAAAAAAGGTTGATTTTTTTGGTAGGTTCGTCATATGATAGAGTAAGACAAAAGAATGTTGTGAAAAAACAAGGGAGAAATGAGATGGAAAGACATCAAAATACTTCAAAAAGAACTACAAACAGGAGAAGGCGCAGGAGATATATGCAGAAACGATTGATAATTACATTTTTTATGTTGCTGTTGATTACTGGAGCAGGTGTGCTGGCGGCGGTGTTTCTTCCCAAAGATGATGAAAAGGCAGAGACAGGGAAGAAAGATGCGATAGAGGCAAGTGCTAAACCGGCAGACAAGAAGAAAGATTCCACACAGGTAGATCAGCACGAGGAGACAAAGAAAGAACAGCCGCAGGAGGAAAACAGTAGTGATATGCGTACGGCAGTGCTTTCAGAGGCAGAGTTATTGGCGGCAGGATATGACTATGATGCTGCCATAGAGACTTTGAAAAGTTTTCAGGGGTATGAGGATGATTCTGAGATGACAGCACGCGTGGCTGATTATGAGACAAAGAAAGCATCCTGTGTGCCAGTAAATATCAATGAGGTCACGCATGTATTTTACCATTCGCTGGTGGTTGATCCAGAACTGTGTTTTGCCAATCAGGAGACAGACCGACAGGCGGTGGGAAATAACCAGTGGATGACTACGATTGATGAGTTTAATAAGATTACGCAGGAAATGTATGACAGAGGATATGTCTTGGTGGATCTGCATGATTTGGTGGAAGAAACTACCGATGACAGTGGGAATGTTCATTTTAAAGAAGGTACAATTATGCTGCCGCCGGATAAGAAGGCTTTTGTACTTTCGATTGATGATTTATCCTATTATCACAGTTATGATGGTTATGGATATGCCTCCAAAATGGTAGTGGATGAGAATGGCAAACCGAAATGTGAATACATACAGCGGGACGGAACAACAGTGGTGGGTGACTTTGATGTAATTCCGTTGATGGATAAATTTTTGGAGGAGCACCCGGATGCAGCATATAAGGGAGCCAAAGGAACCATTGCTTTGACTGGCTACAATGGAATTTTAGGATATAGGACAGATATCAGTTATCAGACCGTTCCGGCTGATATTGATGAGGATAAGCGCAAATGGCTGGAGGCGCATCCAGATTTTGATCTTGAGACAGAGCGTGCACAAGCAAAAGCAGTGGCAGACGCTATCAAAGCGGATGGCTGGAAATTTGCCAGCCATACCTGGGGACATATGAAGGTTGGAGACGCCTCTATGGAACGCATACAGGCAGATACTGAGAAATGGAAAGAGAATGTAGAGCCTTTGGTGGGACCCACCGACACGATTATTTTTGCGCATGGCCAGGATTTGGCAGAGTGGACCACAGGCTATACCGCAGATAATGCCAAATTTAACTATCTAAAAGAACAAGGATTTAACTATTATTGTAATGTAGATTCCAAGCAGTACAGTGTTCAGCTTGAGGATAATTATTTCCGGCAGGGGCGCAGGAATCTTGATGGCTATCGAATCTATTTCAATTCGATTGGAGAAATGGACAGTGTAGGCGATCTGTTTAATGCCTCAGACGTCATTGACCCCAAGAGGCCGCCAGTACAACATTTATAAATATATCATTGGATCACCGTCTTATACGCAAGGGAGTGTAGGGCGGTGATTTTTTTATTTTATAAGAGTGATAGGACTTTTGGCATAATTATAAAAAAATAAAAAATCAGTAAACTGAGATTTTTTCATTCCAATTCGTGTGTAAAATTCCAAATTTCGGGCAAAATAACAGCAGGAAAATGGAGACAGGAGGAAAAAATATGTCACAAACCATAGGGACGCAGAGTATTCAGTTCGACCAGGCGCCCTATATCTTGGGAAGTGCCAGTATTGTAGGCACAAAAGAAGGGGAAGGGCCGCTGGGAAAACTATTTGATGTGGTGGGAGAGGATGACAAATTTGGGGAAGATACCTGGGAAGAAGCGGAGAGCACTCTGCAAAAAGAAGCAGCTTCCCTGGCAATTGGAAAGGCAGGGCTTGAGAAGGACGATATCAGATATATTTTTGGCGGCGATTTGTTGGGACAAAATATCGCCACAACTTTTGGACTGATGGAATTAAATATTCCGTTGTTTGGACTTTATGGAGCCTGTTCCACGGCGGGAGAATCTCTTTCTATTGCGGCAATGTCCGTGGCAGCCGGCTATGGAGAGCAGGTACTCGCTGTCACCTCAAGCCATTTTGCAAGTGCAGAAAAACAATTTCGATTTCCTCTGGAATATGCCAACCAAAGACCATTGTCAGCAACCTGGACAGTGACAGGAAGCGGCGCCTTTATCGTTGGCAAAAAACGCACTAACGTCCGAATTACTGGGATTACTACCGGAAAGGTTGTCGATTATGGAGTGAAAGACTCTATGAATATGGGAGCGGCGATGGCGCCGGCAGCCTGTGATACGATCAGCCAAAATCTAATGGATTTTAACCGACAGCCGCAGGATTATGATAAAATCATTACTGGAGATTTGGGTACAGTCGGGCAGGAAATCTTGATTGATTTGATGAAGAAAAAAGGTTTTGATATTTCCAATGTGCATATGGACTGCGGAATTGAGATTTTTGACAGTGAATCTCAAAATACCAATGCGGGCGGAAGCGGCTGTGGCTGTTCGGCAGTGACATTAAGTGCATACATTTTGCCGCAGCTAGAAAAAGGCACCTGGAAAAGAGTTCTGTTTGTGCCTACCGGGGCGCTATTGTCCACAGTGAGCTTTAATGAGGGGCAGAGCGTGCCAGGAATCGCTCATGGCGTAGTGATAGAACATGCAGGATAAGGAGAACGCAAATGGATTATGTAAATGCTTTTTGGATTGGCGGATTGATTTGCGCGCTGGTTCAAATTTTAATGGAAAAAACAAAAATGCTTCCTGGCAGAATTATGGTGTTGCTGGTATGCAGCGGCGCAGTACTGGGTGCGCTGCAGATTTATCAGCCTTTTCAAGAATTTGCTGGTGCAGGAGCCAGTGTGCCGCTGCTTGGATTTGGAAATACCTTGTGGAAAGGGATTCAAAAAGCAGTAGATTCGGATGGATTTATAGGTATTTTCATGGGAGGTTTTACAGCCAGTGCTGTGGGAATTTCCGCTGCGCTGGTATTTGGCTATCTGGCAAGTGTGATCTTCCAGCCCAAAATGAAAAAATAAAAAACAGGTATAAACCAGAAATTTCTGTCCATAATGGATAGAGAAAAGAAAATTATTTGTAAAGGAGAATTTGTTATGAAACAGTTTAAAAAATTCCTTATGGGCGGTTTGCTCGTCCTGGCTTTATGTGGTGTTACCGCCTGCGGAAATGATACCAATGGAACTGACACCAATGGAACGAATGATACCACGAATGGGACAGATAACAACACCACCAATGGTACAACAAATAATGGCACTACCAATGGCACAGTTGGGAATGATGGCGTAGATAATAATACCACAGACACCAACAAAAATAATAACGACACCAATACAAATAATAACAATGGTGACGGCGTGGTAGATGATTTGGGTGATGATATCGTCGATGGTGTGGAGGATATTGGTGATGATGTAAAGGATGGTTTGGATGATATCACAGACGAAAATGGTCCAGACAATAATGATACCAATAAAGACAACAGCGATAATAACAATACAGATCAAAAAGGAAACGGCGCAGGAAACACCAAGGAAAACAACAAAGCTAACAAGTAAGATTAGATGAGAGAACTTTTATTCTCAAGTGTGAACAGCAATAATTTCAGAGAAGTTTAAAATTTAGAAACTGCCTTAAAGTCTATGTGTTTGCATAAGCTTTGGGGCAGTTATGATTTCAATGAAGGCAAAGCAAGTGATACGCTAAAACTTGCTTTAAGTCTATGATCTACTGTCACAGAAAATGGGGCGCTGGGGTATAAAATAGTATTAATAGGACTATTTTATACCCCAGCGTTTATATTTTATTCATCGGTGCTATAGTTTGGAGCCTCTTTGGTGATATGGATATCATGCGGATGACTTTCTCTCAAGGAAGCAGCAGAAATCTTCATGAATTTCCCAGTTTCCTTTAAGGTTTCGACATTGACAGCGCCACAGTAACCCATACCAGAGCGCAGACCGCCGATCAATTGAAATACAGTATCTTCCACAGAACCCTTATAGGGAACACGTCCTTCCACACCTTCTGGCACTAATTTCTTGGCATCTTCCTGGAAATAGCGGTCTTTGGAACCGTTTTCCATAGCGGCTAAAGAGCCCATGCCGCGGTATACCTTATACTTTCTTCCCTGATATAATTCAAAGGTTCCCGGACTTTCATCACAGCCGGCAAGAATACTGCCCATCATACAAACATTGGCGCCTGCGGCGATTGCTTTTGTCATATCACCAGAATACTTGATTCCGCCGTCAGCAATAACTGGCACGCCATATTCCTTAGCAACGGCAAAACAGTCCATGATAGCCGTAATCTGGGGAACACCGATACCTGCAACTACACGAGTGGTACAAATAGATCCAGGTCCAATACCAACTTTTACAGCATCAGCACCAGCTTCAATCAAAGCTTTGGCGGCATCGCCTGTGGCAATATTACCTGCAATTACCTGTAAATCAGGGAATGCAGCTTTAATTTTCTTAAGCGCATCAATGATATTCTTGGAGTGGCCATGTGCAGAATCGACTACAATCACATCCACCTTAGCCTTTACCAGGGCGTCTACGCGTTCCATCATGTCCCCAGTGATGCCCACACCAGCGCCGCAGAGCAGCCGTCCCTGTGCGTCCTTGGCAGACAGCGGATATTTAATTTGTTTTTCAATATCCTTGATGGTAATTAATCCTTTTAGATTAAAGTTGGCGTCTACAATCGGCAGTTTCTCTTTGCGTGCTTTTGCCAGAATTTTCTTGGCTTCATCCAGCGTAATGCCTTCTCTTGCTGTGACAAGTCCCTCAGAGGTCATGGAATCCTTAATTTTCTTGGAGAAATCTTCCTCAAATTTCAGATCTCGGTTAGTGACAATTCCCACAAGTTTACCGTTCTCGGTAATGGGAACTCCTGAGATGCGGAATTTTGCCATCAAGTTGTCAGCATCCTGCAAGGTATGTTCGGGGGAGAGAGAAAATGGGTCTGTGATTACGCCGTTCTCCGAACGCTTTACTTTATCAACTTCTTCAGCCTGTGCCTCAACGGACATATTCTTATGGATAATACCAATGCCGCCCTGACGAGCCATCGCAATGGCCATCCGGTGTTCCGTCACTGTGTCCATGCTTGCACTCATGATGGGAATGCTCAATTTTACTTTTTTTGTCAAGTTGGTGGATAAGTCCACCATATTTGGTGTAACTTCTGAGTATGCAGGAACCAGTAACACGTCATCAAATGTAATTCCTTCGCCGATAATTGTACCCATTTTTTTTCCTCGCTTTCTTGGTGTTTTTTGTTATTCCCACGATTTTATCAAAAAAGACAATGCCTGTCAACGACTGACGGACACTTCTGAAAAAAATATTTATCATTTTTACTTCTAAATAAAGTTAGAAAAACTTATAGAAAATCCTGTAACTATTCAGAACCCCAAGCCACAGACATGCCAGCAAAGCTGTCATTCGCCTCTAACAAGGCTTCTGTCTGTGGCTGAGGGGATGGTTACCTCCCTGGAAATAGCAATTCATCTCTTTTCAAATAAATTTGAACGTTCTGAATTGCTATTTCCATTGGGTTCTGAATAGTTACAAAATTCTGTTGTCTAATTGCTGCATATTGCTTATAATGGGAGTTAAAGTGAAAAAATGTCAGTGATTATTAGAGACAGAGAGATAGTATGGCCGATGAAGGCTATACAAAGATCAGGAGTTATGGAATCTGTTTTTGTAAAAAAAGCTGTATGGTAAAAATGGCTTAGTGAGAAAAGGAGCAAAATATGGAATTTCGTCCATGTATTGATATACACAATGGAAAAGTGAAACAGATTGTCGGAGGGAGCCTTAAAGATATCGGCAACCAGGCAGAGGAGAATTTTGTGTCAGACCAGGATGCAGCATTTTTTGCAAAACTCTATCAGCGGTTTGGCTTGACAGGAGGACATATTATTTTATTGAACCCTGTGGGAAGTGAGTTTTATGAGACCTCTAAGACGCAGGCACTTAAGGCGCTTCGGGCATATCCCGGCGGAATGCAGATTGGCGGGGGAATGAATCCAGATAATGCAGAAGAATTTCTGGAGGCGGGCGCCAGCCACATAATTGTCACCTCCTATGTATTTCGGGATGGTACTATTTATTATGAAAATCTAGAGCGCTTGGTACAAGCTGTGGGCAGAGAACACTTAGTATTGGATTTAAGCTGTCGAAAGCGTGACAGTGATTACTATATTGTCACAGATCGCTGGCAGAAGTTTACAGAGGAAAAGATTGGATTATCTTTGCTGGAAAAATTGTCGCAGTATGCAGATGAATTTCTGATTCATGCGGTGGACGTCGAGGGAAAGGCACAGGGAATAGAACAGGAGCTTGTAAGAAGGCTTGGAGAATGGGGGAAGATTCCCATCACCTATGCCGGAGGTGTGAGCAGTCAAGCAGATTTGCAGCTGCTTAGGGAACTTGGCCAGGGGCGCCTCAATGTGACAATTGGCAGCGCCTTGGATTTGTTTGGGGGACCAATGAAATTTGAGGATGTCCTAAGATACGCAGGCGTGTCGGTTGACAAAGAAAACAGAATGCTAGTACAATGAACAATAAGTATCTGATACTTATTTATCTCATCTAAGAAGGCTCCCACTTCTTTAAGTGGTGCGTGTAATAAATTTATCTCAGTGAGAGATATCCGTATGGAAAGGAAGGATGACAGCTTGAGTAAATATACAGAACAAGATATTTTTCGTATGGTAGAGGAGGAAGATGTAGAATTTATCCGCCTGCAGTTTACCGATATGTTTGGAACTCTGAAAAATGTGGCGATCACCAAGAGCCAATTACAGAAAGCGCTGGACAATCAATGTATGTTTGATGGTTCCTCTATAGAAGGGTTTGTGCGTATTGAGGCATCAGACATGTATCTCTATCCTGATTTAGATACCTTTGTAATTTTTCCGTGGCGTCCCCAGCAAGGCAAGGTGGCAAGAATTATCTGTGATATCTATTGTCCAGACCGAACACCTTTTGAGGGGGATCCACGTTATATTTTAAAGAAAGTAACTGCCGAGGCAGCAGCATTGGGCTATCAATTTGACGTAGGGCCAGAATGTGAATTTTTCTTGTTCCATACAGATGAGGATGGAGGTCCAACCACCATTTCCCATGAGCGTGCCGGATTTTTTGACCTTGGTCCAGTAGATTTGGGGGAAAATGCCAGACGCGATATGGTATTGACCTTGGAGGAAATGGGATTTGAGATTGAATCCTCGCATCATGAAGCGGCGCCAGCGCAGCACAGGATTGATTTTCGTTATGATGAAGCCTTGGCGACAGCAGATAATATTATGACATTTAAGTTAGCAGTAAAGACGATTGCCAAACGATTTGGATTGTTTGCCAGCTTTATGCCCAAACCCAAATTGGGGGTCAATGGCTCTGGGATGCATCTGAATTTTTCTGTCTCCAAGGAGGGGAAAAATATCTTCTGTGATTCTGCCGATTCCCACGGATTAAGCCAGGAGGCGTATTATTTTATTGGCGGGTTAATGAAGCATATGCGAGGGATGACAGCGATTACCAATCCTTTGGTTAATTCTTACAAGCGTTTAGTGCCAGGGTTTGAAGCTCCTAATTATATTACCTGGTCTGACAGCCATAGAAGGCCGCTGATACGGATTCCAGCTTCCAGAGGTGAGGCCACAAGGATAGAATTGCGCTGTCCAGATCCGGCGGCCAATCCTTATCTGGCACTTGCGGTCTGTCTTTGTGCAGGGCTTGATGGTTTAAAGAATCAGATTTTGCCGCCAGAACCCGTAAGTATCAGTGTATTGGAAATGAGAAAGGAAGAACGGGAAGCCTTAAAGATACAGGCGCTGCCGATGGATTTGAATGAGGCCGTCAGGGAGTTGGAACAGGATTCATTGCTCTGTGAGGTATTGGGAAACCATATTTCCAGAAAATATGCACAGGCCAAGCGTGCGGAATGGAACGATTACCGTAAGCAGGTGACAGCATGGGAACTCGACAATTATCTTTATAAAATATAGTTCCGTGGAGGAAATGTTTTGATTAATATCATTGTTGCGTTTCCAAAGATGGAAAATGGAAAGAGCATAAAAAGTATTTTGATAAAAAAAGGATTTTCCGTTCATGCTGTATGCAGTACAGGAGCTCAGGTTCTGCAGCATGCTGATCTGCTTGGCGATGGGATTGTGATCTGTGCAGGGAGACTGCCAGATATGATGTATATGCAGCTTCGGGAGTATCTGCCACGTTGTTTTCAAATGCTGGTACTGGCTCCTGCCAATGCCTGGCAGGAAGAGACAGCGGAGCGTGTGGTATGTCTGACTATGCCTTTAAAGGTACATGAATTACTGAGTACTGTAGAAATGATGTATTGTGCTCAGAATCAAAGACGCAAGAAGAAAAGTTCACATCCGAAAGCGCGCAGCGAGAAAGAAAAACTGACCATACATAAGGCAAAGGAAATCTTGATGGCACGAAACAATATGACTGAGCAGGAGGCGCATCGTTATATTCAAAAATGCAGTATGGAAAGTGGAACAAGCCTTACAGAAACGGCACAGATGATTATAAGTATGATGTAGAAAGGAGATAGATATGAAGTTTACAAAAATGCATGGACTGGGAAATGATTATGTCTATGTGAATTGTTTCAAAGAGGATGTTTTGCATCCCGAAGAAATATCTAAGTTTATCAGTGACAGACATTTTGGTGTCGGTTCAGATGGGCTGATTTTAATTAAGCCTTCAAAAGCTGCAGATTTTGAGATGGCCATGTACAATGCAGATGGTTCCCGCGCAGAAATGTGCGGTAATGGAATTCGCTGTGTGGCAAAATATGTCTATGATTATGGTTTGACCGATCAGGAAAAAATCACGGTCGAGACGTTGGGGGGTATCAAGGAGCTGGAGTTATCTGTCTGTAATGGAACTGTATCTCAAGTGAAAGTAAATATGGGTTCTCCATGTCTTGCGGCGGCACAAATTCCAGTGATTGCTGATACAGAGCAGATCGTAAATGAGCCGCTTGAGGTGCAGGGCAAGACATATGCCATGACTGCAGTATCTATGGGGAATCCCCATTGTGTGGTATTTTTAGAGGAGGATATAAGTGTGCTTGATTTGGAAACCATTGGCCCTGCATTTGAAAATCATTCCCGTTTTCCCAAACGCATCAATACAGAGTTTGTAAATGTGGTGGATAATCATACACTGCGTATGAGAGTCTGGGAGCGTGGAAGCGGTGAGACCCTTGCCTGTGGAACAGGGGCATGTGCCGTGGCTGTTGCGGCCATACTCAATGGAAAAGCGGCATCAGAGATGACAGTAAAGCTTTTGGGCGGCGATTTGAATATCGCCTGGGCCGGCGGCGACGCGCCAGTGTATATGACAGGGCCGGCGGTTACAGTCTTTGATGGGGAGCTGGAATTACCAGAGAATATCTGCTGATGAAAGAGTTAAGTAATTATTCAGAGTCTTAAGCCTTAGATGAAAGCTGCATTCAAGGCATATGACAGCTTGGCTGGATAGTTACGTATTTAGATTTGATTTTTATAGGTAATAGTGAGATTTTCATTGTTGAGAAGTTTTACATTTACCTATGGATGATAGATTAAGAAAAGAGGAGAAAAAATGTTTAAGATTAATGAAAATTACCAGAAGCTGCCAGGAAGTTATCTGTTTAGTACCATTGCCAAGAAGGTTGCAGCCTTTACAGAGGCAAATCCAGATAAGGAATTAATTCGTCTGGGAATTGGAGATGTCACACAGCCTTTAGCACCAGCGGTTATTGAGGCTATGCACAAGGCAGTGGATGAAATGGGTAAAGCAGAAACTTTTCATGGTTATGCGCCCGATCTGGGATATGCATTTTTAAGAAATGCTATTGTGGAACATGATTATAAATCCAGAGGCTGTGATATTTCATCCGATGAAATTTTTGTCTCTGATGGAGCCAAAAGTGATTCTGCAAATATTCAGGAAATATTTGGACCAGATAATCGCATTGCTGTGTGTGATCCTGTCTATCCTGTCTATGTCGATTCCAATGTGATGTCTGGCAGGACTGGTGATTATGACACCCAGACAGAGACTTGGAGTAATGTAATCTATATGCCTTGTACAATGGAAAATGGATTTGTGCCAGAATTTCCCAAGGAGACGCCAGATATGATTTATCTGTGTCTGCCCAACAATCCCACTGGAACTACCATTACCAAAGCACAGCTTCAGGAATGGGTAGATTATGCCAATAAGATAGGGGCTGTAATTATTTACGATGGTGCATATGAGGCTTATATTTCTGAGGAAGATGTGGCACATTCAATCTATGAGTGTGAGGGTGCCAAGACTTGTGCTATTGAGTTAAAGAGTTATTCCAAGAATGCAGGTTTTACGGGTGTGCGTCTGGGGTATGCGGTTGTGCCAAAGGATTTAAAGTGTGGAGATGTTTCTCTGAATAGCATGTGGGCACGCCGTCATGGAACGAAGTTTAATGGCGCGCCATATATTGTACAGCGTGCAGGTGAGGCAACTTACAGTGCAGAGGGCAGAGCACAGTTAAAAGAACAGGTGGCATATTATATGAAAAATGCTGCTACCATTAAGAAGGGTCTGCAAGATGCAGGTTATACAGTATTTGGCGGTGTCAATGCTCCTTATATCTGGCTCAAGACACCGGATCAGATGAGTTCCTGGGAATTTTTTGATTATCTTCTGGAACATGCCAATGTTGTGGGAACACCAGGTTCTGGTTTTGGACCGAGCGGAGAGGGATATTTTCGCCTGACAGCATTTGGAAGTTATGAAAATACGCTGGCAGCTTTGGAGCGGATTAAGAAATTGTAACAAATGAAAGCGGCAGAAGAATACATTTTCTTCTGCCGTTCTTAGATTCCCTTCAAAAAGAGTTTACTAAATATTTCCTTTTTTATTGCGCTGCTAAGCAAAAGCAGAACCGATTTTTGTTGCTTATTGTGCTGATTATGGCGGCTAAGAGTATAAGAGAAATGGAATGGTTCGGCAATATAGATAAGAAAAGCATAGATAACATGGGTAAACTACAGGCTTTTTCATCTTCTTTCTGTGTATTTTTGCCAAAATTATCATTTTTACTAAAAAATTTAGTAAAAATGATTGAGAAAATTACTAAAACATCTTAAAATATAATATAAGAGATATAAGGAAAGATCTCTAAAATAGAAAAGGAGGAAGGATATGAAAGGATTGAAAAAATGTATTGGCGCAGTCACTGCGGCGGCTCTTTTCATCACAGCATTGCCAGTTAATGGTATTAGCCAGGCGTATGCTGCAGGAGAAGGCACAGCAGCACAGACAGTGGATGTGGATGTCACAGTACAGCCAAATGTCGTTTCTAAATTTCATGACACAGATGGCGACGGCTTAGGTGAATTTGAGGGCTGGGGCACCTCACTCTGCTGGTGGGCAAACCGTCTCGGTTACAGTGAAGAGCTGACAAATGAGGCGGCAGATGTATTTTTTAGCCCTAATGGTTTGAATATGAACATTGGGCGCTATAATATTGGCGGCGGCGATCATGTCAGTGAGGCATTGGTGATTGAGCCAAATGAGAAGGCGACCGTCTATGGTGTGGAGGGCGATAGAAAGCCCACCTATGGCGGTTCCGAAATGAAAGTACAAACAAACAGCAAGATAAATGACGCTTCCTATAAGATCTCTGATGCAGATTTTGGATTTGCAGAGGGTTCTTCTGTGGGAGCATTAAAAGAGATTAACTACATTAACGAGTTGGGTGCTGCGAATGGCACTGGCGGAAATTTGAATTATGTAGTCAATGCCAAGGAAACTGGTAAGTACACGATTAAAATGCTCTGTACATTGGATGGTACGAATAAGCGTGCAATGGCAATTCGTGTTGGCAATATTGCCAGTCCAGATGAACCTGTGCAAGACTATGTGGTCAGTGGAGAAACCATCAACAACAACGAGATTGCTACTGCTGGCAGCATGCACCTGTTTTTGGTGAAATTTACCAATGTGGAGTTGAAAGCAGGAAACAACAATATTGCCATTGGAGGCAAAGCGTCAGATAGCACAGATGGCAAAGAGGGCTGGGGACTGAATTTTGCAAAGATGCTGGTAGTAAAATCCGGTGAGGAAGGAATATTGCCAGAAGAACCTGCTGAGACAGAAGATGAGTTTTTGCATCCTTCTCACATTAAGCGTTCGGACTCCATAGTGCCTGGTTACTGTGTGGATGTGACTAAGATTGATACCAGTAAAAAGACGCTCGCTGAGTATCAGGCAGAGTTTACCAGAGTAGATCAGGAGTGCGGTTATGCTTGGAATTATGATTGGGATGCAGATAAGAACCAGATCAATATCTTAAAGGCCGCAATGGAAGCCAGCGGCGATGGATTTCTGGCTGAAGCATTTTCTAACTCTCCGCCTTATTTTATGACCAACAGCGGCTGTAGTTCAGGAGCAACCAAGGCCAGTAATGATAATCTGCGCGCAGATTCTTACAATGCATTTGCAGCTTATATGGCAGATGTAATTGAGCACTGGACAAAGAATGGGATTACCTTCCAGAGTACTACTCCTATGAATGAGCCAGATACTGAATACTGGGGAGCCAACAGCAACAAGCAGGAGGGCTGCCATTTTGATCCTGGTACTTCTCAGTCCAATATTTTGGTTGCTCTGGATAAGGAGCTGAAAGCAAAGGCTGCTGCAGCAACAGATACAAAAGTGAAAAAGGCGCTGGAAGATATTATTCTCTCTGGTACAGATGAGACAGATATTGATAAAGCGATCAACTCTTACAATAAGCTTTCCAAAGAGGCAAAGCAGGTGATTTCCAGGATTGATACCCATACATATAGTGGTTCTAAACGTGCAGAGTTATGTGAGCTGGCAGAGAAAGCGGACAAAAATCTGTGGATGTCCGAGGTGGACGGCGCTTATACCGCTGGCACAGATGCTGGTGAGATGACAGGAGCCTTAGGGTTGGCACAGAGAATTATAACTGACCTGAATGGACTGAAATCTTCAGCATGGATTCTCTGGAATGCAGTGGATATGCATGTGGATGCAGATCAATCCAGAGACGGCGGATTTGACGCAGATACACTGGAAGAATTATTGAAGAGCAAAGATGATGGCGGAAAAGGTGTTGACTTAAATGCTGGTTATTGGGGCATTGCCATTGGCGACCACAATAATCAGAAAATTATATTGACCAAGAAATATGAAGCTTTTGGACAATTTTCCAGATATATCCGTCCAGGTTATACGATTATTGGTTCTAATGACAAAAATACACTTGTCGCATGGGATACCAAGGGCAAGAAGCTGGTAGTTGTAGCTGTCAATACAATGGACACTGATCAAAAATGGAAATTTGATTTGAGCAGGTTTACTGCTATTAACAGCACAGATTTCAATGTTTCTGCATACCGCACCAGCGGTTCTATGGAACAGGGTGAGAAATGGGCTGACGTATCTGACAGCATCAATGCACAGACTGATGCAGCAAAGAAATTTGTCACTGCAGATATGAAAGCAAATTCGATCACTACGTTTGAGATCACAGGTGTGGAAGGCTATGATGCTGATCAGGATTATGAGGCAGCAGAAGAGAAGGTTTTAGATCAGGAGTGGGAGAATGTCTTTAAAGAGAATGATGAGATTATGGAACCACTGAAGGATCAGTTAACAGAGATCACTCTCAAGGCTGATATGGTGACAGGAACTCCTGCCTGGAATAATGGCCAGAAAGATACCTATGATAAGGTAGTGGATGGTAAGTTAGATACCTACTTTGATGGCGTTGCCAATGGCTGGGTACAGATTGATCTTGGCAAAGCAGAACGTATTGGAGCAGCAGCTTATGCCCCAAGAAGCGGTTATGAGGACAGATGTCAGGGCGCTTCCTTCTATGGATCTAATGATGGACAGGAGTGGACGCTCTTATATACCATTACAAGTTCTCCATCAAGCGGAAAATATACCTATGCTTATGCTTCTCACTTTAAGGCGCCTAATACCGCATTCCGCTATATTAAATATGCAGTGCCTGAGGGAGATTCCACAGCTAACTGTAATATTGCAGAGATTAAGCTGTTCCGTCTGCCAGATGGTGTAACTTTTAAGGAAGCAAAAGTTCCAGAGACATTCACAGAGCTGATTACTTATTATGAAAAGAAGGTGGAAGGACGCACCTATTCTGAGTCCAGTAAGAAAGCGTTTGATGAAGCGCTGGCAGAGGCCCAAAAGCAGACCAATGGGACAGCGCAAGCACAGAGCAAGGCGCGCAAGAGCCTGGCAGAGGCTTATCTGGCTTTGGAGGAAGTGATCACATATGATTCCATCTCAGGTGTGGACGGTGCAGTGATTCGCGATAATAACGGCAAGGTTATCCAGGCACATGGCGGGCAGATTCAGCAGCTCACAGTGAACGGCAAGACAAAATGGTACTGGATTGGCGAGGATAAGACCAATGATTACCGGCCTTGTCCAGGAATCCATATGTATACCTCAGAGGATCTGTACAATTGGACCGATGAAGGCTTAGTATTACAGACAGCAAAGACTTTTGAGGAATTTAAGACCAAAAAATATTTTACGGATCTGTATGGCGATTTAAAGACAGAGGAAGAGCAGAAAGCAATTTTCACCGATATCTGGCAGGGAGAATCCTCCGAGGAAGGTTGTGTTATTGAGCGTCCAAAGATGCTTTACAATGACAAGACAGGCAAATATGTGATCTGGTTCCATGCAGATGGTCAGGATCCGTTTGCAGAGTCAGCAGGCGGCAATTATGCCAAAGCTAAGGCGGGTGTGGCGATCGCTGACAGCCCCACAGGACCTTATAAGCTGTTGGGCAGCTATCTGTTGAATACCAATGAAGATGCAGATCATGGATTTGATTCTGAGGGCGGACATGTGCGCGATATGAATCTGTTTAAGGATGATGATGGATCCGCATATGTAATGTATTCTTCTGATGGCAATCAGACCATGCATATTGCACGACTTAATGATGAGTATACCAACGTTGCAAAACCTCAGGGTGAGGCAGTGGAAGGTGTGGACTTTACCAGGAACTTTATCAATGAGTCCAGAGAAGCGCCAGCTATGTTTAAATACAATAATAAGTATTATATGGTCACATCAGGATGTACCGGATGGGCGCCAAACCGCGCAAGCTATGCGGTAGCAGATCACCCATTAGGACCGTGGACCACAGTTGGGGATCCTTGTACTGACGAAGGTTCGGGAACGACTTATGATACACAGAGTACCTGTGTATTCCCAGTAGATGCAGCTAATGGTAAGTTTATCTACATGGGCGACCGTTGGAGCAATCCTGATAAGGGTTATCAGCTCAGAGATTCCAGATATGTGTGGATTCCAGTGGAATTTAAGCCAGACAACAAGATTGCACTTAAGCGTTATTCTAATTGGAAACTGGATGATCCGGTATTCCAGAGGAAGACAGATAAGAAAGATTTGTATGAACTGATCAAAAAAGCAGCGGGCGTTGAGAAAGATCAGCACACAGCGGCAAGCTGGGAAGCTTTTGAAAAGTTATATCAAGAGGTATTGGCTGTACAATTAGATGCTGACGCAGATCAGAAAGCTGTAGATGCAGCAAAGGTTAAGATGCAAAAAGCGCTTGAAGGCTTGAAGACAATTGAAAAGTATCTGGATGAGGGTATTAAGGCTAACAGTGTTCCGGCGGCTGACAAGAGCAAGTACACCCAGGAGAGCTGGGAACTCTATGAGATGATGCTTAAGGAAGCACAAGAGCTTCAAAAACAGGGGAATTACACAGAGGAAGAGGCAGCAGATGCAATTAAAGCATTGAAAGATGCAAAATTTGTTCTGGAATTAAAGAACCAGCCTCCAACTGCTCTGAAGAATCAGGCAATCAAATACACCAAGGCATATACTAAGGCATATGGTTCCAAAGCGTTTAAACTGGATGCTAAGGTGACAACCGGCAATGGCAAATTGTCTTATAAGCCTTCTGATAAGAAGGTAGCAACCGTTGACAAGAACGGTAAAGTGACTATCAAGGGCATCGGAGTGTGTAAGATTACAATTACAGCGGCAGCTACTACAAGCTACAAGGCTAAATCTGTGACCGTTACATTGACTGTAAAACCCAAAAAAGCTGTCATCAGCAGTGTGAAGCCAGTAAAGGGTAAGAAACTGACTGTAAAATGGAAGAAAGATGCTAAGGCCACAGGCTATGAGATTCAGTGTTCTTTGACTAAGAATTTCAAGAAAATTGCGGCTAAGGCAACGATAAAGAAGGCAAAAACAACCTCCACAACTCTTAAGAAACTGAAAAAGGGCAAGAAATATTATGTTCGTGTCCGCGCATATAAAAATGCGAAGGTAAGCGGCAAGACAAAGAAGATCTGTGGAGACTGGAGCAAGGCGAAACTAAGTGGAAAAGTGAAATAGAGGGAGCGTGCGTATGAGAAGGAAATGGGAATCAGGTTTGTCCCTGTTTCTGGCAGCCGCACTGACCGTGGGAAGCATGGGCTTTACCAGTTCAGTGACAGCCAAGGCGCAGGAAGTTGGAACCGAAACCGCTTCAACAAGGATTGTAAGCGGAGATGAAACAATAGCAGCGGCGTCTTACTATATTGACGCAAAAGATGGAAATGATAGTAACGCCGGCACATCAGAGTCCGCAGCGTGGAAAACCTTTGCCAATCTTAAGAGAACAAAATTCACAGCCGGTGATAAGATTCTCTTAAAGGCAGGCTGTATCTGGAATGATCAGAAGTTGGAGATCACGGGCGCAGTAGGTACTAAGGAAAATCCAGTTGTTCTTGGCAAGTATGGTGATGGGGCAAACCCCATCATCAACGGTAACGGCAGTTCTTGGCTGACAGACAGAAGCAATCTGAAAAAAGAGGATGTGGCGGCTGTCCATGTAAAAGATTCCAAGTATGTGACCATTGAGAATCTGGAGGTCACAAACTGGGAAAGTGATGCAGAGGACTTGATGGGCGAAACCGGCGGCAAAGTAAAATTTGATCAGAGCAAATATATGCTTACTGGTATTCTGGTAGAGAATCATGATGCCGGAGAGCTGCCAGGAATTGTAATTCAAAACAATTATGTTCATGATGTCAATGGATATATGTCTCAAAATGGAAGCGAAGGCCACAAAAAAGGTTCTGGCGGAATTATGGTACTCGTTACTGGCGGAACAACAGAATCTTATTTTAAGGATCTGCAGATCACAGGAAATAAGGTCGAGAAAGTCTGCCACGAGGCAATCTATATGGAGAGCTGCTGGGCAGCGCGTGTCCTGGTAGGTGGAAAAGACAGCCAGCAGGCAGGAGATAAAAAATGGGTTGGATGGCCAAATGTATCTGTCACACATAACTATGTCAATGATGTGGCTGGCGATGGTATTGTATTGATCAATGCCGATGGCGGTATTGCAGAGTACAATCTGGTTACAAAGAGCGCCAGCGAGGAATGGAACTACAGCAGAAATCCGGCACATGCTGCTATCTGGATGTGGGACTGCAACAATGTGACCATGCAGCACAATGAGGCAGCTTATACGACCAGTACTCAGGACGGAATGGCTTTTGACTGTGATTACGGTAATCAAAATGTGATGTATCAGTATAATTACAGCCATGACAACAAGGGTGGTTTTTGGATGGCTTGTCCAGGGCCTTACTATACCGTAAACTCTGTGGTTAGATATAATGTTAGTGTCAATGACGGATTGTTTGACGGATCACGTATTATGCGTGTGGGTGAGCGTGGAAGTATTGGACATCAGGTCTACAACAATACCATTTACTGGGATCATAAGTATAAGGTAAATGCAGTAGAACAAGGAAGCTGGGGAACACCGCCTACCAGCGGCACAGATATTTACAATAATATTTTCTGCGGCAATACCCAGGAATTTGTCAACAATGAAGGAATCCATTATGCCAATAACTGTGTATGGGGCGGTGCAGAAAATGCTTATCCATTTGATGAAGATGTCAATGCGGTTGTTGCAGATCCAGGATTTGTGGATGTGGCAAATCGCACAGACGGTTCCTTTGCTAATGGAAAAGTAACCCTTGGTTCTGTGGCAGGAATGGAGTTAAAACAAAATTCACCTTGTATTGATACAGGTAAAAATCTGATGGCAGTGCCTGAGGAATCTTTGGATACTGTAAAAGATGAGCTGGTAAGTACGCATATTACACTGGAGAATAAGGATTACAAAGGCAATGCTGTACCACATACAGGTACCAAGAAAGTAGATATCGGAGCTTTTGAATATCAGGGTGCAGGCAATTATCAGCCAGTAACAGGAGCAGTAAACAAAGATTATCTGCAGGCGATCTATGATCTGGCAAATAGTTATAAGGAAGCTGATTTTACAGCATCAAGCTGGGGCAATATGGTCAGTGCCAAGGAAGCTGCCAAGACAGTACTGGATAACGCCAGTGCAGCCCAGAAAGTAGTAGATTCGGTGGCAGTGATGCTGGAGCAGGCAGTACAGAAATTGAAAAATATAAATGATGTTCCAGCACCGGAGGAAAATATTTTCCTGCAATATCACACAGAGGACGGCAGGGACAATGCCGGATTTGAATCGGATAGTTGTGACTGGGGCAACTGGCCCGAGGATGTCAAAAAAGAGATCAGCGAGGAACAGAAACGCACCGGAAGCAAGAGCTTAAAGGTCACCAAAGGAAGTCAAACCGCCTTCTCTGAGATTGGTGGAGTTCCGGTACAGCCGGAGACGACCTATATTCTGGAAGCATGGTTCTATTGTCCAGAAGGCAGCGACATCACAGCCGTTGGTCTCGAGGCAAAGCATCATAATAAGGTTACTGGTGATGGCGACCATAAGCTGATTAATGCCAATATTACATCAGATGTAAAGCCGGATGATAAGGGCTGGTATAAGCTTACCACAGAGTTTACGACAGAGAAATATAATACAGTGAGCGTTGCCCTGAGCAGCTCCACTGCAACTGTCTATATGGATGATGTAGCTCTCTACGAATCAAAGGAGAGATTTGATAAAAAGGCACTTGCAGAGGCATTGAAATTAGAGCCCAAGCGTGCGGAGACTTATTATACACCAAAGTCCTGGAAAGATTTCCAGGATGCCAAATTTGCAGGCAGGCTGAAGTATTCAGATGCTTTAGCAGATCAGACGCAGATTGATGCCGCTGCAACAAAGATTCAAGATGCTTACAATGCTCTGGCAAAGCGGGCAGACCGGCGTGTGCTGCAGGCAATCTATAATGTTTGTGCAGCGAAAGAACAGGGTACTTACAGCCAGGCAACATGGAATGCATTCCAGACGGCATTAAGGAATGCCAAGGCAGTGCTTGACAATGAAAACGCAACTCAGGCACAGGTGGATGAGCAGCTCACAAAATTGAAGGCTGCACGTGACGGTTTGAAGACAGAGGCAAAGAAAGATCAGGCAATCACTTATACGAAATCGTATACCAAAGTATTTGGCGCGAAAGCATTTAAACTCAATGCGAAACGCACCAAGGGCAATGGAGCTCTTTCCTATAAGACTTCTGATAGTAAGGTAGCAACTGTAGACAAAACTGGTAAAGTTACGGTCAAAGGAACTGGAATCTGCAGCATTACTGTGACAGCGGCGGCGACCAGTACTTATAATGCAAAATCTGTCTCCATTACTGTTACCGTAAAACCGAAAAAGGCAGCTGTCAGCAGTGTGAAGCCAGTAAAAGGCAAGAAACTGACAGTAAAATGGAAGAAAGATGCTAAGGCCACTGGCTATGAGATTCAGTGTTCTTTGACTAAGAATTTCAAGAAAGTTGCAGCTAAGGCAACGATAAAGAAGGCAAAAACAATCTCCACAACTCTTAAGAAACTGAAAAAGGGCAAGAAGTATTATGTTCGTGTTCGTGCTTACAAAGATGCAAAAGTGAGCGGCAAGGTGAAAAAGGTTTATGGAGACTGGAGTAAGGTTAAGTTAAGTGCAAAGATCAAATAGTGAAAGAAGATCAAAGTAATCCTCTCAATAGAGGGGAGTAGAAAGGAAAGTCAGAATGCGAATCAGGTGCAGAAAAATAATCCTGGGCATGATGGCAGTTTTGAGTGCCGCAGCAATTACAAGCTGCGGCACTCAGACTGTAAAAGATAGCGATCTTGTAATGGAGATAGAGGGACAGCCCGTTGTAAAGGCAGAATATCAGATGATTCTGGAAAATTATGTAGCGCAGGTCAAAGGGCAATATACCACTGACCAGGCAAATCAAAAAGATTTCTGGACAATGAAGCAGGGGGATGGCACACCACTAGAACAGATTATGGAACTTGCACAGCAGGAGTTGGTTCATAAAAAAGTGGTTGCGAAGCTTGCCGAAAATGTCGGGATTGAAAAAAAATCAGACTATCTGTCTATGATGCAGGAATTGGAACTGGAAAATGATAACAGAGAAGCTAAAAGTGCTGACGGTCAAACAGTATATGGACTTACTTCTTTTACTGCAAAAGATTATTATACTTATACCTACACAGAAATCGAGGGACAGCTTTTAGAGAATCTCAAAGAAGATCAGCAGATAACAGAGCAAGAGTTAAAAAAGATTTATCAGGAAAATATCGAACAGTACACCAGTGATATCAGTGTACAGATGTTGATTGCAGAGATGCGCGTTGAGCTGGGGATTGATCAGGCTCAGGAAGTGGCGGAGGAGATGGGGGAGGAAACCAATGAGGAGCTTTTGGTTCAGAAATATCCTGATGTCAATTTCTATCAGTTAAAAATGACTTCACTGAACACAGAGGAGGGGAAGAGCGGTGCTTATACTATGCGCTGGATGACAGCTTCTGCCATGCAGCAGGGCGAAATTTGCCAGCCTTTTCAAATTGGGGATCATCTGATGGTGATGCGCTGTCTTGCGCGCACAGAAAACAGTCCAGAATCGTTTGAAGCGGTAAAGGGGGTTCTGAAAAGTGATGTTTTGACGGATAAAGCGCAGCAAAAAATATCCAGCCAGGAGCAGAAGGCTGAGGTTGTGTTAAAGGTGGAACAGAGGCAGTTGGAATCCATAGCACTAGAAGCTTTGGAATAAAGAGTCAGCGATTTTGGTAATAAAATACAGCGAGCTGTGTCCGGTCACGCAGATCGAGTTTTTCTAAGATGGAGCTTAAATAATTGCGTACCGTGCCCTCGCTTAGAAAGAGTTGGCTGGCAATCTCACGGTTGCTAAGCCCCTCTGCCACCAGCTCAATAATCCGAAGTTCTTTTTCCGTGATACCCTGTGTTGAATAATCAAAAACTCTAGTTTGAGAGAGAAAATCAGGGAGTCTTGTGATAATCTCATTTCCAAAGACACTCTGTCCATTGGCAACTGCTTTCAGCGCTGGGAGCAGGCTTTCAAAATTCTGTTTGAGGATATAACCTTTGGCTCCTAGACGCAGTGCGCGGACGATATATTCATCATCGAGGAAGGTAGTTAAAAATAAGATATTAGCACTGGGAGCTTGTCTTAAAATCTGTTCTGCGGCTTCCAGCCCAGACATGACCTCCATACGGATATCCATAAGCAAAACTTCTGGCTGATGTTTTTGATATAATGTAATTGCTTCCTGTCCATTCTGTCCAAGTTCCAACACTTGTATTTCTCCGGTGGCTTCCAATATGGTTTTGAGAGACAGAGAAACCAGTTTGTCATCGTCTACAATAACTATTTTCATTTCTAGATTCCTTTCCTGAAAGGCAAATATTGAGATAATTGCAAAATTATTCATTTCAAAATTTTATGTACAATGAGATAGTAAAATATTTTTTTAGTCCTTTCAATTATATATAAAATGATTGGGTTTTATAAAGATCTAACACCAAAAATTCTGTACTTATAAAGATATTGGGATGGATGCAAATATACGAAATCCATCTTTCTTCGTGATATGGAAATTTCCATTTAATTGCCGGATGCGTTCTTGCATATTGAGTATGCCAATTCCAGGGGAATAGTGTTCCGTTGAAGATTTATTAGTACCATTGTCATAAATAATAAGTTGATATATGACTGGATGTTTCCGCAATGTAATGCTGATTTTTGTGGCCTGGCTGTGTCTGGCAATGTTGGAGAGCGCTTCTTTTATGATAGATAGAAAACAATATTTTACTGGTGCAGGCACAGCAGAACCCATATCATAGTCAAATTGAATCTGATAAGTTGAAAATTCTGATAAAAGCTCTTCAATACTGTTCTTTAAATCAATCGAATCATCATGGAGATCATGGACGCTCTGCCGAATGGAATCCATCGCGGAGGTTAGGGTGTCTTTTAAAGCATTTAATGGTTCTGTCAATGGTTCCTGCTTGTTTAATACCATCAAGGCGCCGGCTTGCAGCAGGGAACGCGACAGCATATGTCCTACATTGTCGTGAATTTCTCTGGCAATGCGGTTCCGTTCCTTTAGTGTTGCCACATGGATTTCATAATCTTGTTTTTCGATCAAAGCCAGATGCCTTTGTTTGGATAACAGATAGTATTCCGTGGAATCATCCCGCAGCAAGCGCAGCGATTCTTCCAGATAGATTAGGCGTCTTGTTTTCCAAGATAGGCAGACCGCAAGCAGACAGAGAATAAATAATAGTGCAGGTTGAAGTTCTGTACAAAATCCCAGAATTAAAATGTATAGCAGGCAGCCGGAAAGTAAAAGAAGATTTGTGGCAGGATAATGTTCAAGGCTGGATGCAGAGTAGGCAGCGTATGTATTAATATAAAAGGTTTGTTTTTTCATGTCTAAGGGAAATAAGGTAGTCAACTCATATAAGAGAAAGGGCAGATAGTAATTAATGGATGGAAGCCACAAGGCAGCAAAGATAAATAATGCTGACCATCCAATACAGAAATAGCGGCGTTTTAAGGATAGTTGGGAAAGTGCACGCAATTCCAGATTGCAGCTACTAATACAACAGGTATAAATGATAGTCATTAATAGGCTTAGTATCTGCAAAAACTCTGTTTCTTTTATATCGTGCAGCATAAACATTGTACAGCCTGTCAGAAGGAGTAATTTATCAATCAGGATTGTCATAGTGATTCCTTTCTTTTCTGGTTTTATTTTATTATAAAGACAAATTGATCTTTTTACAAGGCAGCGAAACGCAAAGGATTAAAATAGTGATAATTGTCATGAAAAGCGATGACAATAGGCACTTCTATTGTAAAAGGTGCTTTGTTAAAATGATAGAGTAAAGAAAAATGAAATCAACATATATATTGTAGTAGGAAGGAGTAACACATATGGCAAAGGCTGTGATAGAGATTGAAAATCTGGTAAAGCGTTATAAAGAGCTGGTGGCGCTGGATCATCTGAATCTCACAATAAGGGAGGGCGAGGTGTTCGGACTGTTGGGTCCCAATGGTTCTGGCAAGACAACGGCCATCAACTGTATCTTAGCGCTATTGCATTTTGATAAGGGCAGTGTCAAGGTATTTGGGGAAGAGATGCAGCCAGACAGTTATGATATCAAAAGGAAAATTGGAGTGGTATTGCAAAATGTGGCAGTATTTGAGGAATTGACCGTACAGGAAAATATAGATTATTTTTGTAGTCTCTATGTCAAGGAAAAATCAGTCAGGCGGCAATATGTCGAGGAAGCCATTTCATTTTCAGGCTTAGAGGAATTTCGGAAGTTTTTTCCTAAGAAATTGTCAGGGGGCTTGCTGCGGCGGCTAAATATTGCCTGTGGGATTGCGCATAAGCCGAAGTTAATTATATTAGATGAGCCTACAGTAGCCGTAGATCCGCAGAGCCGCAACCGTATCTTAGAGGGCATCCAAAAGTTGAATCGACAAGGAGCGACTATTATTTATACGTCTCACTATATGGAGGAAGTGGAGCAGATTTGCAGCAGAATTGCCATTTTAGATCAGGGGAGATGTGTAGCCTCTGGCACCAAAGAAGAATTAAAAGCTATGATTAAGATTGGCGAGAAGATTCATTTGGAGGCGGAGGGGATGACGTCAGAGCAAATGGAAGGAATTCGCAGGCTGCGCCATGTATACCAAGTGGATTACCAGAATGGAATGTTGAAAATTTGCTGCAATGGCGGGAAACATAATCTAGTACATATTTTAGATTATATGACAAAAGAGGAAATTAGTTTTGGCAGAGTATATGCAGAACTTCCGACTTTAAATGATGTATTTTTGGAGATTACTGGGAAACAGCTTCGTGATTCGGCAGAGTAGGAGGTGAAAATCATGTTTTTCAAATTATATCGCTATAGCATTCTGCAGACGATGCGCCAGAAGTTGACCATTTTTTGGAGTCTGTTGTTTCCAATTATCATGGGAACTTTATTTCGGGTGAGTTTTGGTGATTTTATGAATGAAACTGTGGTCTTTCATCAGATTCCGGTTGCCTATGTGACAGAGGAGGAACAATTTGATGCATTCCAAGCGGTGTTGGAGTCCTTAGAAGAAGAGGAAGGGCTGGTAGAGCTGATACTCGTAGACAGAGAGGAGGCCGAAGCGCTTCTAAAAGATGAGAAAGTGGAAGGCATTTATCAGAGAGCCGTTTCCAGTGCCGCTCAGAATTTAGAGCGTGAGACGATAGGGATAGAGCAGAGTGCAGAAGATATTACTTTAACTGTGACAAAAAAAGGGATAAATCAGAGTATTTTGAGCTCAGTGCTAGAGCAGTATCAGCGAACCTTCCAGACAATGGAACATATCGCCAGAGAACAGCCGGCGGGAATTGAAGCTGCAGCTTCTGTGATTCGAGAGCAATGTCAATATTTGAAAGCGGGGACGATCTCAGATACACCCAAGGGAGATGTGACAGATTATTTTTATGCGTTAATTGCTATGAATTGCCTGATGGGCGTTATAATGGGACTACAGAGTGCGTTGGAGTTTAAAGCAAATCTATCCCCGCTTGCGGCGCGCAGAGTGATGGCAAGTACACATCGGTTTGGGATTTTGCTGCCAGATTTAGCTGCAAAACTTACCATACAATTTCTATGTACTGTGTTTTCCGTGTGTTATCTGATGTTTGCCATGCAGGTGTCCTTAGGGGAAAAATTTCCTCTGGTGCTGCTGACCACATTGCTAGGCAGTTTGGTAGGTATTTTTTGGGGCTTTTTTGTTGGAGCAGCGGGAACTTATAAAGAGACCGTTAAGGAAGGAATCTGTATTGCAGGGATGTTGTTTTCCAGTTTTTTGGCTGGTATGATGGTGGAAGGAATGTATCGTTTTTTGGAAACTCATATGCCTGTGGTCAATCGTATCAATCCAGCGTCGCTGATTTCTCATGCCCTATATAGCTTAGATATCTATCAAGGCTATGAAAAATATGCCCAATGCATGGTTAGTCTGCTTCTCATTGCGGTATTGCTGGGTGTTTGTGGGTTTGCCCTGGTAAGGAGGGAACGATATGCAAGTATTTAAAGTATTTTTTAAAGTGATGGGCAAGAAGAAAACAACCATGTGTATTTATATATTAATCTATCTTGTGATCAGTGTTACAATCAGTTATTCTATGAAGGAGCATGGACAGGAGCAATTTTCCAAGGTTTCTGTGAAGATAGCGGTGGAAAATCTAGATCAGGGTGAATTAGGTGCAAGACTGGTCTCCTATTTGGGTCAGCATCATCAATTACAGGAGCTGCCCGAGACTCGTCTAGCGCTGCAGGATGCCATGTATTATCAGGAAATTGATTATGTACTGGCGATTCCAAAGGATTTTACTGAAAAATTCCAGACAGGACAGCAAGAAGGAATTTTGCAGGGAACAATGGTACCTGGCAGCAGGGCGGCTTCTTTTATGGAGCAGGAAATCCAACAATATTTGAATATTGTTTCGATGTATCAAGCGGCAGGAATGGAGCAAGAACGGGCGTTGGAGCTTGCCGCAGAGGATATGGAGAAGGAAGTGAACGTAGATTTTTTAGAAAAGAGTGATGGCCAGGAATTGGCAGGAGGTTATTATTTCTTTCAGTATATTCCCTATGTTTTTCTGGTGCTGATGATTTTGGTGTTCGGTTCCGTGATGAAAACGTTTCAGGATAAAGATTTATCAGCGAGAAATAAATGTTCTGCAAGGTCTTTCTGGGAGCAGAATGTTCAGATTATTCTGGGTTCTGTATTGTTTACCTTTGGCGTATATCTTCTTTTTATGGGAATGGCATGTCTGATAGACTTTTCTTATTTATTCTCGCTAAAAGGATTGTTGAGTGCCATCAATGCATTGGTATTTAGCATCTGTGCGATAAGTGTAGCCTGGTTTTGTGTACAGTTTGTACATAGCAGCGCTGAACTTAATGTGATGAGCAATATATTCAGTCTCTCGTTTAGTTTTCTCGGAGGTGTGTTTGTATCTCTGGAACTTATGGGCGACAGTGTCAGACAGATTGCAAAATTTATTCCCTCTTACTGGTATGTGATTGCCAATCAGGAGATTCAGAAAGTAGAGAATCTGGCACAGGCTGGGCGTGTCTATCAGTCATATGGCTTGGTATTGGTGTTTGCATTGGCATTTTTTTCTGCCGGGCTTTTGGTAAAACGTATGAAGCTGAGAACAATATAAGGTTAGATCGATTAAAACGGCAGGATCCGCGTTGAATCTTGCCGTTTTATTTTATATAATATCGCTATGAACCATTGAAAACTATTTTGATGTGGGCAGCCCTATTTGAAAGATAAGATATTCTCTATTTCTTAAAGCCAGCTCTTTTGCGCAGTGTGGGGTCTAAGATTCGTTTGCGGATCCGCAGGCTTTCTGGGGTCACTTCTAAGAGTTCATCTGTTTCAATAAATTCCAACGCCTGTTCCAGACTTAAGATTCGAGGCGGAGTCAAGGTCAATGCTTCGTCCGCGCTTGAGGAGCGGGTGTTGGTGAGATGTTTTTTCTTGCAGACATTGATCTCGATGTCCTCTGGTTTGGCGCTCTGGCCAATGACCATTCCAGCATAGACTTTCTCACCAGCGCCGATAAACAGAGCGCCGCGGTCCTGAGCGCTGAACAGACCATAGGTGACAGATTCTCCCGATTCAAAGGCAATTAGGGAGCCTTGTTTGCGGTAGGAAATATCCCCCTTATAAGGCTCGTAGCCGTTAAAAATAGTGTTGATAATACCGTTTCCTTTGGTATCGGTCATAAATTCGCTGCGGTAGCCGATTAGCCCTCGTGAGGGAATATTAAATTCTAAGCGGGTGTAACCGCCGCTGATTGGTCCCATATTGCGCAGTTCGCCCTTGCGCTGGCTTAATTTCTCAATTACTGCTCCGGTAAATTCATCAGGAACATCTACATAGGCAAGTTCCATAGGCTCGAGGCGTTTGCCATTTTCATCCTTGTGATATAACACTTCTGCCTTGCTGACAGCAAATTCATATCCTTCCCGTCGCATATTTTCAATTAAAACCGATAAATGCAGCTCTCCTCTGCCAGATACTTTGAGGCTGTCTGGACTTTCTGTCTCCTCCACACGCAGAGAGACGTCTGTATTCAGTTCTCGAAACAGACGGTCACGGATATGGCGGGAGGTCACATATTTCCCTTCTTGGCCGGCAAGAGGGCTGTCATTTACAATAAAATTCATAGAGATTGTGGGTTCCGAAATTTTTTGGAAGTCAATGGCTTCTGGGTGTTCAGGGGAACAGATAGTATCTCCAATATGAATATCGGCAATGCCAGAGATGGCGACAATTGAGCCAATTTTTGCCTCAGTGACATCCACTTTGTTCAGTCCGTCAAATTCATATAATTTACTGATTCTTACTTTCTGCAGTTTGTCTGGTTCATGGTGGTTTACCACTACAGCATCCTGATTGACTTTCAGACAGCCGTTGTCTACCTTTCCAACACCAATACGGCCGACATATTCATTGTAATCAATGGTACTGATCAATATCTGAGTATTGGCGTCTGGATCCCCTTCTGGTGCCGGAATATATTCGAGGATGGTCTCAAAAAGGGCTGTCATATCTTTCTTTTCATCATTTAAGTCTTTGACAGCATAGCCTTCTCTTGCAGAAGCGTAGATAAAAGGACAGTCGAGCTGTTCATCAGAAGCATCCAGATCCATAAATAGTTCCAGCACTTCATCAATTACTTCATCTGGCCGTGCTTCTGGGCGGTCAATCTTGTTGATACAAACAATGACAGGCAGCTCTAAGGCGAGTGCCTTCATCAGCACAAATTTTGTCTGAGGCATGGCGCCCTCAAAGGCGTCTACAACAAGAACAACACCGTTTACCATTTTAAGCACACGTTCTACTTCGCCGCCAAAGTCTGCATGTCCAGGGGTATCAATGATGTTTATTTTTGTATCTTGATAAAAGACAGCCGTATTTTTTGAGAGAATCGTAATCCCGCGTTCCCTCTCAATATCATTGGAATCCATCACACGTTCCTGTACTTCCTGATTGGCGCGGAATACACCACTCTGCTTGAGAAGTTCGTCCACCAGGGTAGTTTTGCCGTGGTCGACATGGGCAATAATGGCGATGTTACGGATATCCTCACGTTTCATTTTCATAAATAATCCTTCTTTCTGTATAATTATCTGATCAGACATAGTTTGTCTTTCAGAGATTTTTGACCAACTTTTTGTATTTTAACATATATTTTGTCTTTTGGCACATAAAAATTTCAAGGGTTGCGGAAATTTAAAAAAATTGAGATAATAAAGATAGAGGAAGGAAGCTGGGAGGAGGTACATAAATGCGCAGTGAAACAGAGGTAAACCGCGCCGTGGAAGAGTATGCGGATATGGTACGGCGCGTCTGCTTTTATCATCTGAAAAATCAGGCAGACACAGAAGATGTGTTTCAAAATGTCTTTTTGAAATATATGCTGTATGATGAGCCTTTTAAGAGTCGTGAACATGAAAAAGCATGGCTGCTTCGTGTGGCGATCAATGCCTGTAAAGATTATCTTAAGAGTTTTTTTCGCCATAATGTAATTTCTCTGGAATCGTTAAGTGAAATGGAAACAGAAATCCCAGAAGATCACAGGGAGGTCTTAGAGGCTGTACTTTCTCTGCCAGGTAAATATAAGGATGTGATATATCTTCACTATTTTGAAGGATATTCAGCCGCGGAAATAGGTACAATTCTTAGTAAAAAAGAGAATACCGTTTATTCTCTGCTCTCCAGAGGACGGGCAATGTTAAAGAAAAAACTGGGAGGTGAAGGGATTGACGAATAAAGTACATGATGCATTTGATCATATTCAGGCGAATAAGAATCTCAAAGAATCAACGAAAAAATTCCTCTCGGGAAAACGTAGAAAAAGAAGATGGGATGTCTATAGCTTAGCATTTCAAAGAATATTTGCAGTAGTATGTATGGTATTGGTGGCGGCAGCAGGAATCAAAGGCTATTCATGGGTTCAGACACCAGTTTCTTATGTAAGCATTGACATCAATCCCTCAATTGAGCTTGAATTAAATCGTTTTGATAAAGTGGTGACTGTCACTGCATACAATGAGGAGGCAGAGGAGATTTTAAATGGTTTATCGCTGAAAGGCAGAAAATATACAGATGCACTGCAAATAATTGTAGACAGCAAAGGTATGCAGAATTATTTGACAGAGGATTCTGAACTTTATATTACAGTGGCGGCAGACAGTGATTATAAATGTAAGATAGAGGCAGGTGTGGAACATTACTGTGGGCATATTGGACATAATGCTAAGAGTATTCGGGCAGATGTCGAACTGGTGTCAGAAGCACATAGTAAAGGGCTTTCTCTGGGAAAATATTATGCTTATCTGCAGTTAATGCAGTATGATGATTCCGTGACAGTGGATCATTGTAAAGAAATGAGTATCTCTGAGATTCATGGATTGATTGATGAGCATCAGCATGATGGCAAACATGGGAACCATTCCAAAAATCAGGATGCAGCAGAAAGCAGTCATTGTGACGACGAGACGCCTGCAGACGGAAAAAAACATCACCATAAAAATCATAGGGACAGAAAACCTTGATCAAAGGTTCTCTGTCCCTGACAGATTCTTAGCGATGATGATTTTTAACATGATGCCGTCTGCCATTGGCGTGTGTTGTTTTATGTTTTGTGCAGTATTTTTTGCAGTTCTTTTTTTTGGCATGATACTTATGATGGTAAGCACAATAAGTACCTTTCCTGGGTGGCTGGTAAGTGCTGCCGCCGTGATGTCCGCCGCCACAATGTCCGTGAGCCATAACTGGCGCTGCAAAACTGCTTGACAGCATTAAGGCAGTCATTGCTATGATTCCGGCTTTTTTACATTTTTTTAAAATTTTCATTGGAATTATCCTCCTTGTGGATGTTTTATTGAATTGATTCTATATACAATACGAATCAACATTAGAAAACCTTGCAGATCAAATGGGAAAAAATAGAAAATTGTAAATATAATCTAAATATAGTATAATGTATGGAGAAAAATATAACAGTGGAAGGAGGACAACGCTATGAAGAGAAAGACAATGATGGTAAGTATTGGATGTGTATTAATTTTCCTTGTGGTCGGTATGATATGGTACTGGGCTGGTGAGGTAAGACCATTGAAAGATATAGATGTTGCCAGTCTTGATAAAATGACGATTGCTTATCATGTGGAATGGATTGAAACTTCCGAGCAGGAAGATATAAGAGAAGCCGTTTTAGCGCTGCAGTCGATGCATCTAAGGAGAGCAATTCCACTGGACTATGATGGTTTTAATGCTTCGATAGATTTTTATAATCAAGACGGTTCTACAAGCTGGGTTACAATCAGAGGAGATGACATTATCATCAATCATAAGTATTATAGATGTGACAAAGATTACAGTGATGATTTTCGTAAAGTGATAGAAAAGATAGCGAAAAATCCCAAGACAATACATCATGAATCTTAAACAGAATACTTGTATTATATATTTGGGTCTGATATAATAAAAACAATTACCAATTTTTCTTAGGTTTCATGATACAGAGGGAAGAAGTGAAAATAACAGGAGGAAAATACATGAGTGATGAGAACAATATGTTCGAACCCAAGGAATCGTCTCAGTTTGGCAATGATATGGGGCATCCTGATGGCAGTCAGCAGTTTGGCGGCACAGAACAGATAGCTTACAATCAACAGTCAGGGGAGCCGGTTCATTTAGAAAAAGGACAGCAGCCACAAGATCAGGGCGAACCAGGAAATTATGGCCAGCCAATGCCTCAGGGAAACCAGCAACAGCAGGGCTATCAGCAGCAACAGGGATATCAGCAGCAACAGGGATATCAGCAGCCAGGCTATCAGCAATCTGGTTATAGTCAGCAGCCGGGAAATCAACAACAATCAGGCTATCAGCAACAACAGAATTATCAGCAGCCAGGCTATAACCAACAGTCAAGTTACAATCAACAACAGGCTCAGGGCCAGCAGTCCTATGGCGGACAGAATCAATATACACAGAATACTGGTTATGCAGAACCAGTATTTCAGCAAGAGAGTCACAGTACAATGTCTGCAGAGAGCGGCGGATTTGGCATTGCCTCTATGATTTGTGGTATTATTGCACTGATTACTTGTTGTTTATGGTGTCTGTGTATTCCGCTGGCAGTGGTATCTATTGTGTTGGGTATCTTACAGCTCCAGAAAGGAACTGCAAAGGGCATGGCGATTGCAGGTATTGTATGTTCCGGCATTGCATTGGTACTTTTAATTATTCTCACGGTATGGGGCAGCTATCTGCGCACTTCAGGGGCATATTATGATATTATGCGCGAATTGCAGTATATGCACCATATCTGATAGGTAGGAGCGTAAGCCAATGGCGGATGTGAACGGTAACTAAATCTTGTCAGTGAATAGAAAATGGGCTTGAGCTCCCTTGACAAAATGGGAGCTCAGGCTTTATAATGCACTATATAAAAATCTCCCCTACTTGATTATACAGGATATGAAAAGACGATGACGAAGACAGTAAGACAGCAGTTCCAACACTACAGCGAGCCGGGATGGTGGAAGCCGGTGTAAGTAGAGGTTGTCTGAAAATCACTTCTAAGTTGCCCGCTGAACTCTTAAGACAGTAAGCAGGGACGGGACATTCCTCCGTTATGGGAATCGTGTATGCTGGTTAATGTCTTGACATTAGGCCAAAGTACAAGGTAACAGGTGGTAAACGATGCATCTATGGGCTTCGTCCTTTTACGGGACGGAGTTTTTTTATCTTTTTAAGATAAAAAACAATTAGCTCACTGCAAAAGTATAATGTCACCAAAGCGGCTGCACTCGGTGTACAAAGTGTTCAGTCCCTTCATGAGTGAGAGATTAGTGGAGTTGATGTGGGCTTGCCCACTTTATTTTAATGATTTAGAAAGAAAGGAGACAGATCAATGTATAGCAAAGTCGAGACAAATTTGAACTTTGTGGAGAGAGAAAAACAGACAGAACAATTCTGGAAGGACCAGGATATTTTTAAGAAAAGTATGGAAAACCGCAAGGAGGGGGAGATTTATACCTTCTATGACGGGCCGCCTACAGCAAATGGCAAACCTCATATCGGACATGTACTGACACGTGTCATTAAGGATATGATTCCCAGATATCAGACTATGAAGGGCAAAATGGTGCCCAGAAAGGCTGGCTGGGATACCCACGGACTGCCCGTAGAGCTGGAAGTGGAAAAATTGCTGGGTTTAGACGGCAAGGAACAGATTGAAGAATATGGCCTGGAGCCGTTTATTGATAAATGTAAAGAGAGCGTCTGGAAATACAAAGGCATGTGGGAGGATTTCTCAGGAACGGTCGGATTTTGGGCAGATATGGAGCACCCTTATGTCACTTACCACGATGAATTTATTGAGTCAGAATGGTGGGCGCTGAAAGAGATTTGGAACAGAAAATTATTGTACAAAGGGTTTAAGATTGTACCTTATTGTCCGCGGTGCGGAACTCCTCTTTCTGCCCAGGAAGTAGCACAGGGTTATAAGACGGTAAAGGAGCGTTCTGCGATTGTCCGGTTTAAAGTGGTAGGAGAAGAAGCCTATTTTCTGGCCTGGACAACGACGCCCTGGACATTGCCTTCTAATCTGGCGCTCTGTGTAAATCCAGAAGAAACTTATTGCAAAGTGAAGGCCAAGGATGGATATACTTATTATATGGCAAAGGCGCTTTTGGATAAAGTGTTATCCTCACTGCTTGATAAGGAACAACAGGCAGCAGGGGAGCTCGCTTATGAGGTATTGGAGTCTTATAAGGGAACCGATCTGGAGCACAAAGAATATGAACCATTGTTTGCCTGTGCGGGGGAAGCGGCCAAAAAGCAGCATAAAAAAGCTCATTTTGTGACCTGTGACAGTTATGTTACCATGACAGATGGTACAGGAATTGTACACATCGCGCCAGCATTTGGTGAGGATGACTCCAAAGTGGGAAGAAAGTATGATCTTCCTTTTGTACAATTTGTGAATGGTAAGGGTGAATTGACAGAAGGGACTCCCTATGCAGGGATTTTCTGCAAAAAAGCCGATCCGATTATTTTGCAAGATTTAGAAGATCAGAAGCTTTTATTTGATGCTCCTAAATTTGAACATGAATATCCTCATTGCTGGAGATGCGATACACCATTAATCTATTATGCGAGAGAATCCTGGTTTATCAAGATGACAGAGGTCAAAGAGGATTTGATTCGCAATAATAATACCATCAACTGGATTCCAGAGAATATCGGTAAGGGACGCTTTGGCGATTGGCTGGAAAATGTGCAGGATTGGGGAATTTCCCGTAATCGTTATTGGGGGACGCCTTTAAATATTTGGGAATGTGAATGCGGCCATATGCATTCGATTGGAAGTATTGCTGAATTAAAAGAAATGTCGGATAATTGTCCAGAGGAGATCGAGCTGCACCGTCCTTACATTGATGCTGTTACGATCAAATGTCCAAAGTGCGGCAAAGAAATGCACCGAGTACCGGAAGTAATTGACTGCTGGTTTGATTCAGGGGCAATGCCGTTTGCACAGCACCATTATCCATTTGAAAATAAGGAAGTGTTTGAACAGCAATTTCCAGCGCAGTTTATCTCGGAAGCGGTAGATCAGACCCGTGGATGGTTCTATTCACTGTTGGCAGAATCCACACTATTGTTTAACAAAGCCCCTTATGAAAATGTCATTGTTCTTGGACATGTGCAGGATGAAAATGGACAGAAAATGAGTAAATCGAAGGGCAATGCTGTAGATCCATTTGAGGCGCTGCAAACATATGGAGCAGATGCAATTCGCTGGTATTTTTATATCAATTCTGCGCCCTGGCTGCCAAACCGTTTCCACGGAAAAGCCGTGCAGGAGGGACAGCGCAAATTTATGGGTACCTTATGGAATACGTACGCGTTTTTCGTGCTTTATGCGAATATTGACAATTTTGACGCCACAAAATATCAATTGGAATATCAGAAATTGTCGGTAATGGATAAATGGCTGTTATCCAAATTAAATACACTGGTGACAGAAGTTGACAACGATTTAGGAAATTATCGGATTCCAGAAGCAGCGCGAGCACTGCAGGAATTTGTCGATGATATGAGTAACTGGTATGTGCGCAGAAGCAGGGAGCGTTTCTGGGCAAAGGGTATGGAACAAGATAAGATCAATGCCTATATGACATTATATACAGCTTTGGTGACAGTGAGTAAAGCGGCAGCGCCGATGATTCCATTTATGACAGAAGATATCTATCGGAATCTGGTATGCAGCATTGACAAATCCGCCCCAGAGAGCGTTCACCTTTGTGATTTCCCAATGGCAGATATGACAATGGTTGACAAGGAATTGGAACAGAATATGGATGCGGTTTTGAAAATTGTAGTCATGGGACGTGCCTGCCGCAATAGTGCAAATATCAAAAATCGTCAGCCAATTGGGACAATGTTTGTAAAAGCACCTTTTGAACTGCCAGAGTTTTTCCAGGAGATTATTGAGGAAGAATTAAATGTGAAAAAAGTCACATTTACAGAGGATGTCAGCAGCTTTACAGACTATACTTTTAAGCCCCAGCTACGCACGGTAGGGCCGAAATATGGTAAGTTTTTGGGACAGATTCAGAAGGCACTCAGTGAGCTCAACGGAAATCAGGCAATGGCAGAGCTTAAGAGTAAAGGAAGTATTACCCTTGACAGTGTAAATGCAGAAGTTGTATTATGTGAGGAGGACTTACTTATCACCATGACTCAGCAGGAAGGCTATGTGACAGAGGGGGATAATGAAGTGACTGTGGTTCTCGATACCAATCTGTCAAAAGAACTGATTGAAGAAGGTTTTGTGCGGGAATTAATCAGTAAGATCCAGACGATGCGTAAGGAAGCCGGTTTTGAGGTGATGGACAAGATCATTGTTTCTTATCAAGCCGGAGAAAAGATCCATGCAATCTTTGAGAAATATGGTGCGCAGATCCAGTCGGAGGTACTTGCACAGCAGATTGACAGTGCTGTTGTGAAAGGTTACGAAAAAGAGTGGAATATCAATGGAGAGAAAGTAGCGCTCGGAGTAGAAAAGGTATGAAGTTAGATCATTCTGCACGATAGAAGAAAGACATTAGAGTGGGTGCAGGAGAGTATCTGGGAAAGGGCAGCAAAGCAAGGTGATGGAAGAAGTACCAGAGAGGAAGGAGACAGTTATGATAAATAAAATGTTTGAGAAAGAAAAGTTTATCCAGGAAATTAAGAATAATGTAAAAAACCTTTACCGCAAGACATTGGAAGAGGCTTCCCAGCAGGAAGTATACCAGGCAGTTTCCAATGCAGTAAAGAATGTAATTATTGATCAGTGGCTTGCCACACAAAAGACGTTTGATAAGCAGGATCCAAAGATTGTATATTATATGTCAATGGAATTTTTGATGGGAAGGGCGCTGGGGAATAACCTGATTAACCTTACCGCATACAAAGAAGTAAAAGAAGCGTTGGATGAAATTGGATTTGATTTGGATGTGATTGAAGATCAGGAGCCAGATCCAGCTTTAGGTAACGGAGGTCTTGGAAGGCTTGCAGCATGTTTTCTGGAGTCTCTTTCTACTTTGGGCTATCCTGCCTATGGATGTGGAATCCGTTATCGTTACGGATTATTCCGTCAGAAAATTGAAAATGGTTTTCAGGTGGAGGTGCCTGACAACTGGTTAAAGGACGGCTATCCATTTGAGCTGCGTCGTCCAGAGCATACCTTCCAGATTAAGTTTGGCGGTTATGTCCGTTCTGAGATGGATGAGAGAGGAAAGCCCAGATTTATCCATGAGGGCTATCAGTCTGTGCGTGCAGTGCCTTATGATATGCCGGTGATTGGTTACAACAATAATATGGTAAATGTGCTGATTACCTGGGATGCAGAGCCAGAAGAATATTTTGAGCTGGATGCATTTGACAAAGGTGATTATAAGAAAGCGGTAGAGCAGGAGAATCTTGCCAGAAATCTGGTAGAAGTGTTATATCCAAATGATAATCATATTCAGGGAAAAGAGCTGCGTTTAAAACAGCAGTACTTCTTTGTATCTGCAAGCGTACAGCGTGCCATTGCACGTTATAAGAAACATCATACCGATCTGCATAAGCTTCCAGAGAAGGTAGCGATTCAGTTGAATGATACACATCCGACTGTTGCGGTGGCAGAATTGATGCGTATTTTGGTGGATGAGGAAGGTATGGAATGGGATGAAGCATGGGAGATCACGACACATACCTGCGCCTATACCAACCATACCATTATGTCAGAAGCGCTGGAAAAATGGCCGATTGAGATTTTCTCCAGACTGCTGCCGAGAATCTATCAGATCGTAGAAGAGATTAACCGCCGTTTTATCCTGGATATTGAGAAACGTTTCCCAGGAGATTACAACAAAGTAAAGAAAATGGCCATTATCTTTGACGGTCAGGTAAAAATGGCGCATCTTGCCATTGCAGCAGGCTGTTCTGTCAATGGAGTGGCTAGACTGCACACCGAGATTCTCAAGGAACAGGAGCTTCATGAGTTCTATGAGATGTTCCCGGATAAATTTAATAATAAGACAAATGGAATTACCCAGAGAAGATTTTTGTATCATGGCAATCCATTGCTTGCTGATTGGATCAATAAAAGAATTGGCAACGACTGGGTGACAAATTTGCCTCATTTGGAGAAATTGGCTCTCTATGCGGAGGATGAGAAGGCTCTGCAAGAGTTTATGAATATCAAATACCAGAACAAGCTGCGTCTTGCAGATTATATTTTGAAGCACAATGGAATTGAGGTGAATCCTCGTTCTATCTTTGATGTACAAGTAAAACGACTTCATGAGTACAAGCGTCAGCTTTTGAATATTCTGCATGTAATGTATCTTTACAATAAGATCAAAGAGCATCCTGAGATGGATTTTTATCCCAGAACCTTTATCTTTGGCGCAAAGGCGGCGGCAGGTTATCGCATTGCCAAGCTGACCATTAAATTGATTAACAGTGTGGCAGATGTGGTCAATAATGATCCTTCCATCAATGGCAAGATCAAGGTTGTGTTTATTGAAGATTACAAGGTATCTATTGCAGAAAAGATTTTTGCAGCAGCAGATGTATCCGAGCAGATTTCCACAGCCAGCAAGGAGGCGTCAGGTACTGGAAATATGAAATTTATGCTCAATGGAGCGGTGACAATCGGTACTATGGATGGAGCAAATGTGGAGATTGTAGAAGAAGTGGGAGCAGAAAATGCATTTATCTTCGGAATGAGTTCTCAGGAAGTAATTGAACATGAGCAGAAACGTGATTATGATCCCATGCAGATTTTTAATAGTGATCAGGATATTCGTCAGGTATTGATGCAATTGATCAATGGTATGTATTCCAAAAATGATTCCGAATTGTTCCGCCCGCTGTACAATTCTCTGCTTAATAAGTTAGATACACAATATGCAGACACTTATTTTATTCTTAAGGATTTCCGTTCCTATGCAGAGGCACAGGAGAAAGTGGGAGCAGCGTATAAGGATGAGAAGGGCTGGGCTAAGATGGCACTGCTGAATACAGCACATGCCGGCAAATTCTCTTCTGACCGTACGATTGAGGAATATGTAAATGATATCTGGCACTTAGACAAGGTAACAGTGGAGATGCCAGAATAAGCAGGTAAATTCAAGAAGGATTTAGCGTTCTTGCGGCGGCGCGCGGGTCAGCTTTGCTGGCGATAACGACTCTGCGCGTCTGCCGTCTAAGATAACATTATATTGATCTTTGACCGTTGGAGTAATAAAATATGCTGCTGGGTAGAGTATCTATCTGGCAGCATATTTCATACCTTATGACACGGCCGAATGGCGATAATGGGGTGCCCTTGGGTATACCTTATGACACGGCCGAATGGCCATAATGGGGTGCCCTTGGGTATACCTTATGACACGCCGTATGGCATGATGGGGTGCCCTTGGGTATCTGAATATGAGTAAAATACAATGGATAAAAAATTAAAATTTAGAAATTCTCTGTTGCTGCTTTTGACAGCTACTATCTGGGGAGTGGCATTTGTGGCGCAGAGTGTGGGAATGCAGTATATAGGGCCATTTACTTTTAACTGTGTGCGCTGTTTTTTAGGGGGAATGGTATTGATTCCCTGTATTTGGCTGCTGGACAGGCTTAATCATTCAAAAGAAGGAAAGACAGCCGATAGAGATTCTCTATTGACAACAGAGATAGGCGCACAAAGAGAAGATAAAAAAATACATGAAAAGAAAACGCAGTGGAGAGTTTTGTTGACAGGGGGAACACTCTGCGGCATTTGTCTGTGTCTGGGCAGTAATCTGCAACAGTTCGGGATTGTGTATACCACAGTAGGAAAAGCAGGTTTTATCACGGCATTCTATATTATTATTGTTCCGATTTTGGGACTGTTTTTTCGCCGAAAATGTGGAGCCACAGTTTGGGTGGGAGTATTGCTGGCCTTGGCGGGACTGTATTTTCTATGCATCACAAACAATGATGCAGCAGGAGAAGTAGAACGCCTGATTCCCTGGATTCCTGTTGGCAAGGGGGAATTTCTGCTGTTTATTGGTGCGTTGGCATTTTCCTTGCATATATTAGTGATCGACCACTTTACACAGATGGCAGATGGGGTGAAGATGTCTTGTATTCAGTTTTTTGTCTGTGGGAGTCTATCAGCAGTGGGGATGCTTTTGACAGAACAGCCGCAGATCACAGATATTTTTCAAGCCTGGCAGCCGATTTTATATGCGGGAATTATGTCGTGTGGTGTGGCATATACCTTGCAGATTGTCGGCCAGAAAAACATGAATCCCACGGTAGCATCATTGATCTTGAGTTTGGAATCAGTGATTTCTGTTCTGGCAGGGATGATCTTGTTATCTCAACAGCTCAATGGGCGAGAAATTTTGGGATGTGTGTTAATGTTTGCGGCAATTATTTTGGCACAACTTCCCAGCGCCGCGAATAGGAAGCAAGTAACTGACTGACACATGTACTTGTCTAATTGTTGAGCGATATGGAGAGAATGGATGGATTTTGAGAGATATATACAAAAAAGTGTGTTAGATAAATTTGAATATTATAATTATGGCCATGCACTAGAGATTCTTCATGACGCGTTTCCAGTGGAATGGGAGGAATTACAGGACTGTCTGTATAAGCTGAAGCTTTCGGTTGCTGATCTAAAGAAGGCTGGGGGAAATGAGTCGCCGATCCCGAAAAAATTTGATGATGTTTTATATCCATATGGCTGGCGGGAAATTAGAATCAGCGGTGATTTAATCGTAAAAAAATATCCCAGGCAGACAGCGCAGAGAAGAGGACGTTTTGCAGAGGAACCATATGAAGTGGAGACCATTGAGGGGTATATTGATGGGCATAATATTGACTTTTTAAAGAATAGAGTGGCCTTTGATTTGGAGTGGAACAGCAAAGATCAGACTTTTGACCGCGATTTGCTGGCGATGAGAACTTATTTTGATTGTGGACTGATTGATGTTGGTGTGATTGTAACGAGAGCTGGGGAACTCAACGATATATTTAAACAAGAGAAAGATCAGAATGGCCAGACTTTAATGAAAAAATACGGTGCAAGCACTACCTGGATGGGAAAGCTGCTTTATCGGCTTGATTCACGCCGTAATGGAGGATGTCCAATTTTAGCGATCGGAATCGGAAAGGAATGTGTGGAAGGATATGGCAGACTTAGCGAGTACGATACAAGACTTACAGATGTTTACCGAAGGGAAGAAGTATAATACAATTTATGCAGATCCACCGTGGCAGTTCCAGAACAGAACTGGAAAAGTTGCCCCTGAGCATAAACGTCTTACACGATATGAGACGATGACAATAGAAGATATCAAAGCTTTACCTGTGTTTGATCTTACAGGAGATAAGGCGCATCTGTATTTATGGGTTCCCAATGCGCTGCTTCCCGATGGACTGGCGGTGATGGACGCCTGGGGATTTGAGTACAAGGGAAATATTGTCTGGGAAAAGGTGCGTAAGGATGGAGGGCCGGACGGACGGGGCGTGGGATTTTATTTTCGCAATGTCACAGAATTAATTTTATTTGGCATAAAAAAAAGAAGCGCACCCAACCGAACACTGCAGCCGGCCAGATCGCAAGTCAATTTAATTAGGGCCATGAAACGGGAACACAGCCGGAAACCGGATGAGATTATACCGATTATTGAGGCCTGCAGCCAGGGTCCTAGAATTGAACTTTTTGCAAGAGGAGTGCGTGAAGGCTGGGATATGTGGGGCAATCAGGCAACTGCGGAGTATGAACCGACTTGGGATACATATTCCAATCATACAGTGGCAAGTAAATGATGAGGATATGATTAGAAAGGCAGGACGAATGAAATTAAAAAGAGCAAGAAGAATCGTCACAAGTAAAATGGCATTGCTGCTGACCATTGTCCTGGCAGGCAGTATGGGACTTGCAGGGTGTCAGGATGAAAAGGCTCTGGAAAACCAGCAAGCTTACCGCAAGGTGGGAATCAATAAGATGAATGAAGGGGATTATGCAGAAGCAGTGAAATCCTTTCAGAAGGCACTGGATCAGTCCAAGGGTGAGGTGGGCGATTTGGAGTTGGATATCTGTTATTATAAGGCGACAGCGCAATATAAAAGCGGAGATACCAAGGGAGCGCTCACCACTTGCGACGCCCTAATTGATTTTGATAAGGGAGATGCAAAAGCATATTTTATTCGGGGCAGTATTTATCTCAAAGAAGAAGATGGCGAAAATGCACAGAAGGATTATGGAAAAGCACTTGATCTGTGCGGGGAAGATTACGCGCTTTATTTAGCCGTATATGAAAACCTCTCTGGTGCAGGTTTTAGTGATCAGGCAGAACAGCTTATGACAAAAGTGTTGAAACTTAAGGGTGATCAGGCAGAAGATTACCGTGAACGTGGGCATATTTACCTGATACGGGGCGATTATGAAAATGCCAGAAAAGAGCTGGATCAGGCGATCAATAAAGGTGATACCAAAGCGCTGTTGTATTTGGCACAGGTATATGACGCACAAGGAAAAGCCAAGAAAGCACAGCCATTGTATGAAAATTATCTCAAAAAAAATGGTTCCGATGCAGCTACTCTGACAGCAATGGGAGATTCACAACTGGAAGCCGAAAATTATCAGAAAGCCCTGGAATTTTTTCAGCAGGCATTAAATTCAGAAAAACCAGAAAATGAGAGACAACTGCGGCGTAATGAGATTATCTGTTATGAAAATCTCTCCGATTTTGCCACAGCGAAGCAAAAGATGGCGGAATATTTGGAGGATTATCCAGATGATGAAAAGGCACAGCGGGAAAACATGTTCTTGCAGACACGATAAAGGAAATCAAAGGCGTATGGAGATGGTTCCATGCGCCTTTCTAGTGTTTACTCTTAAATATAATCAATTTCTGTGAGGCTGACGACAGAAAGTATCACTTTTAATTCTAACGTCATTTGTAAAGGCTTTCCGTTTCGGTCGTTGCTGACAAAAAATTTAAGGTCAGCTTGTGTGTCGATGCAAACTTGCCAAAACCCATAAGATATCATATAATAAAGAGACTATGAATAATTGTCAAATCGTTCTGACCCAGAGAGGTCTGGCGGTTTGAAAATAGAAAAGAGGATGAAGTATGGAACGGTTGGATCGATTATTAGAGCGTTTGGATTACACTGTAGTCCAGGGGAATACACAGATAGAGATTACAGAGGTGATATATGATTCCAGAAAGGTGAGCCCAGGCTGTCTGTTTGTCTGTATCAAGGGCGCAGCAGTAGATGGACACACTTTTGCGGCCGAGGCAGTTCAGAAAGGTGCTGCGGCAGTGCTCGTACAGAAAGAGATTAAGGTGCCGCCACAGGCGACAGTGATTCAGGTTGCGGACAGCCGTTATGCGCTGGCTCTGGTCTCTTGTGCCTGGTTTCATCATCCGGCAGAGAAGCTTAGAGTGATCGGTATCACTGGAACCAAGGGAAAGACCACTACTACCTATATGGTGAAGTCTATTTTGGAGAATGCAGGATGTAAGACAGGCCTCATTGGTACGATTGAAGCGATTATTGGGGATAAAGTGATTCCGGCAAATAATACGACACCGGAATCTTATATTGTACAGGATTATTTTTCTCAGATGTTGGAGGCAGGCTGCCAATGTGTGGTGATGGAGGTTTCCTCCCAGGGACTGATGATGCACCGTACCGCTGGATTTATGTTTGATATTGGTATATTTACCAATCTGGAGCCAGATCATATTGGGCCTAATGAACATGCTTCCTTTGAAGAATATATGGCTTGCAAGGGCTTGTTGTTTCGCCAGTGCAAAACGGGGATTGTCAATGTGGACGATGCGCATTGGGAGCAGGTGCTGGAGGGACACACCTGTACCTTGGAGACCTTTGGGTTCTCTGAGCAGGCAGATCTTCGGGCAGTTAATTCACAGCTTGTAAAGAAACCAGGGTATCTGGGAGTTTCCTATCGGGCGCAGGGATTGGTAAATATGGAGGTAGAGCTGGATTTTCCAGGAAAATTCAGTATTTATAATTCTCTGACAGCAATCGCGGTCTGCCGTCATTTTCAGGTGACAGCCAAAGAAATTGATCAAGCGCTGAGAGTGGCTAAGGTCAAGGGGCGTATTGAGATGATTCCAGTGTCACAGGAATTTACACTGATGATTGATTATGCTCATAATGCCATGAGTTTGGAGAGTTTGCTGTCTACGTTGAAGGAATATGAACCAAAGCGTTTGGTATGTCTGTTTGGTTGCGGCGGCAACCGCTCGAAACTGCGCCGCTATGAGATGGGAGAAGTTTCCGGCAGGCTTGCAGATTTGACCGTAATTACCTCAGATAATCCCAGATATGAGGAACCACAGGAGATCATAGATGATATCAAGGTAGGAATGGCTAAGACACAAGGCAAATATATTGAAATCCCTGAACGCAAGGAAGCAATACGCTATGTGATCGCCAATGGCCAGCCAGGAGACATTATTGTTCTCGCTGGAAAAGGACATGAGGATTATCAGGAGATTAAGGGCAAGAAATATCCAATGGATGAGCGGGTGTTGATCCGTGAAGTTGTGGAGGAGCTGGGAAAAACGGTTATTTAAGAAAATATAAAGCAGGATGTGCAGTTTTGTCCAAGAGAGCAGATAGGTGGTACAATGTATGGCGATGTATGCCAATATCATTATAGATATTTCACATGAAAAACTGGATAAAACCTTTCAGTATCGGATTCCAGAAAAGCTGCAAGGACAGCTTATGGTGGGAATGCAGGTGGAAGTACCATTTGGAAACGGCGCCGGCAGGCGCACCGGCTATGTGGTGGAATTGACAGATACCGCGGAGTATGAGATCTCCAAATTAAAAGAGATCAAGGGAATTGTAGCGGGAAGCATTGCGATAGAGTCACAGTTAATCGCGTTGGCAGCATGGATGCGCAAGAATTACGGCGCGACTATGAATCATGCGCTGAAAACAGTGCTTCCAATCAAGCAAAAGCACGGAGAGAAAAAGCAGAGATTTGTCTGTTTGGCATTGCAGCAAAAAGAGGCAAAAGAACAACTGGCATTGTTTGAAAAAAAACATAGTACAGCAAGGGCGAGACTGTTATCACATCTGATTGAGCAAAGTCCGCTGCCCTATGAAGTGGCGACAAAGCAACTGAATATCACTGCGGCTGTAATTCGTACCATGCAGGGAATGGGCATTTTGACGGTTCATGAGCAGCGTAGCTATCGCAGTCCATTTGGGGAGATCCGTCAGAATGGAGAGCGTTTGAATCTCAATCAGGAGCAGACACAGGTAGTAGAACATATTTGGGAAGATTTTAAGAGAGGACATTTCCAGACGTACCTTCTCCACGGAGTGACTGGAAGCGGTAAAACAGCCGTGTACATAGAGTTGATTGAGCGGGTGGTAAAAAGTGGCAGGCAGGCCATTGTGCTGATTCCAGAGATCGCACTGACCTATCAGACGGTAGTGCGGTTTTATCAGCGTTTTGGAGAGCGTGTCTCCATTTTAAATTCCAAAATGTCCCCAGGGGAGCGTTATGATCAGTTTGAACGTGCCAAAAATGGAGCGCTCGATGTGATGATTGGGCCGCGTTCTGCACTGTTCACACCTTTTTCAAAATTGGGGATTATAATGATAGACGAAGAGCATGAAACTAGTTATAAGAGTGAGACCATACCGCGATACCATGCCAGAGAGACAGCGATTGAGCGGGCAAGAATGGCAGGGGCAAGTGTGGTATTAGGTTCTGCAACTCCCTCCATCGACAGTTATTATAATGCTCAGATTGGAAATTATAAATTATTGACATTGGAGAAAAGAATTGAGGAAAAACCGCTTCCCAAGTGTTATACCGTAGATTTAAGGGAAGAATTAAAAAAGGGGAATCGTTCTATTTTAAGTGAAAAGTTACAAGAGCTGATGGAACAGCGTTTGCGGAAGCATCAGCAGACGATGTTATTTATCAATCGTCGGGGCATGGCAGGATTTGTCTCCTGCCGTGCCTGTGGGCTTGTGATGAAATGTCCCCACTGTGATGTCTCCTTAAGTCAGCATAGTGATGGCAGGCTGGTATGCCATTACTGTGGTTATGCCAGGCATATGCCAAAGCTGTGCCCTGAATGTGGTTCCCCATATATCAGCGGCTTTAAGGCTGGCACACAGAAAATTGAGCAGATTGTACAGAAACGTTTTCCACAGGCCAGAGTACTGCGGATGGATTTCGATACTACACGCAATAAAGATGGGTACGAAAAAATCTTGTCAGCGTTTGCCAATCAGGAAGCAGATATTTTGGTGGGCACGCAGATGATTGTCAAGGGGCATGATTTTCCCAATGTGACGCTGGTAGGAGTGCTTGCCGCTGATTTGTCTCTGCATCTGAGTGATTTCCATGCACCAGAGCGAACTTTCCAGCTAATCACGCAGGCGGCAGGGCGGGCTGGACGAGGACGTCTGCCCGGAGAGGTAGTGATACAGACATACAGTCCAGATCATTATGCGATTGCGCTTGCAAAGAAACAGGATTACCGGAAATTTTACGAGACAGAGATTACCTATAGGGAATTGATGCATTATCCCCCTTGTGGGCATATGTTGGTGATGCTGGTGACATCACACGATGAGATGACGGCTTATTTGAGTATAGAATTGCTGGCTAAGAAAATCCGCCAGGCGAAAGAGAGCGGCAAGTTATTAGGGCTTCAGATGATTGGCCCGGCAGAGGCAAGCGTGGCCAAAGTCAAGGATGTATATCGCAAGGTGTTGTATTTTAAACATGAAGATTATTCAGTTTTGGTACAGATCAAAGATGTGCTAGAGCAGTTTGTGAATCGGCATCGGGAATTTCGTGATGTGATGATACAGTTTGATTTTGATCCAATGAATGGATTTTAAGTAAGATAATTTTGTTACAAAAGCATACAGAGGCTAAGAGGAGGAAATGATATGGCATTGAGAAATATCCGGCAGATGGGTGATCAGGTATTAGAGAAAAAGTGCAGGGAAATCAAGGAGGTTACGCCACGGATTCTGGAATTAATTGAGGATATGAAGGAAACGATGTATGATGCCAATGGCGTAGGTCTTGCGGCGCCGCAGGTAGGAGTGTTGAAGCGTTTGGTAGTGATTGATATCGGAGAGGGACCGCTTGTACTGATTAATCCAAGATTGATGGAAACTAGCGGCACACAGACTGGCGAGGAGGCGTGCTTAAGCCTGCCTGGAAAATCAGGGGTTGTCACTCGTCCCATGCATGTGAAAATTGAGGCATGGAATGAGAAGATGGAGCGTATGGAGCTGGAGGGAGAGGAACTTTTGGCGCGTGCGTTCTGCCACGAGATTGAACATTTAGATGGTCATATGTTTGTGGAAAAAGTGGAGGGAGAGCTGCATGATGTAGTCTATGAGGAGGACGAAGAATGAGAGTAATTTTTATGGGCACGCCAGATTTTTCAGTGGGAACACTGGAAGCTCTGCTGAAAGCTGGCCATGAGGTTGTGCTTGCTGTCACCCAGCCAGATAAGCCCAAGGGACGCGGCAATTCTATGCAGTTTCCGCCAGTCAAAGAAACGGCGCTTTTGCATGGTATTGAGGTCTATCAGCCCCGAAAAATACGTGAACCAGAATGTATTGCGTATTTGGAAAATTATCAGGCAGATATTATTGTGGTGGTGGCTTTTGGTCAAATTTTACCCAAAGAAATTCTTGAGATGCCAAAATATGGCTGTGTCAATGTCCATGCTTCCTTACTGCCGAAATATCGGGGGGCGGCGCCAATCCAGTGGGCTGTGATCAATGGTGAAAAGGTATCTGGCGTGACCACAATGCGCATGGATCAAGGCTTAGACACTGGCGATATCATTATGAAGCAGGAAGTGGCCTTGACAAAAGAGGAAACTGGAGGCAGCCTGTTTGAGCGGTTAGCACAGACTGGAGCAGATCTTTTGATTCGTACCTTGCAGGCCATTGAGCAGGGAAGCGCGGTATATACACCCCAAGATCATCAGGCAGCTACACATACTTCAATTATAAAAAAGCAGCTTGGAGAGATAGATTGGAGCAAATCAGCCCAGGAACTGGAGCGTTTGGTCCGTGGTCTCAATCCTTGGCCCAGCGCCTATACACAGTTGCATGGAAAAACATTAAAAATTTGGAAAACGACAGTGGCAGAATCACAGACGGAGGAGGAAACGGGCTTAGAGCCTGGAACTGTGGCTGCGGTTTCCAAAAACAGCCTGACTGTACAGACTGCAAAGGGGCGGCTATTGCTTGAGGAGGTACAGTTAGAAGGAAAGAAACGGATGACGATAGATGCATTTTTAAGAGGGTTTCCAGTAGAGGCTGGAACCAAGTTTGGAAAGGAGTAAGAGATATGCCATTCTATGGATATTATGTTGACCCAACTTATATTTTAGTGATTATTGGTGCGGTGATTTGTTTGATTGCCTCTGCAAGAGTAAAGCTTACGTTCCGCAAATATAACCGCGTGAGGAGTATGTCAGGAATGACGGGGGCACAGGCGGCGGAACGCATTTTAAATTCCGCTGGGATTTATGATGTACGTATTGAACATGTTTCTGGGGACCTTACGGATCATTATGATCCCAGAAATAAAGTGCTGAGACTTTCTGACAGTACCTACAGTTCTGCTTCCGTGGCGGCAGTAGGGGTTGCTGCACATGAATGTGGCCATGCAATTCAGCATCAGAAGGATTATGCACCATTATCAATTCGAAGCGCCATTGTGCCAGTGGCAAATTTTGGTTCCGCTGCTGCATGGCCGTTGATTATAATTGGAATGCTTTTCAGCAGTCAAACAGGAATGTTATTGATTAATATTGGAATTTTGTGCTTTTCACTTGCTGTTTTATTTCAGATCGTCACCCTTCCGGTGGAGTTTAATGCCTCAAGACGTGCCATTCGCATGTTAGGCGATACCGGAATTTTGGGAGCTGAGGAGTTAAGAAGTACACGCAAGGTTTTGGGTGCTGCTGCACTGACCTATGTGGCGGGAGCCGCCGCAGCTGTTCTGCAATTGGTACGTCTGCTGCTTTTGTCTGACAGTAAAAGCAGAAATTAGATTGTAATAAAGAAGGCTTTTGTTATTGCTCATCAGACAAATGCGGGACAAACACGAAGATAAGGAGAAAAAAGGATGCAAAACAGCGGAGTCAATCTGCGTGAGTTGGTGCTGGAAGCCTTGCTTGCTGTAACCAGAGATCAGGAGTACAGTCATATTGTGATACGCAATATATTGGATAAATATCAGTATTTAGATAAACAGGAGCGCAGTTTTTTCAAACGTGTGTGCGAGGGAACTTTGGAACATCGGATCTGGATTGACTATGTAATCAATCAATTTTCCAAGATAAAGGTAAATAAAATGAAGCCTGTGATTCGTTGTATTTTACAGAGTAGTGTCTATGAGCTGAAATATATGGATGGTATTCCAGCTTCCGCCACATGTAACGAGGCGGTAAAGCTGGCGCAGAAGAAAGGTTTTCAGAATCTCAAAGGGTTTGTCAATGGTGTGCTGCGCAGTATCAGCCGTGGATTAGAGCAGATTTCTTGGCCAGATCCAAAACAAGAGCCGCTTTCGTATCTGTCGATTCGCTATTCTATGCCGGAGTGGATTTTAGAGATGTGGCAGAAAACTTATTCTATGGCACAGATTGAGGAATTTTTGGAAGCTTTTCTTTTAGAGTCTCCACTTTCCATTCGGATAAATCCACTGCGCACCACCAAAGAGGATTTAAAACAGGAACTTCAGGCTGCACAGATATCCGTCAGAGAGCATCAGACAATGCCGGATGTTCTCTATCTGGAAGGATATGATTCTCTGGCGAAAATTACAGCGTTTGAGGAAGGGAAATTTTCCGTACAGGATACAAGTTCTATGCAGGTAGCGCTCCTGGCAGAGCCAAAGCCAGGGGATTATGTGCTGGATGTATGCGCAGCGCCTGGCGGTAAGAGTATTCATCTTGCAGAACAGCTTTTACAAAAAGAGCGTCAATCTGAAAAATCTGATACAGTAAAAGGAATGGTTGAGGCTAGGGATCTGACAGCCTATAAGGTGTCATTGATTGAGGAGAATATAGCGCGCTGCGGCCTTGCCAATATTCGTGCAGTGCAGGCAGATGCCAGGATCCTAGACCAGACTCAGGTGCAGAGAGCAGATATTGTGATTGCTGATCTGCCATGTTCTGGTTTGGGCGTCTTGGGCAGGAAAGCAGATATCAAATATAGAATCACGCGGCAGGCCTGTGAGGAATTAGCTACATTACAGAGAGAAATATTAGGGATTGTACAACAGTATGTAAAACCAGGTGGAATCCTGATCTATAGTACTTGTACGATACATCGGGCAGAAAATGAGGAAAATGTCAGTTGGTTTTTACAGCAGCATTCTGATTTTTGCCTGGAAAAGCAGCAGCAGATTTTGCCAAAAAAGGGGGAAAACGACGGATTTTTCCTGGCAAAACTGAGAAAAGAAAGCAGGTGAGAATTATAGAGAAAGAGGATATCAAATCATGGAATCAAGAGGAATTGGGGGGATTTCTGGTTTCTCTGGGCGAAAAGCCGTTTCGGGCGAAACAGATTTATCCCTGGCTGCATGTAAAACATGCCAGAACTTTTGAGGAAATGACAGATATTTCCAAACAGTTAAAGCATAAGCTGTCTAAAGTCTGCGAACTGACCGCTTTACAGAAAGTTCAAGTACAATGTTCGAAGCTAGATGGAACCAGGAAATATTTATTTGCCTTGTCTGATGGAAATATGATAGAGAGTGTGCTGATGCGGTATCAACATGGCAATAGTGTCTGTATCTCCTCTCAGGTTGGCTGTCGTATGGGGTGCCGATTCTGTGCCTCCACGCTGGATGGCTTGGTGCGCGGCTTAACGCCAGGGGAGATGTTAGATCAGATCTACTGCATTCAGGAGGATATCAAAGAGAGGGTATCTCATGTAGTAGTTATGGGAACCGGAGAACCATTGGATAATTATGATAATTTTATAAAATTTGTCCAGCTTTTGTCAGATGAACATGGACTTCATATCAGCCAGCGCAATATTACAGTGTCAACTTGTGGGATTGTGCCTAATATGCGCAGGCTTGCAGAGGAAAAGTTACAGATTACCCTGGCGCTCTCTTTGCATGCCCCTTCCCAGGAAAAGAGGCTTGCGTTGATGCCAGTGGCCAACAAATATCCGCTCCATGAGGTGATAGAGGCATGTGCATATTATTTTGAAAAAACTGGACGGCGAATTACGTTTGAGTACAGTCTGGTCTGTGGGAATAATGACCAGAGCGAGGATGCGGCTAAACTTGCCGCGTTGATTCGTGGGTTGAATTGTCATGTAAATTTGATTCCGGTAAATCCAATTGAGGAACGGGATTATGTGCAGTCAAGCCCGCAGGCAGTTTCAAATTTCAAAAATAAACTTGAAAAATATGGAATAAATGTTACTATTAGAAGAGAAATGGGCAGGGATATTGACGGTGCCTGTGGACAGTTGCGGAAACGATGGATAGAAAGGTAGGCGAGGACCATGAAGGCTTTTTCCAGGACGGATACAGGAAGAAGGCGGGAAATGAATCAGGATTATGTGTATACCTCCGAAGCGCCGGTTGGAAATCTGCCGAATCTGTGCATATTGGCAGATGGCATGGGCGGTCATAATGCAGGAGATTATGCCTCACGGTATACAGTGGAAACAATTGTAAAATCGGTGCAGGACAATCAGCAGACGTCGCCCATTGGGATATTAAGGACGGCCATACAGAAAGCGAATCAGGCCGTATTAGAAAAAGCAGGTATGGATATAGATCTGGAAGGAATGGGGACTACAGTTGTGGCTGTTACCTGGGCCAACGGGGAGCTTTGTGTGGCCAATGTGGGGGATAGCCGGCTCTATATAGCTGGAGAGTATTTAGAACAGATTACCAGAGATCATTCTTATGTGCAGGAGATGGTACGCAGAGGAAAGATGAGGCCAGAAGTGGCCAGAGTGCATCCTGATCGAAATATTATTACCCGTGCAGTCGGCGGCGGGCCAGAGATTGAGATAGATTTTTTTGAAGTGGAATTAAAAGAGAATGATAGGATCTTGATGTGTTCCGACGGTTTGACAGATATGTTGGAGGATGGAGAGATTTTTGAAATTATAGAGAGTTTCCAAGATACCAAAGATGCAGTAGAGGAGTTGGTGACGGCGGCAAATGAATATGGCGGCAATGACAATATCACGGTAATCTTGACAGACCCATTTTCAGGTGAGGTGAAACAATGTTAAAAGAGGGAATCTATATTGCAGATAGATATGAAATTGTAGGAAAAGTCGGTACTGGGGGAATGGCTGATGTCTATAAGGCGAAAGACCATACACTTGGACGTTTTGTAGGGATAAAAGTGCTCAAACAGGAGTTTTCTGAGGATGTGAATTTTGTGACAAAATTCCGCACAGAAGCCCAGTCGGCAGCAGGATTGGAGCATCCCAATATCGTTAATATATATGATGTGGGCAGCGAAAATTCCATCCATTATATTGTTATGGAATATGTGGAGGGCATTACCCTAAAAACCTACATTGAGAAGAAGGGGCAGCTTTCCTTTAAAGAGGCAGTCAGCATTGCCATTCAAGTGGGGAGAGGTATTGAAGCAGCACATAACAAGCATATTGTCCATCGGGATATTAAGCCGCAAAATATTATTATTTCCACAGAGGGCAAGGTTAAGGTGACAGATTTTGGAATTGCCCGTGCTGCCAGCGCTAACACCATCAATTCTGATGTGATGGGATCAGTTCATTATGCTTCTCCAGAACAGGCGCGCAATGGTTTTGTCGATGGCAAAAGTGACATCTATTCCTTGGGAATTGTCATGTATGAGATGGTCACAGGCCGGGTGCCTTTTGATGGAGAATCTACAGTGGCAATTGCGATTCAGCATTTACAGGAGGAGATGGTAGTACCCAGCGCTTATGCCCCCAATCTGCCGATTAGTCTGGAAAAGATTATTTTGAAATGTACCCAAAAAAGCGCTGATCGCAGATATGACAATATCAGTGATCTTTTGATGGATTTGAAAAAGGCCTTGATTAGCCCAGATGAGGATTTTGTGGTGATGGTTCCTGTGGGACAGCAGGAAAAAACCAAAGTCATGAAACGGGAAGAAGTGGAGAGCATCAAGGAACAGACACGCAGCATTTATTATGAAGAGGCCGCCGAAGTACCAGAAGATGACGAAGAGGAAGATGACGAGGACGATGAAGGATTTTTAAATCCGAAAATGGAAAAGGCTGTAACGATTATGGGGATTGTGGCGGCCATCATTATTGCAGGAATTGTCCTCTATATTGGCGGAAGCTTTTTGGGGTTATTCCGCTTTGGCGGCAAGACGGATAATAATCAGGAAAACAATGATCCAAATCCGATACAGACAGAGGAAGAGCAGCAGCCTGAGGAGGAAGACAGAACAGAGCAAGTGGAAATGATTGACCTCAAAGGCAAAACCTTTGATGAGGCGAAGGATGCATTGAATGGTATTGGACTTGGCATCACAAAGGGTGGAGAAGAATCTTCTGATGTCTATGCCCAGGGACAGATTGTCTCCCAGAGTGCAGAGGTTGGAACTATGGTGGATAAGAATACCACAATCACGGTTGTGATCAGCAGCGGTGTAGGGGAATTTGATGTGCCCAGTGTAGTTGGTCTGGATAAGAGCTCAGCGGAAGCAAGACTAAAAGAGTATGGTTTGGCGGCAAGTTTTGACTATGCATACAACGATTCTGTTCCAAATGATAATGTGATTTCTCAAAGTCCTGAGGCGGGTCAGAAGGCCAAGAAAGGTGATACGGTTAGTGTATTGTTAAGTCAGGGGCGTGAACTGGCTCAGATGATCAATGTCATAGGTCTGTCAGAGGCAGATGCCAGAACAGAGCTGGATGCACGCGGAATTATCGTCTCTAGTGTGTCTTCAGATTATAGTGATACGATACCAGAAAATCATGTCATAGATCAGAGTGTGCCAGAAGGAAAATATATTGAGAAGGGTCAGAGTGTGACACTGGTAATTAGTCTGGGCCAGAAAATTACCACAACTTACTATTCGCTCAATAATTATATCATAAAAAGATTAGAGAGAATTCCAGATTATGCGACGCAGATCACTGCGAAAATTACTTTATATAAATCAGAAGGGAATGATGTGATCAATACCTGGACTGCAAATGCCTTTCCTTATTCTATCAATCAGGGCGGGATTGAGAACTGCACTGAGGGCTATTTTACGATTGAATGGGAATGGAAATATCTTGATGATGAAGATGTAGAGTATATTGAGACAGAAAAATCTGAGATAGAGGGTGTAACGTTTACGCCGGAGTAAGGAAATTAGGAATATGCAGGGAAAGATTGTAAAAGGGATTGCCGGTTTTTACTATGTGCATGTTTCTGAGGCCGGAATCTTTGAATGTAAGGCAAAGGGAAAATTTAGAAAAGAAAAGATCAAACCGCTGGTGGGGGATAATGTGGAGCTGGAAGTGGTGAATCTGGAGAAAAAAACCGGAAACATTACAGAAATCCTTGCCAGAAAAAATGCATTGCTGCGTCCGGCAGTAGCTAATATTGACCAGGCGCTGGTAATTTTTGCGGTGGATAAGCCAAAACCGAATTTTAATCTGCTGGATCGATTTCTGATTATGATGGAACATCAGCAGGTGGAAACAATTATTTGTTTTAATAAGCAGGATTTGGCTCAATCCGAGGAGCTTCAAAACCTGCAGGCAGTATATGAGGCCTGCGGGTATCAGATTTTGTTTGCCAGCGCCGCAGAAGAAAAAGGACTTGACGAGATTCGCAAGGTATTAGAACATAAGACTACAACTGTGGCTGGACCTTCCGGCGTGGGAAAATCTTCCTTGATCAATCTACTCTCTCCAGAAGCAGAGATGGAAATTGGGGGCTTAAGTGAAAAGATTGACAGGGGGAAGCATACCACGCGTCATTCTCAGCTTCTTCATATTGAAGGCCAGACATATATTATGGATACACCAGGATTCAGTTCCATCTATCTTATGGGGTTTGAAAAGGAGGAATTGAAACGATATTTTCGGGAATTTGGTGCGTATGAGCCGTTCTGCCGATTTCAGGGATGCAGCCACATCCATGAGCCGAATTGTGGGGTAAAAGAGGCGTTGGCAGAGGGCAGGATCAGTTCGGTACGTTACGAGGATTATGTGACACTGTATGAGGAATTAAAAGGTGTCAGAAAATATACTTAAGGGCACCTATTATGGCCATTCGGCTGTTTCATAAAGTATACCCAAGGCACCCCATCATGCCATGCGGTGTGTCATGAGGTATGAAAAATAAAAGGAGAAGGATTATGAACTGTTTATCACCGTCTATTTTAGCCGCAGACATTTCCCGTCTGGGGGAAGAAATCAAATGCATTGATGAGGCAGGTGCACATTATGTCCACATTGATATTATGGATGGGCATTTTGTACCCACCATTTCCTTTGGGGCGCCGCTGATGAAATCAATTAGAGGGTTGACAGAGCGTGTTTTTGATGTACATTTGATGGTAAAGGAGCCAGCGCGGCTGGTAAAGGAAATGGTAGCCTGCGGAGCAGATATTATCACTGTCCATGCGGAGAGTTGTGTACATCTGGACCGCACGATTGACAAGATCAAAGAGAGAGGGGCAAAAGCCTCAGTAGCCTTAAATCCAGCTACGGATTTAAGCTGTCTGGAGTATATCCTGCCTAAATTGGACATGGTATTGCTTATGACGGTGAATCCAGGCTATGGGGGACAAAAATATATTCCCTATGCAACACAAAAAATCCGAAATCTTCGGCAAATGATTGAAGAACGAGAGTTAGATATTGATATTGAGGTGGATGGGGGAATTAACCTCTATAATGTACAGGAAGTTTTAAATGCTGGGGCAAATATTATTGTAGCAGGCTCCGCTGTATTTCGGGGGGACAAGGTAGCAAATGTAGAGGAATTTCTTAAGGTGATGAGATAATGGAAGCGTTGATTGTTAGTGGTGGATATCTGGAATCCAAATTTGCATGTGCTTATATCGAGAAACATCCCTGTGAGCTTACCATTGCAGTGGATTCTGGGATGGAATTTTTCTATGAACATGGACAGATACCTGATTATATTGTAGGCGATTTTGATTCTGTAAGACCTGAGATTTTACATTATTTTCAGAGTTTGGAGCAAAAAAAGCCTATCATCTTACAATTTCAGCCAGAAAAAGATGAGACAGACACAGAGTTAGCCATGCGAACAGCGATTGAGAAGGGTACGAGGGTGATTCATCTGCTGGGGGCCACTGGAAGCCGAGTAGATCATATGATAGGCAATATCCATCTGTTGGGCGCGGCCATGAAGCAGGGAGTGGAATGCTTTATGGTGGACAAGCATAACCGAATGCGCATGATTGAGAGTGGCATTGTACTCAAACAGCAGGAACAGTATGGGAATTATGTCTCTCTGTTTCCATTTACTCCACAAGTTCGTGGTCTGACACTGACAGGGTTTAAATACCCGCTTGATCATTACCCACTAGAATGTTACCATTCTCTCGGCGTCAGCAATGAGATCGTCGAAGAAAAAGCGGTGATTTCTTTTGAAACGGGTGTCTTACTTGTGATCGAATCAAGAGATTAATAGATAAAAGTTCTATTTGAACGAAGCACAAAATCCCCGAACCGTGTTCTGGCACAGTTCAGGGATTTTTTCTATAGAATAAAATATGCATAGAGTCTTTCTGCACTTCGTTTCGGTCGTTGCCTAACAAGTCTATTTGTTTTCCTTATGCGCAACGATGGGATCTATTCTTATCTGGTTTCACATTTAATCCATACTTACCTGAATACCACCTTGACGTTCAGAAGGTTGGAGCAGTACAGTGATTGGCTGATTGCCAGGCCATTCAAAGGCATACGACTCACCAGAATGCTGGCCGATTAAGTTTCTCCAGGACAGATCTGTCTTGATTTGTGGATCTCCGTATCCACATTGGCTCATCCAGCAGATCACAGCATCAGGATCCACGGAAATCGTGTTGTGATTATGGAGATTTGATAATACCATAGGGTTGCCATCTGACAAGACAGCGACATAAGCATTGCTGCCATTTCCGGTAAGGGCAGTGGTGGCAAGCCCCTTTTGGGACATAATACCAACACCAATAAACCGCACATCATATTTACAGTCCTGGGTAAAGGCCAGGATATTTTCAGATTCTACGGAAATAATTTCTCCCATACCAAGTTTATATACCACTACATGCTGACCATAATTGGCATAATAGGTGACAGATTGGCCTGACATGGTTACTCTCATCAATGGAAAATTTTCACCTGTGGCGCGGCGAATCAGGGAGCCTAATGCCGCCTGAGCAAAATTGCTCTGAGGTCCCAACAGTATTTTTTCAAATTTGTAATTTTTTCCGCCGGGGCTTTCTCCAGCGATAAAAGAGCCTGCCTTGGTAAACAGGACATCGTTTCCAGTGCATGTGACCTTTAAAGTTAATTCGTTTATTGTCTCAAATGTAAGCATAATATTCCTCCTGTGTTCAGACTGTCTGTACTCCATATAGTTGGCATAACCCCTCTAAATCTCTGGCAACTCCGTTTCCAATGGCATTGCATTTCCAGGTTCCATGATACAGATAAATCTCTCCGATCATCATGGAAATGACATTTGGATAATAGTCCGTCATTTGGAAGCTGACAAGCTCTTGATGATTCTCTGCATTGAGAATGCGAATGTAGGCGTCTTTGACCATGCTAAAATTCAGTTTATGCGTGAATGCTTCATTGATTGTCAGTACAAAAACTATTTTTGCGGCAGCCGGATTGAGCCTGCCAAAGTCAACAGAAATATATTCGCGGTCTGTATGATTGGAAAGAGAAAAGTGGACGCTTCTGTCAGGACTGTCCTCCTGACCATAAAATACAAACCAGTCATCCCCCAATACTTTTCCATTGGCGCCAAGGATAAAAGCAGACACATCCAAGTCGCATTGAGGATTTGTTACGTTCCATCCCAGACATACTTGAATCTTACGGACTTGCCTGGAAGGATCCAGAGCGATCTTCTGCCCTTTTTGTATTTTTTTTGTTAGGATTGGAATGGCAATTTCTCGAATAGAAGCCTGTGTTGGTACTGGAGCCTGGCTTACAGTGGTTTGTGGAGATGTCTGCTGATTCGAAGCCTGGCTATGTGCAGGAGACCGATTTATTGCAGCCGAAGAAGGTGTTTGCCGATTCGACTCTGATGTTTTTACAGTAGTCTGGTTCACAGCAGCTTGGGCAAATATTTGGTTGGTTTGTGTCGGAATATTGATATTTAAAATGGAATTACAGTCCAAAGGCTGGGATGTCCGCATCGGGATATCTATCATTGGCAACCTCCTTTGTGTTGATTTTAATAACTATTTTATCAGAAATATAAGATAATTTCCATAGTTTTATATCGGATGGGGATGGCTGGCGCCGCCAGAACACGGAAGCATTCTTAAATCAGATCAGAGAATGGCTCATGATAGATAAAGAAATAAAGGAAAGTGCTTTCAAAAAGAATTTCTCCAGTTGAAAATAAGAGCCGGTTATGCTAGTATATTCTAGAATTGATATATTGAAATTATTTAACTATTCAGAACTGCAAGCCACAGACATGAAAACAAAGTTTTTGTGCATTCTGTCTTTGCCGCTTTAGCGGAAAGATTTTTTGAACGAGTAAATATAATAATGCGTCAGTCCCTTTTGTCTATGGTTTTGGGGGAATTATCACCCTTATGGAAATAGGTAATTCTGCCCTTTTCAAATAGATTTGAATGGTCTGAGTTTATATTATTATGAGGATCTGAATAGTTACCAAAAAATAGAGAAAGGCAGATAACCGGAACAAAGGTTTCTGAATAGGGACAGAATATTATGAAATTAGGAATCGTTGGCTTGCCCAATGTGGGGAAAAGTACTTTATTTAATTCATTGACAAAAGCAGGGGCGGAATCCGCCAATTATCCATTTTGCACGATCGATCCCAATGTGGGGATTGTGACGGTTCCTGATGAACGTCTGAAAAAATTAGGGGATCTGTATCAGTCCAAAAAGGTGACGCCGGCAGTGATTGAATTTGTGGATATTGCTGGTTTGGTAAAGGGCGCCAGCAAGGGAGAGGGATTGGGAAACCAATTTTTGTCTAATATCCGTGAGGTGGATGCCATTGTCCACGTGGTGCGCTGCTTTGAGGACAGCAATATTGTCCATGTGGATGGCAATATCAATCCGGTGCGAGATATTGAGACTATCAATCTGGAGCTGATTTTTTCTGATATTGAAATTTTGGAGCGCAGAATTGCTAAGACCAGCAAGGGAGCGAGAATGGACAAGAATCTGGCAAAGGAATTAAAGCTTTTGGAGCGTGTCAAAGTCCATCTTGAGGACGGAAAGCTGGCCAAGACCTTTACTTTGGAAGATGAGGATGAAGAACTCTGGTTTAAAAAGTATAATTTGTTGACTGCAAAACCTGTGATCTATGCGGCCAATGTAGCAGAGGATGATCTGGCGGAAGATGGTGCAGGGAATGCATTTGTACAGGAAGTGCGCAAAAATGCTGCCCAGGAGGAATGTGAGGTATTTGTGATCTGCGCTCAGATTGAACAGGAGATTGCAGAGCTGGACGAGGAAGAAAAGACCATGTTCTTAGAGGAACTGGGCTTAAAAGAATCAGGTCTGGAAAAATTGATTAAGGCTAGTTACAGTTTGCTGGGACTGATCAGTTATTTAACTTCTGGGGAAGATGAGACACGTGCCTGGACGATTAAGCGAGGCACCAAAGCGCCACAGGCAGCCGGAAAGATCCACTCTGATTTTGAACGGGGATTTATCCGTGCAGAGGTGGTGAATTATCAGGATCTGCTGGACTGTGGTTCTCTGTCTGCTGCAAAGGATAAAGGTCTGGTAGGACTGGAAGGCAAAGAATATGTAGTAAAGGATGGAGATGTGATCCTGTTTCGGTTTAACGTATAGAGTTCTTGAAATTGTTGAGAACTCTGGGAAGGTTCTGAATGATTACACAATCTCAAGCGCTAATGATAGAAAGGAAAACATAAATGAAAGCAGAAAACAGACAATTTTATCGTTCTTTGGCTGGATTGGTAATACCCATTACCATACAAAATTTTATCACAAATGCGGTCAATTCTGCCGATGTATTTATGCTGGGCTATGTGGGACAGACGCAATTGTCGGCGGTATCTTTGGCGAATCAGTTTCAATTTCTTCTCTCAGGATTCTTTTTTGGAATCTCTTCTGGAGTGGTTATGCTGGCGTCTCAATATTGGGGCAAGAAAGATACCAATTCCATACAGGCCGTTATGGGAATCGCTACTAAGATTGCTCTGACCATCACAGTAATTCTGGCTGTGGGGGCGATCAGCGCGCCTGAGACACTGATGCGGATTTACACCAATGATCAGGCATTGATTTCGATTGGAGCATCCTATCTGCGGATTGTCGGAATTTCTTATGTATGTATGAGTTTTTCACAGGTTTACCACTGTGTATTGCGAAGTATGGAACGAGCGCAATTAAGTATGATCATTAGTTTAATAGCCTTATCTTTAAATGTAGTGCTGAATGCGGTTTTTATCTTTGGAATTGGCGGCGCGCCAAAGCTTGGAGTTGTCGGTGTGGCAATCGGTACTGTGACAGCGCGTGTTGTAGAACTTTTATTGTGTCTATTGGACGCAGCCAGAGGAAAGGTATTTCGCATAGATCTAAGAATGATGTTTGGCAGACATAGTATGTTGTTTGCAGATTTCTGTAAATATTCTGTCCCCGCATTGATCAATGATTTTGCCTGGACTTTGGCTTTTTCCATGTATTCGGTCGTTATGGGACATATGAATGCAGATGTGGTGGCGGCAAGTTCTGTGGCGACCACAGTTAGAAATCTGTGTACCATTCTCTGTTTTGCGCTGGGAGCCGGAGCTTCTGTGCTTCTGGGAATTGAAATTGGCGAGGGCAAGTTTGAGGAGGCAAAGCGCGACGCCAGAAAATCTTGTCAAGTGACCTTAGTGATTGGTATTTTGACTGGAATTGTGATTCTGCTTTTGCGGCCAGTGGTATTCTTATGCTTTTCGTTGACGGAGCGGGCGGCAGGGTATCTGGATTTTATGCTCTGGATCAGCGCTTACTATGTAGTAGGACAGGCCATGAATACGCTGCTGATATCAGGAATTTTCCGTGCGGGCGGCGATTCCAGATTCGGAATGGTCTGTGATATTATAGTGATGTGGGTGATTAGTGTACCTCTCGGTTTTCTAAGCGCCTTTGTATGGAAACTGCCTCCGATGGCTGTGTATTTTATCTTGTGTCTGGATGAATTTTGGAAGATTCCAGTGGTGTATGTCCACTATAAGAAATTTGGCTGGCTCAAAGATATTACCAGGAAATTAGAGTAAAAATTGCCGGACAGAATGATTGTGTTTGTAAATCTGTCCGGCAAAATTATTTTTAAAATAGGAAAAGTAAGAGGTTTTTCTATGGTGTTTCAATACTTCTTTTCCATCATTATTGATTGATAGCTTTTTTCTGTTGTTCTGTATAGCATGAAAAGTGATAAGTGATTCTAATTAAAAAAATGATTCCAAATAATATATCTTGTTCCAACAGTTAAGTATTGATATTTTCCTTAAAATTTAATTTACATTAAAGTTTTTGATATTTAACCGCAGGAACAATCCATTACTTTTTCAAATGAAATTGATTTACCAGGTCATGCAGCCGTTGGGATTGCTGGGAGAGTTCTTCACTGGTGGAGACACTTTCCTCTGCGGCAGAAATATTGGACTGCACCACTCCTTCGATCAGGTCAATACTCTTGGTCAGTTCCATGAGAACTTGTTTTTGAGTCTGGGAAGCATAGATAATCTTATCTACAGATTCTGCAATTTCTTTTGCACCTTCCACAACTTCCATCAGGGAATCCGCGGTATCGTCTGCAATCGCTACGCCGTTTCGCACCGCTTCTAGGGAATGCTCAATCAGTTGTGTCGTCTGATTTACAGATTCCGCACTTTGGGCAGCGAGGTCGTGAATTTCATCTGCCACTACTGCAAAGCCTTTGCCAGCTTCGCCAGCTCTTGCTGCCTCGATAGAAGCATTTAAAGACAAGAGATTCGTTTTATTTGCAATTTCCTGAATGCTTAAAATAATTTTTTCAATTCCTGCGGAAGAATCCCGAATATCAGTCATGGCGCTCATCAATTTATTCATTTCTGCAGTGCTGTTTTCAATTTTCTCACTTACCTTGGAAACCCTTAAATTCATATTTTGGGCATCTTCGGCATTGGCGGTGATATCGTCAGCCAATCCTTCAATAGAAGTTGCCAGTGCATTTACAGCAGTTGCCTGGTCGGTGGCTCCCGTCGTCAAGGTTTGTGCACCGGAGGAGACAGTCACAGAATAGGAAGCGACATCATCTGCGGTGAGAATAATTTGTTGCAGGGTTCCGTTCAATGAAGCGACAATTTTTTCGATAGAAGTCTGTATTGGCAAAAAGTCGCCAATGTATTTCTGGCGGATTGCAATATCCATATTGTTATCGGCCATTTCTGATAGCTGCTGAGAGATATCATTTACATAATTGTCCACGGTCATACTAATATGATTGATGGCCTGTGCTAAATGTCCCAATTCATCATCCGTATCTACTTCTATGTTGATTTTCAGGTTTCCTTTTTCTAATTGGGCGGCGCCAGAGAGAATATTCTGTACAGGTGCCAGTGATTTTTCAATGGTTTGATAAATAATATATAAAAGAATGGCGCCAATCACGATCACTACAAGCATTAGTTTTAATACATCCAACACAATATTCAATATAAATTCGCCTTTGTCAATGGCCAAATAAAATGTCCAATAATTGCCGCTATCAAGCTTTAAAGGAACTGTGATGGCAATACCGCCTTTGCCAGTGGAAAAATTTTTTGCTTTATCATTGATCACAGAATTACTGTTTATAAATTCTCCCTCCTGCATGGTTTTTAACTTTTCTGTATCGGTTAAGATTGCTTCATAGCCTGCATCGGGAGCGGTTTTTCCGATTGTCGAAGGATCAGCAGAATCCAGAAGGACGGTTCCATCTTCCGCAAGAGCTACCATATGGGTAGAGCGGTAGCCTGTGCCGGCATAGCGTTGTGTCTGCATGTCATTTAAAGCCACATCACAGCCTGCCACACCGAAAAAGTCCCCCTCGGCGTTATAAATAGGGGCAATAATACTGATCATCATAATATCTTCCGTTCCGCGCAGTGAGTATACATATGGTTCCATCACATAGACTTCACCGGAGGATTTTATCTGTTTATAATATTCTTTTTCAAAATTGTCAAAAGCATCCTCATGCTTTTCAAAGGTAATTCCTGTCTGGTTTTCGTTTAAATAGGCGACCGCTTCATAAGCAATCTCTTTTTTATGTACGCTATAAGGTTTTCCGTTTTCATCTGGGATGGCATTTTGTTCAAAATAGGCAAAAACAGTAGTGAAGTTTTTGTTGGAAGCCAAGACACCAGCCAGTGCATTGTCAATCGCATCTCGCTGTTCTTCAGGGCGCAGCGCTGAAATATTCTTTAATGCGCTGGCAAAACTTAAAGCCTGGCCATATGCTTTTTCTATATCGCTGTCAATTAAGAATGCATTTTCATAGGCGACAGAGACAAGCTTATCTTCTGTGATATTGACCTGGGCGTTCATAGAAATAAAGCCGGCAATTATTACAATCAATAAGAACATAACTGCAACAATATTTACCAGCTTTGAGATGATTTTTTTACTAAGGCTGTTGGAAGTTTTGGCCCCAGTATTTTTTTTCTCTTTTGACATAAAAACCTCCTTATTTAGGACTTATATGAATACGGTAATATTATACTTTGCTGGAATATTTATGTCAATTAATTTGAATGATTTTCCAGAATATTTAAAGGGGGTTAAAACAACTTTTTTTAAAATAATAAAAGAAACTTATTGGGATGAGAGTATGTGAATTAGTGACACCATATTTTTAAAGAAAAATATTCATTTCGATGTGAATAAGTGTGATTTCGCTTTAAGAAAACAATAAAAGTATAAAAAACTAAATATTATTCGTTCTTTTTCATGCATTTTCTATAGTTTTTGGGGATGAAAAATAATATATATTATGCGAAAATTATATCACATTTATAAAATATAGAAGGATTGTGCAAATTTCCTTGTGGAATAGTTACAATCCTTCACGCACAAAGAAAGGAGTGCTATTGTGAGGAAAACAATAAGGAACGGATGGAAACGAGTCTGCTCTTTGGTTCTGGCAGCGGCTATGGTGATTACTATGCTGCCAGCATATGCCAAAGCAGGCACATCATCAGACAATGGTGATGGAACCTTTGATAATCCGGTTGTCTATGCAGATGTACCGGATATCGACATTATACGCGTAGATGATGCGTATTATATGGTCAGTACGACCATGCATTTATCCCCAGGATGCCCGATTATGAAATCGACAGATTTGGTAAACTGGGAAATTGTAAACTATGTATATGATATTCTGGGAGATACGGACGCCATGAATCTGAGAAATGGCCAGGAAATGTATGGCAATGGACAGTGGGCAGCCAGTCTTCAATATCATAATGGAACTTTTTATGTGGCGTTTAACTCTAATACGACCGGAAAAGCGTACATATATACCACCAAGGATATTGAAAGAGGTGCCTGGACTAAGACGGAATTGAACGGCAGTTTTCATGACCTTGCCCTGTTCTTTGACGATGCAAGCGGCAAGGCATATCTTCTCTATGGAGGCGGACAGATCAAATGTGCGGAACTTTCTGAGGATTTGTCCGAGGTAAAGAAGGATACGGAGCAGATACTGTTTGACATCACAAAAGAGACTTGGAATGTACCAAATATTGGAACAGGTCTTGTTGGTGAGGGAACACATATTATGAAAAAGGGAGAGTATTATTATGTGTTCAATATCTGCTGGCCTACCGGAAGCGGACGTACAGAGCTCTGTCATAGAAGTAAGACTTTCCCAAGCACACAGTGGGAAAATGAAGTAATTTTGCAGGCTAATTTCCAGAACAATGGAGTAGGCGGCGGAGTGGCACAGGGTGGCGTGATTGATACGGTAGACGGAAAATGGTATGGTTTTCTGTTCCAGGATCACGGTGCGATTGGACGCGTTCCGGTGCTGACAGATTGTACTTGGAAAAATGACTGGCCAATGCTTGGCAAGGACGGCGACGGCAAGACCGTAGAGGCAGTGATGAATCTTCCTGTTTCTGGCAGCGATACGAAATCTTTAGCGAAATCAGATGAATTTTATAACGATGCAGAGCATCGGGTATTTGATGCAGAACAGGCAAAGAAGGAAGAAGAGGCGGCACAGCTTGAGCTATATGCAGATGCCAAAGCGGGCGAAGTGGAGATGGAGACCGTTGATCTTGTAAAAAATGGTAATTTTGAAGACGGTACCAAGTATTGGTCAACAATGGATGGCTGTAAGATTGCTGTAACAGGAGATGATGGAGTACCCTCCAATCATATTTTGCAGGTCTATGAGAGAAATAGCCAAACATCTGGTGCAATGTATGATCTCTCTAAAAAGTTGGAGAAAGGTAAGACTTATAAGGTTAAGGCCAAGGTTAAGTATACAACTGGGGAGGCTACTAAAGGTTTCAATGTGATATTCCAGAATGGAAAAGATTTGTCATATCGTGTGGTTGCAAAGAATGGAATTGCGACCAAAGGAGAGTGGTGTGAGTTTAGTTTTGACTATACGCCAGGAGACAAAGATGCAGACCATATATTCAGCACAACAGAAAATTATATGTTCTTTGAGACTACTTCTGGAAAAGAAGATTATTATGTGGACGACGTCTCTGTCACCTATGAGCGGCCAGTAAGCAGCGGTGGAGAACAGGAGAATCTGATTCAGTTGTTTAAAAATGGCGATGTGGAGACAGGAACCACCGAAGGCTGGACTACAACTCCAGGGGAAAAAGAGTGCAGTATTGAGGCGACAAATACAGAAAAAGCAAGTGGAGAGTACAGTATACATGTAACCAATCGCAACACCACTGGCGCAGGCGCCTGCCAGGATATCAGCGGTAAGTTGAAAATGGGCAAGACCTATAAAATTTCTGGTAAATTAAAATATACCGAAGGACCAGAAAGCAAGAAATTTATTGTCACCATCCAAAATGGCCCGGATTATAATTATCGTGAGAATGTGGTCAATATCAATGCTGTCAAGGGAGAGTGGGTCGAGTTTGAGGGAACCTATACACCGCATGATAAGAGCGATGAATTCCCCTTTGATCCAGAGAAGAACTTTATCTTTGTGGAAACTGGCTGGGTACAAACACCGGATCCGGTAAATGACCACATGAATTATTATCTGGATGACTTTTCCATGACAACTACCGATGACAATATCATCCGCAATGGTTCTTTTGAAGATGGACTGGAGAACTGGAGCGGCATGGAAGATGCAAAGCTAAGCATATCTAAGGACGAAGCACAGGAAGGCAGCCAGAGTGTGGCAGTCACAGAACGTACCAAATGCGCACAGGGTCCCTCCCAGGATCTGAGCAACAAGCTGACGCCAGGAAAGAAATATCTGATTGAGGGATGGGTAAAATATAATACAGGTGTGGATGAAAAGCCATTTATTATCACCATTAAGAATGGATCAGATTTCATCAATTTGGCTCGTGCGACTGCAAAGAAAGGCGAATGGACTAAAATATCAGGCGAATGGATGATGCCAGAGGATGCAATTACCACCCAAAATTATCTGTTTTTTGAGACGCCTTGGGTGCAGAACCCAACTGCAGACGTAGATTTGATGGATTTCTTTGTGGATAATGTATCTATGGTTGAAAAGTTTGAGGATCCCAAAGAGCCTGCAGAGTCAGGAGAACATGATTACAACGGTTCTAATCTTGATCTGGTTTGGCAGTGGAATCATAACCCCAATAATCTTTACTGGTCACTGACAGACCGCGATGGCTGGCTGAGACTGACCACTGGAAATAAGTCAACCAGTATTTTAAATGCAAGGAATACGCTGACCCAGAGAACCTATGGACCGACCTGCGCAGGTTCCATTAAGATGGATATCAGTAATATGAAGTCTGGTGATGTGGCAGGATTGGCAGCTTTCTCCTATAATTATGGTTATATTGCCGTGAAGAAGGAAAATGCGGGGGCAAAACTGGTGATGGTGGATGCTTCTGGCAATGAGGCAGCAAAAGAAGATAAGCCAACCATAAAGGCAAGTGTGGATTGTACTGAGAATATTGTATACCTGAAAGAAGAATTTAATTTTGCAGGAAATCAGGATGGCAGTGACAAAGACACAGTAAGTTTTTACTATAGCTTTGACGGAAAAGAGTGGAAAAAGCTCGGTGAAGCTGTAAAGCTCAGTTATGAATTGACCCATTTCATGGGCAGCAAGTTTGCAATTTTCAACTATGCGACTAAGACAACAGGCGGCTATGTGGATTATGATTATTTCCGTGTATCTGACCAGATTACCGGAACAGAGCAGCCGACAGCAGCATGGAAAGCAAATCTGGAAGCTACCCCAGAAGTAAGTGGTGTTGTGGGCAGTGAGTGTGAAGTAAAATTGAAACTGGATGAACTGACAGCAGCAAATCATTCTGGTATCAAGGCGTCTCTTTCCATACCAAACAACATGCGTGTGGAGGATGTAATATTTAACAATATGGCAATCAAGGGCGAGACTGATTACTCTTATAAGAATAGCCGGCTTACTCTTACAGTAAAAGGAAGCGATGTTTCCTTTAACGCAGAAGACAAATTATTTGCAACCATTAAATTAAAAGTCAGCAATTATGTAGATGAAGATAAGTCTGTAGATGTCAAGGCTGATTATATTATGGTTGACAACGGAGCGGCAGAATATGATGTATCCGAATGCAGCGCTTCCGTGACCATGAAATATTTGAATACTAAGACATTGGCAAAGAAATTGGGTTATGGTAATCCAATTACCACACATGAATTTGGTGCAGATCCTTACGCGATTGAATATCAGGGCAGAGTTTATGTGTATATGACAGCAGATGATTACCAGTATGACGATAATGGAGAGGTAATCAGCAATGACTTTAATTATATTACCAGTCTGCGCGTGGTATCTTCCACAGATTTGGTGAACTGGACAGACCACGGGGAAATTGATGTGGCGGGGCAAAATGGCGGTAAAGGTCCGGCAATGTGGGCCAGCCATTCATGGGCGCCGGCAATTGCCTATCAAAAAGTAGACGGCAAGGATAAATTCTTCTTGTATTTTGCTAATGACGCTTCTGGTATTGGCGTTTTAGAGGCAGATACTCCATTAGGTCCCTGGAGGGATCCCATCGGCAAGGCATTGCTTACCAGACAGACGCCGGGGTGTGCAGGTGTAACTTGGTGCTTTGACCCGGCAGTGCTGGTAGATGATGACGGCAGCGCTTATATCTATTTTGGCGGCGGAGTGCCCAATGATGGAGCAAATGGGGAACAGCTCAATCCGAAAACCGCAAGAGTTGCCAAATTGGGCGCAGATATGATTAGTATCGAGGGAGAGGCAAAAGAGATTGACGCGCCTTGTATGTTTGAGGACAGCGGTATATTTAAATACGATGGTAAATACTACTATTCTTACTGCTCCAACTTTATCGGGCCTCATGGAGACGGCTATCCAGGATTGGGAAATATTTGCTATATGGTAAGTGATAATCCAATGGGACCATTTACTTATGCAGGAGAAATCTTCTCCAATCCATCGGTATGGTTTAATGTAGGCGGCAATAACCACCATGCAACCTTTGTATATGAAGGTGTAAGTTATTTTATTTACCATGCACAGACCGTATCGAAGGCTCTTGGTGTGGAATTGGGTTATCGTTCTACTCATATTGATGAGATTAAAATGAATAGTGATGGAAGTATCAAGCAGATTAAGGGAACTTATGCAGGGATTCCACAGCTGCGAGATATGACCCCTTATGAGAGAATCGATGCAGAGACCATTGCCTGGAATGCAGGCGTGAAAGCAAAAGTTTGTGCAGAGCCTGGAAAATTATTCAGCGATTACAATATGGCGCTGACGGATCTTCAGAATGGAGACTGGACTTCTGTAGCTCAGTTGAATTTTGGTGAAAAAGGTGCTGCAAAATTCCAGGTAAGTGCGGCGTCTGCAAAGGGAGGAAAAATTGAAGTACGTCTCGACAGCCCGGAGGGAACTTTGATCGGTGAAGTAGAAGTTCCAGCGACTGGAGGCGAAGACACATACAAACAGGTAGAATGTGAAGTAGACAATGTGACTGGAACAAAGAATGTTTTCTTGGTATTCCGCGGCTCTGAGACAGAAAATATCATGAATGTAGATTATTATCAGTTTACAGAGAGCGAGAGCATACCAATAGAAAACCAGATCGAAGATAAAATTTCTGAGGCACAGAAACTTCTTGGAAAACTGAGTGATACTGAGAAAGCAAAACTGCAGGCTGAGATCGATGCAGTCAAAGAATTACTCAAGAAAGAGGGAGTAACCCAGGAAGAACTGAAACAGGCATTAGAGAAGTTGACCCAGGCAGTGAAAGATGCACAGGAGAGCACAAAGCCATTAGATGAGCAGTTGAATGATAAGCTTGCCGAGGCCGAGAAGCTGCTTGGAAAATTGAGCGAGGAAGAAAAAGTAAAATTGCAGGCCGAGATCGATGCAGTGAAAGAATTGCTCAAGAAAGACGGAGTAACTCAGGAAGAACTAGAGGCAGCTTTGCAGAAATTAAAACAGGCAGTCAAAGATGCTGAGGAATCGTTAGATGCTCCATCACAGCCAGTTGTGAATGAGATCTTTACAGCAAGCAACGGACTGAAGTATAAAGTTACAGCTTACAGCGCTACATCAAAGACGGTAGCGGTAATTGGAGCAACAAAGCAGCTTACAAGTGTTACGATACCAGATACTGTAAAATACAAAGATGTCAGCTTTAAGGTGACAGCAGTCGGCAGCAATGCACTTTCAAATCAGGCAAACCTCACAAGTGTTGTGATTGGTAAATATGTCACCAATATTGGCAGCAAGGCATTTTACAATGATAAGAAGCTTGCCAAAGTAACCTTTAAGGGAACAGCAGTGAAGACCATTGGTAAGGATGCATTTAAGAATATCGTTAAGAATGCGGCATTCATTTTGCCTACTTCCACCTTTACATCAAGTAAGCTGAAATATAAGATCACTAAGTCCACGGCATCAACAAAACAGGTGACAGTCACAGGTACATCTGCGAAACTTACTTCGGTAACTGTGCCGGCAACTGTGACATACAATGGTATGAGCTTTAAGGTGACAGCGATTGGTAATAATGCATTTGCCAAAAAGAGTACAATAAAGAGCGCAGTGATTGGCAAGTATGTTACCAAAATTGGAAGCAAAGCATTCTATAATGATAAGAAGTTAGCGAAAGTGACCTTTAAGGGAACAGCAGTGAAAACAATTGGCAAAAATGCATTTAAGGGTATCAGCAAAAAAGCGGTATTCAGCATGAAGAAGACCTTCACTTCCAAGAAACTGAAATATAAGATCACTAAGTGTACAGCATCTGTAAAACAGGTGACAGTCACAGGTACATCTGCAAAGCTTACATCTGTTAATGTACCAGCAACCGTAAAATACAATGGAATGACTTTCAAAGTGACAGCAGTCGCAAATAAGGCATTTAAGAATCAGAAGAACCTTAAGAGTGCTGTGATTGGAAAGAATGTCAAGAGCATTGGAAGCGAAGCTTTCTTTGGAGCAAAGAAGCTTGCCAAGATTAAATTTAGCGGCACAGCAATTAAGACGATTGGAAAGAATGCGTTTAAGAGCATTAAGAAAAATGCTGTATTTACCGTAAATAAATCCAAAAAAGCATTTTATAAGAGGCTTTTGAAGAAAGCAAAGACTAAGAATTTTAAGATAAAATAAGTATTATTACAAAGAATAGGCTACGCAGCAGTTTGAAATAACATTAATGAAGGTGTCCCCAAAGCCGTAGCTCTCCGAAGTACATGCCAGATCGAGATTGCATCCCTTCCAAAAATCTGGTATGACTCTGGGGGGCTGTGGCTTTGGGGACACCTTAAAAATACCCTGTTTTTTTCAGTGATCATTCGATATAATGGGGGTGAGGAGGGAAAGAGATTGAAAAGAAAAATATGGCTGAAAGCAAATGCAATCAAACTACGAGATAAAATAATCATTCTTTTCTTAATCTGTGTCTTGTTTCCACTGATTACCACCAATGGAATGATTATTTGGAGTATGAATCAGGGAATGAACAAGGAGCAAGATCAGAAGATAAAAAATATGGCGGACCGTCTGGAATTTGAATTGAGCAGTAACATATCTGCGCAGTTATCTATCGCAGACTATCTAAACCGTAATGCCAGATTAAAACAATTTTTAGAGCGGGAATATCCAAATAAGGTGGCATATTATGAAGCTTTTGTGCAGTTGATGGATGATCAAGTGATTCAATATTATTATACGGCACAGTCAGCCTATAATATTGTAATTTGCACTGGAAATAGTACTATTACCAATGGCACCTATTTTATTTACAATGATACTGTAAAAGACAGCAGTTGGTATCAAGCTTTTGAAGAGAGTGGCAGAAATATTTTATTGTATAGTTATTACGAAGATGGCAGAGAATCCAGCGGCTATATAGGCAGAGGCAGGCGTGTTGTGTTGATGCAGAAGCTCAACTTCTGTGGAGATCATAATATCATAATGCTGGAATTAGATTATCAGTCAATGTTAGAGAGTATGGAGCGAATCTGTGACCAGACAGATGCATATCTGTGTATTGGTGATTGTATCTTGTTTACGACAAGGGATAAGAACAGTAAAGAAAAAGAGTTTTGGGATTTGAGCGCCTATGAGGAAAAGGATTGTTCTCTGCAAAGGACAATGGAATTGTATGGTCAGAAACTGTCAATTTATCTCACAGAAGAGCGCCCGGCAGCGTTTGGAATGATTTGGGAGCAGAAAAGATATATTCTACTGCTGTATTTGATTAATCTGTTGTTTCCCAGTCTATTTATCTATATTTTTTATCGTTCACTTCATGACAGAGTGGATTTGACACAACAATATCTAGAGCGCGTCAAAGAAGGGCGTTACGAAGTGATTCCAGGCGATAAAGGCATAGACGAAATTGGAGCGATGATTCGCAGTTATAATTTGATGGTAATGCGGATTAAGGAGTTAATTGAGGTCGTATTTAAAAATAAGGAGCGTGAACAGAGTCTGGAAATTGCTAAGAAACAGGCAGAATTGAAAGCTTTACAAAGCCAGCTAAATCCACATTTTATATTTAATGCGCTGGAAAGTATTCGTATGCACAGCATTTTAAAACAGGAGACAGAGACAGCCAGAATTTTGGAGAGTTTTGCAATATTAATGCGAAAAAATATCCAGTGGAACCGAGAGCTTGTGACAATTGAGGAGGAATGTGATAATGTCAGAAGGTATTTAGAGATACAGAAATATCGATTTGGGGAACGATTGGAATTTTTTCTGCATGTGCAAGAGAAATGCCGGAAACGATTGATTCCCAAATTCATTATTATCACTTTTGTGGAAAATGCCTGTGTACATGGAATTGAAAACAGCTTAGAGGGTGGTTCGGTCACAGTGATGGTATCAGAAGATGAGGAGTTTCTATATTTTGAGATTATGGACCAGGGCAGTGGTATGGAGCAGGAAGAATTAGAAGATTTGAAAAAAAAGGTGCAGGAAGCTGATATCCGTTATCTCAAGGAGGCGGAAAAAAGTATCGGCATTGTTAATACCGTTGTGCGGATGCATCAGTATTATGGGGAGGAAGTGGAAATTGACATTAATAGCGCTGCTCAGGAAGGAACAGAGATCTGTATTCAGCTTCCTAAAAATGAGATAGAGGAGCAGTATTGAGAAGGCAGGTGAAGCAGAATGATCAAAGTATTGTTGGTAGATGACGAGCAATTTATCAGGCAGGGGTTAAAGCATTTGGTTGATTGGGAGAAATATGGTTATCAGATCTTGGCGGAGGCCGAAAATGGCATGGATGCCATTCACATTCTGGAGGAGACCGATATTGATCTGGTTTTTGTTGACATTAAGATGCCTGGGATGACCGGAATGGAATTGATTTCCTATGTACAAAAAAATCTATCGCGCCAGATTCGTTTTGTAATTTTGACAGGATATGCAGAGTTTCAGTATGCTCGGAAAGCGCTGCAATTGAATGTATTGGATTATATGCTCAAGCCAGTTCAGAAAGAGGAATTGATTCATGTTTTGACAAAGATTAATCAAGAATATCAACAAGAACAACAAGAAAGGAAACAGAAATATGATTTCCATATCGCAAAATTGTTGTTGGGAAAATTTTCTTCTGAAGATTTAAAACAAGTTAAAAAATATCTTGTGAACAGCAAACTAGAAAAATATGTCAGCATTGAATTTGATAGAAATCAAAAAGAATTTGCTGCTTTGGGACACAGTGGTCAGATGGATCAACAGCAAGATTTAATTCGTTATCTTCAAGGGATGTTAGGAGATTTTGCATATCATGTAATTCCTATGATGGAGACAGAAGGAGAAATTTTCGGGGCAGGATTGTTGTTGGCAAAGGAAATTTATGAGGATAGTCATTCTGGAGAAGCAGAATATCTGGAGAATCTTCAAAAGCGGGTAACACAGCATTTTCCTTATCAGGTTCAGGTGTATGTGGGACAGGATATTGAGCGGATGGAACAATTGTCCAAATCTTTTTTTTCGATTCGAGTAGCGCGCTGCCTGCATGGGTTAGGACAAGCAGAATCACAGGTTCAAAATTATAAGGAATTTCGTCATCCAAAGTCATCTATGGGAATTCGGGAAGCAGATGTAGAGGCGCTTTTGGAGGCTATAAAGAATAATCAGATTTCAGAGATTGAAAATTTTGCGGGGCGTATTTTTGACCAAATTCGCAGCAGCGATATGAACTTAGAGATGGTCAGCGCCAGTATTTATCATATTTTATACCGTCTTATGGAGATGGTACAGGAATTTGACGATCAGACAAATCAGCAGGAGATATTGGAGTACATTGGAAAGGAATCCTTTAACAAGCTCGTTTTGACGGGCAGTACAGAGGAGATTACAGAGTTTTTCGCTGGTTATGCGGGCTATCTGGCTCAGGTGCGCACACAAGAATCGAGAAAGGTTCTGGACAAGGTGGATGATTATGTGATGGAACATTATATGGAAAAAATGAGCCTCAAATCATTAGGGGAGATGTTTTATGTAAATAATGTCTATCTGGGACAGCTTTATAAGAAAAAATATGGAATTGCATTTCGCGATTATCTCAACAATTTGCGGATTGAGAAAGCACAGGAGCTGTTGCTCCACACAAATCTGCGAATTTATGCCATTGCACAACAAGTGGGATTTGGAAAGGCAGAATATTTTATCAATAAATTTGTACAGGCCAATCAGATGACGCCAAACCAATATCGCATCCGAAATCGAAAACAGGGGAAGGAAGAAAATTTGCAAAACACAGGAAAGAGGGGCGGTTCATGAATAAGAAAAATGTACGGCTGCTGGGAATATTGATTATTGTAATCGTGATTATGGCAGGACTATATAAAATTTCTGATTTGGGAATAGATCAGGAGACTACAAGTTTTACAGCTTTTATGGCAGTGCCAGGCGACAACAAGTCAAAGAAAAATCGTATTCGCGATAAAATTACCCAGATCACGGGCGTAAGTGCAGAAGTGGAATGGCTGAGCGGACAGACACCGGAGGAAAAAATTGAGACAATGATTAGTACTGGGGAATATCCTGATTTTATCAATGGCGCAGACGCCGCCAGCCGTTTGGTGGAGGCAGGGGCATTGGTTCCTCTGGAGGATTATCTGGAAGATTATCCCCATCTGTATCAATATTTGACGCCAAAACAGTGGGAATCACTGCGCAAAGAGGACGGCCATATTTACTATATTCCACCGTTTGGGGTAATACAGGGGCATAATACACAGACAATGCTCTCAGGGGAAGCATTTTGGATTCAAAAACGGGTCTTGGAATGGGCAGATTTTCCAAAGATCAAGACATTGGACCAATATTTTGATCTGATTACAGCATATTTAAAAGAAAATCCGCAATCAGATGGAAAGGATAATATTGGATTTGAGATCCTTTGTGATGATTGGCGCTATTTCTGTCTGGAAAATCCGCCCATGTTTCTTGCGGGTTATCCCAATGAGGGATGTGCAATTGTAGACGAAAAGACGCAGAAGGCTTCCGTGTATGATACACTACCAGAAGCGAAACAGTATTATCATAAGCTTTGCCAGATGTTTGGGCAGAATGTAATTGATCCAGAAACGTTTACCTTGTCCTTTAGCCAGTATGTAGATAAGATTTCCTCTGGAAATGTCTTGGGATTTGTAGATCAGTACTGGCAGATTATGGACGCCCAAAATATTCTTTATGCCAACGGCAAGGATGACAGGACTTATGTTCCACTTCCAATCACAGTTGATCAAAAGACAAAAGGAAAATATAATTGTTCTGAGCTAAATTTGAATACAGGCACAGGTCTGGGAATTTCCGTGGACTGTAAAGACGTGGAGGGAGCTTTGCAGTTTTTAAATGATTTATTATCGCCGGATGTCATGGTTCTGCGTTATTGGGGGGAAGAAGGGATTGACTATGAGGTTGATGAAAAGGGGATATTTTATCGAACAGAAGAACAGCGCAGCAATTGGAGCAATGGAGATTATCTCAAAGAAAATTCATACAATTATACTTATTTTCCGGCATATGAAGGGATGCTTGCAGATGGTATCAACACAGTACTTCCGGCAGAGCAGCCTGGAGAATATTACCAAAAACTTTCGGAATATGATAAGAAAGTATTAGACGCCTATGGTTTTCAGACTTGGAAAGAATTTTTGGGAGAAGAGATTGAGGGGAATCCCTGGTTTCCTCTCTATTCCTGTGTTGCCGATTGGCCTGTCGAGAGTGATTATGGGAAGGCGAGAGCAAAGATGGAAGAGGTGAAACGTCTGTGGCTCCCAAAAATTATTATGTCACCGGAGGAGGAGTTTGAGGAAAATTGGTCCTCCTATATGAGTAACTATCAAGCGAATGTAGATGTGGAGGCATATGTAAACCAATTAAACCTGGAAATTCAAAAACGAGTGCAGGCAGCAGGGAAAGAGTGATGAAAAAAGAGGAAGCGGAGCTTTTATTGTGTTAAATTTAGATATTTTCCCGAATACGGATATCAATATCGACATATTGGAGCTCTGTCTCTGGCGCAATGCCTTCCAATAAATAGCGGGCGATCAGTTCCAAAGGGCGATAGCCCTGCAAAAAGGGTTGTTGACAGATGGTTGCTGTGATAATGCCTTGTTTGATTAAATCTATCGTCGAGTTTACATTGTCATAAGTAAAAATCTTTATTTTTTCGGAAAGCCCAAGGGAGCATACAGCCTGACAACCGCCGCTGACGCCTGCAGCGGCGAAATAAAGTGCATTGATTTCAGGGTGATCTGTGAGAAATTTATGTACTTTTTCACGGCTTTCTGTATCATCATCATGATTTTCTATGATTTCTTCGATAACGTGAATCTGGGGATAGTGTGTATGAAGGGTTTCCAAAAATCCTGCGATTCGCTCTGTATGGCAGAGCACATGGGAGGAGCCTGTGATAATTCCCACAAAAACTTCTCCGAATGTCATCCGTCCAAGCAGACCAGCAGCCGTCTGGCCGGATAAAAAATAATTGCTGCCCACATATGCCAGTCGCTGGGATTCAATATCAGTATTTGTAGTGATTACTGGTATACCCTGTTCATTCAGACGGTTGATCTCGGCCGTGATCGAAGGAGCATTATAGGGTGAGATAACAAGTCCGTGGATTCCCTCCTGATACAATGCGATTATCGCTTGTTTTTGGCATGTCTCATCAAAAGAAACCTGGCGCACGAGTACTTGACAGTTATAACCAGCCAACTCTTCTGCTTTGGCATAGACTCCTTTGAGTACCTCTTGGAAGAATGGATTGGTATCTTGGAATAATATGACGCCAATTTTTAAGTTTTTCTTTTGAGCGGCAAGCATTAAACCAGCCTTATTTGGCTGATAATTTAATTGTTTAGCAATTTTCAGTACACGGGCAGCCGTGTCAGGGTGGACAGATCCGCGATGGTTTAAAACTCGGTCAACTGTGCCGCGGGAGACGCCAGAGAGCGCTGCGATTTCTTTCATGGTTGCCATGTGTATACCTCCAATTTTGTGAAAAACAGTGTTAGCTCTATTTAATGATTAGTTATATAGAAGAATGTAAAAATATCAAATTTCTAATGTTTTAAAAAACTTTTGCTATGGATTATTATAATTTAGAGTGTAATATAAGTCAAATCTTAGATCTTCTGATTTCTCGGGATTCTTACCATAATTAACTTGTCAGTAATTTACTTTACAATAATGCGCATACGGCTTTTCACACCATCTTCGCTGGCATAGATATAAGCTTTTCCGACATCATGGGCAGATATTTGCCCGTTTTCATCTACTGTGGCGATACAGGTGTTGGAGCTGGAGAAGACAGGTTTGTTTCCTGAGGAAACAGTTACTTTCACTGTTTTTCTCTCGCCCTTTTTCATGGTAAGTTCCTCTTTTTCAAATGTAACAGTGGGTTTTTTCACCGTTACGGTACAACTTTTACTGACGCCATCCACGGTGACAGTGATCGTTGCTGTCCCATTTTTTACAGCAGTCACAATACCGTTGCTGTCCACTGATGCCACACTTTTTTTATTGCTTTTCCATTTGGGAATGCTTTTAGAGGTAGATTTGACGGCGAGCCGAACCTTTCTTAAACGATAGAGAGAGACGGAACTTTTGCTCAGACTAATGGTCGGTTTGCGTACTGTGACAGTGCAGCTTGCGCTGATCTTATCAACGGTTGCGGTGATCGTAGCTGCCCCAGGTTTTTTTGCTGTTATATTGCCATACTCATCCACTGTTGCCACGCTCTTTTTGTTGGAACGGAAAGTGACAGGATGTCCTGTCGAAGAAGAGACTGTTAATTTGGCGCTGTAGCCATTTTCCAGTGAGATATGTTTGTTGCTCAATGTAATTGTTGTTTTTTCTACATAAACAGTACAGCTTGCCTCTGCATTTCTGATTTTAGCTGTAATTTTAGCTGTGCCAGCTTTTTTGGCGGTGATTTTTCCATAAGTATTTACAGACGCCACTTTGCTGTCGCTTGATTTGAAGGTTGGCTTTTTTCCTGTGGAGGTGATGGCTGCAAGATAAGATTCATCTCCGATTTTCATAGTCTTGGAATAAGCGTTTAAGATTACAAATTCCAGTTTGGGAGCCGCATATGTCTTCAGTGGCTGGAACATAAAAAGAAATAATGTCAATACCATACAGAATACAGCAATTGTTGTGTGAATCATTTGATTTTTTTTGAACATAGAATTCCCCCATTCAAGATGGTAAGAATCCCGCTAGACAAGGTTTTAAAACCTATTGCCCGAAATCAGAAATCACAAGAATTGTGATTTGTATAATATAACATAGAAACCATGATTTGTAAAGAAAAAATATTTTTGAGTTTCCCATTAGAGTTTCCCATTTTTTATAACAGCCGATATTATAGTACCAAAAGGTCTTGCTGCCTTTGGCAGCATAGACATCTTGCACAAAAAGCGTCTGGAAAGCTAGCTTTCCATATCGCTTTTCTGTGCAAAGTGTTCCCGTCACATTGTGACGGGAACACTTTGGTGCTAGGAATTGCAAAATGAGGAAACTTAAAAAAATATTTGATAAAAAATGAAAAAATCAGTTGAAAAAATAACAGATACGGGTTATGATAATAAAAAGCGTGCACGTGCACATGAAAGGAGGAGGTTATGAACTATATTGGAATTGATCTGGGAACTTCTGCGGTAAAGCTTTTGCTGATGCAGGCAGACGGCAAGATTTTAAAAATTGTAAACAGAGAATATCCGATTAGTTTTCCCAAACCAGGCTGGTCTGAACAGAAACCAGAGGATTGGTATTGGGAGACGATAGCAGGCATCAAGGAATTGCTGCTGGAAAGTGACAAAAGTCAAGTTGCTGGTATCAGCTTTGGGGGACAAATGCATGGGCTGGTAGTATTAGATCAGAATGATCAGGTGATTCGGCCGGCAATTCTTTGGAATGACGGGCGTACGGCGGAGGAATCAGAGTATTTAAATCAAAAGATTGGCAAAGAGGTTTTATCAAAATATACAGCCAATATTTCTTTTGCTGGTTTTACAGCGCCCAAAGTGTTATGGATGAAAAAGAATGAACCAGATCTGTATGCAAAAATTCATAAGCTGATGCTGCCCAAAGATTATCTGGCCTATCGGCTTTGCGGGGTACATTGTACAGACGTCTCAGATGCTTCTGGTACTTTATTTTTTGATGTAAAGAATCGCTGCTGGTCACAGGAAATGTGTGAGATTTGCGGCATTCAAAAGCAATGGCTGCCCAAGGTATATGAGAGTTATGAGGCTGTGGGTACTGTAAAGCCAGAACTTGCCTTAGAGCTTGGTGTTTCTGAGAAAGTAATAATAGCAGCAGGCGCCGGAGATAATGCGGCGGCCGCAGTGGGGACTGGAACCGTGGGGGATGGTTCTTGTAACATTTCGCTGGGCACCAGCGGCACCGTATTTATTTCTTCAGATAAATTTGGGGTAGATCAGCACAATGCGCTTCATTCGTTTGACCATGCAGACGGCAGCTATCATCTGATGGGCTGTATGCTGAGTGCAGCTTCCTGCAACAAATGGTGGATGGATGAAATTATTGGGACACAGGAATATGCAAAAGAACAGGAGCAAATTAGTAAGCTGGGAGAAAATCATGTATATTTTCTGCCCTATCTGATGGGAGAACGCTCTCCGCACAACGATCCCAACGCAAGAGGAACTTTTATCGGACTGACGATGGACACCAAAAGAGCAGATATGACACAGGCAGTCTTGGAAGGAGTGGCGTTTGCGCTCAGAGATTCCCTGGAAGTGGCCAAAGCTTTGGGCATTGAGATTACAAGGACTAAGATCTGTGGAGGCGGAGCTAAGAGTCCTCTGTGGAGGAACATTGTGGCCAATGTTTTGAATATCAAGGTGGATGTGCTTGAAAATGAGGAAGGGCCAGGTCTAGGCGGGGCTATTCTTGCGGCGGTGGCCTGCAAGGAATATGCTTCAGTGGCAGAAGCAGCAGAGGCAATTGTGAAGGTCAAGGAAACCATTGAGCCGGATCCTGCCCTGGCAGATTTATATGAGAAACGTTATCAGCAGTTTAAACAGATTTATCCGGCTTGCAGGGAGATCTTTGAAAAACTGCAGTAACAAAATAATACATGAATGAAATAGTAGAAATAAGCAATTGTAAAATGTAACTATATTATGAATTTTAGATGAAATTAAAATAAGTTATTAGTTCCGCAATTGTCCAGAGCATAAAGAAAAGAGAGGAAAATAATTATGAATAATATGCCAAAAGAAAAAATTGCAATTGTTGCAGTCAGCAGAGACTGTTTCCCAATGACCCTTTCCGAAAACAGAAGAAAAGCCTTGGTTAAGGCATATCAGAACAAATATGGAGAGATCTATGAATGTCCGGTCTGTGTAGAAAATGAGATACATATGCGGGCAGCGCTTGCAGATATCCGAGAAGCAGGCTGCAATGCTTTGGTAGTATATCTTGGAAATTTTGGGCCGGAATCTTCTGAGACACTGCTGATTAAGGAATTTGAGGGGCCTGCAATGGTGGTTGCAGCGGCAGAGGAGACTGGAGATAATCTGGTTCAGGGCAGAGGAGATGCTTACTGTGGAGTGTTAAATGCCAGCTATAACCTTAAACTGCGCAATCTCAAAGCTTATATTCCAGAATATCCAGTGGGAACAGCAGAAGAATGTGCGGATATGATTCATGAGTTTAGGCCGATTGCCAGAGCCATTATCGGGCTTCGCAATCTGAAAATTATTTCTTTTGGACCAAGACCACAAGATTTTCTGGCCTGCAATGCTCCGATTAAACAGCTCTATAATCTGGGCGTGGAAATTGAGGAAAACTCAGAGTTGGATTTGTTTGAATCCTTTAACAACCATGCAGGCGACGAGCGGATTCCTGGAATTGTGGCAGAAATGGAACAAGAGCTGGGAGCTGGAAATAAGAAACCAGAAATTCTTTCCAAGCTGGCACAATATGAGATCACACTCACAGACTGGGTAGAGGGGCATAAAGGAAGCAGAGATTATGTAGCCATTGCTGGAAAATGCTGGCCTGCATTCCAGACACAATTTGGGTTTGTTCCCTGTTATGTCAATAGCCGTCTGACACAAAAAGGGATTCCTGTGTCCTGTGAGGTGGATATTTACGGCGCATTGAGTGAATTTATCGGTACTGTCATCAGCCAGGACGCAGTGACGCTCTTAGATATCAATAACTCTGTGCCCGCGGATATGTATGACAGTGAGATCAAAGGAAAACATGAATATACCTTAAAAGATACCTTTATGGGATTCCACTGCGGCAATACAGCTTCCAGTAAGTTATCCTTCTGCGAAATGAAGTATCAGCTTATTATGGCAAGAAGTCTGCCAGAAGAGGTGACACAGGGAACCTTGGAGGGTGATATTGTACCTGGCGATATCACATTCTACCGGCTGCAGAGTACTTCAGATGCAAAGATTCGCGCTTATATTGCACAGGGCGAGGTGCTTCCAGTTGCCACCCGTTCCTTTGGGGCAATTGGTGTGTTTGCTATTCCGCAGATGGGCAGATTTTACCGTCATGTGCTGATTGAGAAAAATTATCCGCATCATGGGGCGGTTGCCTTTGGGCATTTTGGAAAAACCTTGTATGAGGTATTTAAGTATATCGGTGTTCCAGTGGAGGAGATTGATTTCAATCAGCCTAAGGGCATGATGTACCCGACAGAAAATCCATTTGCATAGAAAAGAGTAATAGAAGGAACTGCTGCATGTTTGCGGCAGTTCTTTTTTCTGAAAGGAATGACAGCGCTGATGAAACCGTCATGAGTAGGAAATTTTGTTAAAAATAAAGTGGAAATTTGACAGCAGATAGCGTATAATATCGTTGGCTATACAGGGGAAAAAGTATATCATTTTTGGTCAAATGACAGGAAGATTTGATCTTTAAAGGAGAGAGAACCTTTGGATGAAATTTTCCTGTTTTTTATTTGCAACATTTTGAACAAATTGAGACTCTAAAAAGATGAAATGCATTTCAAGGGAGGAAGAGCATATGGAAGAATTTATGCGGTATTATGAGAAGGTCTATCCACAGATGTACCGAACCGCTTTCTATTATATGAGAAATCAGCAAGAGGCGGAGGATGCTGTACAGGATGCTGTGCTGATTGCCTATGAGAAATTTTATCAACTCAGGGACAAAGAAAAATTTTCTCCCTGGATTATGCGGATTTTGGTCAATCGGTGCAGGCGCAGGATGAAGGATTGGTTTCGCAAAGAGGAGGATATCGAAGATATTTCGCCGTCTCAAGAGAAGAGTCTCTCTGGGGAGACAGATTTTGCTATGGCATCTGCGGTTAAGCAGGTGTTCTGGGAATTGAAGGAGGAGGAGCGGATTGTGGTGGCTCTGTCCGTGTTTGGCGGTTACACCAGTGAGGAGATCGCCGGCATTTTGAATCAAAATCACAGTACCATCCGTTCCAGGTATCGGAGGGCACTTCAAAAAATGAGAAAGAAGTTGGAGGTGTGAAGATGCGAAAGAGCGAAATGGAAAATAAATGGGAGCAGGCACAGATTAGAGAATACTTGCATAAAAGTGCGCGGGAGGAACAGATACCAAAAAGTCTTTTGCCAGAGCAGATGGAACAGTGGCTAAGACAACAGACCTCTCAGATGGGAGAGAAAGGAGAGGAGATTATGAGAAAGCGCGATCAGGATTTCAGTCAAGAACAAAAAGAACCAAGAAAACGTGGAAAATATTTTCGTTGGTGGTGCGGCAGTTTGGCGGCAGCGGCATGTTTGGCATTGGTATTGTATGCAGCAGGGAGGAATATGGATTGGGAACTTGGAACAAAGAAGAATGGCGCTTCGGCGTCAGATACTTATGATAAGATGGAAAGTGCCGCAGGTGAGGCAGCAGAAGAATCAGCAATCGAGAAAGAAGAAAGTTCAGAAGGCACTACTTATGACAAGATCTATCAGTCTTTTGATAAAATTTGGAGACAGCAGGAGGAGCTTTTTCAGAATAATGCTAAATTTGCAGAGAGGGAGATGGCTGTAGATGACGCCGCCGCAGCAGAAGCTGGTGAAGCAGCTTCCGGGGCTGACGCAGGGGGAGCAGAATCATACAGTTTAGATCAGAGTGCAGATTCCAGTGCGGAGATGACGAAAGCCGAAGGTGAAGCAGGAGATTTTGGGAAGACCAACCAACAGGAAGAAGCTGTGGAAGAGGCAGACATTATTAAAAATGACGGCAGATACCTCTATCAAGTTGTCTGCCGAGAGGACAATTCAAAATATGCCGTGAGAATTGCTGATACCAAAGATGGACTGAAAGAGGCTGCATGTGTGGGCAGTTTTGAGGTTATTCAGGATATCTATATCTGGGAGGATAAGCTGGTGGTTTTAGAACCTGGATGGGCAGAAAGTGCGGCAGTGAACGAACCAGTACCTCAGAGAACAGAGTATATGGACGGAGCGGACAGCGGTGGGTTTATCCAGATACTAAAGGCGATGGCAGAAAATATTTTCACCAATGGCGAGACAGCCACTACAGAGACAGCCACTACAGATATGGCATATTCTGGGTATGCGTATTGCAGGATTCATGTTTATGATATCGCAGACCGCAGCAATCCCCAAGAATATCATACATTTACGGTAAAGGGCAGCTATATGGATTCCAGGATTTCCAATGGGTATCTGTATTTCTTTACCTCTTGTCAGGCTGACAGGCCGAGCACAAAAGAAGATTACAAGGCTTATATTCCTACCTTAGACGGCGAACCAATGGCAGAGGACAAAATATTTCTGCCGCAGGAGACCGATGAAACAGCCTACTTAGTAATGGCTTCTATAGATATGGAACGGCCAAATGAGTTTGTGGATTCTCATGCCCTGGTGACTTCCGCAGATAAATTTTATGTCAGTGAGAAAAATATCTATGTGGCAGACACACAATATGCAGAGTATAATAAGGAGGGCAAGAGCACAGACAGCACCAAGCTATATCGCTATTCCTATAAGGATGGAAGAATGCATAAGGATGCAGAGGGAACAGTCAAAGGAACACTTAGGGATGATATGTCTATGAATGAATATCAGGATCACCTGCGCCTGGTGACAACGGTAGAATCTATGGAGGTTGAGAAAATTGTTGATGATCTAAGCGGCGAGGAACTGGGATATGATTCTGCCTCTATGGAAACCACCAATAGTCTGTATGTGCTAGATCAGAATTTACAGGTGGCTGGTAAGATTGAGCATTTGGCCAAGGATGAACGAATTTATTCTGCCAGGTTTATGGGAACCAGCGGGTATTTTGTGACTTTCCGAGAGACAGACCCACTGTTTTCTGTAGATTTGTCCAACCCCAAGGATCCGAAGATTTTGGGAGAACTTAAGATCAGTGGCTTTTCCGAGTATCTGCACTTTTACGCGGATAACCTTCTGTTGGGAATTGGCATGGAGGCAGATGAAAAGACTGGGCAGACCAAGGGAATGAAACTGTCTATGTTTGATATTTCCAATCCCACAGACGTCAAAGAGCAGTCGAAATTGGATCTGTCGGAATATGATTATTCTGATGCACTCTACAATTACAAAGCAGTGTTGATTGATCCGAAGAAAAATTTATTTGGATTTTCTGCGGAGAGTTATTCTGAGGATAATAAACGCATGTATCTGTTGTTCTCTTATCGGGATGGCGGGTTTCAGGAAATTATGAAGATTGACTGCAGCGACAATAACCGATATAGCTGGACAATTCGCGGCACTTATATCAAAGATCGTTTCTTCTTATTGTCAGAGAATGGGCTGATTGAGGAGTACAGCTTGACCGATGGAAGTAAAACGGCAGAGCTGCAGTTGATAGATCGATGACATAGAAAGGGGCTGTTGCAAAAGTAGATGAAGAATCTACCAAAGCAACAGCTCCGTTTTTATGCCTAAAAACAGAAAAGCAGACTCCGAAGAACCTGCCATCCGTGGTATAATAAGTTATGACGAATAACTTATTATACACTAAGAATTATACCGCATTCGGCGAGCCTTATCAACTGGTTTTGCCATTAAATTTGGAAGAACTGGTTCCTGATGATGATTCTGTTCGACTGCTGAGCCATGAATTGGAGGATTTAGATTACAGCTTGCTGTATCAGGCTTACTCTGCCAAAGGCAGAAATCCAGCAGTTGACCCCAAGGCCATGTTCAAGATTCTGACCTATAGAAACCATACATAAAACCACAGACTTATGAAAAATGGAAAAAGCGAAGTTTCAAGCGGGATATCAGCAAACGTGAAAACATGGGATATAATGAAAAAGCTGACACATACACTTGTCATGCCGGGAAAACACTGTTTCCTATTTTTATCAAAAAGCAGAAAAGTAAAAGTGGCTATGAATCGGAAGTAACGGTGTATGAATGTGAAGACTGTACGGGCTGTCCGCATAAAGAGAAATGCACCCGTGCCAAAGGGAACAAGCGGCTGTACATTTCCAAGAGTTTTTTAGAGAAGCGTCAGGAATCTTATGAAAATATCCTGAGTGAAAAGGGATTCTATATCGGATGAACCGCTTGATACAAGTGGAAAGAGTATTTGGGGTTCTAAAAAATGATTACGAATTTCAAAGATTTCTACTTCGTGGAAAAACCAAAGTAAAACTGGAGATACTATTACTGTGTATGGGATATAATATCAATAAGCTGCACGCAAAAATCCAGAATGAACGGACAGGGAGGTATCTATTCCAATTAAAAGAAACTGCATAACGGCTCCCCAAAACAGAAGCCTTATTAAAGTACGCAAAAAATTCAGAAAGAATCAGCAAAACATAAGATTCTTTCTGGATTTTTGCATATATAGAGCGCGGGTATCGCTCAATCATCTAATCTGATGATTGAGCGACAGTCTCTTCATACAGCAGATAACGGGAGTCGAACCCGCCTTTCCAGCTTGGGAAGCTGGTGTTCTACCGATGAACCATATCTGCATAACGCTATTATAGCATATCTTGGGAAAAAAACAAGTATAAAATATTTTGAGTTTCCCCATTTTGTAATTTAAAGTGCCAAAAGGTTTCCAGCACAAAGTGATGGAAACCTTTTGCACATAAAAGCGCTATGAAAAGCTAGCTTTTCAGACGCTTTTTGTGCAAGATGTCTATGCTGCCAAAGGCAGCAAGACCTTTTGGCACTATAAGATCGGCTGTTATAAAAAATGGGGAAACTCAAATAAAATATTTTTAAGTCAAATTGCAGGGGCGTAAAAAATCTTTATGCAACGAAGATTTTTTACGCCCCTGATAGAAGAAAGGCAGTTTATTTTATGGTCACTTTCTTGGTCTGGAAACTGCTGGTATATGTCTTTCCTTTGTAAGTTTTATATGCTTTTACAGTGAAAAAATAAGTTTTGCGAGAATTTAAATTCTTCTTTGTAAAGCTGGTAGTTTTGACATTTTTCAGTTTTTTCCAGGAAGCTTTTTGGCTGGTCTTATAACAAACAGTATAGCCAGTAGCTCCTGTTACTTTCTTCCATTTTAAAGTTGCTTTACCACGTCCAGGAGTAACTTTTAAATTTACGGCTGCTGGTTTTGTGGCGGTATACAGTGAAGTGTAAGACTTACTGAGTACTTGTTTTTTGTTCTGGGTTCGATAGGCTTTTACTGCAAAACGGTAATTGGAGCCAGATTGTAATTTCTTGACTGTGTAAGAAGCTTTTGAGGCTTTTGTGGTGCCAATTTTTTTCCATTTTGAACTCTTGTATTGATATACAATATATCCTTCTGCTTTTGAGACCTTTTTCCAGCTCAGTTTTACATTGTCTGTGCCCGAAGATGCCTTCAGATTAGAGACATTTCCTACTTTAATAGGAGTTGGTGTTGATGGCTCAGGCTCTGGTGTAGTTGGTCCAGGATTCGTTGTTTCAGATGAATTAATTTTTTTAATTTCTGTGATTAGCTCTTCTGCTGTCAAAGTTCCCTGGAAACATTTCTGTACGCGGTCGTTTTTATTGATCAGGATAGTAAGCGGAGCAGTCATATGGGTGTCTTCCTGGAAAAGAGCGAGATACTTAAACATAGCGCTGTAGATGCCGCCGGCATAATTGTTCTGGTCATAGCAGTAGGTGATTTTGTCACATCCAAACTGTTGTGCAAAGGCGCTGGTGTCTGCCTGGGAGGCAAAATTATATTCTGCAAAAATTACACGGATATCAGAGTTCCCAATCCAATCACTGCCAGCAATATTTTTAAGGGTTGCTTTGGTGTTGCCGCAGGTTGTTCTTCCAAATAAGAGGACTGTTGTCTGATTAGGTGTAGCTTTTGTGGAGACATTCTTTCCATCTATGGAAGTGAAGATATATTCTTTATTCTCATAGCCTGTTGTGTCTGTGGGCGGGGTCGGTTCTGTAGGATCTGTTGGATTGCCTGTGCCAGTTATTTTATCAATTTCACTTTTTAACACTTCTGCAGTCTGGCTACCCTCCAGAAATTTTTGGATACGGTTATTTTGGTCAATTAAGACAATAAATGGAGTTGTCGAGGAAATCCTTGTATTTTGGTAAAGAGTTCTATATTGGTACATAACTCTCATAATGATATCGGAGCTATCATCGTAGCAATAAGAGATCTTATCACTCTCAATCTTCTGTGCATAGGAAATCATTTCGTCTTGAGGTGCAAGATTGCATTCTATAAAGACTACACGGATATCAGAGTTTCCAATCCAATTGCTGGCAGCAATGTTGCGCAGTGTGGTGGTAGTTTTGCTGCATGTTGTTTTTCCAAAAACCAGCATAGTAGTCTGATTGGGGTTGGCCTTGGTAGATACAGAAGTTCCATCAATGGTATTGAGGGTATAGGTTGGATTTTCAATACCTGTCTGTTCTTCAGCCGCTTGTACCTGCATTCCCGTCATATTCGTTGAGAATGGAAGTGTAAGAATCATGAAAAATAAAAATAGTGTTTGAAAAAATTTTTTCTTCATAAAATAACTCCTTTCATCTCCTTGTAAATTATATGATTTGGCAAACATTGTATCATAATTATAGGGAAACTTCAATTAAAATCAATTTTTGTGTCTATCATGATAGTGCCAAATTGGAATTTACAATTTTTTCATGCATAAAATTTTTCTCTTTTTCAGATAATTACTGTGTAACATGTTTACGTTTTGACAGACGGCAAACACGAAAACAGCTTGTGAATGCTGACAAAGTAGCCCACGCGCTGCAGAAAATACAAACCGTATTTTGGATGTCAGAAAGTAAGTGTGTCACAATACAGTATCAGCAGTAAATGATTTTAGGAGGAAACTATCATGGCAAAAAACAACAATATGCAAAACAGAGGAACAAATTCTTACAATAACAGCACTCAGAATGCGCAGAATGCCCAGAATGCAAGAAATGCATCTTCTCAGAATGGTACTAACACTACTTCTCAGAATGCAAGAAATGCATCTTCTCAGAACGGTACTAACACTACTTCTCAGAATGCAAGAAATGCATCTTCTCAGAACAGCACCAATGCAAGTGGTTCTGACTGCCACAGATCTTATGAGCGATAACAGGTACAGAAAACAAAGAACAGCATAATATAATGGTAGAAACAGATTACCGGAACACTTCTGGTAATCTGTTTTTCCATGATAGGAAAAATTCTATACAAACGTATAGGGGGTAAAATTATGGAATTTCAAACCATCAGCATTCGAGAATTTAATGAGTACCGCAAGCGTCCTGACACTTGGGTGATAGATCTGCGCAACAAGGAGGAATTTGAGGAAGTCCATGTGGAGGGAGCTAGAAATATACCTTATGAAAATCTGAAAATGTACCAGAAATATCTTCCCAAAGATAAAATCTATGTCTTATACTGTGATAGAGGCTCTAGCAGCTTGATGGCGGCTAAGGAGATGAGCAAGGAAGGATATCAGACGGTAACAGTGGTAGGAGGTATTCAATCTATTCTTCAAAATATATAAAAACATTGACAGTCATGAAATGAGAAGATAATATAGAACTATCACAATGTATTTTGGAGAAAATGAATGAAAACATATGAATTGGTTGCCCCTTGCCATTTTGGGTTGGAGGCCGTGTTAAAAAGAGAGATATACGAACTTGGATATGAAATTACTAAGGTGGAGGATGGAAGAGTGACCTTTGAGGGAGATGCAGAGGCAGTCTGCCGAGCGAATATCTTCCTGCGCACTGCAGAACGTGTCCTTGTAAAAGTAGGACAGTTCCATGCACAAACTTTTGAAGAGTTGTTCCAAGGGATCAAGCAGATATCCTGGGAAGATTATATTCCAGAAGATGGAAAGTTCTGGGTGGCAAAGGCATCTTCCATAAAGAGTAAGCTGTTCAGCCCGTCTGATATCCAGTCCATTGTCAAAAAGGCGATGGTGGAGCGGATGAAAGAACGTTATCATGTTACATGGTTTGAGGAGAGTGGCGCACAATATCCATTGCGGATTTTTTTGATGAAGGATGAGGTGACAGCGGCGATTGATACTTCTGGAGATTCGCTGCATAAACGGGGATATCGCACTTTGGCAGGCAAAGCGCCCATTTCTGAGACGTTGGCGGCTGCACTCATTCTTTTGACGCCTTGGAAAAAAGACCGGATTTTGGTGGATCCATTCTGCGGCAGCGGGACATTTCCGATTGAAGCGGCAATGATTGCGGCAAATATTGCCCCAGGTATGAACCGCAGTTTTACAGCAGAGGGGTGGACAAATCTAATTGACCGTCAGTTATGGTATGAAGTAGTAGAGGAAGCCCAGGAGTTGTCAAACACAGATATTTCTGTCGATATTCAGGGTTATGATATTGATAAAGAGATTCTTAAGGCGGCCAGAGAAAACGCGAAGCGTGCTGGAGTAGAACACTTGATTCACTTTCAACAGCGTCCAGTCAGCGAATTAAATCATCCCAAAAAATATGGATTTTTAATTACGAATCCTCCTTATGGAGAGCGGCTGCAAGAAAAAGAAGCCCTCGCAGGACTCTATGGGGAGATTGGAGAGGCTCTGAATCGTCTTGACAGTTGGTCCGCATATTTGATTACCAGTTATGAAGATACACAACGGTATATTGGCAGGAAGGCGGACAAGAATCGCAAAATTTACAATGGGATGTTAAAAACTTATTTTTATCAGTTTTTGGGACCAAAACCACCGAAGCGGAATCGCACCAGAGAAGCAGAGGAATAATGAGAGAGGCATACTAGATCATGGAAGGAAGAATACTAAAGATCTCGTCAATATTTCTCACAATGACGATTATTGCGGCATCTGTGATATTGGGGCATTTTACCAACATACATATCCGTGAGATAAAACGACAACAGATGTCCTATTTACAAATGTTTGCCAGCTATACACAGCAGGGAAAAGAAGTGGAAGAGATTGGATTTGACCAACAACTGCGCTTAGAAATGCCGAGAGGCGTACCTCTTAAAGAAGTAAAAATTGAGAATGATTATATTAAGCAGTTGATTACAATACAGATTCCAGATGCAGGCGGAGATTATTTTGACGAACATCCTTTGTTGGGACGCAGTAATCATATTGCAGATCTGCACATGGATAATGGAATCATTGAAATGACGATGGATTCGGTTTATGAAGTAAAGTGTACTTTGAAAAAGGGTTATCTGTATATAGATTTTCTGAAACCACAAGAAGTATATGATAAGGTGATTGTGATTGATGCAGGACATGGCGGCAGATCGCCCGGAGCCATTAAACAGGATATTATGGAAAAAGATATCAATCTGGCTATTGTAAAGAAACTAAAGGATTTATTAGATAAAAATAATCGCAATATTGGCGTTTATTATACTAGAACGGAGGATGTGAATCCTACCTTTGACCAGCGTGCGCAATTGGGAGGCAAGACGGAAGCAAATTTATTTATCAGTGTCCACAGCAATTCGACGGTGGATGGGCAGATGTCAAAATACAATGGGACAGAAGTGATGTATGACGAACTTAAAATCGAAGAAGGTTTTAGCAGTAAACGTTTAGCGCAGATTTGTCTGGAGGAGACTACAGCGGCATTTGGCAGTAAGGATAATGGACTGACCTATGGCAACAGCATTTATGTGATCCGCAACAATGAAGTGCCTGCGGCATTGATTGAGGTTGGATTTATGACGAATTGGGAGGAATTAAATAAGCTGACTTCCGATAAGTATCAAAAAAAGGTGGCCAAAGGAATCTATAAAGCAATTTTGCGTGCATTGGATGAAGGTTTTTAGAAGAATGGAAGGAACAATATAGATGGAAAAAATTATCTTTGCAACAGGAAATCAGGGGAAAATGAGGGAAGTGCGCAGCATTTTATCAGATTTAGACATGGAGATTTTATCTATGGCAGAAGCTGGTATTGAGGCTGAGATTGAGGAAAATGGTACAACTTTTGGCGAGAATGCGTTGATTAAAGCCCATGCCATTGCAGCGAAACTTTCAGATCAAGAGGTAATCGTACTTGCAGATGATTCCGGTTTGGAAGTGGATTACTTAAATAAAGAACCAGGCATTTACTCTGCAAGGTATATGGGTGAAGATACTTCCTATGAGATTAAAAACCAAAATATTATTGATCGGCTAAAGGGAGTGCCCAAGGAAAAAAGGAGTGCACGGTTTGTCTGTGCAATTGCCGCAGCATTTGCCAATGGAGAGGATTGTGTAGTTCAAGGGACGATAGAAGGTTATATCGGCTGGGAGCCGGCAGGAGAGAATGGATTTGGCTATGATCCAATTTTTTACGTAGATCAATACAATTGCTCCACTGCGCAGCTTTCTATGGAAATTAAAAATCAGTTAAGCCATCGGGGAAAGGCATTGCGTGCCATGAAGGAAAAATTAGCGCATAGATAAGGAAAAAGTTATGAAAATATTGATTGTTAGCGATACACATGGAAAACATAAAAATTTAAAAGAGATTTTGTCGCGAGAGAAAGAGATTGATTTAATGATACATCTGGGAGATGTTGAGGGAGGAGAAGAGGAGATTATACAGATGGCAGGATGTCCAGTAGAAATGGTCTCTGGAAATAACGATTTCTTTTGTGATCTGGAAAGGGAAAAGGAGCTTCAGATTGGCAAATATAAAGTACTGATCACGCATGGCCATTATTATTATGTGGCAATGGGAGTGGAGGATCTGCGCAAAGAGGCTTGCGGGCGTGGTATGGATATCGTGATGTTTGGACATACACACAGGCCATTTTTAGATAACAGCAAAGGTGTGATTGTGCTCAATCCAGGCAGCGTGTCTTATCCAAGGCAGGAGGGACATTTGCCCTCCTATGCTTTGATGGAGATTGATCAGAAAGGAGAAGCGCATTTTTCTATAGAATATTTAGATACTACAGTATAATCAAGATAAAAGCCTAACACGGATGCTGGATATGTAGCAAAGGCAAGAGCGGGCGCAAGAATGCCGGATAATTAAAATAAGGGAATTAACGATAAACAAGGAGGCGCATATGCAAAGAATAAGGTTTATGGCAGAGGAATTTTTTCGCAGTTTCCAGAAAAGTCTGTTTAAGAATATATTGTTAATGCTGATGTTTTCCATAAGCCTGCTCATGGCAATTATCATGTGTTCCTATTATGTCGGCTTAGGGGAGAGGTATGAAACCACTACCCAGAAGGTGGACGGCAGGGAATGGTATCCCTTGGATTTGATGACGGAAAGCGGCCAGGAAGTGAGTAACCAATTTACAACGGTAGGCCGTTGCCGCGATATGGTGGATTATTATGAGACGCTGAAATCACTGGAGGAGGCTCCGATTCTCAGCATACATACGTCACAGAGTGTTGGGCTGAAAGAGGAGGATGTAAAGAAATTCTTTGGTGAAAAAGATGTTCTTCCGTTTACAAGTGGTGGAGAAGTAAACGTGGCAGAAGTGCCGTTTTGGGACGGCGATACCTATTTGACAAGATCTATGAAGGGAGCGCAGGTTGATCTGGGGGCTTACCGTTATTTTGGGCTGGGGACGCAGGAGGGGGAGGGGTTCACGGAGGAGAATATGACGATTCAGCGCGACGGAGACCCGATACCGCTCCTGCTCGGAAGCGATTATAAGGGGATCATTGAGGTTGGGGCAATCATAGACGTTAATTTTGAAATGTGCGCTTACCACTGTAAGGTGGTGGGCATCCTGGAAAAAGGCTCAAAACTGCCAGTACAGGGGTATATGGAGCTTGGGGAAGTTCAATACTTGGACAACCGGATTATCTTCCCATTTGGGGTCAGGCTTTTAGAGGATCCAAAGCGTGCGCAGCAGATGGAGCGCTATGCCTGGAATGCGTATATGGCGCTGCAGAGTGGAATTGCCCAGACAAAGGTGGAGCATATCCGGGAGCTGGTGGAGACATATGGGCAGATAGCGGATCAGTTTGGGTACCCGCCGGTACAGATCATCGGTACTTCTCTGGGGCTGGATTTGCTGCGCAGGGAGTCCGCCGCCAAAATCAGGATTTTGCTGATATTGACCGTTGTCCTTTTGTGCTTTTCTTTCTATGGGCTGTCTGTCACTTTCTATGATAAAATCCAGTCTAATAGTAAGAACTATGGGATTTATCTGATGAATGGATGTTCTCTGAGTATGATACTTGTGCCATGCCTCCTGGAAATTGCGGTAATATTATTTCCAGCCGTTGTAATTGGAAGATATGTGCTTCCAGCCGCTGCGGTGTCTTATTTCCGGGCGGGGCCGATTATGCAGGCGGTATATATCATGATAGGCGCGGCGTTCCTTGTGGGCGCAGCTTCTTTAGTATATCTGATGCGCGGCGTGGATACGGAACATTTAATTAGGCAGAGAGATTAGGTAAGACTACATAAGTATTATAAGGGGAATGTGGAGGAGAGATATGGTTGAGTTAAAGAATGTAAGCAAGACATTTGGCAAAAAGGAAGCCCGCGTGGAAGCGCTGCGCGGAATCGATCTTTCCATTCGGGAAGGGGAACTGGTTGCCATTATGGGAAAGAGCGGTTCCGGCAAATCCACGCTTTTGAATATCCTGGGCGGGATGATGTCTATGGACAACGGCGAATATTGGTATGATGGGAAGACGGTTAATTTCAGAAGCCAGAGGGAACTGACAAAGTTTCGCCGCAATGAGGTGGGGTTCGTGGTACAGTATTTTGCCTTAGCGGATGATTTGAATATTTTCCAGAATGTGGCGCTGCCGCTGAAATACCAGGGATATTCAAGGAAGAAGATAAAGGAAATGGTGATGGAAGCCTTACGGGAGCTGGAAATAGAGGACAAGGCGAAAGCGTACCCAAGTGAATTATCGGGCGGGCAGCAGCAGAGGGCGGCGATCGCACGGGCGGTTGTCAAGCAGCCGCGGCTGCTCCTCGCCGATGAACCGACGGGAAATCTTGATGAAGCGACTGGGGAGGCGGTACAGGAAATTTTTCATAAATTAAATAAAAATGGGAAGACGATTATCATTGTGACACATGACGCAAAGGTGGCAAAGCATTGTGAGCGGATCATTCACTTGAAGGACGGCATGGTCTCAGATGATGGGCTTGGCAGGGACGCCTATGAGGAAGAGGTGTTTGTATGAAGATAGCCGGCAAAAAACTTCCGAAGGGAACTTTCTTTCTGTTTCTAAGTTTTATGATGGTTTCTTTGTGCTTGCTGCTGATTGTGTCGGCAACGCGTAGCGAGCGCATTAACAACCTCAGTCAGAACATGCTGTATACCGGTCATGAACGGTCATTTTACATTGACGACGCCAAAGAGAACGGGTTATGGGAAAAGGTGATGCCGGAACTTGCAGGACAGCACAAGGATTTTGCGATTTATCTTCCCATGCGGACGCCGGAAATCGTGATGCGCGGCGTCTGTGTCAAGGGCAGGGTGGAAGTTCCGCCAATGATAGAGGGAAAATATTTCGATTTTGATACCTCATGGTCAGATACACCGTGTATTGTGCTGGGCAAGGATTGTCAGGAGGGGATTACCGAACGGAACGGGAAGAAGTATTATACCTATGGGGGAACAGACTTTGAGGTGCTCGGCGTCATGGGAACGAAAGAGGAGAGCAGGCTGAACCGCATGGCGTTGTTGGATTTCAAATCGGCCGTCCGCATGGTGGGAGTCAATACCGATTACATACTTGACGCCAAGAAGGAATCTGCTCTGGTAGATATTGCGCAGGATATGCATGAATTTTCCCTCCGTTATCATGCAACAGACGTAAAGATTTATGAGGGGGAGGTGGAACGAATCTCATTTATGGCGCGTTTTCTGTCGAGCGACGCCATCATGGACACTATGTATGTCATGATATTGGTTAGTTTTTCTTTGAGTACGATTCTAGTAACCTTTATTTGGCTCCGTTTCCGCAGGCCGTTGTTTTTTGCCTGCCAGCTCTGCGGCTATGGGGAACGAATGAAGGGGATGGAGACGGCGAAACGTTACTATCTTGCGGCAGGCGTCGGTTTTGCTGCGGGGCTGTTTCTGATGACACTGTTTTCCCTGGCGCTGGAAGAGATACAGATGAAGGCGATGGATATTGTGCAGGCGTTTGGGATGACTGTGGGACTTGGCACGGTAATCTTGTTTTTCTGTTATCTGATAGATAGCAGGAAAACGAAAAAGTAAGAACATAGCAGCCAATCAAAGAGAGTGTCTGGAAAGGAAGATGAAAATGAAAAAAATTCGGATTAGCGCAATGGTTTTGATTGTCCTGCTGGCTTGTTTGGCCGGCGGATGCACAGGGAAGGATTATGCTGATATGGTAGAAAACCATGCGGCAATCAAGACGTATCGGGATGGCGTCTGGGGCGTCCGGTATCTCTCCGTGAATACTATGGCAACAACCCCAGGAATCACTGAGAGCGTAACGGTGCGGGTATCTCTCAATGTGAACGGGGACATGACAGAGAAGCAGATGCTGGATGTTATGGATTACTATGAATTTACCAGAAATGCTTCGTTTGATGAGAATTTGCAGTACAAAGGAGAGACGGACACAAATTATAATTGTTATGCGGTGTTCTACCGGGGAGAGACAGACGAGGAGATACGCAGAATCAAGTATCATAATGGGAAGGAAACAGAGCCGGCGGAGAAAGAAAAGTCGATGTTCCCGATACCAGAACTGCATTCAGATCAGGTAAGCGAGAACCCATAGGCGTAATGTTATAATTGTAAATATTTTGTTATTATTCGCGCGAGCAATGTACCGCAGGGCACTTAGAAAGCAGCCTTGTTTGCATGGATATTTGACTGTGATAAAAAGTTTCCTGTATGCAGTGGAACAGTAGAACAGGAATTACTTAGCTTAGAGATAACATATATATACATCCTGCTGATACATTGCTTGCAGATACCGCCAGCTTGTACCTGTTGTCTGAAACACAATTTTGAGCATTATCCGAATCTGGAAGCGCTTTTGAAAAAAATTAAAAAAAATTAAAAAAGCTATTGACATTTGGACAAGAGTAACATATAATATATCTTGCGTCACGGTTGATACAGATATGAATGTGCAGCCTGATTATCGGGGTGTGGCTCAGCTTGGCTAGAGCGCCTGGTTTGGGACCAGGAGGTCGCAGGTTCGAATCCTGTCACCCCGATTGTGTGCGGGTGTAGTTCAATGGTAGAACACCAGCCTTCCAAGCTGGATACGTGGGTTCGATTCCCATCACCCGCTTGCGTCTAGCTTTGGCAAGGGCGTGGGCAGAGGGTCAGCATACAGTTGTATGTTAGATGTCTTGCTGATAGCTTCGGGTTTGAAGAAGTGGTATTGTTCGTGTTCGTAGCTCAGTTGGATAGAGCAACGGCCTTCTAAGCCGTGGGTCGGGGGTTCGAATCCCTTCGAGCACATTTTCTCTTGAAAGAGGATGATACGGGAACCATCCCTAAGATTATGGTGGGTATAGCGCAGTTGGTTAGCGCGCCAGATTGTGGCTCTGGAGGCCCAGGGTTCGAATCCCTGTATCCACCCTCAGTGACAGACGGGTATATTTGGAAGATTATTTTTGTAGTCTGCGTCTTTCACACTGCAGGATTTCTGTCTGAGAATCGCTGTGTGTTTAATGGGCTATCGCCAAGCGGTAAGGCACAGGACTTTGACTCCTGCATTCGCTGGTTCAAATCCAGCTAGCCCAGTTTATTTATGGGATATTAGCTCAGTCGGTAGAGCACTTGACTTTTAATCAAGTTGTCCGGGGTTCGAATCCCCGATGTCTCATGATTTAATGAGTGGAATCCTTGGTTTACAAGGATTCTTATTTTTCTCTTTTGTGTTAAGCGGATATGGCGGAATTGGCAGACGCGATAGATTTAGGTTCTATTGTCAAACGACGTGCAGGTTCAAGTCCTGTTATCCGCACGATTTAGAATAGCCGTAAATCCAAGGTTTTCTTAGTGAAATCAAGGGTTTGCGGCTGTTTTTTGTCATTTGGGAAATTATTTTTGAATTTATTTGTGCCATTGGTATCATATTTCTTGACACCCTATTTTGGGGATTGTATACTTTACTATAGTGAGACCGGAAACGGGAGAACAGAAGAATTAGGACAGCAGAAGGATGAAAGACTGTATCTGGAAAGAGGTGGATGTGATGGGACAGGAAGCATTGCAGGGAGAGGACATATATAATTTTGCAGACCAATCCCTGGAAATTATCATAAGGTTTGACGACCAGGGAAAAATTTTGTACGGAAATGCATTGGCAAAGGAAGAGTTGGGGTATGGTGAGGAATTAACAGATATCAGCTTAGATGTTTTGTTTCCGGCAGAACTTTCTTCCGAAGATAGTACATTTCCGATAGATATTGTGGCAAAGTTGAAGGAAGGGACTATGTACCGCAAAAATGGAACTTGTTTTCCGGTACGTATGAGTGTCGTGGCAGAAGGCGGCCGTAATCTTTTGTTTGCTATCAATATTGCCAAACGTATTGAGACGGAACGTAAGCTTGTGCGCATGAAAGAAGAGATGGAGGAGACCATTAAGGTTCGAAATGAATTTGTGGCCAATGTGACTCATGAACTTCGGACGCCAGTCAATGGAATACGGGGTCATGTGACGAATCTGTTGGAGACAGAAGTCAGCAAAGAAGTGAAAAATACGATGGACATTGTGATCCGCTGCTGTGAAAATATGTCTGCCATTATCAATAATATTTTGGATTTCTCTAAATTGGAAGCAGGGAAATTTGTGATTGAGCAAAAGGAATTTAATTTTTATAAAATGGTGAACCATGCAGTGGAGACAAATATTACAGCGATCAATGCCAAAGGTTTGCATATTATGGTTAATATTGACAAGGTGATTCCTGAGTATCTGGTGGGAGATGAATTGCGGCTGACACAAATCCTGAATAATCTGCTTTCGAATGCTGTAAAATTTACTAGTGTTGGATATATTAATATAGAAGTAACTAGGACAGTGCAGTTTGATGATGAGATTGAACTGTTTTTTGTGGTTTCAGATACAGGGATTGGGATCTCGCCTGAGGAAAAAGATAAGTTGTTTAAGAGCTTTTCACAGGTGGATGCTTCTATTACCAGAAAGTATGGCGGCACGGGATTGGGACTGGCAATCACCAAGCAGTTGATTGAATTGATGCATGGCAGTATTCATCTGGACAGCGAAAAGGGAAAGGGAAGCAGTTTTTCCTTCTCAGTCCGCTTACATATGGCAGAGGATGCCAGACAGGAAGGCCAAAGCAGTGAACAGTTTGAATTTATCAATCAGAATCAGGATATGTCCCAATTTGACAATCTGGAGGAAATTTTTCAGTTTGGCACTGCTGAGAATATCAAGGAGCTTACTGGCAAAATGGAGAAATTGATCTTATGTATGGAGGTGGAAGCCTGGGATAAGGCAGAAGCATTTGCGCATAATATCAAAGAATTGGTGGAGCAAGGACCGAAGGAGATTAAGAAAGCTGCTTTTCGTCTGGAAATGAATGTGCGGAAGGCAAATTATGATAAGAGTGTGGAACAGTACAATAATTTGAAAACATTATTTGAGGAGAATGTCGGAGGAAAATAAGATGGAAAATACGGAAAAGCCTGGGACAGCGCCAAAGATTTTGATTGTAGACGATGTGGAAACCAATTTGATGATTTTGGAAAATATGATACAAGAGATGGGATATATTCCCCAATGTGCGTCCAGCGCTGCTGAGGCTGCAGCGCTGATTGCAGACAGCCGGCCGCAGTTAATTCTTTTGGATGTGTTTATGCCAGAGATGGATGGATATGAATTTTGTGAACGTTTGAAAGAAAATTCGATTACCCGTGATATCCCTGTTATTTTTATTTCGGCGGCTGATTCCAGTGAAGATAAAGTTAGAGGTTTTAAGCTTGGGGCAGTAGATTATATCGCCAAGCCATTTGAGATCACAGAAGTGACCATGCGGGTGAAAAACCATGTCGGACTTTATGAGATGCAGCAGGAGCTGGAGATGAGCAACCGCAGGCTGCATACCGTAATCAGCAGTCAGGCAAGGCGGATTGAAGATGAGCAGAAGCATATCCTCTATGCGCTGGCAGCCTTGACAGAGGAGCGGGACGCACAGACAGATAATCATATGGAAAATGTTGCATATAATTGTCGAACGCTGGCACAAAGCTTACAGTTTAGCCCAGAATTTACAGAGGAGATTTCTGAGGGATTTATTGATACTATAGAGGTGGCGTCCAGGCTTCATGATATCGGAAAGCTCCAGATTCCCAAAGATTTGCTGATGGTTCTTGATACATGGGATCCACAGGAGTTAAAGGAAGGCAAAAATCACGCGCTCCAGGGCGCTGAGATTTTAGAGAGAGTATATCAAAATACCCCTGGTAATACTTTCCTGCCAATGGCGATTGAAATTGCCCGTTACCATCATGCCCGTTGGGATGGAAAAGGATATCCGTTTGAACTGGCAGGAAAAGAGATTCCACTCTCAGCTCGAATTACAATGATTGCGGATGTTTATGATACTTTGATGGGAGAGCCTGAAAACAGGGAATCTGATGCGTTGGAGAATTGTTTTATGTTTATCGAACAAGGGAGCGGAACTTGGTTTGATCCAGAGATTGTGGATGTGTTTTTAAAGGTGAAAAAGCGTTTACGGCATAGTTAAATATTAGAAAAAAGACTGCTTTTTTCAGGCAGGAACGCATTTGACAAATAGGGAGAAATATAGTATCATATAGCCGATAAAGTGAGAGATAGGCAGAAATTTTTGGTAATAGGAGCAAGAAAATGATTACGGATAGTGAATTTCGCCGGATTGTAGTCTATGTAAAGCGGACGACAGGGATTGATCTCAGTGAAAAAAGGATACTGGTAAATGGAAGATTGCAGAATTATCTTCTGCGAAATGGTTACAACAATTGTGATGAGTATATGGAAAAGGTGGAAAAGGATTCTGGTGGGAAAGAAGCACGCAATTTGATCAATGCCTTGACAACAAATCATACATATTTTATGAGAGAGTTTGAGCATATGGAATTTTTGCGCAGTGTAGTGCTTCCCAAATTAAAAGTGAAAGAGGCAGCGAGAAAAGATCTGAGGATCTGGTCTGCGGCATCTTCCACAGGAGAGGAACCCTATACGATAGCTATGGTACTCAAGGATTTTTTTGGGTTGGATCATGCAGGATGGGATACCAAAATTTTGGCCACAGATATTTCCACAAAGGTTTTGTCACATGCCAGTTCTGGAAAATATCTGCGGGAACAGATTGAACCTTTGCCAGAGAATTGGCGCCGGAGATTTTTTACCAGTTTAAGTGAGATGGAGTATCAAGTGAAGCCGGAGTTGAAAAATGAAGTTATTTTTCGGCAGTTTAATTTAATGCATCCATTTCCATTTCAAAGGCCGTTTCATGTGGTCTTTTTGCGGAATGTAATGATATATTTTGATGAGGATACAAAGCGTCAGCTTCTTCGCAAAATATATGATTTTCTGGAGCCGGAAGGTTATCTGTTTGTGGGAACCACAGAATCGATAGATAGGAAAGCAACAAAATTTAAATATGTGGAGCCATCAATATACCAAAAATAAATTTTAGAGAAGAAAGCAGGAAAAGCGGATGCGTAAGATCAAAGTATTAGTGGTAGATGATTCGATGCTGTTTCGTAATCTGCTGGTAAATAGTTTGCAGAAAGATCCATATATAGAGGTAGTGGCGCAGGCGGGAGATGCCTATGCAGCCAGAGACGCCATTTTGCAGTATCGTCCAGATGTAATGACATTAGATGTGGAGATGCCGAAAATGGATGGAATCCAATTTTTGAGAAAGCTGATGCCTCAATATCCTCTTCCGGTAGTGGTAATAAGTGCTTTGGATGCAAGGGTATTTGACGCTATGGAAGCAGGAGCAGTAGATTTCGTCTGTAAACCTAGTACAGTAGATCCGTCAAAAATAGATGGTTTTTTGCGCAAAGAATTGGGAACCAAAATTAAAATTGCCTCCACAGTAAAGGTTGGAAAGCTCAAACGTGCCGAATCCTTTCCGGTTGGTAATTTATCCAATGTTAAGAAGGACATGGTTGTGGCGATCGGGGCTTCCACTGGTGGAACAGAGGCGATTTTTGAGGTAGTGCGCCAATTTCGCAAGGATATTCCCGGTGTGGTGATCGTTCAGCATATGCCTCCAGGTTTTACAGAAATGTATGCCAATCGTTTAAATAACCAATGTCAAGTGGCCGTCAAGGAAGCTGCCACTGGCGATCGTCTGTATCAGGGGCGGGTCTTGATTGCCCCAGGAGATAAACATATGCGTTTGGTCAAAATAAACGGTGTTTATCAGGTGGAATGTAAGCCAGGAGAGAAAGTAAGCGGTCATTGCCCTTCCGTGGATGTGTTGTTTTCTTCTGTAGCAAAAGCTGCAAAAAAAGACGCAGTGGGGGTAATTCTTACTGGTATGGGGGGAGACGGCGCCAAAGGTCTATTAGAGATGAGAGAGGCAGGCGCCATTACGATTGGACAGAATGAAGCGAGCTGTGTTGTGTATGGGATGCCAAAAGTTGCTTATGATATTGGGGCAGTTCAGTACCAAATGGAACTTTCCAGTATTTCAAATAAGATATATTCTGTATTAAAGACCAATTAGAAAGGAGACGGGAATCATGAAAATTTTACTGGCTGAGGATGATTTTGCGAGCCGCAAATTCATGTCAAATTATCTGGGAAAATATGGTGATTGTGACATTACTGTAGATGGAGAGGAAGCAGTGGATGCGTTTCTGATGGCGCTTGAGGATGATGAGCCTTATGATTTAATCTGTCTGGATGTGATGATGCCAGTGCTGGATGGATACCAGGCACTTAAGGCGATCCGCGATATCGAGAGAGAGCGGGGAATCCAAGGTAATGATGGTGTGAAGATTATTATGACAACTGCGCTCAATGAGGAGCGGAATGTGAAAAAGGCTTTTGAGATGGGATGTACCGTCTATGCCGGAAAGCCAATTGATCTGGAAAAATTTGAAATGATTTTAAAGAAGCTGAATCTGATAAACTAAGTCAAAAATTACGATTTGGAGGAAGAAAGGGGGCTGGAAAATGGGAGAGGATTTTAATACAGACAGTATGCTGGATATGTTTCTGTACGAAAGCGAGCAGCTTTTAGAAAATTTGCAGAATGTGGTGTTGGAGAGGAAAGATGAGGATTGTTTTGACGAGACGTCCATCAATGAAATTTTCCGCGTCATGCATACGATCAAAGGATCTTCGGGTATTATGATGTATGAAAATATTACGAAGATCGCCCATAAGCTGGAAGATGTATTCTATTATTTGAGAGAGTCCCATCCAGAAAATGTTCCGCACTTGGAGTTGGTAGATCATGTGCTGGAGGTATCTGATTTTATTACTGCTGAATTAGATAAGATCAAAGAAGGTGATACGCCGGATGGTGATGAGAGTAGTATTGTTGCTGATATAGATAAGTTTCTGACAAATTTAAAATCTGGAATTACGCAGCAAGGTGAGGAACTTCCGCCTGAAAACACCTATGTAGCGCCCAGTCAGTTTTATGTAGCGCCCACTGGAAATGAGAGTAATAAGTATTACAAAATGTCTGTCTACTGGCGCAGTGATACACAGATGTGTAATATCCGTGCTTATACAGCAGTGTATTCTCTGAAAGAAGTTGTAGAGGATATGCAGTATATTCCAGACGATATTATCAGTAATGAGAGCAGCGGGGATGTCATTTTAAAAGATGGTTTCCACATGCTGATCAAATGTCAATGTTCCAAGGATGAACTTCTCAGTACTATGGGTGAGACTTCCGGTATGGAACGTGTAGAGGTCAATGAATGTACCCAGCAAGAATTTGAGATGGGCTTTCATGATCATGGGCCAGAACAGATTGTTATTGAACTGGAAGATAAAGAAAAAGAGCCAGAGAAAAAAGAGAAGAAGGAACCAGCGCCTGGTGATTATGTCATCAAGAGTAAAGAAGCTGGAAAAGGTAAGAAGCTTGCCAAGAATCAGCCGAAACAACAACCCAAACAGACCTATATCAGCGTCAGTGTGGAGAAGCTGGATTCTTTGATGGATATGATTGGGGAATTAGTGATTTCTGAGGCTGTCGTGCTTCAAAATCCGGATCTTAAGGTGCCAGGCTTGGATCTTACCAATTTTCAAAAAGCAGCAGGTCAGCTTGCCAAGATTACAACAGAGCTGCAGGATGTAATTATGTCCATGCGTATGATGCCTTTGACAAATACGTTCCAGAAGATGAACCGTATTGTCTTTGATGTCTCCAGGAAACTGGGTAAGGATATTGAACTTGAGGTAATCGGGGAAAATACTGAGGTAGATAAGAATATTATTGAACATATTTCCGATCCTCTGATGCATTTGGTTCGTAATTCCGTAGATCATGGAATTGAATCCAAAGAAGAACGTATCGCGGCAGGTAAGAGTCCTAAAGGAAAGATTACACTGGAAGCTAAGAATGAAGGCGGAAAAGTGTATATTATTGTTCGGGACGATGGTAAAGGCCTGAACAAGCAGGCATTGTATGATAAGGCATTGAAGAATGGCTTGATCGGCAACCGGTCAATTACGGATTTTTCTGAAAAAGAGATCTATCAGTTTATTACTTTTGCAGGTTTTTCCACTAAGGAGCAGGTTACAGAGTATTCTGGCAGAGGCGTTGGTATGGACGTCGTAGTGAAAAATATCCAAGCAGTAGGCGGTAATCTGGAAATTGATAGTGTGGAGGGCGCTGGAAGTGAGATGATTATGAAGATCCCTCTTACCTTGGCAATTATCAATGGAATTGTGATGCAGGTTGGAAAGTCTACGTTTGTGATTGAGACAAATGCCGTTAAGGAATTTGTGAGAATTCGCAAAGATATGATTATCAAAGAGCCAGACGGAGAAGAATATATTATGCTTCGCGGTGAGTGTTTCCCATTTATCCGCTTAAACAGAAGATACCATCTGGAAGAATCCTTAACCGAAGGCGAAGATGGCATTGTGGTAGTGCTGGAGCATGAGAACAAGTATATCTGTGTATTTATTGATAAACTGATCGCAGAGCAAGAAATTGTAGTAAAGCCCATTCCGCCCTATATCAAGAAGGTGCAAGGGCTGTCCGGCTGTACACAGCTTGGAGATGGAAGTATTGCATTAATTCTGGATATTGCAGGATTGATTGCAGGAGAGGAAAGGAAGTAAAATATGGCGGATGAGTTGTTGGAAGAATTGGAAGGGGAGGAAGATACTCAAAAGGGGAAATTTATGACCTTCCAAATTGGCGAAGAGTGCTATGGGCTTGCGATCAATTATGTCCAGGAAATTATTGGCATTCAGCCTATTACCCCTGTTCCAGAGGTTGAAGATTATATTAAGGGACTGATCAATATCCGTGGAAAGATTATACCAGTTGTGGATGTCAGAATACGGTTCAAGCAACCTTCTTTTGAATATACGGATCGTACCTGCATCATTGTCATTGCTGTAAAATCTACAGTAGTAGGGTTGGTTGTAGATCGGATTGCCGGCGTAATTACTGTGGATGAGAAGGAGATTATTCTCCCCCCATCTCTGTCACAGTCTACCAGCGCCAATCGAAAGTATGTATTTGGATTGGCCAGGATTGAGGGAGAGGTTAAGTTATTGCTGGATCCAGAAAGGCTGATTCAAGATGAAGATGTTTCAGCATTGGATGGGGCAGTCTCAGGCAAGGATGCACTTGCTGAAGTGTAAGGATAAAGGAGGAAGATATTGAAATGAAAAATGCAAAGATAAGAACACGTTTGCTGGTTTGTTTTGGGATCATTATTTTGATGACAATTATCGTTGGCTATGCTGGTATGGGAACCTTACAGTTTAGCCGTAAGGGAAATTTGACGGAAAGTTATCTGCAGAAAGCAGAGATTGTAGTGATTGTTTTGACAGTAGCAGCGATTGTTATCACCATGACATTGGCGTTTGGGATTTTAAGAGATATCCGGCTTTCTTTAAATAAACTGCGTGATGCAGCAGTGCAGATGGCACAGGGAAAAGTGGATATTAAATTGAAAAAGGAACGCAATGATGAGTTTGGAGAATTGCTGGATGATTTTCAGACGATTATTGATAATGTCAAATACCAGGCAGAAGTTGCCGTCAAGGTATCATCCGGTGATCTGGATTTTGATGTGGATGTTAAGGGAAGCGATGATGCCCTTGGAAATGCTTTTAAAGATCTTGTAGTTGAGAATAACCATATGCTTTCTGATATTCGTGAGTCCGCAGTACAGCTTACTACTGGAGCAGAGCAGGTATCAGATGCAAGTCAGTCTTTGGCACAGGGTTCGACCCAGCAGGCAAGTGCGATTGAACAGGTGACGGCATCTATGGCAGAGATTGCCGAGCGTACCAAGCACAATGCTGAGGAAGCGAATGAGGCAAATCGTTCTGTACATAGCATGAGGGAAGAGGCAATGGCTGGCGATCATCATATGAAAGAAATGATTGCTGCCATGACAGAGATCAATGTAGCTTCTGAAAATATTTCCAAGATTATCAAAGTAATTGACGACATTGCGTTCCAGACAAATATCCTTGCCTTAAATGCCGCAGTGGAGGCAGCAAGAGCGGGTGTTCATGGAAAAGGCTTTGCAGTGGTAGCTGAGGAAGTGCGTAATCTGGCTGGAAAGAGTGCCTCTGCTGCCAGTGAGACAGCAGAGTTGATTGAAGATTCTATTAAGAAAGTGGAACATGGTTCCAATCTTGCAGAACAGACTGCATCATCTCTGACAGAGATTATCAAAACGGTGGACAATATTGTGTCTTTGATTGACAGTATTGCCGTTGCTTCCAGTGATCAGGCAACAGCAGTTAGCCAGATTGACCAGGCAATTAGTCAGGTATCACAAGTGGTACAGACCAATTCTGCTACCAGTGAGCAGTGTGCCGCAGCAAGTGAGGTATTGTCCAACCAGGCATTGTCACTGCGTACCATGATTGGACGTTACAAATTAAAATCCACAGGCAGCTATGGAATGGTACCACAGGAAATGACTTATAGTGATAAATCAGAAGAAAATGAAAAAATTATTTCTCTTGATGGTGAATTTGGGAAATACTAAGAGAGATAAAAAGATAGGAGTGTTTTGTAATCCCATGATGGATTACAAAACACTCTTTTTAAAAAGGAGAGGACACAATGAGAAGATTAAGCAGAGTCCAAACTATTGCGCTTGGATTTTTATTTATTATTGTGATAGGAACTATACTCCTGATGCTGCCAATTGCTTCTAAAAATGGTGAGAGCGCCGGATTTCTCAACGCATTATTTACAGCAACCAGCAGCACCTGTGTGACAGGACTAGTGGTGGTAGATACTTATACAAATTGGACCTTGTTTGGCCAAGTTGTTATTTTAATTTTGATTCAGATTGGTGGATTGGGGTTTATCACAATCGGCGTATTTTTTGCTATTTTTATGAAACGTCGGATTGGTCTTAAAGAGCGCAATTTAATTCAGGAGAGTGTCAATACACTACAGATTGGCGGCACAGTGCGTCTGGTGCATAAGATTGTATGTTATGCACTAATAATTGAATTGACAGGTGCATTATTATTAATGATTCGTTTTATCCCTCAGTTTGGGATTGCGGAGGGAATTTGGTATGGAATTTTCCATTCGGTCTCTGCATTCTGCAACGCAGGATTTGATTTGATGGGACGGTTTGAGCCTTATTGCTCTTTGACATCTTACTATGATGATGTGCTAATTAATATTGTAATTATGGCATTGATTATTATTGGCGGTATTGGCTTTATTGTCTGGGATGATATCTCTATTCATAAATGGAAATTTAAGAAGTATATGCTTCATACAAAGATTGTGTTGACAATGACTGTGCTGCTGATTGTAGCAGGAAGCATTTGTTTTTATTTATTTGAACGGGATAATCTTTTGGTTGGTATGGATGCAAAAGGACAACTTTTATCTTCTGTATTTGGTTCTGTGACTCCAAGAACTGCCGGATTTAACACTACGGATACAGCGTCATACTCAGAACCGACAAGGCTTTTAACCGTTATATTAATGTTTGTGGGAGGAAGTCCAGGATCTACGGCTGGAGGCATTAAGACTACAACCATGATGGTGATACTCTTATATATCTGGTCGGCATTGCGCAACAAGAGCGGGTTAAATATTTTTGGCAGGAGAATGGATGAAGATTCTATCAAAAAGGCAAGTACGGTATTCTTTATCAACTTGCTTCTTTCCGCAGTCAGCGCCCTGGTGATGTCTGGGTTAGAGCCAGGTCTGCCTTTGTCAGATATTTTAATGGAGATATTTTCCGCCACCGGGACAGTGGGGATTTCCACAGGAATTACCAGAGATATCACAGTGGTTTCCAAGAGCCTGTTGATTCTTTTAATGTACAGCGGCAGAATTGGAAGTATGTCCTTTGCCCTGTCCTTTACAGAGAAGAAACAAAGTCCCCAAGTAAAATTGCCAATTGAGCGGATTACAATTGGTTGATTAGGATGATTATTGATTAAGAGAGGTGTAAAGATGAAGTCAATACTTGTAATTGGAATTGGAAGGTTTGGGAAGCATTTATGTGTGGATCTAGTGAATAATGGGAATGATGTCATGGCGGTGGATGAACATGAGGAAAACCTCGAAGATATTCTGTCCATTGTCACCAGTGCCAAGATTGCAGATTGCACAAAGGTGGAGGTGCTGCGCAGTTTTGGCGTACGAAATTTTGATATCTGTTTTGTATGTATTGGGACAAATTTCCAGAGTAGTTTAGAGATCACCAGCCAACTGAAAGAATTGGGGGCTTCTTATGTAATCAGTAAGGCTACCAGAGATATCCAGGCAAAATTTTTATTGCGCAATGGAGCAGATGAAGTGGTTTATCCAGATCGGGATATTGCCAAACGGATTGCAACCAAGGTCAGCGCCAATCATGTATATGATTATTTGGAGATGGGAGATTATTCGATTTATGAAATTTGTCCTATGGAAGAGTGGATAGGAAAATCCATCAAGCAACTGAATTTCCGTGTCAAATATAACGCAAATATTTTGGGAATTAAGAAAGAGGGAGAGAGCACACTTTTGCCAGATGCAGACCATATTTTTAGTGCAGATGAGCATTTGATGGTGATAGGTAAGAAAGAAGATATTGACCGCATTGTAAAACGGCTTTAATTTATGATTCTTATTGACTGAGAATATAAAAGTAATTATTCAGAATCCTAAACTACAAACACCAGTGAAACAGTTATATGTCTCTGCCGAGGCTTTTATCTGTGGCTGAGGGAATTATCATCCTCATAAAAATGCTAATTCAGGATTTTTCAAATAAATTTGAAGTTCCTGACTTCCCATATTTACGGGATTCTGAATAGTTATATGTAGAAAAAGAAAAGAGGAACAGATATGCCACAGGGAAATCCCAAGCCAGGGGAACAGTATTTACATTTTAAACAGAACTTATATCAGGTGATTACCATTGCACAGCACTCAGAAACCGGAGAAAAGCTGGTGATCTATCAGGCGCTTTATGGAACTTTTCAAATTTATGCCAGGCCGTTGCAGATGTTTGTCAGCCTTGTAGATCAAGAAAAATATCCGCAGGTGCAACAGAGATACCGTTTTCAGTTGGTAGAAAAACATGAGACAGAGCCACTGAGTGCTGGGACAGATGAAAAAGAGACAGACACAGTGAGTGCTAGGACCGGGAACGTAACACAAGAGCCCAAATTATTGAAATCAGAAAATGCTGTAAAACCAGCAGAAGAGAGAAAATCAGCAGAGGATAAATTAATGGCATTTTTTGATGCGCAGACAATGGAAGAGAAGTATAAGATTTTGGTTGATATGGAAGAAGATATCAATGACCATATGATCAACAATATGGCCGTGGTTTTGGATGTTGTGATTGAGGAAGGGTCTTTGGAGCGGCGTTATGAGGAATTAAAGACATGTGTGCGCACCTTTCAGAGATATGAGTGCAGCAGATTTCGATAATTGATAATTACGGAACATAGAGCTGTCTGACCAGTCACTGCGAAACGTGACAGTTTTAAGGAAAAGGAGGTTGCCCCTCCTTTTTTTCTGTGATAAAATAAGGTTATACTTAAAGGGGCTGTTTTAAGGACAGAATAGCTATACGAAATACAATTCAGAAAGGATTTTTAATATGTTACTTCTCATTCAGAATGGAACTGTAATCAATCCGGGAGATCAGACTGAGTCAAAAGCAGATGTGCTTGTGGAAGATGGAAAAATAAAGAAGATTGCTCCCAAACAGAAAGTAAAAGCAGACCGAGTGATTGATGCTGAGGGCTGCTATGTAATGCCAGGATTTATCGATATGCATGTACACTTGCGTGATCCGGGGCAGGAGGATAAAGAGACAGTAGAAACTGCTTCCCGGGCAGCGGTGCATGGAGGTTTTACTACGATTGTGGCAATGCCGAACACGAAGCCAGCGGTAGATAATTCTGATGTGGTATATTATGTCCGCAACAAGGCAAAAGATGTGGGACTCGTCCATGTATTACAGACAGGTGCGGTGACGAAAGGACAGAGAGGGGAAGAATTGTCCGATATTGAAAGTATGGTGGAGGCAGGGATTCCTGCCATCAGTGAAGATGGAAAAACGGTGATGAACGCCCAATTATATCGTGAGGCGATGGCACTTGCTGTGAAATATGATATTCCGGTACTTGCACATTGTGAAGATGCCACTATGGTACAGGGGGGCGTAGTGAATGCAGATCAGACGATGGAAAAGACAAAATTTGCCGGCATCAGCAATTCTGTAGAAGACGTCATTGTAGCTCGTGATATTATGCTGGCCAAAGATACGGGCGCGGCGCTGCATTTGTGTCATTGTTCCACAAAGGACAGTGTGCGTATGGTAGAGCTTGCAAAGCAGGAAGGAATTCGTGTGACCGCCGAGGTATGTCCGCATCATTTTATTCTGACCAGTGAGGATATTCCTGGAGATGATGCCAATTATAAAATGAATCCGCCTCTGAGAACGAAAGCGGATGTAGAGGCATTGAAGAAGGGTCTGAAAGCGGATGTGATTGATGTAATTGCGACTGATCATGCGCCCCATACTGCGATTGAGAAAGGACTTGGTATTAAGAAAGCGCCATTTGGCATTGTCGGGTTGGAGACCGCGGCAGCGCTTACCATGACAGAGCTGGTGGACAAGGGTTATCTGACGATTATGCAGATGGCAGAGAAGATGAGTTATAATCCAGCTAAAATTCTTGATCTGGATAAAGGTGTTGTAGAGGAAGGAAAGCCTGCAGACTTGGTGGTCTTTGATCCTAAGAAGCAATATGTAATTGACCCGGCAGAATTTTACTCTAAGGGTAAGAATACTCCGTTTGCGGGGAAAAAGGTCAAAGGAATGGTAATGGCAACTGTCATGGATGGCAGAGTTGTATATGAGAGATAGAGAGGACATTGTAATGATCAATAAACTGGTGGAAAAAATTCAGAAAACACATGCTCCTATTGTTGTAGGGCTTGACCCGATGATGAATTATATACCGGATCATATTCAGAAAAAGGCATTTGCAGAATATGGTGAGACGCTGGAAGGTGCAGCGGAGGCAATTTGGCAGTTTAATAAGGAGATTGTAGATCATACTTGTGATCTGATTCCGGCAGTAAAACCTCAGATTGCCATGTATGAACAATTTGGCATTCCTGGTCTGCAGGCTTTTAAGAAGACAGTGGACTACTGCCATCAAAAAGATTTGGTGGTAATTGGCGATATCAAGCGGGGCGATATTGGTTCCACTTCCGCGGCTTATGCCACAGGTCATATTGGTGACGTCACTGTGGGCGGTCAGACATATACGCCATTCGGGGAAGATTTTGTGACAGTGAATCCATATCTGGGTTCCGATGGCGTGCAGCCTTTTATAGATGTCTGTAAAGAACAAAAGAAGGGGTTATTTATTTTGGTAAAAACCTCTAATCCTTCCAGCGGCGAATTTCAGGACAAGCTTGTAGATGGAAAGCCCTTATATGAGCTGGTTGGTGAAAAAGTAGCACAGTGGGGCGCAGATTGTATGGGAAATCAGTATAGTTATATCGGGGCTGTGGTAGGAGCAACTTATCCAGAAATGGGTAAAGTGCTGCGCAAAATTATGCCGAAAAGTTTTATTTTAGTGCCAGGATATGGAGCACAAGGGGGAAAGGGTGCAGATTTGGTACATTTTTTTGATACAGATGGATTGGGAGCGATTGTAAATTCTTCCCGGGGCATTATTGCAGCATATAAACAAGAGGAATATACAAAGTTTGGCGAGGAACATTTTGGAGAGGCATCCAGAGCCGCTGTGGAAGCAATGATAGCGGATATTGATGGGGCATTGCAGGCAGTAAAATAATACAGAGCAGTTAGGAGAGGAATATGGCGGAAAAGTATAAAGAGCAGGCAGTGATTATCCGGCAGGAAGAGATTTCCTATGGGGTTTACAGTATGTGGCTGAAAACAGAGCAGGTTGCAGGTCAGGCAAAACCAGGACAGTTTGTATCGGTTTATTGTCATGAGGGCAGCCGGCTGCTGCCGCGGCCCATCAGTATCTGTGAGATTGACAGGGAGGATCGAGCCATTCGGATTGTATATCGCGTGGTAGGCAAGGGCACAGAGGAATTATCCCAGATGCGCACAGGGAGGTGTCTTGATATAGTAGGACCTCTGGGCAATGGATTTCCTTTGAAAGACAAAAAAGCATTTTTGATTGGAGGCGGCATTGGTATTCCACCGTTGCTGGAACTTGCCAAAGAATTGAAATCAGAAAAACAGATGGTACTTGGATATCGGGATTCCATGTTTTTACAGGAGGAATTTAAAAAGCAGGGAAGCTTGTATGTGGCGACAGAGGATGGGAGTTATGGTACAGATGGGAATGTGCTTGACGCCATCCGAGAGAATGGATTGAATGCAGAGATTATCTATGCATGTGGTCCTATGCCCATGCTTCGAGCTGTAAAAGCATATGCGAAGGAAAGAGGAATTGAGTGCTGGCTTTCTTTGGAGGAGCGCATGGCTTGCGGCATAGGCGCTTGTCTGGGCTGTGTCTGTAAGTCCAAGGAGAGAGACAGCCATACCAATGTAAATAATAAACGAATCTGTAAGGAAGGTCCGGTATTTCGTGCAGAGGAGGTGGAGTTTTGATGAATACGAAAGTAAACCTTGCAGGTGTGACATTAAAAAACCCAGTGATGACGGCATCTGGCACTTTTGGCTCTGGTGCAGAATTTGCAGAATTTGCAGATTTAAATCAATTGGGAGCGGTAGTCACAAAGGGAGTTGCCAATGTACCCTGGGAGGGAAATCCCACCCCCAGAATTGCAGAAACCTATGGCGGTATGTTGAATGCAGTGGGGCTGCAGAATCCAGGCATTGATCTGTTTGTGGAGCGGGATATCCCATTTCTGACAAAATATGATACCAAGATCATTGTCAATGTCTGTGGCAGAACCACAGAGGATTACTGTGAGGTGGTCAGACGCCTGGCGAACCAACCGATTGATTTATTGGAAATCAATATTTCTTGTCCAAATGTGGAGGAAGGCGGTATTGCCTTTGGACAGAATCCCAAATCGGTGGAGACAATTACCAGAGAAGTCAAAAAATATGCAAAGCAGCCAGTAATTATGAAACTCAGCCCCAATGTTACAGATATTACTGAGATAGCAAAAGCTGCGGAAGCGGGAGGGGCGGACGCTCTTTCTTTGATCAACACGATTACAGGAATGAAAATTGATATTCATCGCAGGACATTTGCCCTTGCCAATAAAACAGGGGGATTATCCGGCCCTGCGATTCATCCAGTGGCAGTGCGAATGGTTTATCAGACAGCACAAGCAGTGAATATTCCCATTATTGGTATGGGAGGAATACTTACCGCGGAAGATGCAGTGGAAATGATTCTGGCTGGAGCAACCGCTATTTCTGTAGGGACAGCCAATTTTCGCAATCCGGCAGTTACTATGGAGATTGTGGAAGGGATTCGCGATTATATGGAACAGTATGGGGTCAATGATATTCAGGAATTGATTGGAGCAGTGAAATAGAGCAAGAATATTTGACAATCAGTAGGTGTAACAAAAAGTAGCTCATAGAGGGGCTGTTGCAAAATAGCTGGTATATGCAAAATATGGCATTTAGAACGCAAGAATCTTATCCATATATTGTATATAAGCTTCATTTTGCAGCAGCCCCTTTTTATATTTTAATAAAAGAAAATATACGAATCATACATTCTAACCGCGGCCTAATGAAGATAAAAGACAAACAGAAATAGTTGAATATAGATAAGAAATATGATAAAATTGGAAAAGATATTTGATAGTTTGTAACTATTTAGAACCTCAGAAAAATGGGAAGTCAGGATCTGCAAATTTATTGCCGCGAGCATTGTACCGACAAGAAACTTAGGAAAATAGCCATGTTAAGTACCCTCTGGGTATACATGGATATTTGACAGCGCTATACGCCGGCGGCGCATTTAAGCATGGACTAAAATGAAGTGTAGACAGCCGCGAGGGTGAATGTTCTTTGGGTGCAAGTTTGAGGTGTTCGCAGAATGAAGGAGAAAACAGAAGCTATGGAGAGCTATAAAAAAGAATTTATTGAATTTATGGTAGATTGCCAAGTATTGAAATTTGGCGAATTTGTGTTAAAGAGTGGGAGAAAATCCCCCTTTTTTATGAATGCAGGGGGCTATGTGACAGGCTCTCAGCTTGCAAAGCTGGGGGAATATTACGCAAAGGCGATTCATGAACATTATGGGGATGACTTTGATGTGTTGTTTGGTCCTGCATATAAGGGGATTCCTCTGAGTGTTGCCGCCACAATCGCATACAGTAAGTTATATGGTAAGGAGATCCGTTACTGTTCCAATCGTAAAGAAGTGAAGGATCATGGAGATACTGGAATCTTACTGGGAAGCAAACTTAAAGATGGAGATAGAGTGGTAATTATTGAGGATGTTACTACTTCTGGCAAATCTATGGAGGAGACGGTTCCTATTATTCGTGCGCAGGCAGATATTGAGATCAAGGGTTTGATGGTATCTCTCAATCGCATGGAGCGCGGCAAAGGTCAGAAGAGCGCTTTGGAGGAGATTAAAGAATTGTATGGCTTTGATGCAAACGCTATTGTTACAATGGCAGATGTAGTGGAATATTTGTATAATAAACCATATAAGGGAAATATATATATTAATGAGGAAATGAAAGTGGCAATTGATAACTATTATGCCCAGTATGGTGCAAAGTCATAATGATGTTAGGAGCTTTGATATGAATGAGAAAGTGTATAAGACTATGAGCATAGCAGGAGCTGGAAATATAGCCATCGGCATTGTAATGGTACTCAGTGGCATTACATGTGGGATTCTTGCTATTGTCAGTGGTGCAAAAATGTTGAAAAGGAAATCAGATATTATTTTTTAGGGATTGAAAAATTGAAAAAAGATTATAGAAGGATACTCCGGATATGCAGTAAAGCCATGTTCGGAGTCTATATTATTTGTTTGATATATTTTCTGTTTTTTGCAGAGAGTATGGGGCGCACCTTTGAGAGCAGATCCTACCACTATAACTTGGAACTGTTTAAGGAGATTCGGCGTTTTATCGAATATCGTCATGTTCTTGGGACAAAGGCGGTGCTCTTAAATCTTGTGGGAAATATTGTGGCTTTTCTGCCATTTGGCTTTTTTCTGCCCATCCTACATCCCAAGTGCAGATCCTTTTTGTACACTGTATTTTTCAGTTTTGAATTCAGTCTCATGGTGGAGACGATTCAACTGGTGTCTAAGGTGGGCAGTTTTGATGTTGACGATCTTCTTTTAAATACCATTGGCGGCGCCCTGGGATGTCTGATTTTTTACTGGATGAATCGGATAAGGAGAACATATGAGACGAAGAAATAGTTATAAATTTGCAGATAAAAAGCATTCCAAGCGGGGAAAAATTTCCCTCAGTCTTGCAGTGCTGTCACTGATGGCCGCAATTGGGATGGTGACGCTTTCCATACAAAATGCCGGAAATGCCAGTGTCTATATTGGCAGTGCGGGGCTGTTAGCCCTGATGCTTACTGTGGTGTCATTTGTGATGGGGCTCTCTAGTCTATTGGAAGAGAGTTACAAGTTGTTTCCAGTCCTGGGAAGCATCTGTTCAGGAGTGATGCTGGCAGGATGGGTGGCAGTCTATGTATTAGGATTTTATGTATAAAAAACGAGGTTGAAAAATGGGATATCAAGATTTTTGGCAGCCTTACCGCAGGGAAGTGGAGGAGCGTTTTCCTTTAATGGTAGAACGGCTGGAACAAATAGGGATAGAGGAGACGGTGGCTGTTCCTTTCCGGTCATATTTCCGGCATACAGCATCGTTTTTGTTAAATTTATGTAGGTTAGAGGAGAAAATCTATGCTGGGGAATGGGAGAACAAAGACCTGCAGGATATGAGCACAGAAAATCAGGTATTATATAAAGAAATATTGCCGCAACATTACGCAGAGAGTTATGGCAATCCTGCCTATGCCACAGCACAGATGGGGGATGTCTTTGGCAAGCTTTTCGGAATGCTTTATGCTGACATTCGTTCTCTGATTCCCTATGCTTTTGAGGGGCGGAATTTTGAACTGACAATATTTGGAGAGCTGCTGGTAGAAATTTATAATTGTTTTGAACAGGAAGCTTTGCCACAAGAAGAAGAGATTCAACAGATTATCTACTGGTTTTATCATGACTATGGAGAGATTTTTACAGAGATTAGCGTGATGGCCCAGAGTAGTCCAGAACTAGATTTTTATATAAAAATAATTATGGACAGCGATCTATCCGATCTGCGGTATTTATATCGTTATGGCCTCTATATCAGCGACAATGAGATCAAAGTTGCAGAATATTTAAATCAGATGCCTGAGGAGGAGATTCAGGCAATGGCAGATACCTATACCGAGGGGTATCGGATTGGATTTGAAGTGACTGGTAAGGATTTATCAAAAAAGAAATATGTCGATCTGCGATATCCAGTTGGATTTGAGCGGATGATGCGAGCGGCAGTCAATAATTTCAGGAAGATGGGCTTAGAGCCAGTGGTTTCCAGGGTCAGTGAAAATTCTTTTTCTGGTCGGGGCAATGGCAGCCGTGCTGTGGAGAGTACGCGGCCAAATCGTCAATATGAATATGATCACAGAGCGGATAAAGCAGTTTATCTGGACAAGGCCTTAGTGGAGCGTCGTCTGGAGGTCTTAAAAACAGCATATGAAAGTCGCAGGAAGGCAGCGGCTCTGTATGCAGGACCCGCTGTGGTGGAAACCTTTGGGGAAGAGGGATTTGAACCTGAGAGTTGTCCGTATGCCTGTCAATTTAGCGAAAAACAGCAGAAGTTAAACGTTTATGCCGCTAATCAATCTATGCAGATTACCAATACCTATATAAAGGGTGAGGAGCGCAGCTTTACCATCATAGCTTATCCAATTCCTGAGATTGGGCCTAATTTTAAAGAAATTTTTGCTAAGACGGTAGAGATCAATACTTTAGATTATAAGCTGTACCGAGATATGCAGCAGAAAATGATTGATGTGCTCGATCAGGGGGAATTTGTTCATATCACCGGAAAGGGTGATAATACTACTGATTTACTGGTGGCGCTCTATCCCTTAAAAGATCCAGACAAAGAGACTATCTTTGAAAATTGTGTGGCAGATGTCAATATTCCAGTGGGAGAAGTTTTTACTTCGCCTGTGCTCAAAGGGACGAATGGACGTCTCCATGTAACTCAGGTATATCTGAATGGCTTGAAATACCTGGATTTGGAACTTGATTTTGTGGATGGCATGATTCATCATTATTCCTGTAAAAATTTTGACACAGAACAGGAAAATCAGGCATTTTTAAAGGAAAATCTTCTCAAACATCATCAGACGCTGCCGTTGGGAGAGTTTGCCATTGGAACCAATACCGCGGCATATAAGATGGGGATTGAGTATCAGATACAGGAAAAACTTCCAATTTTGATTGCAGAGAAAACAGGGCCGCATTTTGCGGTGGGAGATACTTGTTATAGTTTGGCAGAAGATACACCAGTATTTAATCCTGACGGCAAAGAGATTGTGGCCAGAGAAAATGAGATTTCCAGGCTTCGTAAGGATGAGCCGCAGAAAGCATATTTTAATTGTCATACGGATATCACAATCCCTTATGATGAATTAGATCAGATTACCGTATTAAAGCATGATGGAAGCCATGCAGATATTATTCGGGATGGCAAATTTGTAGTGCCAGGAACAGAAATGTTAAACCAATATTTGTAACTATATAGAATCTTATGAAAATAAATATTCATCTCTTTTCAAATAAATTTGAAAGGTCTGAATATCTATTCTAATGATTATATGTTAAAATAATGTAACTATTCAAAACCCCAAGCCAGCTAAGCTGTCATGTGTTTCAGCGGGGACTTGTGGTTATCACTTTTATGGAAATGAATAGTTACAAAATAACAAAAACATAGAAAAGGAGAATTTATTATGGCAAAAGTAGGAATTGTTATGGGAAGTGATTCAGATATGCCTGTTATGGCAAAGGCAGCAGATATTTTGGAGGAATTGGGTGTTGAATATGAGATGACCATTATCTCTGCCCACAGAGAGCCAGATGTATTTTTTGAATATGCAAAATCAGCCGAAGAAAAAGGATTCCGTGTGATTATTGCAGGCGCTGGAATGGCGGCTCATCTGCCGGGCATGTGTGCGGCGATCTTTCCAATGCCAGTGATTGGGATTCCGATGCACACCACTTCTTTGGGAGGGCGTGATTCCTTATATTCTATTGTACAGATGCCATCTGGAATACCAGTTGCTACTGTGGCCATCAATGGAGGCGCTAATGCAGGATTGCTTGCTGCAAAAATCCTTGCCACCTCAGATGAAGCGCTGCTTCAGAAACTGAAAGATTATTCTGCTAAATTAAAAGAGCAGGTAGAGGCAAAGGATGCCAGGCTCAAAGAAGTTGGATATAAGAATTATTAATGTGACATAATTATTCAGAACCCTATAGAGATATAATATCAGATCATTCAAGTTTATTTGAAAAGGACTGAATTTCTATTCAATAAATTTTTATAAAAAATAGGAGGAAAAGTAATGGATTATAAGAATGCAGGTGTTGATATTGAAGCTGGCTACCGTTCTGTGGAGTTGATGAAAAAACATGTACAGCAGACGATGAGACCGGAGGTGTTGACCAACCTCGGGGGATTTTCCGGTGCGTTTTCTATAGAAAAGTTTAAGGATATGGAGAAACCTACTCTGGTATCTGGCACAGATGGAGTGGGAACGAAGCTGAAACTGGCCTTTTTATTGGACAAGCATAATACCATAGGAATTGACTGTGTGGCGATGTGTGTCAATGATATTGCCTGTGCTGGCGGAGAACCATTATTTTTCCTAGATTACATTGCCTGCGGTAAAAATTTTCCTGAGAAAATTGCAGATATTGTAAGCGGCGTGGCAGAAGGGTGCTTACAGAGTGATGCGGCGCTCATAGGCGGAGAGACCGCAGAAATGCCTGGATTTTATCCCGAGGATGAGTATGATCTCGCTGGATTTGCGGTGGGTGTTGTTGATCAGAAGGATATCATTACAGGCGCAGATTTAAAGGCGGAAGATGTATTGATTGGTATGGCAAGTTCTGGCGTACATTCCAATGGATTTTCCCTGGTGCGCAAGATTTTTTCGATGAACAAAGAAACTTTAAATACATATTATGATGAGTTAGGAAAGACTTTAGGAGAAGCTTTGTTAGCTCCGACCAAAATCTATGTGAAAGCATTGCGTTCCGTTAAGGAAGCAGGGGTAAGAATCAAAGCGTGCAGCCATATTACAGGGGGCGGTTTCTATGAAAATGTGCCTCGGATGCTGCCGGATGGAAAGCATGCGGTGATCAAAAAAGATAGTTATGAGGTTCCTGCTATTTTTAAAATGATGGCCAGAGAAGGCCAAGTGGAAGAGAAAATGATGTACAATACCTACAACATGGGTATTGGAATGGTGCTGGGGGTCGATCCAGCGGATGTGGATAAGACTATGGAAGCGATCCGGGCAGCAGGTGAAATACCCTATGTGATCGGAAAGGTAGAGGATGGAGAAAAAGGAGTAACCTTATGTTAAAATTGGTTGTCTGTGTCTCCGGCGGCGGAACGAATCTGCAGGCCATTCTGGATGCCGTAGATCGTGGAGATATTACGAATACTGAGGTTGCAGCAGTAATCAGTAACAATCCCAATGCATATGCATTGGAAAGAGCAAAGAATCATGATATTGCTGGTATTTGTATTTCACCAAAACAGTTTGAAGATCGAGATAGCTTTAACAAAGCATTTTTAGAGAAGGTAAACAGCTATCAGCCGGATTTGGTGGTACTTGCGGGGTTTTTGGTGGTGATACCAGAATTGATGATTAAAGAATATCGAAATCGAATGATTAATATACATCCCTCTCTGATTCCATCCTTTTGCGGAACAGGGTATTATGGTTTGAAAGTCCATGAGGCAGCGCTGGCGCGAGGCGTGAAGGTGACAGGTGCAACGGTACATTTTGTAGATGAGGGCACAGATACAGGTCCAATTATCTTACAGCAGCCTGTGATGGTAAAAGCAGATGATACCCCTGAAATTTTGCAGCGGCGTGTGATGGAACAGGCAGAGTGGAAGATTCTTCCCCAGGCGATTGATTTGATCGCCAATGGGAAAGTGAAGGTAATAGATGGAAAATCAGTAATCGTTGATGTCTGAAGTTATCAGCGGTATTTTGAATTTAGTGGACAAGGGTTGCAGAAGAAAAGGAGTAGACATGAAAGTATTGATTATAGGGAGCGGTGGGCGTGAACATGCCATTGCTATGAGTGCGGCAAAGAGCTCTAAGGTAGAGAAACTGTATTGCGCACCAGGAAATGCAGGAATTGGACAGATTGCGGAATGCGTACCCATCGGGGCGATGGAATTTGAGAAGTTAGCGGCATTTGCCAAGGAGAAAGAAATTGATTTTACCATTGTTGGCATGGATGACCCCTTAGTAGGCGGCGTGGTAGATGTGTTTGAGGCGCAGGGATTGAAAGTATTTGGCCCGCGCAAAAATGCAGCTATTTTGGAGGGAAGCAAGGCATTTTCTAAGGATCTTATGAAAAAGTATCAGATTCCCACTGCTGGATATGAGACCTTTGACGATCCAAAGAAAGCGCTTGCATATCTGCAAACAGCCAAGATGCCTATCGTATTGAAGGCCGACGGCCTAGCGCTGGGAAAAGGCGTGCTAATCTGTAATACCTTGGAGGAAGCACAGGCGGGCGTCAAGGAGATTATGGAGGATAAGAAATTTGGCGCTGCCGGAAATCATATGGTTGTCGAGGAATTTATGACAGGGCGTGAGGTTTCTGTATTATCTTTTGTAGATGGAAAGACCATCAAGATTATGTCTTCCGCGCAGGACCATAAGCGTGCCCAGGATGGAGACCAGGGACTAAACACTGGAGGAATGGGAACTTTTTCACCCAGCCCCTTCTATACAAAAGAGGTCGACCAATTTTGTATAGAACATATTTACCAGGCGACTGTGGATGCGATGGCTGCAGAGGGACGCCCCTTTGTGGGAATTATATTCTTTGGTCTGATGCTGACAAAGGAGGGTCCCAAGGTATTGGAATATAACGCACGTTTTGGCGATCCAGAGGCTCAGGTGGTACTGCCACGGATGAAAACAGATATGATTGAGGTGATGGAAGCTTGCGTGGAGGGCAGACTGGATCAGATTGATTTACAGTTTGAGGATAATGCGGCAGTCTGTGTGGTACTGGCGTCAGATGGTTATCCAGTCTCCTATGAGAAGGGCTTTGAGATTACTGGTTTGGAGAAATTCGATACAGAAGACGGCTATTATTGTTTTCATGCAGGAACAGCCTTAAAAGATGGTAAAATTGTGACAAATGGCGGACGGGTTTTGGGTATTACGGCTAAGGGAAGCGACCTAAAGGCAGCGCGCGCCAATGCGTATCAAGCGACAGAGTGGGTGCAGTTTGATAACAAATATATGCGCCATGATATAGGCAAAGCCATTGATGAAGCATAGTTTTGGAGGGATAGTAATTGTATCGATATCTGCTGCTGCTGGATACAGACGAGGAGAAAGAATTTTTCCAGAAAATCTATATCCGTTATAAAAATGAAATGTTTTATGCCGCCTTTGCGATATTACAGAATAGCGCTGATGCTGAAGATATTGTGCATGACACATTTTTGACTTTGATTGATAAGCTGAATCATATGATGGAGGAACCTACAGAAAGAAACTGGAATTATATTCTTACCATTGTCAAACATAAGTCCTATAATCTATATAAAAAGAAAAAATGGGAGATTGATCAGGAGTGGGATAGTTTTAGGCAGGATGATGTGTTTGGCGAGGGGATGGATGCTCGGATTACAAAATTGGAGCGCAAGGAACAGCTTTTGAAATTGATGAAGAAAATGCGTCAATCCTATCAGGATGTATTGATTATGCAGTATTATCAAGAACTGAATATTATGGAGATTGCCCAAATTCTTGGTAAGACGCCAGATAATATCAGACATATTTCCATGAGGGCTAAGAGGAAGCTTCAGGGGATTTTGGAGGAGAACGGCTTTTTTGATTAGCTATATGGAGCATATAAGAAGAAATTGTTATGTTTTACATAATGTGGTTCTGCAGCAAGCATGCTGAGGCATATTTGCATAGAGAAAAGAGGGAGCAGAGGGGTATTGATAGAGAGAAGTAAACTTGGGGAACTGATTTTTTTCTGTCGCAAGATACAAAAAGTATCTCAGTATGATTTATGCAGCGGGCTGTGTTCAGTGTCTACATTATCAAGAATGGAACATGGAGAAATTGACATACCGATCTTACTGGCACAGGCATTATTGCAGCGGTTGGGAGTGGATATAGAGCGTTTTGAGTTATTGCTGGGGGAACAGGAATATGAATATTTTGCCCAGCGCCAGATCATAGAAGACGCACTGCACAGGGAAGATATTTTGCAGGCAGAACAGGAGCTTGTACGATATCAGGAGATGATGGCTCAGGAAAAGCTGCATCAGCAGTATGTAAAATTTCTAAATGCAAAACTTCTGATCTTAAAACTTAGCAAATTAGAGGCGCAGGGGCGAAATCACACAAAAAAGGAGCAGAAGTCTCTGGCAGCCTCTGCGGAGCAGCTATTAAAAGAGGCTCTGGAGTTGACTATTTTAGAGAGTCCCAAACAAAAGCATGTACTTCTCAGTAAGACGGAGATAGAGATTCTGATGACAGCAGTTCAGCAATACGGTTTGGAAAAGATTGTATGTGTTGAGGAGTTTGTAAACAAGTATGAATCATTGGAATTAAAAGAAAAAATTTATCCTCTCATAAAGCTTCAGAAGGTGAAGCGTTTGTTGGACAGAGAAAAGAGCGAGGAGGCATTGGCAGAGCTTAGGGAAGGAATGGCTATCGCAGAGATCAGCATGAGCTATCTATATTGTGCCGAACTTCACTTTTTATATGCAAAAGCTTTACAAATGCAATGGCAGGAGAAACCACAATGGAAACAGATACAAAAGGAGTGTATCGAACATTGCAAAGCGGCATATTATCTCTATGAATTTGATGGAGATTGCAGAAAAAAGGAGGTGGAGCAGTGGGGGTATACTGTGCTGGGGAACTTATAAAACGTTATCGGGAAGCGCAGCGCTTGACGCAGGAACAATTATCAGAAGGAATCTGTTCCGTTGAGACGTTATCAAGATTTGAAAACGGGCATCAGACGCCAGGCAGGTATATCTATCAGCAATTGATGGGACGATTGGGAAAGAACACAGAACGGGCATATGCCGTGGTCTGTGGAAGAAATATCAAAATTTCAGATTTAATTGCAGAATATCAGGCTTGCCGTTGGCGATTGGAGTATGAAGAGGCAGACACAATTATCAAAAAACTGGAATCATTGGTGGATGACAGTACAACCAGCAGACAGTATGTGCTGGCGCAAAGCACGGCGCTTGATATGCATTTGCTGCGGATCTCACCGCAGGAAGCCAGAAAACAATTGCAGGAAGTGTTGAAACTGACGATTTCTGAACCAGAGAGACAAGATTTTAACAGATATCCCTTGATGGCCAATGAGCTGTCAATTCTCTATCATATTGCCAATACATATTTGGCAGAAGATCAATTTGACGCAGGGATTAAGCTATTAGAGGCAGTTTTGCAGGGAATTAAAAGCGGTTATCGGGGGACAGAGGTCTATCATTATAAAGAAATTATGATTATGGAGCGTTTGGCTCATATGTATGGCAGAATGGGAGATTACCATAAGGCGATTGCGCTTGCAGAACAGGCATTGTCGCTCTGCAGACAACAAAAATGTTCCGTTCGTCTGCCGCAGCTTTTGCAGACGATGGAGTGGAGTATGGAACAATTATTACAGCAAGAAGAGAAAACACTTGATTTTACCTGGAAGGATTGTAAGAAAATTTTGCGGCAGGCTTATTGTCTGTCTTCTGCTTTGGGGCAGAAACGTTATACAGAGATATTGAAAAACCGTTATCTGGAGAGCTTTGGAGAAGAGTTATCTGTGGTATAACGATTTGTGACGCAATACATGCGAAACAATGAGTAGCGCTGCGAAGTAAGAAAGTATACCTTATGACACGGCCGAATGGCCATAATGGGGTGCCCTTGGGTATAATCTTTCAACATAACATATAAAACAAATATAAACCATGTCGGATTTGGAAAACTTCTAAAATATGAGAATTTTCCAGATCCGACATGGTTTTTTGGTGACAATTAATCTATAAAGATAGTGATACCTGTTAAAAAGAAAGGTTGTTTAGAGACTAAAATTGAAAAATAAGGTTTTGAGAGGGAGGAACATATAGGGTTGCAAATAGATTAAGTAAATGGAGGAAACAGACAGATGAAAAAAGGAGTAATATGGGGGCTGATTTCAGCGCTCACCATTGTCACAAGCGCAGTGGGGACAAATATTTATCTTTCTGCAAAGCAGGCAGAAAAACATTGTACAATCAGCGCCTCGAGAGTGTCATATACTTTAGATGAGAGTATAGAGGAGGCAGATGCAGTGGCTGAGATTCAAATCGGAGGGGTTGTGGAGGAGGTTGATCATGGCCTGCCGCAGACAGTTCATAGAGCCAGTGTTCTAAAGACATATCAAGGCGAACTGCCAGAAGAAATCCGTGTCCTGCAGGATGGAACGCGTAAGACGCCTATGAGTGATACTCCTATTTTTGAAAAAGGGGAAAAGTATATTTTGGTCATGAAGCAGACCACCTCTTTGAAGGACAACAGAGATGCTTATTGGATTTTAAAAGAATATTTTGTCTCTGGCAATCAGGCAATTGAGACCTTGCCAACAGGGGAATGGACAGCAGAGGCAGAAGAGGTAAGGACATATGATTCTGCAGAGAATTGGAATCGGGAAATGATAAAAAAAGAATCAGAACTAACTTATGATTCAGAGATCTTAAATAAATCGGATCTGGTGGAAGTGATTGAGGAGGTGGAGTAAATGTCAAAAATGATAAAGAGAATCGTAAGCGGGTGTTTGGTGATTTGTATGCTTGCCGCATTATCATCTGCGACAACGGTTTTTGCAAGAATGGTTGCATATGGAAGTGAAAAGGCAGGATATCTGGTTTCAACAAAACAGATAAGAAAAAAGACAAATACATATGATGATTCTTCCTTGAATAAAGCCTATAAAAGTTATATGACCTATGGAGCCAAAGTATGGAAAGATTGTGGAATTATGACTATGAAGAGAGATAAATCTTCGGTGAATAAAGTACTTGCATATAACTTAAAAGATACGTCAGTTACTGCCCATGCAATAACTACACCTAATTATGCTACAGGTCATATAGAATCATTTAAAATTGAATTTAATACCAGACGTTTAGATAAGTTGCCAGCATCATTTAATAAAATTGTTGCTGCTCATGAAATTGGTCATACATTGGGATTGTTGGATCTGTATGAAAAAAGAAATAAAGTTCAACTAATGTATGGTGGCGTTGGACCACTTGCAGACAAGCCAACAGCTAAAGATATTAAGGGAGCTAAATACGCAACAAGAAAGTAGAGGGAAAAGAATGTTTCAGAAATTAAGAAGAAGTTTAATGGCAGCAGTAATGGGGATTGCTTTGATGACAAATGCAATGGTGGTCTGTGCTGAGGATTTATCAGATGAAACAGTAGTGATGCAAGAAGAGGATTTATCAGAAGATGTAGCAGTAATGCAAGAAATAGAAGAAAATATCAAAGAGGCCAGCCTTTCCCGCAAGGTGGGAAATCTCCCAAGTAATAGTAGAAGGATTTATTACATTGATGTGAAAAAGCCAGGAAAATTAAAATTAACAGTAGCTGGTCTAGCGAAAAAGCAAAAAGTAGAGATTAGGTTGTCAGATGTATCTCATATGAGTTATGCAGAAGTTACCTCTGAAAAACCAAATGCAGTTTTTTATTTTAAAAAAGCAGATACATATGAGTTTGAATTTGAATCTGATCCAGGGAATGATGCAAAAATAACATATACCTTTGAGGGGAAAAGCAATCAGGGGGGAACTTCCTTTGCAAAAGCAGTTACGTTGAAAAAAGGTCAGAAAAAAAGTGGCATTTTTGGATTTGAAACGCCTTATAGTAAAAAGCAGTATTATAAGTTAAAGATTACCAAAGAGGAGCTGGTGAAACTTAAATTTACCAAAAGTGAAAGCTGTTCCAAGACAGATACATTGCAAGTTGTAATTTACAAGTCTAATGATAAAGAGAATCACATTGATGCAGGACATCTTTTTGAGGGTCAGAAGTCTGGGACATTTTATATCAGAAACAGCAAGAACCGTAAGACAGAACCAGGAACTTATTATATTGTAGTGTCAAAATTATATGGACGTAGTGGCTTTGATTATTCACTCACCTGGTTGAATAAATAGCAGAAATGCCATATAATAAAAGAAAAAGCAATTTGGTGAAATGTCAAGAGGAAAATAAAAAAGATTTTCTGGAAAAAGGGTAACTTTAATAGACTTACCGTCCAAAAAGAACTTAAGTTCGATAAGCGTTATGGATCACCTACTCTTTTCCACAGAGTAGAGTTTGCCATTGGCCAGCAGTCCAAAAAGCATACGTATCAGTTTACGGGAAGTCAACGCGAGTGCACGTTTGTGCTGATGGGTTCTCACCTCAGCAAATTTCTTGTCATAAAAGGTTTTGTACTCCGGGCAGTGCTGCATCACGCTCCCGGCAGCTTCGATCATGTAATACCGCAGGTAGCGGTTGCCGGCTTTGTTCATGGGCGTATCTTCCGCCTCGAACTCCCCGGACTGGTTCTCCCTCCAGACAATGCCGCAGTATTTGGCAAGGGCATCGTTGCTCTTAAAGCACTTGATGGTGCCAAGCTCAGCAAGTATGCCGCTGGCGTAGACCGGGCCGATGCCGGGCACGGAGGTCAGTATCTGGTACTCCGTGGGGTTAAGCCCTTTTACGGCCCTCTGGATTGCGGCGTTTATGGCCTTAAGTTCTTTTTCAAAGGCGCTGATGCAGTTGAAGGAACAGCCAATCGAAACGGTCAGTGGCTCGTAAAGGCACTTGTCCAGCCGGTAGGAGTCCTGTGCAGCCTTCTGCAGCAGATAAGTGGTCTGTTCCGGGTCGGCGATCCGCCCACGGCTTTTGGAGCTGATGAAAGCTACCAGATCATCCACGGACGCGTCCACAATGTCCTCCGTGGAGAGGTAGTCCGTCAGGACGGCTTCGGCCGTGGCGCCATACTTGTCAGAGAAAGGATGCTCGTCTTTCTTGAGCATGGCAAATTCGCTGAACTTAAGGAAAATGTTGTTCAGCATGTAGGTCTTCTCCCTGGCGATGCATTCCGTGATATGGAGCCTGTGCCTGGTAAGCCGCTGGAGTGCAAGGTACTGTGCGCCCCGCCAGGGTTCCGTATGTATGCGCCCTACCCTTGCAAAATCAGCAATGACAAAGGAGTCAATGCCGTCGTTCTTGTCAAGGGAGTTAAAGGATTTCTTATACTGCTTTACCTCATTGGGGTTGAGGCAGTAGACCTTTGTGGAAAAAGGGGCCAGCTTTTCGGAGGTGGAGAGGTAGTTGGCGATATGTACGCCATAAAAGCCAGTGGACTCCAGCCCGATGATGACAGCCCGGAACTCATGGTGCTGTGAAAGCACCTGGGCGACCATCTCCTCCATCTGCTCTGCGCCGCCCTGTGCATTGGCCACGGGGACCATCCTGATCAGGAAGTCCTGGTCGAAGTTGAGGGCAGAGATGACGTTGGTGCGGGAACCGATGTCGATTCCCACAAAAAGCGTTGACAGGTAATCAATCTTTATCTTCTTCATGTGTAATCACCACCTTTCCGATAAGGATGGGGAACAGGGGCCAAAGCTTATCCCGGCCCGGGGTACCAGCTGCAACCTCGCGTTATCAGCACTGGTCTAGGAGAAATACCCTGCTGGAGGCTAGACCTGGCGGTGCAGCATTTGTGTAAGCAGTCAAGGTACGGCGGTGCGGGCTGCATGCTTTCTAAGCAATAGCGGATGCTTTGCAGGAGGAACGAAGCAGTACCTTAGCCCATGTTCCACTGGGAACTATTATAGCACCGGGAGGCTCTGGTAAAAAGTAGTAAACAACAAAAACATTAGATGGACAGGATGAACCAGCATTATGGGAGAAAGGGAGAACCCCTCCAGACCTCCATCAGAATATCCTCACATCTATGTAGAAAGAATTGAGACAGGTAACTATTAACTGTATAGATGGGAAGGGATGGAGAGGGAGCCCTCTTAGAAATCATCCTGCATCTATATCAAAAAAGAATAAGTCTATAGCCTGTTCTGACTGGCTATAAACTTATTATACGAGGGAGGATTGCGTATGAAAAGTAAAGTCAAAAAAGTATGTTTATGCCTGTTGATATTGGTTCTTACATTGGTAAATGTTCAGCCTGTGACAGTAAAAGCAATACTAGTGCCGCCCTCTGAATATCGATATACACCTAAGGTATTGACAGAGGAGATTACGGAACGAACCACATCAATTCCAGTCTATGTTTTTGATGAGACGACATTGTATATTAAGAATGGCAAAGAAGTGATTTTTCAAAAATATTATCAAAAGAAAGGTCTTAAAAATGTAAAGATAAAAAAACAGAAGGGCGGCAGCAAATTAAAATTTTATCTGATTGCCAGGACTTCTGGAAAAAGGGATAAGGTAGTCACAAAAAAGGTTACAAAGCTTCCGGTGGTTGCGCCAGAACAGCTTGACACCGTTATCACAAAGCCTATTGTTCCCAAGCGAATTACCAGTAAGACTACCAGTATTCAAGTGATCGGCCAGAAAAATACCACTCTTGTGGTTAAGAATGAGAAAAAAATGCTTAAGACCATAAAATTTCAGAAGAATGGAAAAAAGAAGATTACCATACCAGCACAGGAAAAAGGAACACTGTATTTCTATCTGAAAAAGGGAAATAGCAGAAGTGAGGTAGTATTTAGAACGATTAAGGACGTCACAGCTCCAAAAGCTCCAAAACTGAAATTTAGTGAAGGTGATCTGCTTATAAAAGGAGAATTAGGGGCAAAGATTTATTTTAAGGGAGAAAATGGCTGGAGATTTCTGAATTTTGTTTTGAATAAGGATTGGAATCGATTTTGGCCTGGTTTGGATTTTCTAGATATACGATGTGAGTATTATTGGGTATATTTAGAGGATGCAACAGGAAACAAGAGCAAAGTAGTAAAAATTAAGAATCCTAACCCGATCACACCATAATTAGTTGTAAGATTCTTTCATTTATATGGATAATGAGGTAAATTGAATATAAAAATTTTCTGCCAGAAAATATATATTGGATATATTTTTCTGGCAGATATTTTTTGTTAGGATATGATTATTATTTGATGGTTCATTAGTATAAAAATTTACAGGTAAATAATATGGAAAATTAAAATTTGTCGAAAACTATAATAGTTTCTCATATTTACTTGAATAATTATCAAATAAGGAATATAGTAAAAGAAAAAAGGGAGGATTGCGTATGAAAAGTAAAGTCAAAAAAGTATGTTTATGCCTGTTGGTAGTGGTTCTTACCTTAGTAAATGTTCAGCCTATGACAGTAAAAGCAATACTAGTGCCACCCTCTGAATATCGATATACACCCAAAGTATTGACAGAGGAAATTACAGAACGAACCACATTAATACCAGTCTATGTCTTTGATGAAACAACATTGTATATTAAGAATGGCAGCAAAGTGGTTTTTCAAAAATATTATCAAAAGAAAGGTCTTAAAAATGTAAAGATAAACAAACAGAAGGGCGGCAGCAAATTAAAATTTTATCTGATTGCCAAAACTTCTGGGAAAAAGGATAAGGTGGTCACAAAAAAGGTTACAAAGCTTCCGGTGATTGCGCCAGAACAGCTTGACACCGTTATCACAAAGCCTGTTGTTCCCAAGCGAATTACCAGTAAGACTACCAGTATTCAAGTAATCGGCCAGAAAAATACCACTCTTGTGGTTAAGAATGAGAAAAAAATGCTTAAGACCATAAAATTTCAGAAGAATGGAAAAAAGAAGATTACCATACCAGCACAGGAAAAAGGAACACTGTATTTCTATCTGAAAAAGGGAAATAGCAGAAGTGAGGTAGTATCTAGAACGATTAAGGACGTCACAGCTCCAAAAGCTCCAAAACTGAAATTTAGTGATGGTGATCTGCTTATAAAAGGAGAATTAGGGGCAAAGATTTATTTTAAGGGAGAAAATGGCTGGAGATTTCTGAATTTTGTTTTGAATAAGGATTGGAATCGATTTTGGCCTGGTTTGGATTTTATAGATACACGATGTGAGTATTATTGGGTATATTTAAAAGATGCAGCAGGAAACAAGAGCAAGGAGGTAAAAATTAAGAATCCTAACCCTGGTTTCCCTCCATTGATAACACCATAATTAGTTGTAAGATAAGTTTATCTTACAGAAATAGTGATATAAATTGAATATAAAAAATATCTGCCAGAGAATATATATTGGATATATTTTTCTGGCAGATATTTTTTGAGAATCTTATTGTTTTTGATTTCCCATTGGTATTGCATGTTTTTACAGATAGTAGCATCAAATATTAAAAAAGTATAAAAAATTATGATGGATTTTTTAATCTGCTTGAGCAACTATCGGGCGTACCATATAATAGAAAGAAAAAGGAGGCTCAAAATGATGTTTATGAATAAAGAAAAGAAGATATACATAGTGGCTTTCTGTTACATAATGTCTTTATTGCCGATTTTTTTACCGTGGCGCTATTTTGACGAAGAAATATACTTTTGATTGCGCATCCTATAATATATCTTGCATATAGTCTGTTTTGGTATGTTCCGTTGTTAGCAGATTTCAATTTACTTTTTTCATTAGAAGCGGTATATTACGGAGTTTATTTATCATTGTTATGTAGCAGCTTGATGTGTTGGTTATATGTTAAAAATATGTAACTATTTAGAGGGGATGTCGCGCTAACATAAATTATAATTCATAGATTCGCTCGACGCTTGAGCGGCAGAATCTTTTGAATGAGCGAAAATATTAGCATGACAGTCCCATTCGGAAAACTTATAATAAATAATAAAATATTTCTTCCAGAGGAATGGTGAAATCATTATAGAGTGAGCTATGGTTGACAGCAGGCAGTGGAGACATAAGAATGATTTCTTCGTTCAATTTTTCTTCCCAGATTTCTTCTTGATAAGCTAAGTTCTCATTCATAAGCTGCCTCCTTGAAAAGTGTTATGTGGATGAGCAAAGTAATAATGAACAATCAAAATGAACTGTTATGTAGATATTGATTTCTGTGTTTGTTTTTAGTTACATTATATCTATCCTTCATAGTGAAGCAATTTTAATTTTACATGAAAATACTTTTATATGGTTTTCATGTCGGTTATTATATAAAATAGTTCTAAATGACATCCATATTTTTTCTAAATAATCTTAGGAAAATCTTAATATATAAAATGGAAATAAGTGAGGACTTCATAAGTAGATTTTGATATAATACAAAAAATGTAACTATCTCATGAACTTTTGGAAAGAGAGGAAATGTTGATGGATAAAATATTAGTAGTGGATGATGAAAAAGAAATTGCAGATTTGGAGGCGTTTTATCTGGAAAGTGAAAATTTTGACGTCACTGTGTGTTATTCCTCCAAGGAGGCGTTGGAACATATAGAGACGGTGGATTTTGATCTTGCGATTTTAGATGTTATGCTGCCTGGGATTGATGGCCTTGAGCTTTGCAAAGAAATTCGCAAGGCCCACAATTATCCTGTGATTATGCTGACGGCTAAGGATGAAGAGATTGATAAAATTCGTGGTCTTATGCTGGGAGCAGACGATTATATGACCAAGCCATTTCGTCCTTTGGAATTGGTTGCAAGGGTAAAGGCGCAGCTTAGGCGCTATAAGAGATATAATCAGTCACAGGTTTTGGAAGAGTCAGATCCCTATTTGTTGGTACATGGAGGCTTGGTGATGAATATTAAGACACATGAGTGTCAATTGGATGAGAAGCCCTTAGTTTTGACGCCTACAGAATTTTCTATTTTAAAAATCTTATGCCAGAGAAAAGGCGAGGTTGTAAGTTCAGAAGAATTGTTTCATGAAATTTGGCATGATGAATATTACAGTAAGAGCAATAATACAATTACGGTGCATATTCGTCATCTCCGTGAGAAAATGAATGATTCTGTAGAGCATCCCAAATATATCAAGACAATCTGGGGAGTTGGTTATAAAATTGAAAATTAATAAAAAAGTGATCGGCGATCACTCTAATTTAAAACAGGAAAAGAAAAAAAATTCTAATTATTCCAAACTGAAAATAAAGGTATTTCTGCGGACGCTTGGAATGATTGTGCTTGCTTTTTGTATTATTTTCACTTTATATCGTCGTTTTTGGTTTGGACGAGTGGGAGATTGGATTGTAATTTTCCTGCAAAATGTTTTCCATCTAGATTATCTGGATGCCAGAAATATATATCAGTATGGCCTGCGGGAAAATATGTCAATGATAATATTTCTCGCAGTTACATTTTGTTTTCTGGTGTTGTTTTGGGTGTCCTTGTCTTGGTTTACACGTTATTTTAATGAGATTGATACTGGTCTGGAGAAATTGATTCAGGGGGAAAACAGAGAGATTTTATTATCTCCAGAAATGGCCCCTATGGAACAGAAATTAAATGTGCTGCGTCAGGCTTTGGAGCGAAGGGAACTGGAAGCAAAACTTGCGGAGGAGCGCAAGAATAATCTGGTCATGTATCTGGCTCATGATATCCGCACGCCACTGACGTCTGTAGTCGGTTATTTAAGTCTGCTGGAGGAGGCGCCAGACATGCCCGTGGAGCAGAAGGCTAAATATGTGCATATTACCTTGGAAAAGGCAAACCGTCTAGAGCAGTTAATCAATGAATTTTTTGAGATCACCCGTTATAATATACAGCAGATTGTACTAGAAAAAGAAGAGATTGATCTGTATTATATGCTGCTTCAGATGATCGAAGAATTTTATCCTCTTTTGGCACAAAAGAAAAACCAGGCACAGCTTCATGGGGATGAGAATGTCACAGTCTTTGGTGATCCGATCAAATTGGCCAGAGTATTTAATAATATCTTAAAAAATGCTGTGGCCTACAGCTATGAGAATACGCAGATTGATATTTTTTTAGAGGAAAAACAATCTGGTGAAATTGTTGTGAGATTTCAAAATCGTGGCAAAACAATCCCCAAGGAAAAGTTGGCCTCAATTTTTGAAAAATTCTATCGCATGGATGAGGCAAGGAATACAAATACTGGAGGTGCAGGCTTGGGTCTGGCCATTGCCAAAGAGATTGTAACACTACATGGAGGAAAAATTTTTGCTGAGAGTGAGAAGGGACAGGTGGTGTTCGTGGTGGAGCTTCCCAAATCCTAAAAAGGGGAGAAAGTATAACAAAAACTAAAAAGTTCTTAAGATTATGTTAGGGATTCTATAACGGAATATTAACACATACAGGCCGCCTGTTTCATATAATTAATGTGAAACAGGCGGTTTTTGTGACAATTTTGTCATAGAAAAGTCACTCGTCTGTCACTTGTAGAGGATAAGATAACATAAAAAGAAAACTGTGTGAGAAATTTCGTAACTATTTAGAACATATGAAAATATAAAATGAAACAGTTTAGATTTGTTTGAAAAGAGCTGAATTGGTACTTCCATGAGTGTGTTATTCATCTTCCAAGTCATAGACAAAAACCTCTTAGGGTTGTATGACAACTTTGCTGGCATGTCTGTGTCATGGGGCTGAATAGATTACAGAATTTGTAAATCATTAAAAATTACATTGTAAAAGGAGAATATTACTATGAAAAATAAGAAGAAAAAGATTGCAATTTTATTTGGGGGCTGTTCCAGTGAGTATGAGGTATCTCTGCAGTCAGCATACGCAGTGATTACACATATGGATTTGGAAAAATATGAAGCAATTTTGATTGGAATAGACCCAAAAGGAGTGTGGTATTTGTATCAGGGCGATCCAGTCAATATTCCAGGGGATCACTGGCAGACGAAAGAGGAATGTATTCCTGTTGTTGTCTCACCAGATAAGGAACTGCATGGGATTTTACTTTTGAAAGAGAGTGGTGTAGAAAAGATTTCTCTAGATGGCGCTCTGCCAGTACTGCATGGAAGAAATGGCGAGGATGGCACAGTACAGGGGGTCTTGGAATTGGCAGAAATACCACTGATCGGCTGCAATACAATGAGTTCTGCCATCTGTATGGATAAAGAAACGGCACATCGTCTGGCCAAGGATTGTGGGGTCAAAGTGCCGTCATCATTTCTTATTGATAAAATTGACTCACAGCAGGAAAGAAAGATTATGAGCTATGGAGAGCAATTGGGTTATCCTCTTTTTGTAAAACCTCTGCGTGCAGGTTCTTCTTTTGGCATCACAAAAGTTGGCAGACAGGAGGAACTGCTGGACGCGGTGGATCATGCATTTGCATACGATTCAATTGTAATCCTGGAGGAGATGATTGAGGGTTTTGAGGTGGGTTGTGCGATATTGGGCACAGAAACGCTGACGGTAGGCGCAGTAGATGAGATTGAGCTGTCAGAGGGATTTTTTGATTATACAGAAAAATATACTTTGAAATCTTCTAACATCCATGTTCCAGCACGGATTTCCCAGGAAAAAGCCCAAGAGATCCAGGAAACAGCAATGCGCATTTATCGGGGATTGGGATGCAGTTATTTTGCCAGGGTGGATCTGTTTTTGACGCCAGAAGGAGAAATCTATTTTAATGAAGTCAATACCATTCCTGGATTTACCTCACACAGCCGTTATCCAAATATGCTCAAAGAGGTGGGGATTTCTTTTGCGGAGATTATAGAAAGATTGCTTGAAATGTAGAGAGGAAAAGAATGATCAAACTAGAGAGGTGTAAAAGTTGCAAAAACTAGATAAGAATAGCATTTTTCAAGGAAATCTGATTTTGGTCAATCAAAATTATCCTTTGCGTTGTACTATTGCAGCAAAAAATTTATGTCCGGCATTTAAGTATCAGTCGGAAATTTTGATGCAGCGAGAGAGTGCGGTAATGCTGAATAAATTGTTACGGGAATTGAACAAAGGCGTCTCAGAAGAAATCAATAATTTTATTGTTGGAGTCAGTGGTTATCGTACCAAGTCAGAACAAGAAGAGATTTTTGACGATTCTTTGAAGGAAAATGGCAGAGAGTTTACAGAAAAATATGTGGCTTTTCCAGATCAAAGTGAGCATCAGACGGGATTGGCCATTGATTTGGCAGAAAACAGAGAAGAGATAGATTTCATTCGGCCCAAATTCCCCTATCAGGGAATTTGTCAGAAATTTCGGATAAAAATGGCTGATTTTGGGTTTATAGAACGTTACAAAAAAGAAAAACAGAAGATTACCAAAATTGGCGCAGAACCGTGGCATTTCCGATATGTGGGCGTGCCACATGCAGAAATTATGCAACGGTATGGTATGGCGCTGGAAGAATATATTGTGTGGTTAAAGCAGTTTTCCTTTCCTGACCATTCTTTTACCTGGTGGAAAGGAGATAGAGAATTTAAGATTGGCTATGTGAAGGCTGAGGAAACGTTGACTAAAATAGATTTGTCCCAATATGGGGAACAAGGACAGGAAGATAAAAAAGATGATTTAGCGGAAGGTGAAGAGCTGCCAGATATTCAGATTTCCGGTAATAATGTAGATGGATTTATAATTACATATGCCCAATAGGAGGAGACATGAGACATAGGAAAAATTATGCGGCAATTGACAATTTCCGGCTGGTGGCGGCATTGCTAATTGTCGCAATTCATACAGCGCCCCTGGCTTCATTTAGCGAGTCAGCAGATTTTCTTGTTACCTATTGTTTTGGAAGGATTGGGGTGCCATTTTTCTTGATGGTAACAGGTTTTTTTGTGCTTGCCCCTTATCAGCGTAGAAATGCCAATCGTTTTTCGTCAGGACAGTTAGAGAGAATGGATTATGGAGACAGCGGCAGAACTGGAAATGGCAGTATAGGTAAATTTTTGAGAAAAACAGCGGTTTTGTATGGGGCTTCTACATTGTTATATTTTCCTCTGAAATTATATTCTAAAAATTTGAGTGACAGTGTGGGAGGCTGGCTAAAAGAGATTTTTTTTGATGGAACATTTTATCATCTCTGGTATCTGCCAGCGGTGATTTTGGGCTGTTTGCTGTTGGTGGCATTGTTGCGCTTTTGCAGTCCGCTGACCATATCGGCAGTAGTATTTATACTATATATTTTTGGTGTGCTGGGGGACAGTTATTATGGTCTGGTCAGTGAAGTCCCTTTTTTTAAGATCGTGTATGAAGGAATTTTCCAGGTCAGTTCATATACTAGAAATGGGATTTTTTTTGCGCCAGTTTTTCTATGGCTGGGTGTATTGCTGGCCAACGGTAAGATCAAGATTTCGAGAGAACATGCGGGTGTAGGTTTTGTAGTTTCTATGGCGGCAATGCTGGCAGAAGGATTTTTAAGTTTCCATTTTCAATGGCAAAAACATAACAGTTTATACTTTTTATTACTTCCGGTGATGTTCTATTTATTTGAGCTGTTGCTTTCTATGCGGGGAAAGGAGATAGCTTGTGCCAGAGAGTTGTCGATGTATATTTATATTTTACATCCGCTGTGTATTGTTGTGGTGCGTGGTGTGGCAGGTGTTTTGAAAATGTCTAAATTGTTGGTGGAACAATCTTTGATTCATTATCTGGCTGTGGTGTTAGTTTCTGGGGTGCTGTCGCTGGCAGTGGTAAGGATCAAGCGTTTGTTTTCTGAATAGTTACAGATATTTAATGCTGAATTTTTAGTGGGATAGAAAGAAGAGGTATTCAGGAATGAAGGAGAATGCATATCAAAAAAGCCGGGCGTGGATGGAGCTTAATATGGAAAATTTAAAACATAATATAGAAGAATTTCGCCGCATTCTGCCTTGGGATTGTGCATTGATGCCAGCAGTCAAAGCGAATGCCTATGGACATGGAGCAGTGCTGACAGCAAAGGCGCTGCAAGAGCTAGGCGTACAGGCATTTTGTGTGGCGTCTGTGGCGGAAGGAGCAGAACTTCGGCAGGCAGGTATTACAGGAGAACTGTTGGTACTCGGTTATACCGATTCCAGTCAGTTTGATGATCTGATCAGTTATCATTTGACTCAGACTGTTATTGATGGGGATTATGCACGGCAACTGGAACGTGATGGGCGCAGATTCACGGTTCATGTCGGAATTGATACAGGAATGCATCGTTTGGGGGAACACTGGGAGAATGTGGAAGAAATTGTAAAAATATTTCGGATGCCAAATTTGCAGGTGACAGGACTTTATTCCCATCTCTGTGTCTCAGACGGGCAGACCGAACAGGAGCGAGCCTATACGCTGGAGCAAATTCAGCATTTTGAGTATATTGTTGAGGAACTTCACCGCCAGGGATTTAAAGATTTTAAATGTCATTTGCAGGGCAGTTATGGTGTATTAAATTATTCAGAGTATTGTTTTGACTATGCGCGTGTGGGGATCGCTTTGTATGGCCTATACAGTCAGAAAGGAGATCAGGGCTATGCGTCTGTAGATTTAAGGCCTGTGTTATCGTTAAAAGCAAGGGTGACAACAGTCAAAACATTGTTTAAAGGGGAAGGCGCTGGTTATGGGCTGACTTACAATGCCAAAATGGATCGTAAAATTGCAGCGCTTTCCATTGGTTATGCGGACGGTATACCCCGAAATTTGTCAAACTGCGGCTATGTGCTCTGCAATGGTAGGTTGGCGCCGATTGTCGGCAGGATCTGTATGGACCAGATGATGGTGGATGTGACAGATATTCCCCGAGTAAAAGCGGGAGACGAGGCAGTGTTGATTGGCAGAAGCGGAAAGATGGAAATTCGCGCGGAAGATCTGGCGCATTGGGCAGGAACAATCAGCAACGAGATTGTCAGCCGTCTGGGAGAGCGTCTGGAGCGGGTGGCAGATTGAAAAGCGACAACTGTTGGGTGTTAAGATTTAGCTAAGATTGAGGAAAAAAGCTGAAATATGGGGAAGTATGTGATATTGTGGAGGGGAAATAATCCACGGAATGGAATGGATATGAGTGAAGGATAATTTAAAGTTATCGGCTGGATTTGATGGCCAAGGATTGAAGGGATAATCCACTGTTATCTATTAAAAATTAAACTCGATTTGAATATAGGATAGTACTGGATTATGGATGATTCAAAGGTATCTTTCTATATTGTAAGCAGGATAATTGGAAATTTTGGAGATGTGAAATGGGGATTGTTAAATGAGAGGTAAATTAGTCATTTTATTTGGAATAGATGGAAGCGGAAAATCTACTATCTTAAAAATGTTAGAAGACAGTGGATTAAATAATACAATATATACATCTTGTTTAAAAAACGCTATATTTGAAGAAGAATTGTACCGAGCCGAAAAAATGCTGCGTTTTACAAGGGCAGAATTTTTTTCCCATGAATTTAAACATGTACTTCATATTGGTAGTGTAATCTATAACATGTATAATATAGTATTGCCTCTTTTGAATATAGGTAAGAATGTAATCCTTGATAGATATGCTATATGCATTAAATTGTTTACCGAACTTTTCCTTGATCCTTCATGTAACTGCTTATCAAAAACATTAGAATGTTTGCCGTCGCCGGATTTAGGAGTCTATCTTGACGTGGACATAGATACTGCTAGCCGAAGAATACTAGAAAGAAGTAACAAAACTGGAATATTGCCACATTATAGCGAAAGCAGGGAATCCCTAATGCTAAAAAAAGAGAAATATGAAAATATGATTCCCGATGAAAAGTACACCATTTTAAGAATAGATGCAAATCAAAATATTGATAAGGTATACTCCTCAGTGTTTAAGATACTAAGTGAAATATGCATTCTTTAAAATAAAAATTATCAAGAGCACGTTTAACACTTAATTTTTAGATATAAAGGGGATTTCTTAATGAAATACCAAATGATTTTGCTTGACTTAGACGGAACATTATTAAATTCAGACAACATCGTGTCCCCAATAACAGCAAATGTCCTAGAGATTTGTAGACAAAAAGGATATTATATAGGTTTTATTACTGCACGTTCCCGATCAAAGAAGAATATCCGTCTATTAGATGGTCTGCCATGCGACTTTATTGCTTTCTATAATGGTGCGGAGATTTATGCGAATAACCATCTACTAGAGAGCAATGTGTTATCATATAAAAAAACTAAAATGATGTTGCAAGAACTGAACAATGATTTTCCTGGTATGATATTTGATATACATCAGGAACCGTGGAATTTTTCAAGTGTTTGCGGCGACATATTTCATATGGAATCAGGCGATAGAAGAGTGTGTAATATTAGTAATTTACCAGAATGCAACATTCAACGCATTCGATTAGAAGCAGAATCTCTTATGTCCATCCCATTACAAAAATATATGACGTCCGAAAGTACCTTTTATCACTCAACATTTGCTGATGTTATAATTGTTCATAAAAATGCCAATAAAGAACATGCTGTAAAAAAAGCTTCAGATTTCTTTGATATACCTCTTAGTAAAATGATAGCTTTTGGTGATGACATAAACGATATTGATATGTTAAAAATCGTTGGTATTGGTGTGGCTATGGGTAACGCAATTCCCAGTCTAAAAAAAATCGCTAATTATGTTACAGAAACAAACGACAACAATGGCATTGCAACTTGGATATACAAACATCTTATTACACTAGGAAAATAATATTTAAATTTAGAGGTATATATGGAAGACTTTTCAAAAAAACTGTTTATTTGTTTTTCCGCCAAAGACCGCTATAATATAGTACAACCTATTGTCTATCATCTTAAAAACTATGGTGTTAATGTCTGGTATGATAGATATGAAATGGTAATGGGAGATGATCGTTTCAAAAAAAATATAGAGGAAGGTGCTGGGAAATGTGGATACGCATTAATTGTCTTATCCCCAAATACTATTAATTCAGTATGTGCAACAGAAGAAATAAATATACTCAAATCAAGATACTATAAAAAAGAAATCATTGTTTTTCCTGTATTATATGAATTGAAACCTTGTGACATTCCTCCTAAGTTTGGCTGGATTAGTAATTTGATTTTTAAAGAAGTTAATCGTACCACTGGTACATTAGAAATATGCAATCATATTGCATGTAAAATTACGAATGATATAATAGATAATTGCAGATATAAGACTATTGAGGAAATAGTAAATAGCAACCTAAATCTTCCCAAACCAATAAAATCTTTATTAGAGAAATATACCAAAATAGATAACGCAAATCTTAACAGTAGAGTCGCATTACTCTATGCTACTTACATTATAATTGTTGAATCCTATAACCTAGCCATAGCTGTATTGTGCGAAGTGCCTACTAAAGCGTTTGAAAGGTTATTCACAGAAACCCTCCTTAATCTGACAGTGGATTATAGGGAATTATGGTTATTGGAAAATTCAATGTGTATATTAATAGAATACTACTTTATATCTTGTACAGAATCCAAAATGTAGATAACTATTTTTGCAAGTTCTTCTGTATTATATTTGGAGGTAAGTAAATCTATGCTTTTCTCCAAATATGGGTATTGAGTTAAGTTGCTTTTCAATTGTTTCCATATTATTTCGGATCTCATTCCAGGATATGCAATGGGTATAATAGTTTTATGATTTTTCAATGCAATTTCAAATTCTTCTTTAACTCCACTGTTTGGGTTTGGATTATGTTCATTATAGTCCCCGAAGACAAATATCGCTGAACCGCATCCCCCAATAATCTCCTCACGCAGTCTCTTTTTTTCTTCTAAAGAATTTTCCCCAAAACCAACGAAAGGTCTAACAATAATGTACTTCTCCTTGTCTTTAATGCCTTTCTTTGCAAGATACTCATTGGCATACCCGATGATATGTGTTCCAAAATGTCTACCTATGCCATTAACAATTCGATAATCATTGGCCAAAAGATGTGATGTTATACTACGAGACAGATTATGAGAATATTCTTCTATTTTTTGTTCAAAGGAACGGAACGCCCCTGAAATAAATACTCTTTTATTCCGAATTCGCTTATTCAACTCACACAACACAAAGAATATGTCTGTATATTCATTCACGAGAAGAACACGAATATGATATCTGCGTTCTAAATCATCAATGAAGTAAGTAAAATATGGGTTACATTTATCATCTTTCATTATTGTGTAATGATATGGTGCAGCTTCACCTAAATATCTTGTAATTTCGCTCAAACAATCCATTACTAAATAATCTGTAAAACTATATCCTATGAACAAAAAAGTGCTAGAAATTAATTCTCTTTTAAAAAACATCAGCATCATACGATGGCTGTCTGCATATGCTTCATAGTCTTTCTGAGTAGCAACAATGCCTTCAGGGTTTGTAATATCGCCATTCATTTTATAGATATTGATTCGTTTATTAAGTTCTACATTAGATAAATCTGCGTCTTTAAATACTTTATTAATCAAAATATTACGATTCTTATAGTTAAGTTCTAGAACGTTATCAAAATTGGTAGTCCATATATTTGTGAAACCAACATCAATAAGTTCATTAATTAAAGGACTTTGAAAATCATTTTTATTAATAATATCATTAATTCGTTTTCGAAGTTCTGCTTGTCCGAATTTATTAGAATAATATTGTGCGATTCTATAGTAATCCGATGAACCGTCCAATGGTGTGCCAAGTTCTTTTGCAAGTGGCTTGAATAAATTATACCAAGATGGATATCCCGCATTGGCTGAGGCACCAGCACCTACAAAAAGCGATATTCTCTCATCGAGTGCCTGACGCGTAAATTGATTAAGAAATTGTTCTTTGTTTAGAGGCATATAATTTCGCATCCTTTAATTTGAAATAATTCTTAAATATTTTATAGACTTGGATAATTATTTACTATCCATACCACCCTATCCGTCAAATCCAACAGATAACTATCAATTATCTGCACCATTCCTATCTCGCCAAATTGACGGATAACAGTGGATTATCCCTTCAATCCTTGGCCATCAAATCCAGCCGATAACTTTAAATTATCCTCCACTCACATCCATTCCGTGGATGCTTTTCTGTCAAAATGGCCTTCTGCTTATGCATAGAGACACTGGTATAAATCTCCGTGGTCGTAATTGAGCTATGCCCCAACATCTTTTGAATATAGCGGATGTCTACATCCGCCTCCAGCAAGAGCGTAGCAAAGGAATGGCGAAACATATGAGGTGTGATATGCAGAGAAATTTCCGCCAGATCAACATATTTGTTAATCATAAACCGCACAGATTGCTCAGAGAGCCGATGCCCCAGGCGGTTGATAAACAGCCAGCCACTCTGTGAGATTTCCTTTTGAAATGCATTTACGTAGGAAGTAATTGCGGAGATGACATCTGAATTACCAATTTGTATCATGCGTTCTTTGGCGCCCTTCCCCCAGATTAGGACAGAATAATTTTCCATATCAATGTCCTGATATTTAAGATTGCAGAGTTCCGAGATACGCATGCCTGTAGCGAACAAAAGTTCAATCACTGCAATATCCCGAAGTGCATATTTTTTTTGAAAAGGTGTTGTAGCTTGTTGATGGTGTTGGTAAATAGTAAGTAAAAACAACTGAATGGTGTTGGCCGGAATTATTTTTGGAAGACGTTTCGGTTCACGGTAGGAAATCCGCATTTTGTTAAAGGGGTTGTGTTCCAGGAGATCTTCATATTCTAGAAAATGAAAAAATGCTTTAAGGCTGGCAATTTTTCGTTTGGTGGTTTTAGGTTGATACTGTTCATGGAGCATTGCCAGATAAGAAGTCAGGCATTCTTTGGAGATGGGATCTTCATAGGTGGAAGCAAACTTTATAAATTGTTTCAAATCAATGTGGTATGCTTTTATCGTTTTTGCGTTCAATTCTTTTTGTGTTTTGCAATGTATTAAATAATTTTCCTTCAAAGTCTCTAGTGAATACATGTTTTTCTCCTTTGTAAGTAGATAATTAAGTTTACAATATCATAATATATGTTCCAGGTTTTCTGTAAAACTTTTAAATTTTTGTAACTATTTAGAACCCCATAAAAATTGGCAATCGAAAGCTTCATATTAATTTGAAAGAGTCTGATTTTCCATTTTTATGAGGGGATATGATAGATCTATTAGTATGTCTGTGGTTTGTAGGGTGCATAGTTAGAAATTATTTAATAAGCTCATAACTTGCCACAGACAGTAAAGTTGTGTTAGAATACTGTCAGCGCAAATTTTGTAGAAACTGAGGATAATTTATGATAGACACATTTCCATTAGAAAAAATCACAGAGCCGCTGCTGGCATGGTTTCAAGGGCATGCCAGGGTGCTGCCGTGGAGAGAAGAACCAACGCCTTATCGGGTGTGGGTATCGGAGATTATGCTGCAGCAGACACGTGTGGAAGCGGTAAAGCCATATTTTGAGCGTTTTACGGCTGCACTGCCTACCATTCAGGATTTGGCAGAATGTGAGGAAGAAAAATTATTAAAGCTCTGGGAGGGGCTGGGTTATTATAACCGTGTGCGAAATATGCAGATTGCGGCCAAGGTGGTGATGGAAAAATATGGCGGAGAGCTTCCAGCAGATTATCAGCAGCTTTTGAAATTAAAGGGGATTGGGCATTATACGGCAGGGGCAATTGCCTCAATTGCCTATCAAATTTCTGTTCCGGCTGTTGATGGAAATGTCTTGCGCGTAGTAGCGAGAGTGACGGCGGATGATTCTGATATTATGAAACAGTCTGTGCGCACCAAGGTGGAAAACGAACTGCAAAAGATTATACCAAAAGACCATGCAAGCGCCTTTAATCAGGCATTGATGGAATTGGGAGCTACGGTTTGTCTTCCCAACGGTGCACCAAAGTGTGAGGAGTGCCCTTGGCAGACATTCTGTGAAGCCAAGCGTCTGGATTGTTGGCAGTTGCTTCCTGTTAAGAGCAAGGCCAAGCCCAGAAAAATTGAAGAAAAGACAGTATTTATTATTCGGGATGGAGAAAAGGTTGTATTACATAAACGTCCAGCAAAAGGTTTATTGGCGGGATTGTATGAATTTCCCAATACCGATGGGCATTTGTCAGAGGAGGAAGCGTTGCTGTGGGTCAAAGAACAGAAATTAGAACCGCTTCGTATTCAGAAATTGGATCCAGCAAAGCATATTTTTTCCCATGTGGAATGGCATATGACCGGATATGTCATACGGGTAGACGAGCTAACCGAAAATAAGGGAGAAATGTTGTTTGTGGAGGCAGCAGATTCCGAGGAACATTATCCCATTCCGGCGGCATTTGCGGCTTATACCAAATATGTACATATTCGTCTGGGCAATGAGAAATATTCTGATTATTCAGAGATGGGTTAAACCAGATAGGGATAAAAAATAGATATGTATCGGCAGGAGCATAGATTTTCTCCTGCCACGCCTGTATTTAGGCGGTTTGACGTGTAGTGCGCTACATATATTCCTGTTCCATTTCCCGCATTTCCTCGTCCGTGGGGATGTCTACAATCCCGACATAGGAATAGAGGATGTCGATTTGCTGTGTCCGTTTCCTGTCCTTTTTCTCACGCTCATGGACTACGATTTTATCCACAAATGCGTTTAGGATTTCGGGTGTCAGCTCGTCGATGCGGGTGTATTTCTTGGTGACGGCTATCAGTTTGGCGACATTGGTCGCTTCTGTGTCGGCTTCGCTGACCTCGGCTGTCAAGGTTTCAATTTCCTGCTTTAGCTGTTCCTGCTCGGCTTCATATCCGTCCGACAGCTTATAAAAGCGTTCGTCATTTAGCTTTCCGTTGACATTATCCTCATAGATTTTACGGAACAGGCGGTCGAGCTCTTTTATCCGCTTTTCGTCCTTTTCTATCTGTTTCTGCTTTGCGGATAACTCGTATCTGCGTTCCGCAAGGGTGGCGTCAATCTGCTGTCGGATAAACACACGCTCAAACTGCTGTAAATAGGAGAGGAAATGCTGAAGCTGTTTCAGGACCAACTGTTTTAATGCGTCCTCTCGGATATAGTGCTGCGTACATTCCTTCGCCCTGCTCGTCCTTTTATACATGGAACAGCGGAAATGCGCATATCCGTTTGCCGTGGCTAAGCTGAGTTTCGCCCCGCAGTCGGCACAATAGAGCAGCCCCGAAAACATACTTGTCGTTCCGCTTTTGGTCGGTCTGCGTTTGTTCGCCCGTATCATCTGTACTTTTTCCCACATATCCCTGTCAATGATGGGAGTATGGGCATCCTCGATATACGTTCGCCTGTCTTTTGTGGTGGGGATGCGTTTCCTGCTCTTAAAGCCTAAACGGGTGGATTTAAAGCTCTCCGTCACGCCGATATATGCCACATTTTCCAGAATGGATGCAATCATGGACGTCTCCCAGTTATAGGGATGTTCTGATTTTTTTGCAACGCCGATTCCCTTTGACACTTTGTAAGCTGACGGGGTAAGCACTTTATCTTCCCAGAGGGCTGTGGCAATGGCTGACACGCCTTTTCCCTGCATACAGAGTGAGAATATCCTGCGGACGGTTACTGCCGCTTCCTCGTCCACTAGCCAGCGTGTTTTATCGTCTGGATTCCGCAAATACCCATAGGGCGGCGCGCCTAAATGCTCGCCTGCAAGCCCTTTCGCTTTCTTGACTTCCTTTACCTTTTTGCTCGTGCTTTTTGGATACCATTCGTTGAAAAGGTTGGTAAAGGCGGCAAATTCGTTGCTCTCAAGGCTGCCCGTGTCCACGTTGTCCATGATGGCAATAAACCTCACGCCCGCTTCGGGGTAGATGATTTCGGAGTAAGAGCCGACTTCAATATAGTTCCTGCCGAAGCGTGATAAGTCTTTGACGATGACCGTTTTTACAAGCCCTTTCTCAATGTCCGCCGACATTTCCTTAAAGCTTGGACGGTCAAAATTCGTACCCGTATAGCCGTCGTCCACGTAGAATTTCGGGTTAGGGAAAACGTGCTCTTTGGCGTATTTCATCAGATATTCTTTCTGGTTTACAATGCTGTTGCTCTCACCCTCCCGCCCATCGTCTTGGCTTAATCTACAATATAATGCCGTAAATTCTTCCTGCTGTCTTTTCATAAAGCTCTCCTTTCCGACAGCAGACACGGTATTGTGAAGTGTAGGTACAGTGTACCACATCTGCCCATAAACTTCAACGCTTTAAAGCGATAATTCTTCCGCTGCCTGTTATTCCCCGTCATCATCACCCCAATTCTTATCATCATAAAATCCATATCCCTGTATGCCACGCCGAAAAATATCCGTAAGCATTCCAAGCAAATCCCGCCCGCCTTTTCGGAAATGGGCGTTGACAGTGTATTGGATCTATGTCAATACTTTAGACAAAAAAAGTTGAAAGGTTATGCTGCTGTTTTAAGTTCTTCATCCTCCTTGTATAATGTATTTAGGTTGTTCAAGGGATACCTATAAACCCTCAGACCTGCTTCTTTACATCTCCTGTCTGATAGGAGATAATAGTTTTATTAGATTGAGAGGATGATCGTTCCCTCCTTGAGCGGCTCTGCTCGTACTTGAA
>CAJTIR010000008.1 GCA_910576385.1 Lachnospiraceae bacterium
GTTTTGTAAATTCATGACATTCCTCTTTTGGTAAATTATTTGGCAAAATCATTTTACACGAAAGAGCGTTTGTCGTGAATTTTTTATTTTATAAATTTTCTAAAATATTCACCTTTTGTATAGTTTTCATTAAGTTCGCGCTTATGGGGCGTTCCCCACGCACAAAAAGAAGTGCGTAGCGGTTGTCAAGCATACGCACCTCGTCTGGGGTTAAAAGCTCACGCCCCGAAATCTGGTAGTTAGTGGAATAGTTGCCGCTCCGTCCAGAGCTTTTCCCGTAGGTGTTTGTGTCTATCGTCGCTTTTCCAAGAAGCTCACTTACAAACTTATGGGTACTCTGCTCGTTGCCGCCGAGATAGAGGAACTCATCGGCGTTCCCGACGATGCTTTCCCACTGTTTCTCAAACAGGGCTTTAAGCTGTGCCAGATTTTGCAGGATAATCGAAACGGACACGCCCCTTGACCTCATAACTGACAGTATCTTGTCAAAGTCATCTGGCAAACTGACGTTCGCAAATTCATCCATAATGAACTGGCAGTGGACGGGCAGGCTCCCGCCGTACTTGTGGTCGGCAAGGTAGAATAACTGTTGGAATAGCTGCGTGTATAACAGCGACACAAGGAAATTAAAACTGGTGTCGTTGTCTGGTATCAGTGCGAACAGTGCGACTTTCTTCTCCCCCAAAGACGGCAAATCCAGTTCGTCCGTAGCGGTCAAGGATGCAAGACTTTCCAAATTGAACTTCTCAAGCCTTGCGGCAAGGGTTATCTGGATGCTCTTTAGCGTTTTGGCTGAACCAGAATGATAATCTCTGTAATACTTTAATGCGATATGCTCTGGGTTCACCATCTCCAAACGGTCAAACAGTTCGTCAAGGGGGCTTACATAGCCGTCGTCGTCCTCCCGTACCTCGCCCGCCCTTAACAGCTCCATCACCATCGGGAAATTCTGCTCGTCTGGCGGGGCTTCGTATTTCAGATAGAACACGAGGGATAAAAGCAGCATACTAGCCGCCGTGTCCCAGAACGGGTCTTGCGACTGGCTTCCTTTTGGCGTGGTTGCCTTAAAGAGATTCGTCACAAGCCGCTGCACGTCGTTGTCGTTCCGAAGATAGACAAACGGGTTGTAACAGTGGCTCTTGTGCATATTGATTAAATCAAGCACACGCACCTCATAGCCTTTCTTTTCCAGAAGCCCGCCTGTGTCACGGACAATCTCGCCTTTCGGGTCTAAGATTACCATTGACGTGTTGCACTGCATGACGTTCGGTTTACAAAAAAATCTGGTCTTTCCTGCGCCAGAGCCGCCCACCACGAGGATATTCAGATTCCTCCTGTGCTTCTTCCCGTCAAGCCCGATGCGGACGCTCTGGGTCAGCAGCTTGTTTTCCGATGCGTCTTTATCTCGGTACTTCTTATTGAGAGTGCCTGCGCTGCCCCATTTTGCAGAGCCGTGTTCCTCCCCCTTGCGGTAGTTCCTGCGTGTGGAGAAATAAACGCCGATTCCCATGCCGTAGGCAAGCAGGAAAATAAGGACAGTCCTTACGCTGTCCCCACAAACCGTTATGGAAAACGGGTTCTCGATTGCCACGGATAGATTCTCTATAATCTCCACGATGCCGCCACTGACATAAGGGGCAGTCAGCAGGGCAAGCCATACAACAGGAACAATCCCACATAAAGAGAGGATTAAGCCCGCCTTGTAATCGTCACCGTTCTTCATGGCACTTGCACGGGGCGACCTTTACTTTTCTTGTCGGGGCGAATGCCACCCTTTTTATCAGCTCGTCAACAGGCTCGGTGGGGCGTTCCTCCTGTATCTGCTGCGTCCGCAGGGTGTTGAGGGCATTGAGGACGATGTTCTTATCGTATTTGTCCAATGCCAGATGGTATCGTTCTTCTTTCATGGGCTGCACCTCCGATTAGCGTTCCTGCTCCTTATGCTTGGGCGGCTTGTTCTTCTCAAGGCTCTTATACATGTCCGACTGGATTTCGCCAAGTACGTCACGCATCGAGCCAAGCTGCCCTTTAAATTCCTGCGTTTCCATGCCCGCAAACTCTTTCGGGAGATTGTCGAAGCGGAAGCCTTTGGTGTCCACGCCGTAGCGGGAGCTTACCATATAGGCGACGCAGAACGACTTGAACTCTGAAACGTCACGGCTCTCCTTGTGCTTGAAGTCAAAGACCGCCGCCGACACTTCCTTTGCCATGCTGACAAAAAGCTGTTCCTCATTTAATCCCGTCTTGATGAAGATGGTCTGCTGTGCGCTGTCGTAAAAAGCAGGCAGCTCAAGGTCATCCACTGGCACAAAGGAAACGGGGCTTGCGTCAATCATCGCCGACACAAGCTCCCGCATGGTTTTGGCTTCCTGCGGCTGCTGCCTGTCCTTTGCCGAGGTCTGGGAAATGTCGTAGACCACTTTTGCGTTATAGCCGACCGCCTTTGAGCCGTCCTCCCGCTCGTATTCTTTCCCTGGCTCAAGGATGGTGACTTTCTGTGCGTCCTTGTCCACATAGGCACGGCTCTGTTTCCAACTGCCGTAATCCTTAAGCTGCGTCGCTTCGGGCATCTGTGCCGACACCAAGATGGCGTTGTTGACGGAGTAACGGTCAAAATGCCCCTGCACGTCAAGGTACTGCTGGAACGCACCTCCGTCCGCCATCATTTGTTCGCAGGTCGTATCTATCAGCTCATAGGCTGCTTTCCGCTGCTCCTGTTTCTGGGCAGCCCATTCCTCTTTGTTAAAAGGTCTGCCGCCGCCACTGAATACATCATAAATGCTCATGCTTATCTTGCTCCTTTCGATTTTGGTTTGCGTTTCCGCTTCTGGGGCTGCTTATGCTCCGTCTTTCCTGCGGGCGGCTTCTTCGCCCTGTCGGGAGATTTCTCTTTGTCAAGATTCGGGGAAGCGTCCGCTTCCTGCCCCTTGCGGCTCTCCTTGATTTTCCGCAGTTCCTCCCTGACTGACGGCTTCTCTGCCTTAGCCATAGTAGCCCCCTCTGCGGGCTTCCTTTGCTGCTTTGAGGTAGGCTCGGACAGAGGGGATTTTTCTGTCTTTGCCACCGAGGGGTTTGGGGCGTTTTCCTCTTTCTGCATGGGCTTTCCCATAAGGGCGTCCATGAGCCTGTCTTTCTCCGCCTTTTCCTCCACGCCGACGTCTGGCTCTGGCTGACCGTCCTTTGCCCCTGCATCTTTTTCTCCTGCGGGCTTGGCATCTCTCGCCCTTCCTTTTTCCCCTTTTGATTTCTCCGCTTCGGTCACGATGGAAGCAGTATCTACCGACGCAAGGCTGAACCGCTCCACGATGCGGCTGATTTTCGATGCGTCCTCGGCTCTCGCAATCACGTCCACCTCCGCATTGGGGTCTTTGTTCTTGCGGTCTGCCAAAACGCAATAGAGTACGCCGTATTTCTTCGCCTCCTGCGTGAACTTCTTCAAGTCGCCGCTCTTTACGGTAAAGACTTTTAATTCTTTCCCAGAGCGGAGCATGTTTGTGAGCCTTGCCTTTCCTTTGGTTTTCTGTTCCTCTTTTAAAATGGAGTAGAGCAGGATTGCGATGTTCTTCGCACCCGCCCCCGTGATTCTGGCTGCGACCTCAAATCCCTCCAAGCTCATCCTTACGATTTGCTCCGCCGCTTCGCCGCCTGTGTTCATGCTTCATCAGCTCCTTTCCTTTTTCTTTGTTCTCGTCTGCCCGTATGGTCTGCAACTTCTCTTTGATAGTGCCGCTGCGGGCTTCGATTCCCTCGCACAATCTGACCTCCCTCCGCAGTGTTTTCATGCGCCCCGTGATTTCCGACAATCGAGCCTTGACCGCTTCTTTTTCCTCGTTATTGCCGCATGGCATAGAGGTATCCCCGCAGGGGGTTTCTTTGCCAACGGATTTTCGGGATTGGGAGTAAAGCCCCTTACGCTGTTCGGTCAGCTCCTGCATCTCGGATTCCAGAGAGCCTTTATAGGACAAAAGCTGCTCCGCCGTGTCGATGTGGTTGCGGCAGAGCAGCCTTGTTTCATCTGTGATGGCGTCCATCTTCATTAAATCGTCTTTCAGAAGATAGTGAAGCCGTGCATGATTCTGTTTCTTCCCTTTGGGCAGGATGCCGAGTCTGTAACAATAATGGAGATACAGCCCACGCAAGCCGCCTATTTTCTTTGCGTCTTTCAGAGAGCCACGGACACGATAGACCTTGACCTGCGGCTGCTGTTTGGAAAAGCTCTGGAATTTGACTGCATATGAATTTTCCTGTATGCGTTCCGTTATCCTCTCGTTGGTATAATCTTCGCCGAGCTTATAGAGCCGCTTCGGTCTTTCCCAACCTTTGCCGATAATCGTCCAGTATTTTCGGTTGGAGTCAAAATTGATGCGGTATCCCATTTCCGCTAACTGGCGGTCAAAGTCTTTCAGCGTAAACGATTTTGAGATGGCTTCGTCCACCGCCTGCCGTGCCACGGTATCCCTTGTGGGCAGACCGTTCTTCTCGGCTTGGTATAAAGCATAGGGTTTCTTTCTGCCGCTTGGGTGTTCAATGACCGATAAGGAATACTCACGGCATAACTCATCCGAACGCTTACGCAATAACCGCAGATTCTTCTTGTTATCGTGATAGTGCTTTCCGTCCACATAGGAAACGGAATTGACAACAAAGTGGTTATGCAGGCACTCCGTATTCAGATGTGTCGCCACAATCACTTGGAATCGGTCGCCCCACATCTTCTCCGCCAGCTTCACGCCGACCTCATGTGCCTGCTCTGTCGTGACCTCGCCCGCCTTAAAGCTCTGGAAGCCGTGATAGCAGACAATCTCGCTCTGGTCGTTCCATTGGGCTTTGGCTATCATCATCTCGTCCCTTGCCGTAGCGGGGTCACAATTTACGCCCGTGACAAAAAACTGCCGCTCGGTCTTGTCGCCGTTGGTGGCATACTTCATCACATCGCCCATCGCCTGCAAGTCGGCTTTGCTGTATTTGGGGTTGGCGGTCTTTTCTGGATTCTCGGCGTAGTCGATGGGATGGTCGAGCCTGCCCTTTACGTCCCAGATTTCGCAGACTGCCATCAGCCAGACATCTTCCTCGGCACAAGGTAGCACCTGCCCACGTCCAGACGGAAGTCCCGCCACCGTTTGGCTTCGTCATAGAGCATCGGCGTGTCCACAAAGTTTAAGGCGTTCGCCTTTGCCGCAAGCTGGTTGATGCGGTTGCCGATGGCGGACAATTCCCGCATGATTTTATAAAACTCTGGGTCTGGCTTCTCACATAGGCGGTAGCCCATGACCATCGACTGGAGCAGGGCTTGTCTGGAGTGTCCCGCCCTCTCCGCAAGGGAGCAGAGGTATTCAGCTTCTTCCTCGGTCAGTCGGAACAGTATCTGCACGTTTCGTTTCCGCATCCAAATCCCCCTTTCCCTCGGACAGCCTGTTAATCTGCAACACACACATAGCCGCCACGCCGACCATGCCGCCGAGCGTTGCGCCGAGGATAAAATATAAAAACTCACTCATTCTTGGATTCCTTTCTGTGACCGCCGTGCCTCACACGGCATGGCGGCATACTTTGGCATTGTTCTTTTTACGGGGTATTAGGGGAGCTTTCCCCTAACAAGCGAATTTTGTTTCCATCGGCAGATGGATAACCAAATTCAGTGCTTGGTAAGACGTGTCTTTAATCCCCGCCCTCGTGACAGCATCCTTTACATACCATTCTGAAGCACGGACATTCCGAACAACAATCGTCCTCAAAATCATCTTCCTCGGATTCGCTTTCTTCCCCTGCGTCCTCCATAGGGTCGTTAATCTCGGCTTCGCCGCAGACAAAATCCCCGTCAGAAAACCTCACAAGGTCGGTGTCAAACAGGATAATCTTTAACTTCTCCGCCGCCTGTTCGGGGCTGTCGGCATGGATGGAAACGGTCTTTGCATAGTGGGCGACAAGGGTCACTTCATAATTCTTCAATCGGTCTTTCCTCCCTTTGGGTCTGAAATTTTGTGATAGTTACGGTTGTTTCCAACAGAAAAATCTTCATCCAGTCAGCGGGCATCCCTCCTCCCACGGCTCGGTTTCTGCCTTGCAATTCCCAGATAGGACATTAAAAAATCGTTGAAGTCCTTGCCGATTGGCGGCGGTTCATCAACGATTCGGTAGTCTTTCTGCAATAATTCTTTCAAGGCGGCTGTACATAAACGACCTGCCCTGTCCTTATCCAGATGCAGAAATATGGTCTTGATTTGCGGGTTTGCTTTTAAAAAAGTCGTGAGGGCAACAGGAATTTTGCTCTCTTTCAGCTCTTTCTTCGGCTGGTACACGCCCGACAGGGAGAGAAGATTCTCTGCCTTATAATCTTTTCCCTCACATTTTAAATAGGTGGCATAGGAGAGTAAGTCAATGGCAGCTTCAAATAAATGCACGGCGTCAGTCGGCTCTTTTGCCAGAAGCCGAAACGAATACCGCTTGTCGCTGCCCGATGCGTCACGCTTGAAGCTTCCCATTGTGCCACGGCAGGCGGCGTACTTTGGCGTCCCGCTTTCATCCTTTCCGATAAAAACAGCATTGTGGTAGTCGGCACTCTCGAAAATAATCCCCTCGGCAATGCACTCTTGGATAATCTGGTAGTCAATGCCACGCCCGAAAAGATACTCCGCCACCCTGTCACAATTTTTGTTCTTCGGCGGCAGGAGCATCACCTTTGGCTCGTCTTTCTTCACGGCAGGGGGCGGCGGCTTCCAGTCCGCCATCGTCTGCCCCGTGAGGATTTCCACGGCTTCCACAAAGCCATATTCCTTGACTTTCATCAGATAGTCGAGGGCAGAATAGCCGCCGAACCCCCTCGACCACCAGTACCATTTGCCGTTGGAAATCTTTAGGCTGTCATGCTCGGCGGTACAGTAGACGTTCGTCGTGCCTTTGACTTTGACAAGGTTGCTCGGCTCATAGGCTCTAAGATAGGAGAGTAAATCTATCTGCCTTGCCTGCTCAAGCACGTCTGGGTCAATCTGCACATAGGGTCTGTTACTTCTCATTCAAGCAGGCTCACCTCTCTTTCCCAGACAAAATCTTTTCCGTCTTAACCATATAGGACTTAAAATCTGCGATGGTCTGGCGCAGTTCATCCATGCGGGAATCCTCCCGTCCAAGCCATTCCTCATAAATATCCTGCAAAAGATTCGGGGATTTTATAAGGGCTTTTGCCGCCTGCGGGGAATAATCCACATTGGAAAAACAATCGGCAATCTCATTTTTCATGGCAATCTGATATGCGGCATCGTAAATTTCCTGCGGCGTTTTTGCCTGCATTTCTTCCCGAAAAAAGGAAAGCTCCCGCTGTACCTTGTCGGTCAGCCTTTGGTTAAGGGACTGTCTGTACTCTTGGTAATTCAATCACACACCTCCTAGAAAATAAAATAAGCCGAGGGATTTTCGTTGTGAAAACCTCTCGGCTATGTAAGACGATTTAATAACGGATATAACCTTTTAACAAAATTAAAATTTTCATAATAACTATTTTATCATCATATTCAAACTTTCCTCTTAGATATATGGTATTACAAACTCACCATATTCCTTATATTTATAAAAGTACGAATTAAAGTAATTGATTACCCAATTAATTTTTTGCTTTACCCTGTCAGATGCATTAGCATATAATACAACATTTTCACTAAGAATATCAAAAATAGCAGGAATTAATTTTAAATTCGGAGCTGCAATGATAAAATCTACAAACCACAGTCCATCAAAATCTTTTTTTATCATAACATATAAGTTTAATTCCTTTCTCTTGCATTCTTCATATTTTTTTACCACTTTATTAGATAGAATAACACGAGGGTAATTTGCTAAACTATTTTCTATATTGTATGCGTCAACTAAACCTGTTCCCCAGACCACTGAATTATCAATGTATAATTCTCCTATTGTTATTCCACCTCTAAGCCAAAAATCAAACTGCAATAAAGCACAAAACTGGATTGATGACACTAAATTGATAATACTAATAATTTGTGTACTCAACTTTTCTTCATTAACTTTCTGGGCTATTACAACATTATCCGAAAAAATTTTAATGTCAAATTCGTTAATTGAATTTATATCACTAATATAATTTGCTGTTCTTTGTGTTCCTGACAACAAAAATTTTAATATCTGCAAAGATTCAAAACTACTGTCATTATTCATCTTTTCTTTTATTCCTAAAAAATCTATATATGCAATAATATAATTATCAAATTTTTTTTCTTTTCCTTCCTCTTCTAAAATTTTATAAAATTCTTCCACGTCTTTTCCATTAGCGACACCTCCTATAACTATTTTAGGCATCGCCCTAGATTCTTTTTCAGTCATATTTTCCTCCATACACTTTAATAATTTGTTTCAAAACACTTTAGAAAATAAACAAAACTTCTCAATTCTAAAATCTATAACCTCTATACTAAATCTCAATCTATAAATCTCATTATACTCTTAAACTATATTTTTTCAAGTTATCTGGCAATTATAAAACCCTGCTTCATAGAATTATGCTATTATTCGACTATGTAAAAGACGGCATCAGCACTCACGCCGACACCGCCTTTTTCTCGGTCAGTCCGTTATAAAATCCCTGCCTTTTTCAGATACCCCACGCTGTCATAACAGCCACGGAAATAGACCGACTGCATCTCCATGTCCGTAAGTTTGTTTCTAAGCTCCATTACTTCAATCAACGCTGCACATTCTTTCTCGGTCAGTTCCGCCGATGTTTCCGTATCAAACACGCCCAAGACTTTCGGATATTTCCCATAAAGGTTCTCAATCTCGGCTCTCACGGCACGGTATTCATCGTTTTCTCTGGACAGCTTTGCGATGACAGAGCCGAGATATTCATTAAAAACATTGTCATGAACATCTACAAAAGTTTCAAATCTGAACGCATCAGACATTCTTCCTCACCTCCAACTTTTCTCATTGTCCTTTATTATACTGCCCAGAAATACTCAATACAAATGTGCAAACGGGATTTACCGCTCCCTGTCCGCACTTTTTTTCTCTGGCTGCTCATCGTTCTGCTCTGGCTCATCGTCAATCACGGCATTGTCCTTTTCATTCAGATTCAGTTCGATATTGAGGGCGTTCAGCCGCTCCGTTTTTTCTTTCAGCTCATTTTCAAAAGCAAACGGCTTCTTCACTTCCTCTTTTGCGGTTTCAAGCTGTGCGATGGTTTCCTCCTTTCTGGTCTTGGCGGCTTCCAATCGGGCGGGGAGCTTGGCAATCTCATTTTCAATTCTGGTCAGATTGCCGAGGGCATCCGCTCCTAAATCCACTTTGTATTTCCTCATTCCGCAGAGGTTCAGACAATAGTGTGCATTGACAGTATCATAGAAAACCTCCATCTGAAAGCCACGGTAACTGCCGATTTTTATCGGCTGTGACAGCGGATTTTCCTTGCAGATGGCAAGGAGCATCCCGCCTGCGTCCGCTTTTTCTTTGTAGGTCACGCCGTTTAATGTCATCGGGCAGAACTTATCCTCGCCCTGTGGCTTATGCTGATTGGCAATCTCCGCATCATTCCCATAGGCTGTAATGCGTTCCTCATAGTCTTTAATCGTCTGCGGATAGTGCTTCAGTATCCTGTCCTCAAGGTCGTAATGCTCGGAAAGATAGCTCTGCTTCAAGACTTTCAGCTTCGCCACCTGCATATCCAAATCCATTTTTTCCTTGAAACGCTCATCTCCTGTGGCAAGCATTTTCACCTCCGCAAAGGAAAGAGCCACTTCGTCCACGTCCTCGGCAGAGCGGACAGGACTTTTACTCGTCATTATCTGACTGATAAATTTCTGTTTCCCCTCCACAAGCTGATAGAGATAAGCATCAAAGGTCTGTTCCGTCACATAGCGGTAAACCTCCACCTCTGGGAACATATTGCCCTGCCTTTCCAGACGACCTTGACGCTGTTCCAAGCACGACGGCTTCCACGGGCAGTCGAGGTTATGGATAGCAATCAGTCTGTCCTGCACGTTTGTACCTGCGCCCATCTTCTGGGTAGAGCCAAACAATACACGCACCTCGCCGCTCCTTACCTTTGCGAACAGCTCCTTTTTCTGTGCGTCGGTATTCGCTTCATGGATGAAACGCACCTGCTCCGCAGGGATGCCACGCCGTATCAATTTTTCCCTCATGTCATCGTAGACGTTGAACATACCGTCGTTTTTCGGTGTGCTGAGGTCGCAGAACAAGAGCTGTGCCGCCTTTGTGTCGGCGTGTTCCTCCCAGATGCGGTACATATTGTCCACGCAGGCGTTGACTTTGCTGTTCGGGTCGTCTGGCAGCATCGGGTCAATCAGCCGCTGGTCTAGGGCAAGCTGCCGCCCGTCGTTTGTCACTTTGAGCATATTATCTGTTTGTGGTTTTACCAGTCTTGCACGGATTTTCTCTGCCCGCTTCGCAAGCCCCGCCACCATTTCGCTCTGAATTTCACTCGGTTTGGTCTTGATGTTGTGGTAATTGACCTTTGGCACGGGCAGCTTTAGCATATCGGCGGTCTGGATGTCCGCAACCTCTCGGAACATCTGCATCAGCTCTGGCAGGTTATAGAACTTCGCAAACCTCGTCTTGGCTCGGTAGTTTGTCCCCTCTGGGGAAAGTTCCAGAGCCGTGACCGTTTCGCCAAACGTGGACGCCCAACTGTCAAAATGCTGCAATCCATTCCTCGCAAGGGTGTCATACTGCAAATACCTCTGCACGGAATACATCTCTACCATTGAGTTTGAAATAGGCGTTCCCGTTGCGAAAATTACGCCACGGTTTCCCGTGATTTCATCCAGATAGCGGCACTTCATAAAGAGGTCGGAGCTTTTCTGGGCTTCGGTCTGGGCGATGCCGCCGACGTTCCGCATCTTTGTAAACAGGTAAAGATTTTTGTAAAAATGACTTTCGTCTATAAAGAGCCTGTCTATGCCCAGTTCCTCGAAGTTTATCACGCTGTCTTTCCGTTTGGTGTCGTTTAATTTATCGAGCTTTCCCTTAATCGCTTTCCTCGTTTTCATGAGCTGCTTGACCGTGAACTGCTCCCCGTGGGATGCCTGCACGTCGTCAATGCCACGCTCAATATCGTCAAGCTGGCGCATGAGCTGTTCCCTCTGGCGTTCCTCGCTGATGGGGATTTTCTCGAACTGACTATGCCCGATAATCACCGCATCATACGCCCCCGTCGCAATCCTGCCGCAGAACTTCTTGCGGTTTCCCGTTTCAAAATCCCGCTTGGTAGTCACAAGGATATTTGCACTTGGGTAGAGCCTTAAATACTCCGACGCCCACTGCCCGACAAGGTGGTTCGGGACGACAAACATGGATTTCTGGCATAAGCCGAGCCGCTTGCTTTCCTGTGCGGCGGCGACCATCTCAAAAGTCTTGCCCGCCCCTACTTTGTGTGCAAGGAGCGTGTTGCCGCCGTAGAGGATATGGGCAATCGCATTGACTTGGTGGGGTCTTAGCTGGATTTCTGGGCTGATGCCGCCGAACGTGATATGGCTTCCGTCGTATTCACGGGGACGGATGGAATTAAAAGTGTCGTTGTAGTAGCGTACAAGCCTGTTCCTCCGCTCTGGGTCTTTCCAAATCCAGTCCTGAAACGCCTGCTTTATCACCTCCTGCTTTGCCTGCGCCGCCGTGGTTTCCTTATGGTTCAGCACCGCTTTTTTATTGTTGTGTTCATCATAAATATAATCAAAGATACGGGTGTCACGGAGATTTAAAGTGTCCTCCATGATGCGGTATGCGCTCGCCCGCTTCGTGCCGTAAGTGCTGTCCGCCTTGACATTCCCAATGTCGGAACTCTTATTCTCGATGAACCAGTCGCCGTTATACGCTGTGTAGCGCACTTGCAGCCTGCCCGCCGCATAGCTTGACGGCGTTAAAAGCTCCATCATAAACTGCTGTATATCCTCCTGCGGTATCCACGTCGTACCCAGACGGACGGAGATTTCGCTTGCGGGCAAATCCTTTGGGATGACCTTTTCCAGAGCCGACACATTGACTGCAAGCTCTGGGTCTGACTTTGCCGCTATCTCTGCGATTTTCAGTTTCTCTCGCACATTCCCCGACAAATACTCGTCTGCGGTCACATACCTTACAGGCTCGGAAGATGGCACTTTGTAGATAACGCCCTGTAATTCCTTAATGATTTCTTCCTCTGACCTGCAAGTGAGCCGTGCCATATATTCAAAATCGACACGGGCTTTTTCCCCGATAGAGAGGGCAAGGGCTTCGCTGGCGGTTTCCACAAAGGTCACTTCTCGGTGGGGCTTTATTGTCCGCTTCGTGAACATATCCGCCTTGCGTTTGAATTTCCCCTCATCGTCAAGCACTTCAAGGGAGCATAACAGGAAGTAGCTTTCATCTGCCGCAAAAGCGAGGTAGTTCCCCCTGCTGTTGATTAAGCCGTACTTTTTGGTAAAGGCATCATATAATCGGTTTAGGTTTTCCTGCTCGGTCTGTATCATTTCCTCTGGGCAGTCGTCGGTCTGGTACTGGATGAGTTTCCTCACGCAGTCACGGATTTCCAGCAGCCCCCTGATGCGGTTCTCCGCCGTCATGGACACGTTGGCGGGGGTCATTTCGTTATTCTCTCGGAAGTAAACCTTTCCACCAACAAGGGCAAAAGAGAAGTTCCGCACGTTCGGGTCGGCGGGGATAGATTTCTCATTCTCATCGGATATTTCGTCAATCCCAACATCCTGCTCCGTGATTTCGCCGTCTATCCGCTGCATGGCTTCATGGAGAAGCCCCGCAAGCGGCATATCTGGGTAGGCTTTGCAGGCACTGTCCATGCCGAACCTCGTGCTTTCCATCCTCATCTCGCCAAGCACCATCTCTGGGTGGGATACAAAATAGCTGTTCATCGTGACGCCGTTTTCATCCGTGTCAAGATTTATCCACTCTGGCTCAATATCTATGATACGGTCACGCTTCTGTAAAATAAGGATGTCGCTCGTGACCTCCGTGCCTGCGTTTGCCCGAAACGTGTTGTCTGACAGGCGGACAGCACCTAAAAGCTCGGCTCTCTGTGCGATATACTTCCGCACTTCTGGGCTTGCCTTGTCCATCGTCCCCTTAGAGGTGATGAACATTACAACGCCGCCTGCCCGCACTTTATCCAGAGCCTTTGCAATAAAATAATCATGGATTAAGAACTTCTGGGCATTGTAACGGCTGTCATTGACTTTAAACTCCCCGAACGGGATATTGCCAAGCACCACGTCAAAGTGGCTGTCTGGGAGCTTTGTGTCCTCAAATCCCTCAATGGCGATACTGGCTTTCTGGTAGAGCTGCTTCGCAATCCTGCCCGATATAGGGTCAATTTCAATGCCGTGCAGTTTTGATTTCTCCATGTTTTCGGGCAGAAGTCCTAAAAAATTGCCCGTGCCGCAGGACGGCTCCAAGATGTTCCCCTGCGAAAATCCCAGACGGTCAAGTGCTTCATACATCGCTTTAATAACAACAGGGGGCGTATAAAAAGCGGTCAGCGTGGATTCCATAGCGGCATGGTATTCCTCGTCGGAAAGTTCCGCTTTCAGCTCCTTGTATTCGTTTGCCCATGCCGCATTTTTTTCGTCAAACGCCATAGACAGACCGCCCCATCCCACATACTTTGCAAGGGTTTCCTGTTCTTCGGGTGTAGCCAGGCGGTTTTCTATCTGAAGGTCGTGGAGCAGACGGATTGCTGCCATATTGTTTTGGAACTTCTCTTTCGCACCGCCAACGCCTAACGCATCGTTGGCAATGCGGTAGTTGCGGCGTTCAGCGGAGAGGGCAGGGGCGGACGGTTTCGCCGTAACGGGTGTTTCCCTCGGTTTCCCATGCTCTGGCTCGTCAAAGCGTATCTTCTCCACCACAATGTCATAGGGAAGCCCGTTCTCCACGGCAGGGTACTCCGCCACGGTTTCCGTAGTCGTCTTTACGGGAGATTCTATCTTTTCTTCGGGCTGTGGTTCTTTTTCTGCCTGCTCCAAGAGCCTGCGGACATAGCTCACTTTCTCCACACGGTTTATCGGGAAGCCCATGTTGTTCTGAAATGTGATGTCACGCATGGAAACATCGCCGCTGATTTTCCCGACGCTCTCGATAAGATAACGGCGGTTGTCAATCATAAGCTCTTTGCCGATAAGGTCAGAATTATCCTGCTTTTCATCCGTCCCAGACGGGGCAGGCTCTGATTTCTGCTGTTCCTCACGCTCCGCATCTTTCGCTGCAAATAGCTCCGTGATATGCTCCGCACTGTTTAAGGTGTCGGCGTATTCCTGTGCTTCTTCCTCGGTTTCAAAGGTCTGGTAGATGCCGCCTACGTCGTAATATCGGTCGGTACTGTCCTCTGGGGCTTCATTATTCCGTATGATAAATGGGTCAGCAAAAGCATCGGAAGTCTGCTCTACCGTGTAATGGGGCTTCTGTTCTGTTTCATCAGAGATGATGTCTGGGCTTGGGTTTTCAGCCGCCTTTTTGTTTTCCTCCCGATAGAACGGCTCAAGCTGTTCCTCCGTCAAGGACACTAAATCGTGGTAGTACAGATTAGAAAGTGCGTTCTGGATAAGGTCTGCAAGGTCATTATACTGCGTATATTCTGCAAGAACGCCGTCCACATACGTTTCCATGCGGTACTGCAAGAGGTTGGCGGATGCCTGTATCCCGTGCAAGCCGTCCTCGGTATTCTGAAAGGCAATCTTGACGTTGGATAAATCCGTATAGTCCACTTCGGCATCGCCGCCAAACTCCGCATCGCAGTATGCGTCGATACAGCCTTTCGCCTGTTCCAGAAGTTCTTCCTCGGCAGGCTCTTTCCTCCTGTGAAACCAGTCATCCTCGGTAGCCATTATCTCGCCAAGCCGCTTTTCATCCTCTGGGGACAGCTCGGTGTTTCGCTCTAAGAACGGGATAAACACGTCATGCCCCAGACGCAGGGATTCCATTTTCTCTCGGTAATAATCTTCGCCCTGCCGTTTCCATTCTGGGATAAACGGGCAGTCGGGGGAGAGGGAATATTCATAAAAATTTCGGATATGGGCGATTAAATCCCCCTCGCCGTCGCCGATGTCAAACCGCCCTTCATAATTAAATTCCTCGCCGCCGATGACGGCATGGATTTCAAAATCGGTCTTATGATACCATCCGACATGGTTCTCCTCATTCTCCCTTTCACGGTTCTGTTTTTCGTCCAGAATGCCGAGCAGTTTATTTCCCAGAGCGAAACTCAAATCCGTAAATCGGTCGTTCAGCTCCTTGTCATAAAAAGCGGGATGCTCGGAGAAGCCGATTGAGAGGGTGATGCTGTCGGGCTTTTCCTCGGCAAGTGTTTCTGTTTTCTGGCTTTCGGTGATGACCGTTTTTAAATGGTCGTTCGCAGGGTTCTCCTTTAATTTCTGCTCAAAATCCTCCCTGCTAAACTCTTTTCCGAACAACGGGAACTCCGCATTTCGCAGGGACACGGCGTTCTCATCAAAGGCGGTAATCTCATATTTGTCCGCCCCGATATACACCACGTCGCCCTCGTGGTAGAGGTAGCGGAGAGGGTAAAGCTCTGTAAGCTCCTGCGAGAAACGCCACGCATTGCTGCGGCTGTAAACGCTGGTCGTCTTTTTCTGCACAAGGGAGAGGAAGTCTAACATCTCCTGCACGTTGTCTGGATGCTGTAATGTCTGTTCCATAAGGTCAGCGGGCATATCCGCAAAATCCCTACATCCAATCACGCCCAACAAGTCTTTCTCATAGCCGTCCAAGTCACGGATAAAGTCAGAAAGCCGCAGAGCGAGCGTGTCCCGCTTGTCCGCAGGGGGCAGTTCCCTTTTTTCCTCAATAAAACGCTGCCTTGCCAGTTTCCTCTGGGTGTCGATTTCATACTGCGGGGCAGACACGCTTTCCAGATAATCGGCATAATGGTCTTTTTCTTTGGGATTGAGGTAGCGATTATCCTTAACCAGCTCACGCAGCCGTTTTTCCGCTTTCGACCAGCTCAAAACAAGGTCGTGTTCGGTGGAAATGCCGTCACGGTCAATGGTGATGCCCTTGCCGCTGTACCACACATACCCCTCCGTGCCGTCTGAAAAATCAACGAAAAAGCCGCCCGTGCCGTATTCCCTTTTCAGAAAATCAATGTTCTTCTTTTTATCTTCCTGCTTCTGGAACTGATGATAAATACGGTATTTCCCGTTCGCAACGCTGTTCCCTTTTACAAGGACGGCATCAATATCCTCCTGTGAAACGGCAAAAGCAGAGGCTTTCTCGTCCTCTGCTTCAGCTATCCTTTCAATCTGTTCGTCCACGGTCGGGAGATTTGCGGCAACTTCTTCCTCATTGGCAACGCTGCCTTTTTCTGTCTGTCCTTCTGGCTCTGCCGTCTGTGCCGCAGCTGCTTTTTCTTCCTGCCTGCCGCCGTCTGACTGCGGCTCTGGTTCTGAATTTCCTAATTGAAAATCAGTTCTTCCAGTATCAATTCCTCCGCTTGGCTGCGGATATTGTTCATCATGCCGAGCCACTGCATCGGGGCTTTCTCTTTCAGTTCCTCCGTCACTCCCTGCTCGGCTGCTAACTGCTTCGTCAGAAGCTCCAGCCGCTGCAACGCCGTCTGCTCGGTCTGGTGTAAGTGTGCGTTCAGCCTGCCCGACGTCAGCAGATTGAGATAGGTCACTCTTTTGTGCTGTTCCAGATAATCCCTGTGCATCAAAGCGTACCTGCCAAGCGGAAGCTCTGGCTCTGTCGGTAATGTCAGGTCGGGTATAAGGTAGTCCGCCTGTTTCGTGTAAGTGATTTCGCTCATTATTTTCGCTCCTTTCGGGTTGTTTCCTGCCTTTATCATACTGGCTTGCAATGTTCCTTGCAAATGTGCGGTTCTGACATTTTGCTTCGATTTGCACATTTCGGACTGCCGCAGAGATTTCCCTTAACGCCATCTCGGAAATGTCACTTGTGGCGATGCCGATGGCGTTCAATGTCTGGGGCGTGTTGAAATTTATAATCTCCGCAAAATCCTCATGCTCAAAATACCCGTCCGCATCCAGTCCGCAGCGGCTCAACAGCATATAAGCGACGCTGTTTGCGGCAAGCCGTCTGTAAATCACTTCTATATTATAGTCGTCCAGCTCCTCCAAAAAGCTGTCTTTCATGCAGTCCTTTAGCTGTGAGAGGTAATCGGGTAAATTGTCCTCCACGGCGTTCTCCGCCGTCCCTATTAAAAATGTGGCAAAATCGCCGCCCTCCGTGCCGCCGAACCTGTCCGCAAGCCGTTCCATGACGGGCTGCTCGTACCGCTTATCCATCCGCCATATCGGGACGGGTCGGCTGCCATAATAGCCCTCATGGGTGTCAGAAACGTCAAAATAATATTTCAGCGTGTTCCTGCGTCCTTTCGGGTCAAAGACCGCTATGCCTTTGCTGTCCTTATTCACCCACCTTTTAAAAAGCCTGTTCCATGTGCCAATCTCGGCGACTGCCGTGGCGTCTGGGCGTTGGGCGTAGATTAAGAGCTGCTCGTCAAAGCGGCACTTGTAATTGCGGCAGGCAGAGGATAAAAAGCCCTGCCAAGCCTGCGGGTTTCTCGTGACGTCCCTCCCCGTGCGGCGGTACAGCTCTGTAATAAGCTGGTATTTTGCAGCCATAGGCTCACACCTCCTTATCGTTCCAAATCTTTGTTTTTCTGCTTCCTGTCGTATTCCCCGCACCGTTCAGCGATTTCGGAATACATCTTTTCCCTCATGTCCCGCTCATAGGCTCGGTATTCCTTTGCCTTTTCCGTGGGCTTGTACCAGACGCTTTTCTGGTCGGCTTCGTCCATCTGCCCATAGCGGTCGTCTATATTATCCATATATTTCTGATAGACGGCACGGGCGGCGGGTGTATCCTTTGCGTATCGGTAGCGTTCAAGGCTCTTATGCGAGCCACGCAGTTCGGCATACTCGTAGAGCATACGGATAACCTCACGGTCAAGCCCTTTCTGCCCCTCGGCGGCATAGATTTCCGACAAGCCCCTGCACCTCCATGAATGATACGGAGAGGTGTCGTTGGAGCTGTGGGAAGATACATACACGCCGTCTTTCTTTACTGTGATACGGTTGATAAGCTCGGTACTCAATCCCTATCACCGCCCGATAAAACAGTCTGTTCCATAAAAATATCAATCCTCCTGTTGTCCATGCCCCGCCTTTAAGCAGGGGCATAGCTGATTCTGTTTTGTTCCATCCTCTGTGCAAACTCCCGAACGGCACACCTTACGCCGTCAATCTCTGCATGGGTTTCGTCCAGATAGCGGCAGACGGCAAAATAATCCTCCCCGTTCCCATAAAACATACGGATGATGTCGCCATCGGGGACAGAAAAAAGCGTCCTGCCTTTGCTGTCCGTCATGCAGACCTGCCTTGCTGCGTTCACTCCGTGCCACCTCCCAGAAATGAGATGACCCTGTTCCCCTTGATGCTTTTTTGCAGCTCGTTGATGAGCGTGATGTCCGCCACCGTGATTCCCTGCATGGAGAGAATGTCGTCCATCGTCATGGCGGCGATAGCTTTTTCTTCGGTAAAGCCCGCTTCAAATATCTTATTTAGAACCTTAACGGCTTTCTGGTTGACTGCCATATCCCATACCTCCTATCGCTCATGGTCTTTGTGCTTCGGGGCTTTCTGTGCGGACGGCGGCTCTTGCGGCTTCGGTTCGCAGCTATGCCCGTTCCTTTCCATACGCTCGGCAAACTCGCAGATGTGGTAGAGGTTGCTGCCCACCTCGGTATGGTATTCGTCAATGAAACGGCAGCTTTTTTCCGCCTTTTCTCCCCAATCATAAGTGATAATGATTTTCCCGCCGTCTGGGATGCGGAACAGCTCTTTGTAATGGGGGTCAATAAAGCGGATTCCCTGTTCTGCTCTGGATATATGCCTGTCGAGCCATTCTTTCACATAGCAGTAGCAGTAAAAATTGTAATCGCCCTTTGTGGGGTTGCAGCGGAGCAGGAAAGCGTGCTTGTCGATGTCCACACGGAAACCGTACTCAGTACAGTAGTTCCCCATAAAGGCGGCATCGGGGGATTGCCTTGCAGCCGACGACATATCACGGCGGCTGTGCAGAAGCCCCTTATCTTCACGCAGGGCATTGATTACATCGTCAAGCCCCGACTTAAATTCATCGGTTTTCCACTGTTCCCTCGTATCAGACCAATCGGTATGAAACTCGTTCCCAGAGCCGCCAAAGTCCCCACGGAGATGCCCAATGCATCCCGTCTGCCCCTCAAGCTGCATACTCTGGGCGTAGGTGTATTTCTGTTCGGATTGCGTTAAAGCCCGTATCTCCATCAGCGTTCCTCCCTGCTCTTTGATTTCTTCGCCTTTTCCTGCGATTGGATTTTTGCGAGGGCTTCTTTTGCCCAGACGGGCATCTTCTCTGGCTTGATTTCCCCAAGCACGTCGCACCGTTCCCATCGGGCGTGCTTTCCGTCCGCAAGGGAAGTGCCGAACACCGCCTGCCCTCTGCCGCCCAACGCACCGTGACCGCCGTCCGCCAGTACAAGCTGGTAGGCAGAATGCCTGTACTCATGGCGGTTGACCTCGGCATTGATGACAACGACCTTTCCCACAATGCTGCCGCATTTGTCGTCTGGGATGCAGTCGTCTATGGTAAACGGGGTCATGTCAAACTTGAACTGTTCCTGCTCGGCTCTTACACTTTCTATCTGTTCCTGCACCCTGTCGGTAAACATCTGCATGGCTTCCAGATAGTCGTCAGAGCCGACCGCATCCGTTACCCATTCTGCGGACAGCGGGTTGTCGTAAGTGCAGCAGCAGACAAGATACGGGTATTCCTCTTTCTCATCTATGCCGAACACGACTTCCTTTTTTCCGATGTGGATGCTCTGCGTGACCTCATAGGAGCTAATCATCCGTTTTTCTTCATTCTCCATCGGGGTTCTCCTTTCTTTGCTTTTTCTCCCTCTGCTCATCTAAAATCAGTCGGTCATTTTTTGCGGACAGTTCAATACATACCATCCTTTTTTGTTCCCTACTCCTGCGTTTGCTCTCGTTTGATTTCTCCCTCTGCACCTTTTTCGCACATGTCGGGCAATATTTTGAGATAGCGGAGCCGGGAACGTATTCAACACCGCACACCATACAATTCTTTGGTGGCAACGCTGTCCACCGCTTTGTGGGTGTGATATGTAATTCACCGACAAAGCCGATGAATTTATAGTAAATCTTGATTTCCTGCTTCACTGTTCCGTCTGCTGACTTCTCACGCTCCGAAACAAGTATCTTGTCTATCAGTGCATTTATGACTGTTGCGTCCAGTTCTTTTAAGCCTTGATAATTACGGATAAGGGAGAGGAAGTCACGGATTCCCTGCGATTTCTCGTAGCTTTCATTAAGAGTTTCCGTTACCTCTTTCAATCTCGCTTCGATTTCAAGCTGTTCTTTCTGGTATTTCCCCGACATCATTTCATAATTCCGCTCGGTGATACGCTCCATGACCTTATCCTCATAGAGAGAGGAAAACAGCCTGTCAAGCTCCGCAAGACGTTTGTTTAGTTTCTTCCGTTCCTTTTCCAGTGCCTTTGCCCTGCTCTGGTCTGTTTCCGTGAGCCGCTTCTCAATTGCCCTCACCGCCCGCTCGTCATTCACCGCCATATCCGCAAAACGGTTAATGTCATCAAGGACAGCATTGAATAAGTCCCTCGCTTCAATGGCATGTGCGGTACACATGACGTTGCCATACCTGCCATAATTATTACAGGTATATTGTACGCAGTCGATGATGTCGGGGCGTTTTCTCCTGTTGGCGCTCATAGCCCGCAAAGCGTAGCCGCAGTCCGCACACTTGATAACGCCTGCAAAGATATTTTCAAAGCCGCCCTTGTTCTCTGGCAGTCTGCGGCTTGTGATAAGCTGCTGTACGGTATCAAATTCCTCCTGCGTCACTATCCCCTCGTGGGTATCGGGTATCACTTCCCACTCTTCGGGCAGCTTAGAGGGGCGTTTCTTGCTTTTCATGTTGGCGGCAATCCGCTTGTAGCCTGCAAGGTTTCCCGCATATATTGGGCTTCTTAAAATGCCCCTCACGCTGTTCTCACTCCAAATATAGCGGTTTTCTTCGTTGTCCTCAAAGTACCGTTCATAACCTGCCGCCCCCTGCTCCGCCGCATAAGCGGCAGGGCGTAAAACGTGCTGTTTATTAAGGTACTTGCGGATTTTAGAGATTCCGTTTCCTGCAAGTGCAAGGTCAAATATCTCCCTTACCACATGGGCAACCTTATCATCAATCAGCAGGTGGTTATGGTCGGCGGGGTCTTTGATATAGCCGTAGGGTGCATATGTCCCCATGAATTTCCCCTGCTGAAACCTTGCACGGTACGCCGATTTAATCTTGACCGACACATCAGCAGAATACATTTCATTTAGGATATTGCGGAATGGGGTAATGTCCATCGCCGATTTATTGAGCGTGTCCACGCCGTCATTAACCGCTATATACCTCACATTATGCTCTGGGAAAAAGACTTCCAGATATAAGCCGCAGTCAAGGTAATTCCTCCCCAGACGGGATAAATCTTTCGTAATCACGCAATTTATCAGCCCGTTTTCAATATCCTTAATCATGTTCTGGAAGCTCGGTCTTTGAAAATTCGTACCAGAATAACCGTCGTCCACATACGTTTTTGCCAAGTGCCAGCCCTGCTTTTTTACATAATCTGTGAGGATGGATTTCTGTGTGGCAATGCTCGCACTCTCGTTATCCGTGCCATCGTCCTTTGACAAGCGGCAGTAAATGCCGACTAAATATATTTTCTTTTCTTCTTTGATTCCTGCCATACTGTTAAACCTCCGTCTTTGTTCTAATAGGTTTCATGTTCCATTGCGTACATTCTAAGCGGATATACCCTCATTGTCGAAGGTGTCATCTTTGGCAATCTCCCTCCGTATATCCTCGGAGATAATCGGGATAAATGCTTCCGCAACGGTCTGTGTGCCGACATATTCCCGACTGATAATTACCTGCACCTGTGCTTTTGGCATGATACGCTTTCTCTTTTTGTTCGCTGTCTTATCCTCGCCCATATTCAAATCTTCCTTTCCAGACAGGGCAGGGGAGTATATAAAATCCCCCTGCTCTGCCAAATCAGACACAATCAATCCTCACTCTTTACTTCTTTCTGCAATGCTTTAAGGAGAGCCGCCGCTTCATCAGCGGTCAACGTGATTCCCTTGCCACACTTCTCACGGTTCGGGGAGAAGCTGCGGATGTCATACTTCGGCTCGTTCCCGTTCCATGAAATTAAGTTGATTTCCTTTGTATAGCCGCTGCCGCTCGTAGACAATACGGCGATTTCTTTTACAATCTCGTACTGGATTTCTTTCATTTTCTACCTCAACTCTCTGTCTTATCTGGCTGTCTTTTTTCTTCCAGTGTCTTATATTTACCTCCCGAAAAGAGAAGCTTAGCGGCTGTCCCTGTTCCGTTTCCTCTGCAATTCACGCTCTAAAAGTTTGATGATAGTGTCCTCCATCTGCTTCGGCGTTGTGCCTTTCGGGAAGTATTTCTTTAACCGCTCCATGCCGATTTTCACGGTTTCTTTCTGGTTTCCCTTTTCCTCGGTCATAATGGAAAATATCATATCCATATCAAGCCACCCGCTATGGCTCAAGGTTTTCATCCGCTGTGCCTGTGAGAGTGAGGGCGTTGCTTCCTCGCTCTCCATTGTGGCGAATAGGTCTTCCTGCTCTTCTTTCTTCAAAAAGGACAGTTCCACCGCAGGCGTGAGGGCGATTTTCCCCTCGTCCACCATCTGTAAAATCGGCGGTATCAGCTCCGTCAATCGGATAAAACGCTGCACGGTCATCCTGCCAACGCCGAAGCCCTGCGCCACTTTATCGTCTGTCCGCAACTTCGTCCCAACTTGTGACGAGGTTAAGTCTGTGCGGAAGCCCTGCCGCTTCATGGCTTCGGATTTCATCTTGTAGGCAAACGCCCGCTCCGATGGCAGGATATTTTCACGCTGTAAGTTGCTGTCTACAAGAGTGATAATGGCTCGGTCACGGTCTAAGGGCAGGACAAAAGCGGGGATTGTGTTTATCCCTGCAAGCTCCGAAGCACGGACACGCCGCTGTCCTGCAATGATCTCATATCCGTTCCCGTCCTCTTTCGGGCGTGTGATAATCGGCGTTACAATGCCAAACTCTTTGATACTCTCTGCTAATTCTGACAGCATTTCGTCCTCCACAACATGAAACGGGTTATCGGGAAACGGATATAAATCTGCGGTCTTTAATACCTTAAAATCCTGTTTCTTCATTCACATTCCTACCTTTCTTTCTCTCTATTCCGATTGCTTTTCTGCAATTCTTCTAATACTTCTGGCGGTATTTTTTTCAATAACTTTTCCATCTGCTGGTTGGTTTTCTGCAATTCAAATATCCTCTGGTTGGCTTTCTGTACCTTTAATTCCTGCTCATACTTTTCATCACGCATACGCCCCGCATAGTCGGATTCCTGCCCAATTCTCTCTTTCAAGCTGTCGATATACGTCTGCTGTTTGCCGATTTCCTTAGAGAATTTCTCCACGTCTGGGAGCCACGCCGCAATCAGTTCCAGAGCCTTGTCACGCTTTTTCCCTGCGTTAAAGGCGTTGATGTCGGAGAGGGCAGACACGATTTCCTCATACTGTTTATCAAGCCTGCCGCCCAGTTTATAGAGCCATGTGGGGATATGCTTCCGTCTGGTTTCCATTGAAGATTGACCTCTCTCTAATTCGTTCCACCGTGCAGACATACGCTCATGATAGGCGGTCTGCCACTCGGATAAGGATTTCTGGTTGCCTAAGATAGACTTCGCTGACAGCTTGTTGTCGGGCGTAAGCGGAACAAAACATAGGTGCATATGGGGTGTCCTCTCGTCCATGTGGACGACTGCGGAGAGGATATTTTTCTTCCCCACACGCTCCGAAATGAAGTCAAGAGCCGTCTGGAAATATACTTTCTGTTCTTCGGGCGGTAACTGGTTCATAAATTCTGGCGAAGCGGTCATGAGCGTTTCCACCATCATCACGCTGTCTTTCCTCACCTTGCAGCCCGCTTCGGCTACCATTCGGTTTATCTCTTTCTTGTAGGTGTAACGGGGCGGATTCACAAGATGGTAGTTATCTTTGGAGCGTCCCACGTCAATGTCTGGGTTGCTTTTATAGGCTTCTTTCTTCCGCTCGTTGTGGCGTTCGCAAGCAGCAACGCCGCCTGCCTTGCGTTTCTGGAAACGCAGGATTGCATAAGGCATAGTTCATCATCTTCCTTTCTTTCGGCGGGTAATCTCCCAAAAGGTGACGGTGGGTGACGGTGATGACGGTGTTTTTGGGATACCTCCACGGGAGCCGCCGACTGTCACCGCACATTCTTCCATCCGAAGCCGCAAGGCAGAGGATGGGCAGGGCGTAAGCCCTGCTTTAAGGGAGTCCAGAGGGAACGTCTGGCACACGACTTTGCAGGGCAAAGTGTAGTGTGTTACACCCTGTAAACGCAGTCGGAAAAATCGGTAGATTTTTCTGACCGCAGGGGTGGCTTTACGAGCCGAAGAGGGCGAGTAATGCCCACGCCTGCACTTTGCGTTTACGGGGTGTTCTCCCGCAGGGCAGAACCGCCGATTTTACAAATATTTGCTATGACGGTGACAATGGAAGGGGGTATCCCAATCTAACCGTCACCACCGTCACCCGACTGCCTTGTGAGGGAAATCTCCCTGCACCCTTTCTTCCTGTGGTAGCCGTAACGGATATTGTTTTCGCTGAGGAAACTGGCGCGGTATTCGTTGAGCCGCTTCGTCATGATGTTGGGCGGCGTTCCCGTTTCCCCCATCTGTTCCAGAAGCTCCGTTGCCGTTCCAGTCCATTCCTCCCTGCCCTGCATGAAATCCACTAACCGAAAGAGAATGTCTGGTATCGCTTCTTTGGCAAGCTGCTCCTGCTCCTTACGCTCCACAAGCTCCCAACTGCAATTACGGAAACGGAGCGTGAACTCCTGATAGGGCGTGTCCCTGCCCGTCACATACAGCTTGGCGGCATTGGACGCACGGCTTTCCTGTTCCAGAACAAAGGTTGCGTCCGCACTTCCTGTCAATCCCGTCGTGCCAGACACTTTGTTGAACACGTCGCTGTCATTCTGCTTTCGGATGTGGTGTACGACAATGACCGCCAGAGAGTGCCTGTCGGCAAAGTCTTTGATAAGGGAAATATCCCCGTAATCACTGGCATAGGCGTTGTCTTTGGATGCGGTGCGGATTTTCTGCAAGGTATCAATCACAATGAGCCTGCTGTCGGGATATTCTTTCAGATAATCTTCTAACTGCACGATAAGACCGTCTGACAGCTTATCGCTTGCCACCGCAAAGTGAAGCCGCCCACTCGCTTCATCCGTCAAATGGAACAGCCTGTCCTGGATACGGCAGAATGTGTCCTCAAGGCAGAGGTAAAGCACATCGCCCTCCTGTGTCGGCATATCCCACAAAGAGATTCCCTGCGACACGCAGAGGCAGAGCTTTAACATGAGCCAGCTCTTGCCGATTTTCTGTGAGCCGCAGAACAGGGTTAAACCCGTGGGTATCAGACTGTCCACCACAAAGGACGGTTTCTCAAGCGGCTCATAAAGGAGCGTGTCGGCGTTGACCGTCTGAAGCTTCTGCATGGGATTCCTCCTTTCGGGCGGTGTCTTTGGTTTTGTTGCACATAAAAATAAACCTCCTTAAAAAGATTTACTCCCACGAAAAAAATGAGAGTATGTAATGCCGCCAGTCCCACGCCAATCAAGAGCAGATTTCTTTTTCGGGCGGTAACGGTCACGGTTGGAGATACTTCCTCATTTCTGCCTTAACCTTTTCCCTCGCAACTGAAACGGATTTCTGAATTGCGGAAGCGGTGCAATGCTCCATTTCGCCGATTTGGTAAAAGTTGAAATCATACTCGTAGTAGAGCAGGAAACGCCGCCTTTGTATCTCTGGCAGTCGGGCAACCGCTTTGTAAAACAGTTCGTTCCGTTCTTTTTCAATCATTCTTTCATCAAGCGTTTTAGGCACTCTTAACGCACGTCTGTAAAGCGTTTCATCCCATACCTCGTTAAATTCCCTGTGCCGCTGGTTCCATTGCTGCAAGTTCCTGTTCCTGCGCTCCATCTGCCGAAATTCAAAGAATAGCTGTTTTGATACTTCCAGTTCATGGTATTCCCCCTGCCCGTCCTTAAAGCTGATAAAATACCTTGCTCCGCTTTCCGTGGATTCCTCCCGAAGCGTATATGTCTTTGCCCCGTATGCCATTTTCTTTCCTCCCGAAAAAAATTGAGTGAGAGGATTGCCCTCCCACCCAATAGCCCGTGGGGATGCTTAAATTTCCCCGAAAGGATAAAAAATAGGCTTTAATTTTTTGCGGAGCCTTTCAAGGCGTTTATAGACCGCCCTTTCGGTAAGCCCTACCACCGCCGCAATCTCCCTTGTGGAATACCCCTGCATTTTCAGCAGGAGAATGAGCAGGGTATGCTTGTCCACCGTAAGCAATGCCTGATACAGTTTCTCGTCCTCAATCTCGTCCAGTAAGTCCTCAACGGTATTCGGCTCCGCCTGCTGTTCGGCATCCGCCATTCCCTCAAGGTATTCCCCGAAGTCGCTCGTCCATCGGTAAAACCGCCTGTTGGAATTAAAGTCTACCCTGTCCTCAATACGGATTTGCTCAATGACCGCTTCATCAACACCGCACTCCCGCAGCACCTTTTCCTCGGCTTCTTTCCAGATACACCATTTCCTGTCCTCACGTCCGTGGTTATATGCCATTTCTTATTTCCTCCAATCTGAATTTTTGAAAATGTAAAAAATCCTGATTGGAAAGGTGGCGAACGACAGCCAGCAGCGGAAACAGCCCTGCGGCACATTCCGATAAAAAACGACAAAAGAAAAACCGCAAAGGTTCTGTGACCTCTACGGTTATAGGAGATACATATTCTGTTAAGTGGAGATTCTACTTCTGGTTTCATGGTGAGAAGTAGCGTTGCATAAACAGGGATTTTTTTAACTGGCTTCCTGCCATTCCCCGATATGCTATGTATGGATAAATTCTGCGTTGCATGAGCAGATAGTTTACTGCCCGAAAAAAGGACATAAAAAATCCCTCCAAACTTTAAAACAGGTCTGGAGAGTGTCTGTTAAGTCTTTTCGGGCATAGCAATACCGCCCACCAATACACCGTTTTTTTATATGGTGGGCTTTCGCCTTCAAGCCTTATGAAACAAAACAGAGCCGACAAACTGTGATTCTATTTCACAAGTTCATCGGCTCCGCATCTATGTGTCTGGCTCTGTGATGACAATAATCTGTAATTTCTTTGCGTTAATTAAAGTTTCTCGCTTGCACTTCGGACAGTAAAGAGGATAATTCATCAAAATAGTATCTTCCCTAAGTCTGTCACGAGTCTTATTGCCACAATTCGGGCAATATATCCAGTGTATTTCTCTCATTGTATTTTCTTCCCTGCATTTTTAATAAGTATGCCAAAATTTCACACAAGCTCCTCCAGATTGTGGATTTGATATTTCAACAGAGCCTCCTAGAAGGCCTGATAACTGCTTTACAATATATAATCCTAATCCAGAATGAGAGCCTTTACTTGAACGTGCTTCATCTCCACGATAAAATCGTTCTAAAGCTTTATTTAAATCTTTTGAACTGAAGCCATCCCCATTATCCAAAACAGCATAATAAATATATGTTTCATCAGCTTCAACATTTATCTCTATTCTCCCCGATACGGGAACATATTCTATACTATTGGAAATAACATTATCTAAAATTCTTTCTAATTTGTTCTTATCAGTAAATATAGTGGCAGGGATATCAGAAGCCATTTTCAATGAAATACAAACCTTTTTATCTTTTGCCCGTAATTCGTATTCGGCTCTCTTTTTTTGCAACCATTCTTCCAAATTTATAGAATCTTTCTCTATATTTACATTTGGCAAAGTGAGTTCCGTTGTGTACTGCATTTGATTAACCAATACTATGCTTTTTTCGGTATTTTCTTTTATTACAGAAAGATATTCTGTTTGCTCAACATCTATTTCTGTATCATCTATCAACGTTTCTGTATATGCTTTGATTATAGATAATGGAGATTTTAAGTCATGTGCCAGGGCTTGTACATTTTCTGTTCTCTCTTGTTCCATTTTCCATTGTGCGGATAAAGAGTTCTTGAGTGCATTTTGCATAGCCGAAAAAGATTCGCACAATGCACCAAGTTCATTATTTGCATGATAATCAAGTTCAAAATCAAGGTTACTATTCTTTATCTGTTCTGTACCCTTTGTGAGAATTTTCAAAGGTTTTATAACACTTTTAGCAAAATTCCTTGAAAATATAAGTGTAAATAAAACCATATATAAAAATGGAGAGCAAATAATAAATACTAAGACCACAGGCATCCACGGATTTGCATTGTTTATCGTTGACATATCCAAAGAATATATGATTGAAACAGCACCGTCTATGTTCCCGATATCAGTAATAATAGGAATAGTGTGAATATAATATTTGTCTTTTATAAATGTAGAATTTATCTTTTGGTACATCGTTTCTTTAGAATCAAAAATATCATTACTATATGTTCCGTATAGCTTTTTTCCATTTTTATCTGTAAATTGATAATAAATAGTATCTCCTGTAATCAGTTCACTTACATCCTCCTGTTGTAAAGAGCTTATACCTTTATCAGAATGGCTTCTTACATAATCTTCAACAAGAGGAATTTGACTTTCATAATAATCAGCAGGATAAATTTTCTCGCTACTTATACCATACATAAATATTACTGCAACGAGAATATAAGTGACGAACGAGGCTAGTATGGTTGACAAGATAATCCATATAAGCGTTATTCGAAATTGTGATACTAATGACCAATTTTTCATTTTGTCAAATCACCTCTCTTTATTCCACTTATACCCAATTCCCCATACAGTAGAAATATACTGTGTGTCTGGGTCTACTTCTGCAATTTTGCTTCTGATTCTTTTTATTCTTTCCACAACGGTAGTATTATCTCCAGTACCATCATATCCCCAAACTTGTTCATAAACTTGTTCTTTTGTAAAGACTTGTCCTGCATGGAGAGCAAGAAATTCTATTATCTCATATTCCGTTTTGGTTAATGGAATTTTCATATTACGTATATTTACGTTTTTGCCTAATATATCCAAAACTAACTCGCCAAAATGAAATTTTGTACGTTTGTTTTCTGCATTTATAAATTGAGTACGTTCTTCACGACGTAAATTTGCCTCAATTCTTGCCATAAGTTCTCTAATTCCAAACGGTTTTGTAATATAATCATCTCCGCCAAGTGAAAAACCTTTGATTTTATCAATTTCGGATTGTCTGGCACTTAAAAACAAAATTGGACAAGGTACGCTATTCCTTATTGCCCGACACACTTCAAAACCATCTATTTTAGGCATCATAATATCAAGAATAATCAAATCTGGATTTTCCCTCGCCAACTCAATTCCTCTTTGCCCATCATAAGCTGTTAAAACTTCGTGTCCTTTTTTATTTAAATGTTTTTCCAATAATGACACCAAATCTGTTTCATCATCAACAATCAAAATTTTGCTCAAGGCTATCACTCACTTTCATCAGAATTTATTCTACATTTTTCCGCCCTTCCCATTTTTCAAACCAAATAATCCCGAACAGCAAAAACAGGATACTCAGTACAAGGCTCAATGATATGCATAGAATAAATTGTATAATAATTTTATTCGCTATCATTTGGGAAGATGGTGCTAGCAGTGCTAATGGAAACATTGACATTTTTACTGGATAAGTCCACGGTAAGAAATACCATATATTATTTCCTAAATTAGTTGTTCCCATTAACACTGCAACCAAAATTCCCAAAATACCAACCCCAACAGATGCTCCGATTCCAAAAGCAAAGCTAATCCACAAATGAATTGCTAAAATTGGAAGTGTTCCTATCAAGGATAATAATGAAGCCGTCAAAAATAATGGCGTATTAAATCCTTGCGGCAACACAATGCTTAATCCTATACAGATAATTAGTGTAGTTAAAGCGTAGCTTATTGTCAAGGATACTACTGAAAACACAAATTTACCAACATAAATTTTTCTCCTTGGTATTCCTGTACTTAATACGCCATTAAAATTTCCTGCAAGTTCTTCTTCCTGAACATAAAACCCCGTTAAAATACCTGTTTCTATTGGAATCAATATAGCGGAACATATAATAAAATATGTTTGATATATCGTATCAATGGCTATACTGTTTCGGTTTGCTAAGTAAATTATAATACAAGCCGACATAAAAATCGGTAAAAAGAAAATAAGCCAACGTATTAATGTATGTCTGGTTTTTAACCATTCGGAAGATAATAACTTCATTATAGCTCCTTTCTGCTAAACCAAAATCCTGTTAAGCATACAGCCAAAGTTAATACTACAATTGACACTATAATTCCCAGCGGTATAACTGATGTATCTAATAAAGGATTTGATGAGTCCAGAACAACACCATTTGGATGTACGCCTATAATCGGACACATTAGCCTTGTTGCATAACTCCATGGACAAACTATCCAATACGAAGTCGGAGCCACCATTACACCTAAGAATGTTCCTAAAATACCTATCCCAATGCTTAAAAGAAAATCACTCATTGTAGCAATCCATAATTGTATAGGAATAAGAACAAGAGAAACAAGCCAGCATAATAGACCCGCAGTAATAATCTGCCTTAATGGCATCGCCCCTTTTTCTGTTAATAACCCTGAAACTATGATTGATAGAATCAGCACAATACTGGACATAAAAGAAATAATAGCCATACCAAAGACTTTATTTATCCATATTTTAAAAGGTGATATGTCGTGCGAACGCTGTACCCTATAATTTCCAGCCTTTTTTTCTTGCAGAGCTACCAGACCACCAAACAGCCCCATTCCAAGAGGAAGAAAAAGGAAAGACCACCAGTTAAAAACTAATGCTAAAAAGACATTCCAACTCGAAGCGACAGTTGCATTACTAGCAGCTTGAGCATTATTTTCAATAATATAATTTATTACAATAGAATAAACCGCAAAAAACACTGGTATAAAAATTATCAGTTTGGCAGTAAATGTTCTTTTATATTTTATTAATTCAGAAAACATACTTTTCATTATACGCACCCACCTTTCAGAATAACATCAGTAAAAAACTGTTCCAGATTTTCTTGCGAATTAGGCACGCCTTGATATAATAACTTTCCTTTACTAATAATGCCGATTTCATCAACAACTTGTGCCACCTCGGTCAAAATGTGACTTGACAAAACAACGGTTATCCCTTTAGACGGAAAAGATGATATAAGTTCTCTTAGTTCCTGTATTCCAAAAGGGTCTAACCCATTTGTAGGTTCATCAAGAATTAACAATTTAGGATTGTTTAATAATGCAATCGCAATTCCAAGTCTTTGTTTCATTCCTAACGAAAATTGTGATGCTCTTTTCTTCCCAGTATCTTTTAAATCGACGATTTGCAAAACCTCGTCAATTCTGGTATCTGGTATTCCCAAAAGTTTTGTATGCACCAAAAGATTTTCTCTTGCAGTAAGATTTCCATATAAAGCAGGAGCTTCAATCAATGCACCTATTTGAGATAAGGAACTTCTTTTCCATTGTCCATTATCAAATAAAATTGAACCACTTGTAGGATGCAAAAGTCCTACAAGCATTTTTAAGATAGTCGATTTTCCTGCACCATTTGGACCAAGTAAGCCATAAATACTGTTTCTTTTTATCTGCAAAGAGATATTATCGACTGCCTTTTGACTGCCAAACTCTTTACATAAATTTTGAGTTTCTAGTATTAAATTTTCCATTATTAATAGCCTCCTGTGAATAATAGATTTATTACTATGAAAAAAGCCTAACACATAAAAATAACCGTTTTATAACAATCGGAAAATTCAAGTCAACAATTTTAATTCAGATTATTGGAGTAATCTTATCCAGTGTTTATGCTTCTTATAGCAAGAAATGATATATCCTATTGCAAGAGATTTCACATCGTTTAATCATAACTCTCCGAAAAAGAAAAACGACAGAGCTTTAACCCTCTGCCGCTAATCCGTTATGTGTAGATTATTTCCTCATTCACAATCTCCCTCGCACAACCCCTTATGTTATTCATTCTTCCTGTCCATTCTAAGGCGTTTTCTTCCTTTAGCTGTTCCGTGATACCCTGTGCCTGTTTCATGCCCTCTATGAGCCTTTCAAAGCGTTCCTGCGCCTGCCTGTCAATGTCGGCAAGGTAAGCATTGAGCCTGCCGCTTGTGAGAAGATTGGTGTATGTAACCCTGCGGTACTTCTTCAAATAGTCTAGATGCCGCTGTCCCCATGTGCCTATCGGCTGTTCTTCTTCGGCGGGTACAGTCAAGCACGGTATTAAGTAATCTCCTTGCCGCTCGTATTTGCCGCCCAGTTCCTCAAATAATGATTTTGCCATTGTCTGTTACCTCCACATTCTTTTTTATTTTGAATGTCCGCAAAATCCGTCCTACATCTTTTGGATGCAGACATCGCAGAAAATAGTACGGCTGTCCTTATATCGGGGATAAGGACAGGTCGTGCAGTCATATTTCTTATGGTTTTCATTGCTGCTCATGCTACCGCTCACGCCCATCGTGCTGCTTCACTTTTTTATCTGGCTGTTGATTGTATGGCATCTGGCACTCTGACTGGTAGCGTTCGTTCAGCTTCTCCCTCGCCGCTTCAAGGGTATTGCAGTAACAGCCCCAGTAATAGTTGTCGCCGCCCTTGCAGTACCAGCATACATACGGGTTCGGGGCTTTCGGGTGATGCCCGATGACAAGCTCCGTGTTCCCGATTGTGCAACTCTCTATGATTTCATAGCCCTGATTGGAGCGTGTTTCACCGTCCATAGGCGTTCCTCCTCTCTTTCAATTTTTTACTCACTTCAAGATTCTTTGGCATATCTGCGGTATGCCTTTTCCCCTTTGGCTCTGATTTTCTGCATCCGCACACTCCCTAAAAGTTCTGGGCATTTCTCCTGCAATTTGCGGCGTGTCCTGCCCACGCTCTCAAAGCTCGGCAAGCCAAGCTCCTTATGGTTCAAAAGTATCTGGGCAAGCGGCATATTTCCCGCATCTTTCAGATAAAGGTTGCAGAGGGCAAGGTACAGCACCATGTCGTCGTTTCTGGCGTCCTCATTCTCTTGCAGGACGGCTCTGACTTTGCCCTCAATGGTTTTCAGACTGTCCATAAATTCCTCCGTTCCGTGTGTTTCTTTGCACAAACATCCTTTATAAATGGAAAGAGAGCGGTATTTTTCAACCGCCCCAATCCACATCAATCTGTCTTAATTTATTTCTTCCTGTTACGGATTTTCAGCCATACCGCCACACTTACCATGAATACGGCAAGAATGGCTGCAATGATTGTCTTTCCCCTCATCCCTTAATCCTCCTTTTTCTTTCTTCCGCTCTTGTAGCCCACAAATCCGAAGATTCCTGCACCGATTGTAAATGCCGCCGCAAGGCTTACCCATAAGCCTAAGCTGAAATCATCGCCTGTTTTCGGCGTGTCACGGAGTTCATTGTGCATGGTGACGGTCGCCGTTTCATCTGTCTTGATGGTCACTTTCTGGTCGGTAGGCAGGATATAACCAGAAGATGCCTTGTCGTTGACTTCGGACACGGTGTACTCGCCGATACGCAAGCCGTTAATGGCGATTTCGCCGTTTTTGTCCGTCTTGAATGTCTGGTCGTAATCTTTGCCGATGACACGGAAAGAGAAGCCCTCCACTTTTCCGTCAGAGGATGTCTTGACGATTTTTAATGAGCCTTTCTGCGCTTCATTCAAGAAGCCCTTGCCCGCTTCATTCTCCACGTTGTAGGTCTTGCCGTTTTCCTCAATGGATACGGGATAGACGTTCTCATCCAGTACGAAGCCTGTCGGGGCGGTTTTCTCACGGACAAGGTACTTGCCGTATCTGAGGTCGTTCATCTGGTATACGCCTTTCTCCACCTCGCCCATCTCGCCGAGCAGCTCGTCTTTCTTGTCCAGTTTCCCGTCGCCGTTGGCATCAGAGTAGACCTCGAATACCGCACCTGTGAGCTTGTTGTCTGGATAGTCCTTGTCTACCTTAGTCAGAGAGAGATTGCCTTTGATGAAATAATTTACAAGCTCAATCTCCACAACTTCGTCTACTTCGCCGATTGTTACGCTGATTTCTTCCTCGGAGAGTACATAACCTTTCGGGCTTTCGATTTCACGGATTACCCATGTGCCATACGGAACTTCGGCAAAAGAAAAACTGCCGTCATCCTCGGATGTGGCAGTTGCGATTGCATTTTCTTTCGTGTATTCTGTTGTCCCCGTCTGAAAGATGCCGATGAACGCACCGCCTAAATCTTTGCCGTCCTCGTTGGACTTTTTGCCGCTGACAGAGCCGTAAATCAGTTCGTTTTCAATGGCTTCTCCCTCGTTTGCCGTGATGTTCACAACGGCTGTTTCCTGCCCTGCATATTCAAAGTCAACAGGGTATTTCTCGTCGCTGACGAGGTAAGCGGCGTTTGTGCTGATTTCCTGCACATAATAGCTGCCCATCGGTAAATCGCTGATAGCTTTTCCGTGACCGTTCTCATCAAGGAAGATGACTTCAATCAATCCGTCCGCAGGAATAACAGAGCCGTCGGCTGCGGTCAGTTCCTCGGCTGCATACAGACCGAACGTGACGTCTTTGATTTCACCGTTGCTGCCCACGCCGTATGCTTCGTCAACCTCAAGGGTTTTGTTGAGGTCGATTTCCACACGCTGACGCTCATTGTAAAACTCCGTGCCTGTTTCCGTCACTTCAATTTCCTGCCCCGCATACACAAGCTCAACCGTATGAATTTCATCGTTTAATACCATGCCATACGGGGCGGTCACTTCTTTTACCTCATACTTTCCGAGATAAAGCTCCTTAGATTCTGCTGTTCCGTCCTCACCAGTGGTAAGTGTGTCCACGACCTCGCCTTTCTCGGCTCTTACTGTTCCGTCTGTCGTGATAATATCCTCGGCTGCGGTAATCTCGTAAACTGCACCCTCTAAATTATCCACGGCAAAAATCGGCTGGTACAGCCCCTTGTTTCCCGATACCCTGCTGAATACCTCGCCAGATTTTTCTACCGTAATTTTCCCTTTCTGCGCTACATTGGAGCGTTCCACCTTGACAATAGTGATTCCACTTTCTTCCTCGGAGTTTTCCTGCTCCACGTCAAAATAAACTGGCTCGGAGTCTAAAACATAGCCGTATGGGGCTTGCACTTCCACAAGCGAATATCCCTTGCCGTATTCTAAGGTCTGCGGCGTGATAAGCCCGCCGTCCGCTGTGGTGTAGAACGTGTCAATCTCCGTCACTTCTGGATAAGTGAATTTCATTGTTACAAGGTTTCCCTCTGGGTCGTAAATCTGGAAGCCTGCCCCCGCATACGGGATAACTTTGCCTGTTTCCACGTCTTTCTTAACGATTTTAATATAGCTCTCAAAGTTGGCGTTGTTGATAAGGTAGCGGTAGGTCTGGCTGTCCTTGCAGATGAACACGTCAAAGTCTTTCATCAGCTCACGCCCGTCCCATCCAGAGGTCTGGTGTACGGTATAAATGCCGTATGGCATATCCTTTGTCTGGGCAAAGCCGTTCTCATCGCAGATAAGCGTGTCACGTTCGGTTTCCTCCGCCGCATCAAAGCTGCCTGCGGATTTCAAATATACTTCAAAGACAGCCCCCTCCTCTGGCGTTTCAATCTGGGTTTCGCCGTTGTCGGTGTGCTTGATGATGGCAATGTTCCCCTTAATGACCTGCTCGTTTACGTCGTTCTTGGCAGAGTTATATTCCACGGTGTAAAGCTCTGGCTCTGCGCCTACATGGTGGATTGTGGTATCCAGAAGATAGCCCTCGGACGGGGCAATCTCACGGACGCTCCAGTCGTTCCCGCAGATATAATATTTTGTTGTAAACTGCCCGTTCTCGTCGGTGGTGTAGGTGTCCACAAGCTCCTCGCCCTTATAAATGCCGTAAACCGCACCTGCAAGGGTGGCGTCGCCCTGCGGCTTCTTCCCCGTTTCCACGTCGGTCTTTAATACCGTGACATTGAATTTCTTTAAGATGTTGGTAAAACTGCGTTTTGTTACTTTCTTCCACTCAATCGGGGCGGTCTGGGATGCAGGGACAACGTAGCGGATAGCCGTGTCCACTTCTTCAAGGGTATATGGCGTGCTGCCGCTGATAAGGACGTTCTCAAACTTCGCCAGCCCGTTCTTATCGGTCACGGCGTATTCATCCACTGCAAGCCCGCTTAAAGAAGTGCCGTAAAGGTGGAACTTCACGCCATCCACAAGATTGTCCTCGGATGTTTTCACAACCTCAAGGCTTCCACGCTTCAAGGTATTGCTGAACGTGACCGTAGAGGTTTTCCCGCCGATAATCGTCACGGTCTGTGTTTTCTGCGGCTCGTAGCGGTCGATGGACTGTTCCGTGACGGTGTAAGTGCCAGGGAATAAGCCCTCCACCGTAATATTTCCGTCTTTATCTGTCTTTACGGTCTTGTTGAAGCCGTCGCCCTTGATGGTAAAGGAAATCCCCGCAACAACGCCGTCCTCGGAAGTCTTTTTCAATGCGACCGTGCCTGTCGGCGTTTCCACGTTGATATACGCCGTCATGGTGTCCACGTTCTCCACGCCCGTGATAACGTCCTGTAAATTCGGGTCGCCGTAGGCAATCATCTTCGCCCCGCTGCTGACTGTCGGCGTATTGTTCCTCGTTGCCGTAATCCTCGCCTTGCCGTCAATCGCCTTTTTTGACGTGATGGTGAGCTTGTTCCCAGATTTGGAAACTTTCACATTGCTGTCGGAACTGGTAAAGGAATACTCGGAGAGGGCATTATTCTTATCCGTCAATGTCAGACTGTACTTCCCGTCCTTATAGGCAAGTTCTTTTGTAATATCTTTCTTGCCCGCCGACATGAAGCTTGGAATCGTGCTGTGCCTTGTCATGAATGACACAATCTGGTCGTAAGCCGCCCTCGCCCCGCTGTTTGCATAATTAGAGCCAAAGTGCAGGCTGTAAACGGTCGTGCTTGTCTGGCTGTACGGGCTTGCTGAATTACGGCATCCCGTGACGAACTCCCATACAAGGGTCTGCGTGGCAAGCCATTTCTCGTCATCGCTCCCAGATAAATTCCCACTGTTGCCCTGATAGCCGTAGAGCAGGGCAAGCCCTACCGCCTTTTTCTGGTCTGCGGAGAGGGCGTTCCATGTGTTGGAAGACGCCTTTGCCAGCGTGTTCCCCGTTTTTAAGGGTACGCCCGGCTGAAGGCAGAAAGCCGTTTCCCCATCCACATACATGCGGTATTTGTATTCCCCCGTGCCTCCTGCTGTATGACCGCCGATGTTCGCACTGGAATTATATCTGATTGCGTTCCCTGCGCCGTCGTAGGTGTGGGTAAAGCTAATCGTGCCGATGTCGCCCGCCGCAAACACTGTCGTGGCAGGGACGGCGGACAATGCCGTGACCGCAGCCAACGCAAACGCCGCAGCCCTTTGAAATAATTTACGAATCTTCATTCATTACCTCCTGTTCGTTCTCATGTTGATAGTTGACTTTCTGGCAGAAAAAAAGCCGCCCATGTGGACAGCCTTTAATAGTTCTTTTCTCGGATAGTTACTGGCAGTATCTAGGGGGAGAGGTGTGGAGAGGGGGAAGTTAAAAAATTTTTTCTGTTTCCCAAAGGGCAGACTTTCCCCTCGGTGTCCATCTCCAAAATTCTCATTTTTCCTGCCTTACCTCTCGTGAGCCTTGCTCCGCTGCAAGTGGCGGTTGTAGAACTCCAACGCCTTTACGACAAAATCCGTTTCCTGCCCTCTGGGGATGGATTTCGGTATGAGCTTGGTTATCCGCTCGTCCTTAAAGGCGGGCTTCTCTTTCTGGTTCGGCTTTTCCTCCTGCATGATGCTCTGGATAACCTCATCCGTGAGCTTTCCCTCCTGCATGAACTTTTTCATCTTGATAGCCTGTGCAAGAGAGGGTGTCGCATCGTTGTAGCCCATCGCTTCTAAAAGCGTATATTGCTGTTCCTCGGAAAGATAGGAGATTTCCACCGCAGGGCGGAAAGCAATCTGGCGTTCATCAACCATTTGCAGGATTTCGGGTACAAGCTCGGTCAAATGAATATAACGATAAATCTGGCTTTGACTATCACCTACATTTTCCGCAAGCTCTATACCAGACCTCAACTTTTTACCCACTGGGGAAAAAGTTAAATCTGTTCTTTCCCCCTGCCTATTCATCGCTTCAAGCCGCATCTTATAAGCAAAGGCTTTCTCACTCGGCAAGATAGTAGTCCTTTGGAGATTACTCTCAACCATGACAATAATTGCTTCGTCACGGGTCAGCTCCTTAACCTCGCATTTGAGCGTTTCAAGCCCCGCAAGTTCGCAAGCCTTTTTCCTCCTGTGACCGCTGATAAGCTCATACCGCCCATCCTCTTTCTGGCGGACTGTGGCAGGGGTCATCACGCCGCTCCGCCTTACGCTGTCCACAAGCTGCTCCATGTCCTCGTCCATTAAGACCTTGAACGGATGGTCTGGGAACTCGTCAATCTCCGCAATCGGGATTTCCCTAATTTTGCTTAGATTCGCTTCCGCACGGCTCTCGTCCGTTTCAAAGAGGTCATCGTATGCGGTCAGCTCGATTTTGCTTTCTCTGCTTCTCGCCAAGCTCAGCCACCTCCTTTCCGAACTGTTCGTAAGCGGCGGCTACCTTGCCGCCTTTGTCGTAGGCAAAAATGCTCTTTCCCTCTGCTGTGGCTTCCACGGCTCGGATGGAGTGGGGTATTTGGGTATCAAACACTTTAATCCTCTGCCCATAGGCACTCTTTACCGTCGCCATAATCTCTTTTGAGATGTTCGTGCGTGGCATTACCATCGTCATAAGGATGCCGTCAATCCGCAGGTGCGGGTTGATTTGCCGTTTGACCTTAGACACGGAGCGAAGCAACAGCTCTAAGCCTTTGGCGGAAAGATAATGGGGCTGTGTCGGGATAACCACGCTGTCAGCAGCCGCAAGCGCGTTGATTGTCAGCATCCCCAAGCTCGGCATACAGTCAATAAGGATAGTATCGTAATTCTTTTTTACTTCATTGATGCAGGTTTTCAGCACACTTTCACGGCTAATGGCGTTTATCAGCCTTACTTCCAGTCCCGACAGTTCAATGTTGGACGGGAGCAGGTCAACGCCCTCATCATGGTGCAGGATAGCTTTCTGGACATTGACAGGATTATCGTCTATCACATCCTGCATAATGCTTGAGAGCGTATCTGACAAGTCATCTGGTCTGCCATAGCCAAGCGACATCGTAAGATTTGCCTGTGCATCGGCATCAATGAGCAGGACTTTTTTGCCCTGCTGTGCCAGAGCCACGCCCAGATTGACCGCCGTGGTGGTCTTTCCGACACCGCCTTTCTGGTTCGTCAGAGCGATTACTTTGCAATTTGACATAGGTGCGTCCTCCTTTCGCATAAATTTAGCCACTTTGTCAGAGTGGCTATGTAAAGGATTCATGGCAATAAAAAAAGCCGACTGGCTGTTTTTTAACTACACCAATCGGCTATGTAAAATTTATTCTGCTTTTATTATCTGTCTTATCTGCACTGTCGTGATAAGGCTTCTCTTATTCTCTCTGTATCCCATTTTTCTGGGAACAATACCGCCATAATATGAAACGCATCCATCAGTCCTGCAATATAGGCATGAGTGCCGTATTCAAAATCCTGCTTATCCCTGCAATCTATAAGATGTTGGCAAACTTTCCTCTGCTTTTCCGTTAAATCAAGCTGATTAAAAGCGTCCTCTGCACTTCCCTCATTATTACTATCCTTTTGATAACTTGCATCGGCTTGTAACAGTTTCAATACGGATTCATCTTTTAATTTTTCTACTGCTATTTTAACCAGTTCTTTAAATTCCTTATCGCACATCACTTCCCCCTGCCAGTTCTACTCTTAATTTTTTTATAGGCGCATGGATAACCTTAAAAATAAGTTCGTCAACACAGTCTGTATATCTGCCTTGCTGTATGAGCTGATTTTTCAGTTCCACAAGGCTATGTAGCAAAATGCTCCGTTCCCCACTATCCACATACAAGTGATTTTTCTTTTCTCTCATAAAGTCCACCATCCTTTTTTGATTTCATTATATAGAGAACTAACAAGCCAATCAAAGGTACGATTCGGACAAAAAATAAGCGTACCACTATTTCTAATGATACGCTCACGGCTTTAAATAACTTCAAAATGTTTCAACGCATCCTTTATCGCTTCCGCTTTCTCCGCCGTCGGATGTTTCCTCGGCTGTTTCAATTCCTCTACCGCATTAGGAGCATCATACATCGGCAATCCTAACTCCCTCTTTACCTCTGCAATATATGCGGTATGTACTTTGAAGCCATACTTCGCTTCTATGTACTCCTTAATCATCTTGTATGTAACCCGCTCTTTCGGCTTGTATGCTGCGGCTCTCTTGGCAATATTATCAAGCGGCACTTTGCCCTCACCCTCGCCAAACTCGACTTTTACGTTGATTACGCTGTCAGGTTTTTTGTGGGAAAGCATTACAACCGTCTCTACATGCACCGTCTGGGGAAACATATCCACAGGCTGTACTGCTCTTACCTCATAACCTCTCTCACACAAATACTTCAAATCCCGCGCCAATGTTGCAGAATCACAACTGACATATACAACACGTGCTGGGCTTATCTTTACAATCGTCTCCAAACATTTTGGGTCACAACCTTTTCGTGGCGGGTCTACTACAACTACATCTGGCTGCGATATCTTTCGCTCCTCTGCTGTTCCATTTATATCTATCTCAACTTGATTCTCATATAATTCTGTGCCAGGCTGTAACCTAAACTCAGTATCACTAATATCAGTCTCAATTTGATTTCCATATAATTCTGTGCCAGACTGTAACTCCATATCCTTGATGTCATTCTCTGTTTCTTTGACATAATTCTCATAAAATGCTGGCAGTATTTCTTCTGCCTTTCCCACAAAAAATTTCACATTTTCAATGCCATTGATCTTGGCATTATTTCTGGCATCCGCAATGGCAGGCGCAACAATCTCTACACCATAGACTTTCTTTGCTCGCTGCGCAAGGAAAAGGGATATCGTTCCTATACCACAATAAAGATCCCATACCGTTTCCTTTCCTGTAAGCATCGCATAATTTAATACTGTTTGGTATAATTTTTTTGTTTGAATTGGGTTTACCTGATAAAAAGATAATGGTGATATCTGATATTTTACTTCTCCGATATAATCTGTAATATAATCCTGTCCCCACAAATTGAGGAGCTTCTCACCCAAAATTACATTTGTATTTTTTTGATTGATATTCAATACAATGCTGGTCATGCCCTCAAGCTCTTTAAGCGCTTCTATTAATAATTCTGCGTGTGGCAGGTTATTTCCATTGACCACCAGACAGACCATAATCTCCTTTGTGACAAATCCAAAACGGATTAAGATATGGCGCACCAATCCTTTACCTGTTCTCTCATCATAAGCGGAAATATGATGTTTCTCCATAAATGAGATCACTATATCTAATATTTTTTCATTAATTTCCACACCTAAATAACAGTACCGGCTAGCAATGATATTATGGCTTCTGGCTGCATAAAAACCGGTGACAATCTTTCCATTTTTATCCATGCCAATTGGAAATTGAGCTTTATTGCGGTAGAAAAAAGGCTTTTCCATGCCAATGATCGGATGAAAAAGAATCCCCTGCTCTTTTTTTTCCGTATCAGCTATAGAAAAACCACCAATGCGCCTTAAATTATTTCGTACTTTCTCCTCTTTGTAATGTAACTGCTGCATATAATCCAGCGCTTGGATCTGGCAGCCGCCACACTGACGCCAATATTTACACAATGGCTCGACACGATACATAGAAGGAGAAAGTATTTTTAACAGCCTTGCATATCCATATCGCTTTTTCATTTTTATAATCTTCACAAGTACCTGATCGCCAATCACAGCATCTTTTACAAAAAACGCGACCCCATCTGCTTTTCCAATCCCCTCACCATTGACGCTCATATCCTCAATTTGAAGCTGAAGTTCCATATTTTTTTGAAACATCTTGATTCCTCACTTAATTTTTTGATAACTATTCATCCATTCACCATTGACACTCATATCTTCAATTTATCAGTTAAAGGTTCATATTTTTTGAAACAGCTTGCAAGTCACAGACCTGCCAGTAGAACTGTCATACAACTCGAAAGAGCCTTTTGAGATTATGCCCTTCCTAAAAATGGAATTTCAGGCTCTTTCAAATAAAGCCGAAGAGCCTAATTTCCTATCTTTATCGGGTTCTGAATAGTTTCTTTTTCTGAAAGTTTATTCTTCACTGGTTTTTCGAATATTTGACTCAAATAAGCGATTATATCCCAACCAATCAGAATTACCATTTGCTGCTGCCAGAGCTTCCTTCATGGTCTGCATTTTAGCATCTGTGTTATCTGCAAAACTCAATGCCACTGCCTCCGCAAGGGCAGGCTTCTTGGGAGAACCATATTCTAACTCACCATGATGTGCCAAAATGCAATGCTTTAATTCATTTGCCAGCTTTACTGGAAAATTGGGAATTGTACGAATCCGTTCTCCCACCATTTCCGCACCAATCATAATATGCCCTAAAAGCTGTCCTGCATCTGTATAGTCATTTGCTGGAAATACGGACAACTCTTTTAATTTTCCGATATCATGGAAGATAGCCGCTGTCAGCAACAGATCTCTGTGCAAAAGCGGATACATTTTTGTATAGTAATCACATAATTTTACCACGCTCAAAGTATGCTCCAACAAACCACCCACAAAACCATGATGTACATTTTTCGCTGCACTGTGAAACTTAAACTTCTTTTCAAACTCGGCATCCTCAAGGAAAAACCCTGAACATAATTTCTTCAGATAAGGATTTTTCATCTCTTGAATAAAAGCAGTAAGCTCCTGATACATTTGGTCAATATCTTTTTCGCTGACCGGAAGATAATCCTTGGGATCATACTCTCCCTCACGAACCTTGCGAATACGTTTGACATTTAACTGTAGTGCTCCCTGAAAGCTGGTAACATCCCCCATAACAGCAATATAGTCAAAAGCCTCAAATTCATCAATTCCCTGAGAGTTTGGATCCCAGACCTTCGCATCCAATGTTCCGGTTTTATCTTGCAGAGTCAAGGATTCATAAGGCTTCCCAGCCTTGGTCAAAGCACTCTGCCTATTTTTACATAGGTAGATTTCTCCCACACGTTCCCCTTCCCGCAAAGTCTCAATGTATTTCATACACTTACTCCTCTCTGTATTTTCTCCACATTATCCTAAAATTTATTGTGTTATACTACAAAACAATTATCTTCATATGCGACTGTGCTCATCATTTTAAAATCCAATTATTCTGTATGTTACAATATCTTTTAAATACTATGCTTCCTATCGCAAAACCCCAACTGTCACAGTACAGTCTAGATCTACATAACTCTCACCATTTTGGCGCTTTACTGTGATTGTAATGACCTCGTCCGGCTTTTTTGTATAGATTTTTTGATAATATTGCTCCATAGAAGAAATTTCTTCTCCATTGATTGCTATCATCACGTCAGCTTCCTGCAGTCCAGCCGCCATTGCTGGTGAATCCAATTCCACTGACTTGATATACACTCCCTTGGGAATACCATATTCCTTTGCGATAGCGTTTGTCACTGTACTGACACGCAAACCTACATACGTAATGTCCTGATTGTTGGATAAATCCTGAATCACTTGTTTTAATTCAGAGATCGACAAGGCTGTTATTGTATTCCGGTCATCTTGATTACTATAATCCTGCAGCACCAACCCCACAATCTCGCCCTCTAAATTTATAAGAACACCACTGCCATTCTCACTTCCAACAATATCAGTAGTAAAAATCGTGTAATTTGTGTCTATCGTTGATACTTTATTTTGATAAGAAGTAATCGTGCCGCACAAAATAGAATAATTCGCCCCCAATGGACTGCCAATTGCCAATACCGTAGTTCCTTGAATAATATTATAAGAATTGCCCAGCACCGCAACCTCAATCTCTTTCATAGTGTCCTCGGGTATCTCTGTCAATGGAACACTGATAATCGCGATGCCTGTATTTCCATCATACTTTTTAAGCTGGGCTGAAACTTCTTTCTCATTAATAAATGTTATATTAATAGTCTGCGCATCGGCAATAATTTTTTTCTCAGTCAAAATCAACAGCTCCTGGCCATTATTCCCAATAATAATACCTGCGGAACGGTTCTTATTTTCATAAGGAGTATCAAACCAATCTTTACTGCTAGTCACTCCGGTAACTGTCACCACAGACTTATTGGCCTGCTTGCCAATCGCATATAACTTATCTTGAAGTTTTTGGTAATCTTCCAATTCTAATTTTTGAACTACAACCTTCTCTGGAGCTTTGGGTTCCTCTTCTTCCTTTTTCGATTCCTCTTCCTTTTGAGGCTCGTCCTCTTTTTTTTCTGAATCTTGTTCCAATGGAAGATCATCCTTGGGAATGTTGATTGTGGATTCCTTTTCTGGATATAGCCATTCTTCCATATAAGGCTTGAGCAGCACAAACACAAAACACGCTGCCACTCCAAAAACTACAGCACATAAAAGGTTATAGATCATACGAATTAACAGTCTTCGTCTATTAATGGGTTTGTCTTTTATTTTTTCTTTGATAAAATCAAATTCCTGTTCATCATGCTCCCGTTGTTCCATAAACGCCCTCCTGTTCAAGAATGCCTTTTACTGAACAAGTTTACTCCAAAAATCCAATCTCCTTTTCTATTATACGTTTTTCCTGCTATTGTTGCAAGATTTTTATTTTTACGTTATAATGTACGAAAATACCCACAAATATGAGACTCATAAGTTCTCAATTCCAAACACCACCGGTAAATACCGCACTGATGCTTTTCTTACACTTATTGAAACGAGAATCACCCCTTTAGAGGTATTAAATTTATGAATGAAAAAGTATTTCGTACACTCGAATATAATAAAATAATCGACCTGCTCTGTGAGCATGCCACCAGTGCATCTGGAAGAGAGCTTTGCCAACACTTAAAGCCCTCTTCCGATTTAGACTGGATTCGGCTCGCACAGCAGCAGACTTCAGATGCATTGACTCGCATTTACCAGAAAGGTTCCCTTTCTTTTTCTGGCACACATAATCTTGGCGCTTCTCTGAAACGCCTGGAAATCGGCGGCGTTTTAAGTATTGAAGAACTGCTTCGAGTTGCTTCTCTTTTGGAAGTGGCAAAACGGGCCAAGGCATATTCCCGCAGTGAGCGGACAGACATGAAAACAGATTCTTTAGAAGAGCTGTTTTCACAGATCGAACCCTTGACGCCCTTGTTAGAAGAGATTCGTCACTGCATCCTCTCTGAAACCGAGATTGCAGATGATGCATCTACTAATTTAAAGAACATCCGCCGTTCTATAAAAAATATCAATGAAAAAATCCGCAGTCAGATGAACACTATGTTAAACAATAGTGATACCCGAACACACTTGCAGGATATGGTAATCACAATGCGAAACGGCCGCTACTGCCTGCCAGTCAAAGCGGAGGCAAAGGGACAGGTTCCTGGCATGATTCATGATCAGTCTGCCACAGGCTCCACCTTATTTATTGAACCAATGGCAGTCGTAAAATTGAACAATGATTTAAAAGAACTTTTCTTGAAAGAACAAGATGAGATTGAAGCAATCCTTGCCGCCTTGAGCGGTCAAGCTGCTGAATATATTCCTCAGTTGGAAAATAATTGCAAAATCTTGACAGAGTTAGACTTTATTTTTGCCAAAGGTTCTCTGGCAAAACAGTATAATGGTACAGCACCAATGTTTAATACGAAACACCGCATTCGTATTCGCAAAGGACGACATCCTCTGCTGAACAGCCATAATGTAGTACCTATTGACATCCGTCTGGGAGATGATTTTGACCTTTTGATTGTCACTGGACCTAATACTGGGGGAAAGACTGTCTCTCTGAAAACAGTTGGCCTGTTTACTCTGATGGGGCAGGCAGGGCTGCATATTCCTGCCAATGACCGCTCTGAACTCTCTGTATTTGAGGAAGTATTTGCTGACATTGGAGATGAGCAGAGTATTGAGCAAAGCCTTAGTACTTTCTCCTCCCACATGACAAATATTATTTCCATTTTAAAAAATGTAAATGAAAATTCCTTAGTTCTCTTTGATGAATTGTGTGCCGGCACGGATCCCACGGAAGGCGCTGCGCTTGCTATTTCTATTTTGTCAAGACTACACAATTATGGCATTCGCACGATGGCCACCACACATTACAGTGAATTAAAAGTTTTCGCTTTATCTACATCTGGAGTGGAAAATGCCTGTTGTGAATTTTCTGTAGAGACACTCAGTCCCACTTACCGGCTTCTAATCGGTATTCCAGGAAAAAGCAACGCATTTGCTATTTCTGGTAAACTTGGTCTGCCTGCGGACATTATTGAAGACGCCAAAAACCGCATGTCTGAACAAGATGAGAACTTTGAGGACTTAATTTCTGATCTGGAAGCAAGCCGTGTTACCATAGAAAAAGAGCGCCTAGAGGCAGAACAATATCGACAGGAAACCGAGCATTTAAAACGAAAGCTCCAAGAAAAACAGGAACGACTGGACAATCAACGGGAAAAAATCATTCGTCAGGCAAACGAAGAGGCTCATGCCATTCTTAGGGAAGCGAAAGAGGTCGCTGACCAAACAATCAAAAATTTCCACAAATTCGGGCAGACAAATGCTGGAGCTAAGGAAATGGAACAAGAGCGCGGCAGGCTTCGAGGGAAAATGAAAGATCTGGAAAAGAATATTTCTCTTAAACAACAGGAACAGACATCCAGCCACAAAGTTCCAAAAAACTTACGCATTGGCGATTCTGTAAAAGTGCTAAGTCTAAACCTAAAAGGAACTGTACACACACTCCCTAATGAAAAAGGGGATTTATATGTGCAGATGGGTATTTTGCGCTCTCTGGTAAACATTCGAGATCTGGTTTTATTAGAAGAACCGTCTCCTTTCGGAAATAAGAAAAAATCCACGGGCGCAGGAAAATTAAAGATGTCAAAATCCTCCTCTATATCCACAGAGATTAACCTGATCGGAAAAACCACAGACGAGGCCATTGCTCTTTTAGATAAATACCTGGATGACGCTTATCTGGCTCATCTTCCTTCTGTACGGATAGTCCACGGCAAAGGCACCGGCGCTCTGCGCAAAGCTGTACAAAACCATTTAAAACGATTAAAATATGTAAAATCTTTCCGTCTGGGTGAATTTGGAGAGGGCGACTCTGGCGTCACCATCGCGGAATTTAAGTAAAGGAGACTTCTATGGCAGCGAAACAGAAAATTCTCATTGTAGATGATGACGCCAATATTGCAGAATTGATTTCCCTCTATCTCACCAAAGAGTGTTATGATACCCGTATGGTTCATGATGGAGAAGAGGCGCTTCAAATCTATGAACAGTATGGCCCCAACCTAATCTTGCTGGATTTAATGCTTCCAGGTATAGACGGCTATCAGGTCTGCCGAGAAATCCGCGCCAAATGTAATATTCCCATCATCATGCTCTCCGCCAAAGGTGAAATTTTTGACAAAGTTTTAGGACTGGAACTTGGAGCAGATGATTATATCATTAAACCATTTGATTCCAAGGAACTGGTCGCCCGTGTGAAAGCTGTGCTCCGCCGTTATCAACCTGTGAAAAAGGAAAGCGCGCCTGCAAACATCAAATGTGTGGAATATCCAGACCTTATTATCAATCAAAGTAATTATTCTGTCCTCTATTATGGCCGGCCCATTGATATGCCCCCCAAGGAATTGGAGCTTTTATATTTTCTTGCTTCCTCCCCTAACCAGGTTTTTACTAGGGAACAATTATTAGACCATATCTGGGGATATGAATACATCGGAGATACTAGAACTGTGGACGTCCATGTGAAACGCCTGCGCGAGAAAATCAAAGATCACATGACCTGGAGTCTGTCCACTGTCTGGGGGGTCGGCTATAAATTTGAGGTGAAATCGTGAAACGTACCTTATACTTAAAATTACTAATTGGATATGTGATATTTGGTATTTTAGGCTTTCTCACAATCGCCACTTTCACCTCCAGACAAACACTACACTATATCAAATCAGACAATATTTCTAACCTCTACCGAGAGTCTAACCTCCTAGCTGGGAGCTATGCTTCCAATTACTACCGTGGTACGATGACGTTGGAGGATATCAAATTACATTTTCAGGCAGTTGCCACTTATTTGGATGCAGATATCTGGGTTATTGACGATGACGGAACCATATTAATTAACACCAATGAAGATACAAGTCATGAAGGAAGCGTTAAAAATTTTGATATTTCCACCTTTAGCAGCAGTTATTATCAATCTGGAAACTTTTTTAACACATTTTCTGAGGAAACTTTATCTGTTTTCTCTCCAATAACGATAAACTATAAGGTTCATGGTTATCTGGTGATCCACAAACCAATCACAGATTTGGTATCACTGAAAGATGGACTGATCAATATTTCCTATATGACACTGGCAATTATTTTTCTCTGTGCTTTTGTAGTATTGGGTTTGTTTACCTTCACTGTCTATCTGCCTATCCGTAAAATAACCCAGGCTGCCAAAGAATATTCGGAGGGAAATTTTGAAACTAAGATCTCCATCCATTCGAATGATGAAATTGGCTATCTTGCCGGCTCCATCAACTATATGGCAACAGAATTGTCTACTCTGGAAGAAGACCAACGAAAATTTATTGCAAATGTGTCGCATGATTTCCGTTCTCCACTTACTTCGATCAAAGGATATCTTGAGGCTATTATGGATGGTACAATTCCACATGAAATGCAGGATAAATATTTAAATATTATTCTTTTTGAAACAGAACGCCTCAATAAATTGACTCAGAGTATGCTGGAACTTAACAAGTACGGCTCTAAAGGCTCTATGTTAGACATTAGCAATTTCGATATTAACAACACTATCAAGATGGTAGTACAATCCTTTGAAGGTACCTGCAAAAAGAAAAAAATTTCTTTTGAGTTAATCCTCACTGGCCATACTTCTTTCGTATCTGCTGACATGAGCAAAGTTCAGCAAGTACTTTACAACCTGATTGACAATGCCATCAAATTCAGTCATTCAGATTCCACGATCACCATTGAGACGACTGAAAAAAATGAAAAAGTATTTATTTCCGTCAAAGATACTGGAATTGGAATCCCCAAAGACAGTATTAAAAAAATTTGGGAACGTTTTTACAAAACAGACCTTTCCCGAGGCAAAGACAAACGCGGTACTGGATTGGGTCTTGCTATTGTAAAGGAAATCATTTCTGCCCACAATGAAAATATCAATGTCATTAGTACGGAAGGGGTAGGAACAGAATTTATCTTTACGCTTCCTATGTCAAAAAAAGAACTCTAAACTTAAATACTTGATATATGTTTTTTCTTAATATCAATCAGAGTTTTCATCATCTATGATAAAACAGCTCCATTATATACTCAAATTTTTATCACATTCTTATATTATGATAAGATCTATGGAATACTACAAACGATGAAATAGAGGGAGATTTATGGAAACGACAACTGTACTAATCGTAGAGGATGAGGCAAAATTATTGAAAACTTTATCTGATTATCTTTCGATGAACCATTATAAAGTTTATCAGGCATCAGACGGGCTAAGCGGCATACAAGAATATACGATCCACAGAGGGGAGATTGACATTGTGCTACTAGATGTCATGCTCCCCTTTGCAGATGGCTATGAGGTTCTAAAACAAATCAGACTTTCTTCTAATGTACCTGTGATTATGTTGACCGCAAAAGAAGAAGTGGAAGATCAACTCAAAGGATTTTCCTACGGTGCAGACGATTACATTATTAAACCCTATTCTTTGTCTGTTGTGAGAATGCACATTGAAGCTATTCTGAAACGGCTTGGCTTTAATCAAAATATACTTTATGCAGGGGATATTAAAATTGATATAAATGCCAAAAAAGTTTATGTGAATGATACTTATGTGGAAACCACTCCCAGAGAATTTGAGCTTTTGCATATTTTGGTGAGAAATCGTGAGACGGTTTTGACCAGAGATTTTATCTTAGATAATATCTGGGGATATCATTATGCTGGAGATGTACGAACAATCGATACATTGGTAAAACAACTTCGAAAAAAACTAGGTAAAGCATCTTATATTCGGACAGTATATGGGGTAGGTTATTGCTTCGAGGTGAATGGAAATGAAAAAACAGATTAGTTTCAGGTTATTTTTTATCCAGTGGTTTTTTTTAGTCATAATGATTATTTTAGGGATCATTTGTTATGAACTGTTCTTCCCAGTTTATTATGATCTTATAAAAAACGCCCAAATTAATAATGCTTATCTGGATATCAAAGATCTTGATTTGGCAAATTTAGACGATTATTCAATATTTAGCGATTACGAAGAAGAGGGGCTGACGTTTGTCATTGCTGATGAAGATATGGAACCCATATATACTTCCCGCAATAATTCAGCATATACTGTCTACACAAATATCTCAATGAAGCTCTCTGAATTTTCAACCACTCCTGAGATCATTGAGAGAGACAGTAAACAAAAGGAAGTCACCAAGATACGAGCGAAGCTCAAACAGGATGATGTCAATTATTATATTGTCATCAAAGACACCGTGCATGGTTCTGCAAGGACAAAAATAATTGAAAAGTTTTTAATTGTCATTTTCTCAATTATTTTTGGAATTGGCAGTTTTGCTATGTTGCTTTTATCGAAACATTTTACTGCTCCCATTTTAAATTTGACAAACATTGCTGAAAAAATTGTAGATCACAATTTTCTGGAAAGAGCAGAAGAAAATGGAGCTTATACGGAGATTAATCGTTTGGCAAAAAGCCTTAACCGTATCTCCGATCAATTGGCTCAAAGTATGGAGCAAGTGGAAGAAAGCCGTGATTGGCAATTACGTCAAAATGTGCGTCAAGAACGAATGGAAAAAATGCGCAAAGATTTTATTGCCAACGCCTCTCATGAATTGAAAACCCCGCTCGCTGTAATTTCCAGTCAAACCGAAATGCTTGCATTGGTAAATAAAGATGAGCAAGAATACTATCTGACTTCTATTCAAGAAGAAATAGATAAAATATCCAGTTTGGTAAGCCGTCTTTTAGATACCACAGTTTTAGAACATCATATGGAAAATATGCTTCAAAAAACTTTGAATATGAAAGAGGTTATGGAATATATTATCATGAAATATGATGGATTAGCAAAGAAAAAAAATGTGCATATGGAGTCATTTCTCGCAGATGATTGTACGGTACATGGGGATCGGGAATATATCGAACAGGCTGTAAACAATTATATGATGAACGCCTTTGAACATACAAAATTCAGAGGCAGTATTCGCACAACTCTGCGTCGAGATGGAATGAATATTCGCGTAGGCATTTATAACACCGGAAAACAGATCCCCGCTGATGAGATTGAACATATTTGGACTGGATTCTATTCCAAAAGCCAAAAAAATCCAGAAAATCTCTCCCATGCTGGATTGGGATTATATATTGTTCAGAGTGTTGTCACTATGCACAATGGCAAATATGGTGTGGAAAATTTACCAGAAGGTGTCGAATTCTGGTTTACACTTCCGGCCGCTGAGTAAAATATTAGCACAATAAATAATAAGTAGCTGTAAATTCATTCTATGTGATATATGCAGATACTTATTATTTATTGTAATATCGTAAAATGATATATGAATATATCCATAGATCTGTTTGTTTCTATACTTTATGTTACAAGACAAGATCCACAGTGCCTCCCTCCATAGCAGCACCTCCTGTCAATACTGCTTCTCCAGAAAACTCTGCTAAATTGGGCGTTATCATAGTCATTGTTCCATCAAGAGCCGCCTGCATCATCATTTCCGCTTGTTGTTCTAATTGTTCCTCCGTCAAGTGAATGGCTTCCTCACTGAGTGCTATCTCCACTCCCTCTACTGGGATATAGACAGTTCCATAATTCTGCATAGGATTATTTTCTGCAGAGCATCGCCCCATATTTTTTTGATATTCCTCATCTGCCTCATTCATTTTTCCTCGTTCCTTGAGCCGATTCATGCGACGCTTCCTGAGCAATTCCTCCATATGCTGCCGTTCTTTTTGCACTTTTTGAACTTTGGCCATCTTCTGCTTTTGTTCCAAAACCATTTTTTTCTGCTGTACCTGATGTTTGATTTCTATCCTTTTTTTCTGTTCCTCCATCTTCTCCTGATGAGCATATCTCTTCTGAAGTTGTTCTTCTTTTTTTAGATTACGATTCTTCATCTGAGCACACTGTACCATCCGTCTGGCATGAGTAATGGCATTTGCAAGCTGCTTCTCATCAAATTGCCCACTTCCTTTCCATTTCGCCAATGAGCTTAATTTTCCCTTTGCCTGAACCATAACTCTGCCAGCACTCTGTGAATCATGCGCCAGCAAAAGGGCATTGCGTATCTCCCTTGGATTATAATTTAATTGTTTCTTAGGCATTTTCTTCTGATTGGCTTTCTTGGCGTTATTGGTTTTGTTCTTATTCTTGGAAACATTAACATTTTGAACTTTCCCGCCTGATAATCCCACACCAGCAGAAACACCTGAAAATTGATAAGACGTTGCTTTCATACGGTTTCCTCCCTGAAACGATTTTCAAAACAATTTTGAATTTGGATTCCCTTCCAAACTTTTGGGTTAAAAAGAAAAATATATTGATTACATCGTCATTTTTTTCCAAAAAATAAACCATCAGAAAGAATACATTTCAAATATTCTTTCTAATGGTTATTTATTTACTAAATTTATGCAATTCCGATTCTTATACTAACTCCAGAAGAACCTCTAACGCACCATCACCTTTACGCTGGCCGATTTTAACGATTCTGGTGTAACCACCATTACGGTCTGTATACTTTGGAGCAATTTCATCAAACAATTTGGTTGCAACGTCAATTCGCTTGGTGTTCTTCTTCTTTCCTGCGTTTTCAGCCGGAACAGATGTCACAGAATATAATACTTTGTACATCTGACGCCTTGCATGTAAACGGGAAGGCAGATCCTTTTTAATCTTCTTCTCTACTTCATCATAAACAGTAACTTTCTTACCATCTACAACTTCCTTTACTCTCTTGCCATTCTGATCTTTACGAGGAACCTTAGCAGTAACAGTCACTTCCTCAAAATTGTCCTTTTCTTTTACTGCCATAGCAATCAAGCCTTCTGCCACCTTGCGAATCTCTTTTGCCTTAGCTTCTGTAGTAACAATTTTGCCATTGTACAATAATGCTGTCACTTGATTTCTGATCAATGCCTTTCTCTGATCAGAGGTTCTTCCTAATTTTCTATACTTTGCCATTTTAATAATCCTCCATTTGCGGAATATCCGTCAACGCCTTTTGGTCTTACTCAACGAATACGAATCTGTTTTATGCCACTCTATTAGGGCAATACTGATACTATGGAATACACAAGGCTTCGCCTTTTGGTCTTACAAACCCTGTCATCTATGAATTTAAAAGAACGAAACAGCGGAACCCAAACTAACATTAGTAGTTCGTTGGGTAGCACCCAGGAGAAGAATTTCATTCTTCTCCGCTTATAAGCGGAACCCAAACGAACGTTAGTAGTTCGTTGGGTAGCACCCAGGCTCGGATTACTCTTCGCCTTATACTAGCGGAACCCAAACGAACGTTAGTAGTTCGTTGGGTAGCACCCAGGAGAAGAATTTCATTCTTCTCCGCTTATAAGCGGAACCCAAACGAACGTTAGTAGTTCGTTGGGTAGCACCCAGGCTCGGATTACTCTTCGCCTTATACTAGCGGAACCCAAACGAACGTTAGTAGTTCGTTTGGTATCACCCAGGAGAAGAATTTTATTCTTCTCCTGGGTTCAGTTGTAATCCTAGTTCTTTTAATTTTGCCAATACTTCCTCTAAGGACTTGCGTCCCAAGTTTCGAACCTTCATCATATCTTCTGGCGTCCGATTGGTCAACTCTTCAACTGTATTGATACCTGCACGCTTTAAGCAATTGTAAGAACGAACGGACAATTCCAGTTCATCAATATTCATCTCAAGAACTTTTTCTTTTGCATTGTCCTCTTTTTCAATCATGACTTCTGCCGTTCTTGCATTTTCAGATAAATCAATAAACAGATTTAAATGTTCACTTAAGACTTTGGCTGCCAGGCTCACTGCCTCATCTGGCTCCAAAGTACCATTTGTGTACACATCCAGAGTAAGCTTATCATAATCTGTAATCTGTCCCACACGGGTATTCTCAATCGCAAGATTTACACGCTCAATCGGAGTATAGATCGAATCCACTGCAATCACTCCAATTGGCACATCTTCACTCTTGTTCTTGTCAGCGCTGACATATCCTCTGCCTTTGGTAATTGTTAATTCCATATACAATCTGGAATCTGTTCCCCCATTTAAATGGGCAATTACCAAATCTGGATTTAAGACCTGGATATCTGGATCAACCTGAATATCTGCTGCTGTAACTATGCCTTCGCCTTCAAATTCAATATAAGCAACTTTAGACTCGTTTGTTGGGCTGGTGTTTTTTAATGCCAGATTCTTGATGTTCATAATAATTTCAGTTACATCTTCTTTAACGCCTGGAATAGAACTGAATTCATGCAAAACACCTTCGATTTTTACCTGGCTGACTGCTGCTCCTGGCAAAGAAGAAAGCATAATCCTTCTCAATGAATTGCCAAGTGTAGTACCATAGCCTCTTTCCAGTGGTTCTACGACAAATCGGCCGTACTTTTTGTCTTCTGAAATCTGCACAATTTCAATTTTCGGTTTTTCAAAATCGAACACTACAAAGTCCCTCCTTTTCGGGTATCGTTGCTTTTCATTTATTATTTAGAATACAACTCGACGATAAGCATTTCATCAACAGGAACGTCAATAGCTTCTCTGTTTGGTAATTCTTTGACCACACCTTTCAGATTTTCCTGATCCATCTCTAACCATTCTGGCACTAATCTTCCAGCAGTTACCTCAAGAACATCCTTGTATCTCTGGGAACCTTTGCACTTTTCTTTGATTTCAATAGTATCTCCAGCTTTTACAAGATAAGAAGGAATACTTACCTGCTTTCCATTGACTAATACATGCTTATGGTCAACAATTTGTCTCGCTTCTTTTCTGGTTCTTGCCAAACCTAAACGGAATACTACATTATCTAATCTGCTTTCCAGGATAATCATCAAATTCTCACCTGTCATGCCCTTCATCCTGTCCGCTTTCAGATAATAGTTGTGGAAAGGCTTTTCCAATACGCCATAAATAAATTTTGCTTTCTGTTTCTCTCTCAACTGAAGACCATACTCAGACACTTTTCTGTTTGCTCTTTTTAACTGTCTGTTAGACTTCTTATCTATTCCCAGATAAATGGGATCTAAACCAAGGGATCTGCATCTCTTAAGAACTGGAACTCTATTTATTGCCATCTTACACTCTACCTCCTAATTAGACTCTTCTGCGTTTTGGTGGACGACATCCATTGTGAGGTACCGGAGTAACATCTTTGATGCTGGTTACTTCCAGTCCACATGCCTGAAGTGCACGGATTGCCGCTTCACGTCCCGAACCAGGTCCTTTCACCATAACGTCTACCGTTTTCAGACCATGAATAAGAGCTGCCTTTGTAGCAGTTTCTGCTGCCATCTGTGCAGCATATGGAGTAGATTTCCTTGAACCTCTAAATCCCAGACCGCCTGCACTTGCCCATGATAAAGCATTTCCTTCAGCATCTGTAATAGTTACGATTGTATTGTTAAAAGATGACTGAATGTGCGCCTGTCCGCGTTCAACGTTTTTCTTTACGCGCTTTTTTGTCACTTTTTTCGCAGTGTTTTTCGCCATTTCTAAACTAACCTACTTTCTTCTTATTTATATTATCTTGTTACATTTCTTCATTAAGGAGTTCTGCTCGCTATCTCACAGAACGGCTTTCGCTTTACCTTTTTTATAAGGTAGTTACGCTCGACTATCTCGCTGTCTGCGCCCACCAAGTGGGCTTGCCACCGCTAAGTCTCGGTAACAAAGTTCGCACTAACCTTTTTCATAAGGTAGTTCTGCTCGCTAACCTCAAGCTGCGCCATAGGCTTGCTTTCGCTAATCTCACAGAACGGCTTTCGCACTAACCTCAGTCTTCGCCTAACGGCTCGCCTTCGCTAAGTGCTCAATGCCTACTTTTTCTTATTAGCGACAGTTCTCTTCGGACCCTTCCTAGTTCTTGCATTCGTCTTGGTCTTCTGTCCGCGAACTGGCAGCCCTTTTCTATGACGGATTCCACGATAACATCCGATTTCTTGTAATCTCTTAATATTTAAGGCGATCTCTCTTCTCAAATCACCTTCTACTGTCTGTGTCTGATCAATTACTTCACTGATTCTCTTTACTTCTTCGTCAGTCAAATCTCTGACACGAGTATCGGGATTTACTTTTGCATCTTTTAAAATACGGTTAGAGCTTACTCTGCCGATCCCGTAAATATAGGTTAATCCTATCTCAACACGTTTTTCTCTTGGTAAATCTACACCTGCAATACGAGCCATGTGTGTCGTACACCTCCATAAAATTTTTATTGGACAAAGATATTATTGTCCGAATGATAATATATAGTGAACGACAAAAATTTTTTCTTTTTGTCATTCACTGCGCCGATTTTTGCTGCGTGCAAACGCAGAATCTACCATACAAAAATCGTGCGCATCCTCCTGGATGGTTATAGTAAACGGCAAATTTATTTATCGTTTACTATAGAACTCTTTTGGCAAAATCTGCAACTGAATCCGCCTGACATCAGTAGACCATATACAGCTACGGTTGCTCGTCCTGAAATGTGTGTACACTGTCCCACTGGTCTTCTATGCACTGTCTCATCTCTGCTTCCTCGGTATCAAAAAACAGAGATGCAGCCGTACACGCTGTTATTATGAATAGCAAGAACAACCCTGCCGAGTGTCTCACTACAGCCGCACATAAATAAAATTACAAACAGATAAAAATACGATTAGCCCTGTCTCTGTTTGTGCTTTGGATTCTCACAGATAACTCTGATTCTTCCTTTTCTCTTAATAATCTTGCATTTTTCGCAAATAGGTTTTACGGATGATCTTACCTTCACAGCATTTCCTCCTTTCTATCTGCCCAAAGGCATTTCCTTAGCTTAAATTCGCGCAATTTTTCGCGCAAAAAGGCTATGCTCCAAAACATTCAGCCCACATTGTAGCATACCTGATTACTAATTTCAAGTATTTTTACAGTTTTTATTCAAAAAAACCATACTCCTCCAACATACTTTGAAGCTTCTTTTTAGCTCTCATAGAAATATGCCTGACATTATCTGGGGTTTTGTCCAGGATTTCTGCAATTTCCATTACATCTAATTCATGATAGTACTGCAAAATCAATACCTCCTGATAAGGCTTGCGCATTTTTTTTAATAATGTATGGAACAACTCCTTCTGCTCCATCTTAGCCATCCTTACATCCATCCCCTCGCTAAACACATCCCCTCGCTCTGAAACATCCCTCTCTGAACCGATTTCCCGTTTTCTTCTCTTATAAAGATTATAAGACTTGTTCTTTACAATTGTGAGGATATAATTCCAGTTTTTGTGCGGCGGATTATTCATCATCCTGCTCAAATGATTGGTCAGCGTTACAAATGTGTCATGCACAATATCTTCGGCGTCGGAACTATTCTGCAAAATTGCATAAGAGACATAATACATTTCATGACTATAGAGATCATACAATGTCTGAAAAAATTCTTTTTCTTTCTCTGTCTCCAACAGCATCAAATATTGATACAATTTTAACACCTCCAAAAAAAGCAGGGTATAAAAAATTCTAATCAACTCTGAATCTTCTATACCCTTTGGATCACTGTATGCAAAAATGCTTCCTGTATTTTTGCCATACACAATTACTAGATATTTATCTTATTTATCCCTCCAGATAATCCTTCCTTTTGTCAGGTCATAGGGGGACATTTCAATCGTCACTTTATCCCCTGGCAGAATACGGATAAAGTTCATTCTCAGCTTACCGCTGATATGTGCCAGAATCTGATGTCCATTTTCCAGTTCTACCTGAAACATGGCATTTGGCAGCTTTTCTACAACAGTTCCTTCTACTTCAATTACATCTGCTTTCGACATTTCGTTTCCTCCTGATATTAGACGTCTCTCTGATAAAGCTTAATGGCTCTTTTTATTTCTTCATTCCGAAAATTTTCTTGTGTAAAGACTTCTGTAATCTCTTTCGGAAGCTTTTCTATTACTTGAATATGTTTTCTATTTTTTCTTTTTGGCTTTTCCAGGGGTTTCAACTTACCATCCGCCAGATACACCAGATCGGCTTCTTCTTTTACAATTACATAAATACTGTCTTTGTCATGACCTGCTCTGGAAATTGCTAACTTAATAACCATTTGTGATGCCCCTTCCTGCATTATACTGCCGCTGAAAGGCTTAAAATTTCAGGTTCACCAGATGTCACTAAAATTGTATTTTCGTAATGCGCAGATAAGGAATGATCCTGGGTCACTACTGTCCAGTCATCATCCTGCCATTCCACATCAAAACGCCCTGCATTAATCATGGGTTCAATTGCCAATGTCATGCCCGCTTTCAAGCGCACACCCCTGCTCTTCTGGGCAAAATTTGGGATTTGGGGATCTTCGTGAAGATTGGTTCCGATCCCATGCCCCACCAGGTCACGCACAACACCATACCCAAAACTCTCCGCATATGCACTGATTGCATTGGAAATCTGATGCAGATGATTCCCCTCTTTGGCATATTTTATGCCTTCAAAGAAACTCTGCCGTGTCCTTTCCATTAACAATGCAGCCTCTTTGGAGACCTCACCAATCCCATGTGTCCTTGCAGCATCGGAATGATATCCTTTATAAATCACCCCAATATCAAGGCTTACAATATCCCCTTCTTTAAGATGCCGCTTCTGAGTGGGAATGCCATGAACCACCTCATCATTAACGGATACACAGACCGATGCTGGATAGCCATTATAATTTTTAAAAGAAGGAATACATCCATAACTTCGAATGATTTCTTCTCCGAGGCGATCGATATCCAGTGTAGACATTCCCTCTTTCAGCTCTTTCTTAAGATTGTCATGAACCTTTGCCAGGATTTTTCCTGCTGCCCTCATTAACTCAATCTCTCTGGCAGATTTAATTGATACTGACATATATTACGCTCCTAAAATTTCCACAATGGCATCAAATACCTGTTCCATTGGCTGTGTTCCGTCTACAGTCTTTAAGATATCCTGTTTCTTGTAATAATCAATTAACGGCTGCGTCTGAGCATGATATACCTCCAGACGCTTCTTTACTGTTTCTGGCTGGTCATCATCTCTAAGTACTACCTGATTGCCGCAGCGGTCGCAAACTCCCTCCACTTTTGTGGGAATGGAAACAATATGATAAGTTGCACCACAGTTTAAGCAGGCACGTCTGCCGGACATACGGTTGATAATATTATCATCCGGCACATCCACATCGATGGCATAATCCATCTTCTGGCCAATTTTGCTAAGCGCTGCATCCAAGGCTTCTGCCTGAGGGATCGTTCTTGGGAATCCGTCCAATACAAATCCATTCTTACAGTCTTCCTGGCTAATACGATCCATAACCAGATCACAAGTCAGCTCATCTGGAACCAAAAGGCCTTGATCCATATACTCTTTTGCTTTTTTGCCCAGTTCTGTTCCCTCTTTTAAATTCGCACGGAAAATATCACCAGTGGAAATATGGGGGATGGAATACTTATCTGCAATCTGTTTTGCCTGTGTTCCTTTTCCTGCTCCGGGTGCACCCAACATAATGATTTTCATAACTAATTCCTCCATTCTTATATGTTATTTTGCAGCAAATATTCATAAGTATATTTGCATTAATACACTCCCATAAATGATTTTAGTGCGCCATAGGAGATGCCCTGTGGCACCTCCCAGGCACACATTGAATACTGCTATTTTCCGCATCAGGAAAAATAGATTTAATCATTCAAAAATCCTTTATAATAACGTACCAGCATCTGAGATTCAATCTGCTTCAAGGTCTCAATGACAACACCTACAATAATGATAATAGATGTTCCGCCAAAAGATACATTTGCCTTGAATATTCCATTAAAGAAAATCGGGATTACTGCAACAATTGTCAGACCTACAGCCCCGATAAATACAATATAATTTAAGATCTTTGTCAGATAATCGCTGGTGGGCTTTCCAGGTCTGATACCTGGGATAAATCCGCCCTGGCGTTTCATATTATTTGCAATTTCCAATGGATTGAAAGTAATAGATGTATAGAAATATGCAAACGCAATCACCAATACGATATATACCACCAAACCGATACTATAGATTGGCTGTTCAGGATTGCACCAGTATGACTGGGACAAACCATGAAGAATTTTGCTGCCAATTCCATTGCCGTTTCCTTTTCCCATTATAGCCGCAATCACGACTGGAAACTGCATAATAGACTGTGCAAAAATAATCGGGATCACACCGGCCGTGTTTACTTTCAGAGGAATATGGGAAGACTGTCCGCCTACCTGTCTGCGCCCCTGAATTTTCTTACTATACTGTACAGGGATTCTGCGCTCCCCATCTTGAAGAATAATAACAAAAACAACCGTAACCAGAATAACCGCAAGAATTACAAGAGCTGCAACAATTGCATTTCCCACATTAGATGCATTCTGGATAAACTGTGTATAAAGTGTCATCAAATCTTCAGGAATACGAGAAATAATATTGATTACCAATACAATAGAAATACCATTTCCCACACCTTTTTCTGTGATGCGCTCACCAATCCACATCAAAACTGCAGAACCTGCTGTCAAGCTTGTCACCATCATAATGACATGCAGGGCATCAAATTTATCTAGATAATTGCCGCGGCCAAATCCAATCGCCATTGCTGTGGACTGGATCAGGGCAAGAACAATCGTAACATAACGTGTAATCTCTGCAATCTTCTTTCTTCCATCTTCTCCATCCTTCTGCATTTCCTCCAGTTTAGGAATTGCAATGGTCAGAAGCTGCATGATAATGGAAGATGTGATATATGGTGTAATATTCAGTGCAAACACTGACATCTCTTCAAAAGAACCACCTGTTATGGCATTGAAGAAATTCAAACCATCGGCTCCTTGATTAGCAAACCAATCTGCGATTACATCACCCTTGACACCAGGAAGAGGCAATTGAGAGCCTATCCTGATGACAATCAACATTAAAAACGTATAGAAAATCCGATTTCTTATATCTTTAATTTTAAATGCTTTTCGGAGCGTTTCCAGCATTAGATCACCTCTGCTTTTCCGCCAAGAGCCTCAATCTTTTCCTTTGCACCTGCACTAAAGGCATTTACCTGCACTGTAAGCTTCTTAGTCAGTTCACCATTTCCAAGGATCTTTACACCGTCTCTGGGATTTTTAACAATTCCCTTTTCCAATAAAGCTTCTACTGTGACAACTGCATCATTGTCGAATACTTCCAAAACATTTACATTAATTCCAACAATATCTTTGGAATTTCTGTTGGTAAATCCGCGCTTCGGAATTCTTCTATATAATGGCATCTGACCGCCTTCAAAACCAGGTCTTGGAGCACCGGAACGAGCCTTTTGGCCTTTGTGACCTTTGCCTGCTGTCTTGCCATTTCCTGAACCGTGCCCGCGTCCTCTTCTGAAATTATTGTGTTTTGAACCTTCTGCCGGTCTTAAATTTGATAATTCCATTGTGGCACCTCCTTACTTTCTTCTTAGATTTCTTCTACTTTGACTAAGTGTCTTACCTGCCGCACCATACCTCTGACTGCTGGGTTATCTGGCATTTCTACAGAATGGTTTAATTTTCTCAAACCTAATGCTTCTACTGTCTTACGGTTCTTGGGGACAGCGCCAATTGTAGACTTCACAAGTGTAATTTTTAATTTCTCTGCCATTTTCCATATCCTCCTTAACCGAGTATCTCTTCAACAGATTTACCGCGGAGTTTTGCTACCTCTTCCGGAGATTTCAATTGACTCAAAGCATCAATGGTAGCGAGCACTACATTCTGCTTATTGTTGGAACCTAAGGATTTTGTACGGATGTTTTTAATTCCTGCAAGCTCGCACACATTACGTGCAGGACCGCCTGCAATTACACCAGTACCTTCAGGTGCTCTCTTCAGCAGCACAGACGCTCCGGTATGCTTGCCTGAAATATCGTGTGTAATACTGTTGTTATCATCTAATTTCACAGTAATCAGCTTCTTCATAGCATCTTCTTTTCCTTTGCGGATTGCCTCAGGAATTTCTGTTGCCTTACCTAAACCTGCACCTACATGACCATTGCCATCACCGACAACAACCAAAGCTGTAAAACGCATGTTACGTCCGCCCTTAACAACTTTTGTTACACGTTTAATTGATACCACTTTTTCTGTTAATTCCAATTGACTAGCATCAATGATTGTACGTTTCATGTATTTGTCTCCTCCTATTAAAAGTCTAATCCAGCTTCTCTGGCTGCATCAGCTAAAGCTTTGATCTTTCCCTGATAAATAAAACCGCCTCGGTCGAAGACAACCGTGGTAATTCCTTTCTCTAACGCTTTTTTGGCAATCACGGTTCCCAGATGTGCCGCTGCTTCTACATTATTGGTTTTTTCCAGCTCAGCTTTGACATCCTTCTGAAGTGTAGACGCGGAAACAAGTGTATTTCCAACTGTATCATCAATAATCTGCACATACATGTGATTATTGCTTCTAAACACAGCCAAACGTGGTCTTTCTGCTGTACCGGAGAAACGATTACGCATTCTTCTGTGTTTTTTCATACGAACTTCTGATCTTGATTTTTTACTAACCATTTTTTGTTCCTCCTATATTATTTTTTACCAGTCTTACCAACTTTACGTCTGATAACCTCATCCGCATATTTGATACCTTTACCCTTATATGGCTCAGGTCTTCTCTTGTCTCTGATCTCTGCTGCGTACTGACCAACTTTTTCTTTGTCAATACCAGAAACAATAATCTTATTTCCATCCACTTTGGATTCCAAGCCTTCTGGGTCAGTCATTACAACTGGATGAGAATATCCCAGATTGAGAGTCAAATCTTTACCAGATTTTGACGCTCTGTAACCAACACCATTGACTTCCAATTCTTTGGTATAACCATTCGTGACACCGACAACCATATTATTGATCAATGTCCTGGTCAGACCATGCAAGGATTTCATTCTCTTTAATTCATTTGGTCTTGTTACAATTACCTCAGAACCTTCTAATTTAATTTCCATTTCTGCTGGAAGGGTTCTCTCCAGAGTTCCCTTCGGACCTTTTACAGTCACATGATTATTTTCTGCAATATCAACAGTAACTTCTGCTGGTACCGCGATTGGCATTCTTCCGATTCGTGACATGCCCGTACCTCCTACCATACATAGGCGAGAACTTCTCCGCCTACAGCTAATTTTCTTGCTTCTTTATCAGTTATCACACCTTGGTTGGTGGAAAGAATTGCAATTCCCAGTCCGCCTAACACCTTTGGAATCTCACCCTTGCCAGCATATACGCGAAGACCCGGCTTTGAAATTCTCTTAAGACCTGTAATAATTTTTTCATTCTTATCTTTGCCATATTTCAAAGTAATGCGAATTGTGTTGAAGTTGCCATCCTCTACGATGTCATATTTTACAATGTATCCTTCATTTACAAGAATGTCGGCAATTGCAACTTTCATCTTGGAAGCTGGAACATCTACTGTATCATGTTTTGCAGTATTTGCATTACGAATTCTTGTAAGCATATCTGCGATTGGATCACTCATTGTCATGATATATTTTCCTCCTGTTTTTTTATAAGGAACGGCCTCGCACTAAGCTCAGTCTGCGCTAATCGCTTGACTTCACTAAGTTGCTTTCGGCCTACCAACTTGCCTTCTTAACACCTGGAATCTGTCCTTTATATGCCAATTCACGGAAACAGATTCTGCAAATTCCATATTTCCTTAAATAAGCATGTGGACGCCCACAAATTCTGCAACGGCTGTATTCTCTGGTAGAGAATTTCTGCTTACGCTGCTGTTTTACCTTCATAGATGTTTTTGCCATTGAAATTCCCTCCTTACTGTTTTGCAAATGGCATATTGAACTGTGCCAACAATTCGCGAGCCTCTTCATCCGTCTTTGCTGTTGTCACGAAAATGATATCCATACCACGAACTTTATCAATTTTATCATACTCAATTTCTGGGAAAATTAACTGCTCTTTAATACCAAGAGCATAATTTCCTCTGCCGTCAAATGCGTTAGGATTTACTCCTCTAAAGTCACGTACACGAGGCAGTGCAAGGTTAATCAGACGATCAACAAACTCATACATCTTATCGCCTCTCAATGTCACTTTACATCCAATCGGCATTCCTTCTCTGATCTTAAAGTTCGCTACAGAGTTCTTAGCCCTTGTAATTACAGCTTTCTGTCCAGTAATTGTCTCTAAATCACTGACTGCTGCATCCAGGATCTTTGCATTTTCTTTGGCCTCACCGACACCCATGTTGATTACTACTTTGTCGATCTTCGGTACCTGCATCACATTTTTATATCCGAATTTTTTCATCAGAGCGTCAACAATTTCGTTCTGATAAGTTTCTTTCAATCTACTACTCAACTGAATGGACCTCCTCTCTTGAATTAATCAATCACGTCGCCAGTGGATTTGGCAAAGCGTACTTTTTTGTCTCCGTCCATTTTAAAGCCTATCCGGGTAGCCTTTCCCTTATGAACATACATTACATTAGAAATATCAATCGGTCCTTCCTGATGGACGATACCGCCCTGCTGGTTTGCCATGCTGGGTTTTGAATGTTTTGTAACCATATTGACACCCTCAACCAGTACGGTATTCTTTTTCATATTTACAGCAATTACCTTGCCCTCTTTGTCCTTGTCTTTTCCGGCAATCACTTTCACCAAATCGCCTTTTTTAATCTTCATTGTTGCCATCTTTGCACCTCCTATAATACTTCCGGAGCTAAGGAAACAATCTTCATAAACTGTTTTTCACGAAGCTCTCTAGCAACTGGCCCAAAGATACGGGTTCCTCTTGGTGTCTTATCATCTTTGATAATAACAGCCGCATTCTCGTCAAATTTAATATAAGAACCGTCTTTACGACGGGCGCCTTTCTTGGTACGAACTACTACAGCCTTCACCACATCACCTTTTTTTACAACGCCGCCTGGTGTTGCATCTTTCACCGTAGCAGTAATGATATCTCCGATATTCGCATATCTTCTAGTAGAACCGCCCATAACACGGATGCAGAGTAATTCTTTTGCCCCAGTATTATCAGCTACTTTCAGTCTGCTTTCCTGTTGAATCATGCTGGTAGCCTCCTTTTATTTCGCTCTCTCAATGATTTCCACAAGTCTCCATCTCTTATCCTTGGACAAAGGCCTTGTTTCCATTACTTTGACTGTATCTCCAACTTTACATTCGTTGTTTTCGTCATGAGCCTTTAATTTATAGGTTTTCTTAACGATTTTATTGTAAAGGGGATGTCTAACATTATCTCTTACTGCAACAACAATGGTCTTATCCATTCTATCACTTACAACAATACCCGTACGTGTCTTTCTAAGATTTCTTTCCTCCACGATATAGGATCTCCTTTCCTTATTCTCTAAGCGCCCGATACTTACGCTTCCCTAGCCTTCTCAGTGATAATCGTCTGAATTCTAGCGATATTCTTACGAACCTCTTTGATTCTTGCAGTATTATCTAACTGATTGGTTGCATTCTGGAATCTTAAATTGAACAGTTCCTTCTTAGCAGCTACTAACTGTTCCTGTAATGCTGCTACAGATTCTTCTCTTAAATCTTTTACATAATTACTAGTTTTCATTTGATTCACCGCCTTCTAAGTCTGCACGTGAAACCACCTTACATTTACAAGGTAATTTGTGTGTGGCAAGACGTAATGCTTCACGAGCTGTTTCTTCCGGTACGCCAGAGATTTCAAACATCACACGTCCTGGTTTTACTACAGCCACCCAATATTCCAATGTTCCTTTTCCAGAACCCATACGAGTTTCTGCTGGTTTTGCAGTCACTGGTTTATCTGGAAAAATTTTGATCCAAACCTTACCGCCACGCTTAATGTAACGTGTCATCGCGATACGTGCTGCCTCAATCTGATTGGATTTAATCCAACATGGCTCCAACGCTACAATACCGTATTCACCATTTGTAATTTTATTCCCTCTTAACGCCTTTCCTGACATGCTGCCACGGAACTGCTTACGGCGTTTTACTCTTTTTGGCATTAACATTATTTATCGCTCCCTTCCTTTGATTCTTTTGCTGGAAGTACCTCGCCTTTATAAATCCATACCTTTACGCCTACTTTTCCATAGGTGGTATCAGCCTCGGCGAATCCATAATCGATGTCTGCTCTTAATGTCTGAAGCGGGATCGTCCCTTCGCTGTAGAACTCAGTACGAGCCATATCTGCACCGCCCAAACGACCGGAAACAGAACTCTTAATTCCCAATGCTCCTGCCTTCATGCTTCTGCCCATGCAGGATTTCATTGCACGACGGAAGGAAACACGATTCTCTAACTGTAAAGCGATATTTTCAGCTACCAACTGAGCATCTTTGTCTGGTCTCTTTACTTCTTTAATATCTACTACTAATTTTTTATCTGTATACTTCTGAAGCTCTGCTTTTACCTTTTCAATCTCAGCGCCGCCTTTTCCAATTACAACGCCTGGCTTTGCGGTATAAAGAATTACTTTTACGCGGTCAGAAGCTCTCTCAATCTCAATCTTAGAAACACCTGATGCATATAATTTCTTCTTCAGAAATGACCTGATGTTATAGTCCTCTACCAAAAAATCTGCAAAATCTGATTCCGCATACCATTTGGAATCCCAATCCTTGATAATTCCAACTCTTAAACCATGAGGATTCACTTTCTGTCCCATGTTTGCCCTCCTATCTTTCATCCAGCACAATTGTAATATGGCTCATTCTCTTCTCAATTCTGTAAGCCCTGCCCTGTGCCCTTGGTTTAACTCTTTTCATTGTTGGTCCTTTGTTTGCGTAACACTCTGCAATATAAAGGTTCTCTGCATCCAATCCATTGTTATTCTCTGCATTGGCAACCGCAGATTTCAGTAGTTTCTCTATCACGCTTGATGCATATCTGGGATTATAAGCCAGGATAGCCAATGCAGTCCGCACATCTTTTCCGCGAATTGCATCCAGTACGAAACAAGCCTTCTGAACAGACACTCTGGCATAAGATAACTTTGCAGAGGGCCTGGTATCTTTCTGTGCATTTCTCTCTCTCTTAATTTGACTTCTATGTCCTTTAGCCATGAATGAAACCTCCTTTCAGATTCTTTTGATTAACGGACTTTCGATTTCTTTTCGTCTTTTCCATGTCCGCGGTAAGTTCTTGTCGCAACAAACTCACCAAGCTTATGTCCAACCATATCTTCTGTCACATATACTGGCACATGTTTTCTGCCGTCATGTACCGCAAAAGTATGACCTACAAACTGCGGGAAAATCGTAGAACGGCGAGACCAGGTCTTGATCACGCTTTTTTCTCCTGCTGCGTTCATAGCATCTACTTTTTTCAATAAACTTGCATCAGCAAATGGTCCTTTTTTCAGTGAACGAGCCATAATTTAACCTCCTTGATTTGGTCCCGCTTATCGGGCAAACCTTATGCCCGCGGGTACCTCCTGTTATTTCAATGCCCTACCGTCTCTTCTTCTGACGATCAGCTTATTCGATGCTTTATTCTTCTTTCTGGTCTTAAGGCCAAGCGCAGGTTTACCCCACGGTGTACATGGACCCGGACGTCCAATACCAGTCTTGCCCTCTCCACCTCCATGCGGATGGTCGTTGGGGTTCATAACAGAACCTCTGACTGTTGGGCGGATACCCATATGACGTTTACGTCCTGCCTTACCGATCTTTACAAGGTTGTGGTCTGTATTGCCCACTACACCAATGGTTGCCCTACAGATAATTGGCACCATACGCATCTCGCCAGAAGGAAGTCTCAAGGTGGCATATTTGCCCTCTTTCGCCATCAACTGCGCGCTGTTTCCTGCTGAACGAACAAGCTGTCCTCCCTTGCCAGGATATAACTCGATGTTGTGTACCTGTGTACCAACCGGGATATTCTCAAGCGGCAGACAGTTACCGATTCGAATCTCAGCGTCTGGTCCATTCATAATCTTCATGCCGTCTTTCAAGCCCTCTGGAGCAATAATATATGATTTTTCGCCGTCTACATAGCAAATCAGCGCAATATTTGCTGTTCTATTCGGATCATATTCAATTCCAACAACAGTTGCTGGTATGCCATCTTTCTTATTACGCTTAAAATCAATAATTCTATATTTTCTTCTGGAACCGCCGCCACGGTGCCTTACTGTAATTTTACCCTGATTATTACGACCGGATCTCTTCTGAAGGGAAACTAACAGAGATTTCTCTGGTGTTTTCTTTGTAATCTCAGAAAAATCAGAACCAGTCATATTTCTTCTTGAAGGTGTATATGGGTTATATGTCTTAATTCCCATTGTGGTTCTCCTTTCTATAATCCCGCAAAAATTTCAATTTCACTGCTGTCCTCTGTCAGCTGGACAATTGCTTTTTTGCTCTTTGCCGTTTTCCCAACTACCATGCCTCTTCTCTTCCTTTTGCCGCCGATATTCATGGTATTCACGCTCTTCACCTTGGTTCCCTCGAACATCTTCTCCACAGCTTCTTTGATCATGGTCTTGTTAGCTTCTGGATGTACCAGAAATGTATATTTCTTTTCCGCCATTGCGTTCATACTTTTTTCTGTAACGACTGGTTTGAGGATTACGTCATAATATTGTACATTTGCCATTATGCATACACCTCCTCGATGGTTGCCACTGCGTCCTTAGTTACTACTACAGTATCATATTTCATAATATCATATACATTGATTGTATTGGTCAGTGCTGTCTTAACTGCTGGAATATTTCTTGCAGACATCACTACATTTTCATCATTGTCATTGAGGATTACAAGCGCTTTATTTACTTTTAAGTTATTTAACACTTCCTGAAATCTCTTGGTCTTGATGCCATCTAGTTTCAGATCGTCAACTACAATAAATTTACTTTCATTTACTCTGGAAGTCAGTGCAGATTTGAGTGCTGCCCGCTTCTCTTTCTTATTCAATTTAAAAGAATAATCTCTTGGCTTCGGAGCAAATACCACTCCGCCGCCTTTCCATTGCGGTGCCCTGATGGAACCCTGTCTTGCATGTCCAGTTCCTTTCTGCCTCCAAGGTTTTTTACCACCGCCACGAACTTCAGAACGTGTCTTCGCCTTCTGCGTTCCCTGGCGATTGTTTGCAAGCTGCTGTACGACTGCCATATGCACCAGATGTTCATTGATTTCAACACCGAACACTGCATCGTTCAGCTCAAGGCTTCCAACTTCATTGCCTTCCATATTATAAATAGCTACGTTAGCCATTTTAAGTTCCTCCTTTCAATTTCCCGCCATCTCTTTGGCATCAACGGATAGTCGCCGGTTTATTTGCCAGCCAGACTATTTTGCTGCTTTTACAGTTTCTTTCACTGTCACCAAAGACTTCTTTGGTCCTGGCACAGAACCTTTCACCAAAAGCAGGTTGTTCTCAGCGTCCACCTTAACGATCTCCAGATTCTGTACTGTCACCTTGACAGAACCCATGTGACCAGGCATCCCTTTGCCCTTAAATACCCTGCTTGGGCTGGAACATGCACCATTGGAACCCTGATGGCGATGGAACTTAGAGCCGTGCGCCATAGGCCCTCTGTGCTGCCCATGTCTCTTAATAGCTCCCTGGAATCCCTTTCCTTTGGAAATTGCAGTGGCATCAATCTTATCACCCTCTGCAAAAATATCTGCTTTGATCTCTGCTGCCAATTGATATTCATCAGCATTATCAAGTTTAAATTCTTTTACAAATCTCTTGCCCGGCACACCTGCCTTGTCAAAATGTCCTTTTTCAGCTTTTGTCAGTCCATGTCTATGTCTGATTTCCTTCTTACCATTGGCATCTTTGTTTACAGTCTTTTCTTTCTTGTCAACAAAGCCAACCTGAACTGCACTATATCCGTCGTTCTCTACGGTTTTAATCTGAGTTACGACACATGGTCCAGCCTGCAATACAGTAACTGGTACTAATACACCATCTGTGTTGAAGATTTGAGTCATTCCGACTTTGGTAGCTAAAATCGCTTTCTTCATTTCTTTCCCTCCTGTTTTCTCTACAGCGGAACGCTTCATACCCATTCCTCAGGCAGCGGAAACGTTCATCCTAGAACAGCCTATTTTTAACACTTGGCGAGGTATTTTCGAGCCTAGTGTGAATGTACACCCTTGTGATGTTACATTTACTTATATTAATAAACCCTTCAGGATTGTTGCTTTACTTATTTTTCATTTTAATATCAATATATACACCTGCTGGCATCTCCAATCTGGACAATGCATCCACTGTCTTCTGGGTTGGTGTAATGATATCAATCAGTCTCTTATGAGTTCTCTGCTCAAACTGTTCTCTGGAATCCTTATATTTGTGAACCGCTCTTAAGATAGTTACTACTTCTTTCTTAGTGGGGAGCGGTACTGGTCCACTCACCTGTGCCCCATTCTTCTTTACAGTTTCAATAATTTTCTTAGCAGATGCATCCACTAACTGATGGTCATATGCCTTCAGTGTGATTCTCATTACTTGACTTGCCATAAAAAAAGTCTCCTCCTTTTCGCACTTTACCTCAGTACGACAAGTGGTGACTGTACACTTTTCCGTGTGTGTCATATATCTTACACACCGTCTCTGCCATGATGCAGAACTCTTATTTGTGATACAGTGACTTGCCGCCAGTTTCCTAACTTGACATTCGCTCCACGGAAAAACCTGCCTTTTATCTAGCAGCAACCTCTCGCTTCAACGCTATCATGTCACAGCACGTATTAGTATATAGCATATTTTCATAAAATGCAAGTACTTTTTTTGTGAAAGTGTACTATGTAACATTTTTTGGTTATAATTTACTTTTTATTTTAAAATTTAAAAATACAACAAAAAAACTCTTGCAATCGAAAGATTCATATGTTATAATTTATTAGCGTTAGGACAAGTAAGGATTTGTCATTATATCTGGATGGATTCCCGAGTGGCCAAAGGGGGCAGACTGTAAATCTGTTGGCACCGCCTTCGAAGGTTCGAATCCTTCTCCATCCACTTACCGGAAAAGATCGTTGAGATATTTCAGCGATCTTTTTTAATTTCAAAATCCACAACGCAAAAATTTTACATTTGTTTTGGAATAAAACGGACAATTCCGCTTTAACACCCTATCCCCCTTATTCATAATGGCACTGGACATTTCGTGCAAATCAGAAAAGGGATAAAACCAAATTGTTTCATCCCTTTTCTGACGCCTTATTATATAGAAACGTTCCGTCAGCTTATGAAGACACCCATCTTATTATTCTAAAATCAATTTCACGCAACCATAGATTCCCGCATCATTTCCCAGAGAAGCAAGTGCAAATCTGGTATCTTTACAGGAGGAAAACGCCGCTCTTCGATAATATTTCTCAACAGCATCCAACAATGGCTTTCCTGCTTTGGAGACTCCTCCGCCGATCACAAAAACTTCTGGATCTGCAACACAAGCAATATTGCTCAGTGCACTGCCCAAAATCCGTGCAAATTTCTCCACAATCTCTTCTGCTGCTGCATCTTTCTGCTTATAGGCATCAAACACTGACTTAGCAGAAATCTCCTCCTCATCCAGCAAAGATTTTTGATGCTCCTTCGCCAAATATTCATTCGCCAGACGAGTAATGCCAGTTGCGGACGCATACTGCTCCAGACAACCCCTTCTGCCACAATTACAGGAAATCGTTTCATGAGGATTTACTGTGATATGACCAATTTCACCACCTGCACCGTTGCTTCCTGATACAATCTTCCCATCAATAATAATTCCGCCCCCAACACCTGTGCCAAGCGTCACCATCACCACATTTTTACAGCCTTTGCCGCCGCCCTGCCACATCTCACCCAAAGCCGCTACATTAGCATCATTTCCAGCCTCTGCCCGCATACCATCCATCAGCTTTTGCATTTCTTGCGATACATTGATATCTTTCCATCCCAAATTTACACATACAGGCACCACTCCATCTGCACGCACTGGTCCAGGCAGGCCAATTCCTATCCCCTCAATTTCTTCCCTGTCAATACCTTTCTGTGAAAACTTCTGATTTAGAGATGCCGCAATATCCGTTAAAATATTTTTTCCCTGCTCTTGGGTATTTGTAGGAATTTCCCATTTTTCCACGATCTCACCAGTCGTATGAAACAGTCCAATTTTACAGGTTGTCCCACCGATATCCACACCAAACCCATATTTCTTCATTTTTTATACCAAGCCCCAACGAAAATACTTGCATTTTCATTTGAGGCGCAAACACAAAGAGTGAAAGATGTGTGTTTGACTTTATCCTTTCTTCTTTTTTTCTTTCACTTTTTCCACCTTTCTGCACATTTTCAGCTCAAACAAGCAATTAGCGCAATAACATTATTTCTTTGGCAGCAACACGCCATATTTCATTTCCTGATCTCTTGGCAACGTTGCGCCAATTGTGCTCTCTATAAAATCAAAATACCCATTGGAACCCATGCGCTTGCCCCAGGACTGAACCGAATCCCGCATTCGAAGCAGACAGATAACCGCTTCTTTATAAAACGCTCTTAATTCCTCTCTGTTACTCAGATCAATCACATCTCTCAGTTCCAGTTGCTTTCTGAGTTCCTCATTTGTAAATGGATCGAACGCCATCAAAAGCGCATGTACAAGCCTTTGATTATCCTCAGATTGAAATGCATCCAGCTCATATGTTTCTCCCGAGAGATAACTCTTAATCTGAAACAAAGCAAGTGGAATCGCTTCTGACAGCCTGCGGCTGTTGGAGGCTGGATATTGCCAATATACTTTCAGCAGATTTCCCTCCATTGGAAAAAGCATCCCTGTATGGTTTTCCTCATCCCCTTTTTTGATTTTACCAAATTCTCTTTCCATCTGTTGGCAAATCTTATCAAACTGATATTGTCCGACCTTAATGCCCATGTTTTTCCTCCTGTATCTGACGGTTATTCTCTGAATAACAATAACATTTCCACAATCTAGTTACAATTATAAAAAAATTATATTTGATTCCAATTTTTGTGTCAAGCAAATTACAGTTTAGTTTCCTCTGCCCAAACATCTTTTCAAATCCTTATTATTTTCGATACATCTTCCACAATCTATTCTCCCTGTAGCCTGGAACAATCTGCGACCAAGAAGATGCACCAATCTCCCCTAAATATCGATTTGTGTAGGCAAAGGTCTGTTTGGAATCCATATATTTAAACACATTAAAGGCTTCCTTTCCCAAAATCCCCATCCGAAGTCCCATAGCAACTTCTACCGGATCATCAGAATAACTACGAATAATAAAGGCATCTATCATCGGGTTGCAGGCTGCAATATAATAGCTATAAGCAATCGCTGCCGCTTGAACTGAATTTCCTGGAACAGAAGAAAATCCCTGTTCTGATAAAATTACGCGCACAGAAGGGCCGTAAGTATCTCTGATAAAATTAGTCAATACATGTATATTATCCATTGTGATAGAAGGTGTCGTCCACACATCGCCTGTGGCTCCGCCTCCATTCCAAAATCTTGTATCTGTCAGAGGAAACGAATAGGCATGATATGCCAGATTCCAATTGAGCCCGCTCTGAATACGTTTCAGATATCGAGGAAAGTTCATCACCACCTGCCTAGCTGAATAACGTCTTCTGCCAGTCGCATTCCAATAATTGTCTGTACAAATAAAAATATGGGCATTGGCATACTGGCTCTTAATACCAAAATAGAGAGATCGGAAGGTATAGGCATAAGTTTCAAAGTACTCTTTATCTGTCATACTTCCTGCACAATTCCAGTCACCAGGATTATTGACTTCATTTCCCAAAATCCAATTGGAGACATAACAATCCTTTTGACTAAATACCATACCCAAATAACAGAACATCGCCTCCATTCTCTCTCTGGCCTGCTTCTCATAAATATTCCAGCTATAGAAAGCTGCTCCCTGGAATCTGGCTTTGGGATTAATTAGTTCGAGCTGGCCATCCTGCCAATCCAGCAATATCTGTATTGTCACACTGACATTATTTCGATTACACTCCTTGACCATATCCTGATAATAAGTCAAAGAATTAAAATAATATGTCTTTCCATTATATACATATGGAACTTCGCCAACTTCACAAATCCAGGAAACAGTAAGATTCAAAAAAAATTGTTTGGCATCACACGCATGAATTTCATTTACATTATAATCGAACTGTATTCCTTTTTTGGTTTTTCCTGGCTTATATTCCATCTTATTATGCGCCGCCTTTTCTGGATTCTTCACATAAGTAGGCTTACTCATCAAACGATACTTTCCATCCTTTTTTACTGCAATGCCATACATCATGGTGATATAGCCTTGATCTTTCTTGACGTCTACGGTAAAACTTGCGGTTTTTCCTTTAAAAACCTTGGCAACCCTTTTCCCTGGTCTTTTACTGATTGGATCCACGCAAATCAGATAATAATAATCATCCGAACTTGCAATCCTTTTTTTAATAGAAGCCTTTACTTTAACCGTGTTAGTGGCAGTAGCTTTGCATGTAATCTTTGCAGAAGCAGCGCTGGGCTGCCTGGTACACTTTACCCATTTGGCATAAACAGTCAAATTACCAGTACTTCCCCGTTTGAGTTGATCCACACGATGCTTCCATTTCTTATCCTTATACCATCCATCAAAATCATAACCTTTGCGCGTTGGTTTTGGCAGCGTAAAGGTTTTTGTTTTAAAATTGTAACTCCCTATTACAGATGATGGCAATTTACCACCATTTTTTCGATATGTAATCTTGTAATTGACGATCTGCCATTGTGCATATAAAGTAATTACTTGATCCTTCTTTGTGGCCAACGTCTTTATAGCAGCTTTGTTTTTATAACTTGTTCCTGTTCCATTCTTTTGGGTACTCCACTTGACAAATTTATATCCCTTCTTTTTAAACTTATTTGCACTTAACTCACTCGCAGTTCCATATTGATGCAAACTATTATCCATCTTACCGCTGGTCGCGCCATTTCCAACATACTTTACTTTATATGGAACCCCTTTCCACATGGCATATAATTTGACTACGCCATTGTCTTTGTCAGTTAGATTAGATACACTTTGTCTATTTTTATAGATCGTTCCTTTTCCATTTTTTTTGGTATTCCAACCCTCGAAAATATAACCTGTTTTGGTAAATTGATTTTTAGATAGCTTTTTGCTCTTGTCATATGTGAATGCTTGGGGTTCCATCTCTCCCTTGCCGCCATTGGCAAAAAATTGAACTTTGTAATTTCCCTGTCTCCAGACTGCTTTCAGAACCACTACTTCCCCTTCTTGGCTTGCCAAATTTTTTACCACTTCGCCTTCTTGATAAGTGATGGTATCTTTTTTCCAACCCGAAAATACATAACCTGTTCTGGTAAATTGATTTGGGATTAATGCTTTTTCTTCTTCATAAGTAAAGTTTTGATCTGGCATTTCTCCAGTTCCGCCATCGCTGTCAAATCTCACCAAATAGGAAATCGGCTGCCAACAGGCCGTCAGCGTAAGATCTGCCAAAATCGGCTGTTGAAACGTGTATAAGGAACCCTCCATATCATTCCATCCTTGAAAAGTATATCCCTCCTTTTCAGGGATAATATCTGAAACTGCCTCCTGATCAGGCAATGCCCCTTCCAACACCTGCTGAGTAATCAGTTTTTCTCCAGCAGATGTCATTCCCCCAGCTAAGTCAAAGGTGATTGTATAATATCTCTCATCTCCAGGCTCTTCTATCTCATCTTCCACAGATTCTTTTTCCTCTTCTGGGTTTCCAGTATCATCTTCTGAATTTCCACTTTCATCTTCTGGATTTTCACTCTCCTCCTCTGTGTGCTCTGGATTTTGCTGATCATGTAAATCTAGTTCTCCATTTTCTTCTGTATTTTCTAATCCTTCCCTGTTTTCTTCTTCTGGATTTTCCAATGCTTCTCCATTGTCCTCTTCCACTCCCTGCTGCGCAAATGGCTCCACCGCCTTTACCATAACACTAGGTTCCATCCCCATGTAAAACACGAAAAGCACTGCCAGAAACAATGTTATCATTCGTTTTCCCATAACTCTTATTTGTTCCTTTCTATACTTGATTTTGGATAATATTCCAGACACCTATTTTATTATACCATGAATTGCTACGCAATAACATGATATATTCATACGTTCTCCGGCGCGCATACTTCTACCATCCTTATCATAATCTTTGTATCTATTTCAATATTTTTCAAAAAAATCTGAAGTTTCCGAAAATACCAAAAAGAACACCTAGACAGGGGCTGTCTGCAAATGATAAGATAAATCTACCTTACCAAAGGACGACACCATTTGATTACCTAATCTTGCTATTTCATAAAAGGAGTTTATCATGGCCCATATATTACTGGTAGAAGATGACAAGAGTATTGTCACAAATTTAAGTGAATTTTTGCAAAAAGAAGGTTTCTCCATTACTGCTGTTGACGGCCAGCAAAAATGCCTGGCACTGCTGGAAGAATCTGCCTGCACATATGATCTAATTTTGCTGGATGTCTCTCTTGCTGATGGCAATGGATTTTCCGTCTGCCGTGCAGTCAAGGCAATGACCAACTTGCCAGTGATCTTTCTCACGGCTTCTGGTGACGAATACAGTGTGGTAACGGGCCTGGATTTGGGCGCAGACGACTATATCTCCAAACCCTTCCGGCCTAGGGAGCTTGTATCACGTATCAATAATATTCTGCGGCGCTATGGCAAAGCAACGGCGCTTTTAAAATACAAAAATATCAGTGTAGACGCTGTAAAGGGTACTGTCCAAAAGGATGATCAAGAAATCTTTTTATCCGCACTGGAATACCGCTTGCTCTTGTACTTTCTTAATAATCAAGGAATTATCCTCTCTCGTTCCAAGCTTTTGGAAGCTCTCTGGGATATTGCCGGAGAATTTGTCAATGATAACACTTTAACAGTATATATCAAACGCCTTCGCGAAAAAATTGAAGAAAACCCGCAAACCCCGCTTCTTATCAAAACTGTTCGGGGACTGGGCTATAAAATGGGGGACTAATCAATGAAATTTTTAAGAAATCCAGAAATCCAAAAAAGCCTGCTCTGGCATCTTCTTCTAGCCGTGCTATCAGGATATATTGGCTTTTTGCACAGCTTAATCACCGGACTTTATCTACTGATTTTTGGCACACTCTATACTCTTTCCCATTACTTGATCACCCGGAAGCGCTATCAGCGCCTGCAGCAATTAAGCTTGGAATTAGATACCATGCTCCACAACAATACTCCTGTACAGTTTGAGAAATATCGTGAAGGAGAATTATCTATTTTAGAAAGTGAACTCTCCAAAATGACATTGCGTTTAAGTGAACAAGCTTTGGCACTTGCCAACGATAAAAAACTTCTCGCAGATTCTATGGCTGATATCTCTCATCAAATTCGCTCCCCGTTGACCGCCTCTAATTTAATTCTCTCCCTGCTTCGGGAACCGCAATTACCACTGCCACGCAGACAACAGCTTCTTCAGGAACTTTCACAACTTTTATCCCGTATTGACTGGCTCGTGGAAGCACTTTTAAAAATCTCCAAAATGGATGCTGGAGCCATTCAAATGCAACATATCCACATCTCTGTGGCAAAAGTGATTGAGGCTGCCGCTGAACCACTCTTAATTCCTATGGAACTGCGGGAACAGACATTGACCATTCATAAAGAAGATACGAGCCAGGCTAAATTTATCTGTGATCCTGCTTGGACCACAGAAGCAGTGCTAAATATCCTCAAAAACTGCATGGAACATACGCCCGCTGGCGGAACGATCCATGTTACTTTTTATGAAAATACCATCTATACCCAAATCATCATTGAGGACAATGGCCCAGGCTTCGCCAAAGAAGATCTGCCCCATCTCTTTGAACGCTTCTATAAGGGAAAAAATGCCTCTGAACACAGTGTCGGTATTGGTCTTGCTCTGTCCCGTATGATTGTCAGCCAGCAAAATGGCACCCTGAAAGCGGAAAATCGTTCTCATGGCGGCGCCCGCTTCATCATTAAGTTTTATAAGAAATGATAACTATTCAGAACCCCAAGCCACAGACATGCCAGCAAAGCTGTCATTCGCCTCTAACGAGGCTTCTGTCTGTGGCTGAGGGGATGATCGCCCTCCTGAAAATAAATATTCATCCCTTCTCAAATGAATTTGAAAGGTCTGAATATCTATTTTCATGGGGTTCTGAATAATTATCACAAATGACAATTTTGTCACATTACAGTCACCGAGATGTCACTGAAATTGTTTAAACTTTATTGTAAAAATAAAGTAAGGAGCAACGAGATGGAAATTTTAAAAGCAGAACATGTGACAAAAATCTATGGCACTGATCAAAATCAGGTAAAAGCGCTGGATGATGTCTCTTTTACCATAAACAAAGGCGAATTTGTGGCAATTATCGGGCCATCCGGTTCTGGAAAATCTACCCTGCTGCATATATTAGGCGGCGTAGACACTCCCACTTCCGGCAAAGTATATATGGAAGGCACCGACGTCTATGCACAGAACGAAAACCAGCTTGCAATCTTCCGCAGAAGGCAGGTAGGGCTGATTTATCAGTTTTATAACTTAATCCCTGTATTAAATGTAACAGAAAATATGACACTTCCTGTCCTTATGGATGGAAGACCGATCAACCAAGAACGTCTTGAGGAGCTGCTTCACCTTCTGGCACTTAATGGCAGAGAAGGACATCTGCCCAACCAACTTTCTGGCGGACAGCAGCAGCGGGTTTCCATTGGCAGAGCCCTGATGAATGCTCCCGCTGTGGTACTCGCCGATGAACCTACCGGAAATCTGGATTCCAAAAACAGCCAGGAAATTGTAGAACTGCTAAAATACTCCAATGAGAAATACAAACAAACTTTGGTGGTAATTACGCATGATGAAAATATTGCACTGCAGGCAAACCGTATTCTGGCTATTGAAGATGGCAAAATTACGAGAGATGAGGTGATCCGGCCATGAATATTTTCCACAAAGTGACCTTAAAAACCTTAAAGGAAAACCGTACCAGAACCCTAGTGACTATCATTGGCATTATCCTCTCAACTGCCATGTTTACCGCTGTGACTACCAGTATTTCCTCCCTGCGCCACTGCATGATCGAGTATGCCAAGTTCAACACAGGTACCTGGCATGGAGCAGGATATGATCTATCTGCTGATAGCAATGAGAAACTTCGCACAGATCCACAGATCACTGCTTCCACCTCTATGGAATGTCTGGGTTTTTCTTTGTTGGAAGATTTCGCAAACAAATACAAGCCTTATCTGTGTGTCTATGGCATTAGTGATAACTTCACAGAACTGCTTCCAATCCATCTCACACAAGGGCGGATGCCGCAAAACAGCAGTGAAATTCTTCTTTCACAGACAGTGCAGACCAATGCCTGTATGGACTGGAAATTAAACGATTCTCTGACCTTAGAGCTTGGTACCCGAACCGACTGGATGGGAAATTTGCTTTCCAACCAAAATGCATTTATAACAAAGGATGATCTAGACAGTGACCATACAGATGACAGCCTGCCAGATACAACTACCGCTCTGGATTCCGACGCCATATCTGTGGGAGCAGAAAATTTTCATCCCGCCGAAACCAGAACTTATACCATTGTGGGATTTTTTGAACGCCCCTTCTTTGAAGGTTCTGCAAGCTATACTGCATTGACCGCCAGTGAAGGAAGCACAGACCATACTTATGATCTGTACATTCAGACAAATGCCAAGTCTAAAACGGACAGCACCATAAATAATCTCTTCGATTCACAGGCCGGTACCTGGAGGCTCAACTATAATCTGCTGCGGTTATATGGCTACTCTGGGGAGAGTCCTTATAACACAGTGCTCACCAACCTGGGAATTATTTTGGGCATAATTATTACATTTGGCTCAATCTCATTGATTTATAATGCTTTTTCCATTTCTGTCAGTGAGCGTACCCGCCAATTTGGACTGTTGTCTTCCATCGGCGCTACCAAACGCCAATTAACTGGCAGTATACTATTTGAGGCTTTCTTTTTATGTATTATAGCAATCCCATTGGGAATTTTGTCTGGACTTGCGGGCATTGGAATTACCTTCTTGTCTGTCCAGGATATGATGGCTAGTGTTCTCGGTATTACAAACAGCAGCAGCTATACATCGGCAAGAATTTCCATGATCTTAGGTCCATCGAAGGGTACATCCCTTGGTCTGCATCCTTCTTTGCCAGCAATCGCCATTGCCGCCGCTGTTTCTCTGCTTACCGTATTGATTTCCGCTTATATCCCTGCCAAACGTGCCTCAAAGAAATCTGCCATTGACGCGATCCGGCAGGCAAATGATATTTCTATTCGCCCCAGGAAAGTCAAAACTTCCCGCCTGACACAGAAACTCTTTGGTTTTGAAGGGATGATCGCCACTAAAAATTATAAACGAAACCGCAGAAAATACCGCACTACAGTAATTTCTCTGTTTTTGAGCATTGTTTTATTTATCTCTGCCAGCAGTTTTTGCGCCTATCTGACATTGTCTGTTGGAAGTGTGCTCGGCAAAAATAATTATGATTTGATATATACCATAGAGCCAGACACTAATTCTTCCGCAGAAGAACTAATTGCTGAATTATCTAAAGCGGATAGCGTGACTGCCTCCTCCTATGCAATCAGTGAATATTTTACTACACTGATCAGCACTGCCAATGTCAGTCCAGAAATGCAGGCTTACATCCAAAAAGAGGCTGCATTTTATGGCGGCTATCTTACAGATAATGATAAAACGGAATTTTCTATTCATGTTACATTCCTTGCAGACCGTGATTTCCGTGCCTATCTGAAACAACTGAATTTGCCGGAAGAAACCTTTTTCAACCCCGAAGCTCCCGCCGCTGTGATTATGGATTCTATAAAACTCTACTCAGAGACAGAGAAAAAATACCATCGCTTCCATGCCCTTGCAGACGCTTCTAAAACTGAAATTACGCTCTACTTGACCCGTATGAGAGAAAATTATAGTTACAATGGTATTTGCACTGATGAAAGTGGTAATATATGTTCCCGCTTCTACCTGGGAGATTCGGATGAACCTTTGCTGGTTCCCATAGAAGATTCTGGACTCGAAATCCCACTTACTATTGGAGCCGCAGCAGATCAGGCGCCAGAGTTTTTTTCAGACGAATATGGCCAACTGCGGTTATTTTATCCTTATAGTATGATAGACCATGTATTTTCCTCCTTGGAACCAGATGTTGAATACTTTGAATCTCCAGAATATCCAGCCAGTGAACACTACTATACAGAATTGTTCTTCCAATGCGAGGATCACAATGCTGCCGCTGCCTCGATGACAAAAATACTGACAGAAAAAGGGTTGGCTGTATCACGTCTCATTGACTATGCTGCTTCCATTGAAACAGAACGCGCCATGATCACTGTGATCAATATATTTTCTTTCGGCTTTATCACATTGATCTCTCTGATCGCCGCGGCAAATGTATTTAATACCATTTCCACCAACCTCAATCTGAGGCGGCGCGAATTTGCAATGTTAAAATCCATCGGTATGACCCCAAGAGCATTTTCTAAAATGATGAATTTTGAATGCTTGCTCTATGGTTTCAAAGGATTATTATATGGACTACCAGTTTCCTTTTTTATCACTTGGCTGATCTACCGTGCCATTGGCAATGGTTTGGAAACGGCTTTTTTCATCCCCTGGTACAGCATCGCCATTGCCGTTGGAAGTGTGTTCTTAGTGGTATTTGCAACCATGCTTTACTCTATGCACAAAATCCACAAAGAAAATACCATTGACGCCTTAAAAAACGAAAATCTTTAACCATCCTAAGCCACAGACAAAATCTCTATGGAGATATATGGCAGTTATGCCGGCATGTCTGTGGCTTAAATTTTTGACCCATCATAATATTTTTAATATTCTTATTGTAACACTTCTTTCCTTCTATAGTTAATAGTATCATAAATGCTCTTTATTTCTGAATTTCCTATTTTTTTATTTGCTTATCACAACCATTTCTTCTGGTACATTGTAAGAGAAAAATGGGGAAACTCAAGTCTCTATTTTTCTTGCCTTTTACACATTTTCCGATTATAATTAGAATCAACTCACATCAAAATTAAACCCATAGAAAGGTTTCTTATAATTATGAAAAAAATTTTTCCCCTTCTTTTGTGTATTGGCCTATTTCTTCCCTTAATCAGCGCCTGCGATGAACCAAAAACAAATGCTGCTGACTCCATCAAAGCAATCTATGATCTGTATATTTTGGGAGATACCCAAGGAATTACTTCTCTTGGCATGACTGCCGAGGATATCAGCAATGCCAGAAAGATCTACGACGACTCTCTAAAAGAAACTATTCGCGCCAATTTTGCAGCCAGCGGCCAGGAGATTAAGGAAACTACATTGGATAAACTTTGTGATGCCAGAAAAGAAGCGCTTTCCAAAATGCAAGCCTCCTCTGAGATTACAGAACAATCAGAGGGAAAAGCAACTGTTGTGATTCACACCACCTATTTTGATGAATCCTCCTTAGATGCTGACGCCTACTATGAAGCCAGGGAAAAAACAAAAGAAAACGGATTTCCTGATTTGGAAGAACAGCGAGCATTTCTTATGAAAGAATACACTAAAAATCTGATTAAAGCCTATCAGGATGTCACGCCCTCCGAGGACACTATTGATATCACAGTAGATTGTGTCATACAAAATAAGACTTGGGTTCCCGCCAATATGTCTTCTTTTGGTTCTGATCTCGCTCAAGCTGTCTCTGGACAACATTGATTTTCTAACAGGCATATTTTTATTTCTTCCGACATAAGATATAGAAATCTTTATCGGAGTGTACAAAATGTCTGAATTTCGTCGAATGATTACGTACCTTTATTTATATGAACGAGGCGTCAAAAGCAGAAATATTGGCTTTGCCAAAATAGAAAAAAGAGACCAACGTTGTCTTGTAGAAATACATATGAAGAACACCGGCTGCAGTCTGTCGCCTGTTCCGGTGTATTTCTATGTCCAAAGAAAAGAACATTTGATTGGCATTTCACTGGGAAATTGCAGTCTTTCCAGAGGTATTGGAGAGTTTAAGACTGTTTTGCAGGCAGATAATCTCCAGGACAGCGGCTATTCCCTGGATACTGTAAAAGGAATTTATATTCCACTCACAGAGCGTATTATGCTAGTAAGCCAGTGGGATGATGATGAATTTCATCAGGAAGCATTTGTACCATTCAAAGAAATGGCAGCTTTAGCAGAATCTGATTCTGATACATCCAATTCCCCTGTAAAACAGCCTCTACCGGAACATACAGCCGCCCCTTTACCCGAGGCCAATTCGCAGCCTGACGCAGATTCTTCTGCGCCTGCCGCCATCCAGCCGCCTGCCAATCACCCAAATAATTCCGTTTCCCAGCGCCCTGGAATGTCAATTAGCAATAGCCCCGCAAACCCTGACGCTTTGCTTTCCCAAAAAGCTGTTGGAAATCACTCCCATAATCGTAACTTACCACCTTCTGGCCAACCGACGGGCCACCACCGAAACCAGTCTGTATTTTCATCCTCAAAAACACAGGCCAACAAGCAACCACAATCTCTCACTTCCCAACCGGCCGAAGCGCCAATGGACAGTGTACAAAATACTACTTCCCAACCGGCAAAAAAGCCAATGCACAGTGTGCAAAATACTGCTCCCCAGCCGGCTGCGGCGCCAATGAGCCATGTGCAAAATACTACTTCCCAACCAGTTGAAAAGCCACTGGACAATACGCAAAATACCGCTTCTCAATCATCTGCTGCTTTGCCAACAAAACCTACCGAACATAAGAACCTGTCCCCAATGTTAGACACCCAAAACAAGGAGGAGCATCATTTATCCCCCTCTCCAAAAACGGAGTCTTCACCGCCCTTAGAGCAGCCAAAAACAGATAACCGTCTCAACGCAGCAGAAACAATCCCTCAAAAAACGATGGATGTTTTAAAAGCGCTGGAAGCATTTCCGCGTCCTGTGCAGAAAATGACGAATTTCCGTTCCATCAATGGAAATGCCCAAACGAACAAAAACACATCTACTGTACATAACACACAACCTTCTGAAAAATCACAGGCAGGCAGCCAAACACAACCTTCTCACGAAAAACAGACAGAACCTGTGGAAGACTGGTCCCTGCGTTGGCGTTTTATCCTGGAAAATTTTCCAGTAATGACCCCATTTTCTGGTGATGAGAATACTCTGTGTGTACGCATGGAATTAAAAGATCTCCGGCAGCTTCCCAGACAATTCTGGTATTTGGGCAATAACAGCTTTCTGTTACATGGCTTTTTTAACTATCGCTATCTAATTTTGGGTATGACAGAAACCTTGGGAATGAAACGGTGGTTTATCGGTGTTCCTGGCGTATTTCAGAACCCTGAGCGGGTGATGGCTGCATTGTTTGGTTTCCCAGAATTTCGCAGCGAAAAAACCTCTCCCATTAACACGGGTGAGTTTGGTTACTGGTATCGCTATCTCAATGAATTGACACAGTTGCCTGGACAAAACAACTCTTAAACCTAATTCTCCCCTTCTAGCAGAGCGTAAATTTCATGATCCTGCCATATACCATGAAATTTTACGCTCTGCCGTTTCACTCCCTCTGGTACAAACCCAAGTCCTAACAAGAGTCTTTTCGATGCAATATTTTCAGGTAATACATGTGCCTCTATGCGATGCAGTTTCATCTCGTCAAAAATAATTTCTATGCACTTTAAAAGACTCTCTTTGGCATACCCCTGCCTCCAAAATCTGTGATCGAATTTATATCCCAATATACAAGACTGGTAAGAACCTCTGCGAATCTCCTGCACAGACACGGTACCAATAATCTGTGTTATATTTTCTTTTCGAAACACCCAGAAACGTACCGCAGACTGCTTAATTGTCAAGTTATACTCGCATTGAAGTAAAGTTTTCTGATATTTCTCTGTATAAAACTGTTTGGGCCGATCAGTCTCATATTTTTCAAAGATCTCCTGATTGGCCAGATAAAACTGCAGCACCTGACGGGCCGACGTATTGGGCAAAACTTTTAATTCCAGACGCTGCGTTTCATAATTCATCTTCATTTGCATAATCCCCTATTGTGTTTTATACTATATTTTATCACAAAAATAACAGGAGTACATATGGACCAAAAAGAAAAATTTATGAGAGAAGCCATCCGCCAGGCACGGAAAGCAGAAAAAATTGATGAGGTTCCCATCGGTTGTGTCATCGTATACGAAAACAAAATCATTGCCCGTGGCTATAACCGCAGAAATATAGATAAAAATACCCTTGCCCATGCGGAACTATCCGCCATCAAGAAAGCCAGCAAAAAATTAGGAGATTGGCGTCTGGAAGGCTGCACCATGTATGTGACCTTGGAACCATGCCAAATGTGTGCTGGAGCAATCGTCCAGGCACGCATTGACAAAGTGGTAATTGGCAGTATGAATCCAAAGGCTGGATGCGCAGGTTCGGTCTTAAATCTACTGCAAATATCTGCTTTCAACCATCAGGTGGAATTGGAAACCGGCGTTTTAGAGGCGGAATGCTCCTCCATGCTCAGCAATTTTTTTAAAAATTTACGTATAAAAAAACGCCAAATCAAACAACTCCACTTAGAATAAGATAAAAAATGAAATGATTTCCACAAAAAACGCATTCCACAAGTTGACTTTTCCTTAAAAACGCGTTATACTTAAATCTCCGAGCAGCCGGGGCGTTAGCGGTGCCCTGTACCAACAATCCGCTATAGTTGGGGTGATGCTCTGCCCCGGGTTTTTGCCTGTGGGGCTGCCTTTTATAAGTGGTGATGACGTTTGGGTCTTACGCAATGGAAATCTGTGAACCGTGTCAGGTTGGGAACAAAGCAGCACTAAGCAGAACCTTTCATGTGCCGTAAGGGCGCCTGGATCGAGCTAACTGTAAGAGTAACGCTCATGGTCAGGATTCAAAGCAGAGCGCTCGGAATTTTATAATTGGCAAATACTCCCATATGTCCCTTTGCACTTGACATTTCTGTGCAGAGGGATTATATTTATCTTGTAAACAATAATGATTACTATTATTTTTATGGAGGAAAGACAATTGACTAAGCACAGCCGCCAGAGAGAATGCATCAAACAATTTCTGGCAACCCGCTATGACCATCCCACTGCGGAGACTGTCTATTTAAATGTAAAAGAGAAATTTCCCAATATAAGCCTTGGGACTGTTTATCGGAATCTCTCTCTTTTGACAGAATTGGGGGAAATCCAAAAACTTAGTACTGGTATTGGTCCAGACCGTTTCGACGGAAATATTGCTCCTCACTACCATGTACTCTGTAACAAATGCGGCAGAGTACAGGATTTAGAGATTGAGAGTATTGACCATATTGATACACTTGCCAGCACACAGTTTGATGGTAAGATTGAGGGGCACTTTACCTACTTTTTTGGTAAATGTCGGGATTGCCTGGAAAATAAAAATAACTGTTGACAAGCAAGGACAGGTATGTTATCTTAATATCAGTAACAATTACTGTTATTGCAAATTCAAAATATTAAAATTTTATATATAAGAAAGGATGACAAAGAAATGAAAAAATTTGTATGTAATGTTTGTGGTTATGTTCATGAAGGAGATGCAGCACCAGAAAAATGTCCACAGTGTAATGCACCCGCTTCCAAATTCACCGAACAGTCTGGAGAAAAGACTTGGGCTGCTGAACATGTAGTAGGTGTTGCACAGGGTGTATCTGAGGATATTATGGCAGATTTAAGAGCAAACTTCAACGGCGAATGTACCGAAGTTGGTATGTACCTGGCTATGGCTAGAGTTGCTCATAGAGAAGGATATCCAGAGATCGGCCTGTACTGGGAAAAAGCTGCTTACGAAGAAGCTGAACATGCTGCAAAATTTGCAGAGCTTTTGGGTGAAGTTGTTACCGACAGCACCAAGAAGAATCTGGAAATGCGTGTAGAAGCTGAAAACGGCGCAACTGCTGGAAAATTTGATCTTGCAAAACGTGCGAAAGCTCAGAACTTGGATGCAATTCATGATACCGTTCATGAGATGGCTAGAGATGAGGCTAGACATGGAAAGGCATTTGAAGGGCTTCTTAAGAGATACTTTGGCTAAGAAGAACACCGTATCATATAAGGATTTTAAGAGGAATAGGTGCGTATGCGCCTATTCCTCTTTTTTGCCTTAAACCAAAACACTATTTTTTTCTAATACTCCATTCTGTCTCTTTACTTTCACGCTCCGCAACATATCCATACGGCATTCCAGCCAACTTTGCGATCGAATGATCGAGCATAAAAACAGAATATAAGGAGACGATTCGTGCTTCACTTTCCTCATGTTGTTTTCCGCATAGAAACTGCCACATGCCATCCTCTTCATCATGGGAAACATATAAGATAGGTCTATGCCCTTCCGCCACATGGAAACAAGTAATAGTTGCTGTGTTGGGCGCATCATTAAATGGGAATTCCATAACTATATACCTCCAAATTTCTAAATTTTATCTAGGTAATTGCGAAACAACTAAGTGATCAAAATTATTGAGTTTCGCAATTACCAATCTAATTTTATCAAATCTTAAAACACTAAGTTTGCCATCTGTAAGCCTCCCTTATCTTATACTCAAATAGCACCATTATGCCATTTGGCGTCTCATAAAGTATGTCTTATTACCCCCGATAAAAGATAAATATGGGAACAATATCACCTAAAATATTATAACACAATTGTGTTTTTGTTAAAAATAGCTTATAATTGCAGGATAAAATTTTGAAAATAGAGGGTGAGGATTTGAAAGAATATCATTGGCCTTATTCTTGCATCGACAAAGCAGATTTTCTTGCTCAAATAATTTCCGTGGAAAAAATTTTGCAAAAACATGGCGCAGAGCACATTGAAGATATCTGTGAAAAAGGAAAATGGCTATTATCTGATGACTCCTATGCTTATGAAACCATCCAAAAACACATTTGGAAAAGGAAAAATGAGTATATATGTGTGGACAGAATCTACTTTTCCGAAAAGCCTTTCCTTGTCTTGGAGTTTGCGGAAAACAAAGAAGGTCCTTATGAAGATGCTGACCCATTTCCATATGATTTGTCTGATACCGAGTTAGATCAGGAAATCCGATATTGTTTGGGCATAGAAACAGCATGTTTATCTTTTCACTAAAAACCATTCCGTATTAATTGACAAATATTACAAAAATTGATAGCATTACTATATGATTTACTTTTTATATCTTGTGATCAATTTTATGTTCTGATCTAGTGCTTTACTAGGGGAAAGGAAAACCAGAAATGCAGGATGAAAAATATCTTAAGCTATTGTCAGAAAAATATCCCAGTAAAAAGGCGGTATGCCGCGAAATTATCAATTTAAATGCTATTCTAAATCTTCCCAAAGGAACAGAGCATTTTATGAGTGATTTACACGGAGAATATGAAGCATTTTACCATATTTTAAATAATTGCTCTGGTGTAATCCGCGAGAAAGTCAACCGGTTGTTTGGCGATATCCTGACAGATGTAGAAAGACAGGAAATCTGCACATTGATCTATTACCCACGAGAAAAACTTGATATGTTGCAAAAAAGAGACATTCTCTCCAGGGAATGGTATCGGATGCGATTAAATCAGTTAATCGAAATCGCTAAACTTTTATCTTCAAAATACACACGCTCCAAAGTGCGTAAGGCTATGCCGGAGGAATTTGCTTATATCATAGATGAGCTGCTTCATGTACAAAAAGATGAAGATGACAACCAGGTGCTATATCATAAAAATATCATTGATACCATTCTTGATCTTGATACAGCAGATGAATTTATCATTGCCTTATCTGCCCTAATCAAACAGCTTGCCGTAGATCATCTTCACATTGTAGGCGATATTTTTGACCGCGGGCCATATGCTGACAAGATCTTGGATTTACTACTCCAATACCATTCTTTGGATATTGAATGGGGAAATCATGATATTTTATGGATGGGCGCTGCGGCAGGAAGCGAAGCCTGTATCGCCAATGTGATCCGTAACAACTTAAAATACCAAAATACAGAAATCTTAGAGAGCGGCTATGGAATCAGCTTGCGTGCACTTACCTTATTTGCAGTAAATACTTACTCAAATCAAAATCCAATGGATGCTGCCTTAAAAGCAATCTCTGTGATTATGTTTAAACTTGAAGGAGCCATTATTCAAAACCATCCAGAATATGCCATGAATGATCGAATGCTTCTGGATAAAATTGATTTAGATCATGGCACTGTGATGATCTGCGGGCAGCAATATAAAATGAATGATACGGCCTTTCCAACCTTGGAAAAAGACAATCCCTATATCCTTTCAGATGGAGAATGTGCGGTAATCGAAGAACTAAAGGCCGCTTTTCTCAACAGTGTCCGCCTACAACGTCATATTCACTTTATGTATGAAAAAGGCAGTATGTATCGCATTTTTAATGATAACTTACTATACCACGGCTGCATCCCAATGGACGATATGGGAAACTTTGAAGGCGTAACTTTGGAAGGTCAGACTTATCAGGGTAAATCTTATCTGGATTATGCAGACCATGTGGCCAGAAGAGCATTTTTTGTGAAGAAAGATCAATATGCACTGGATTTTATGTGGTATCTATGGTGTGGGCGAAAATCACCACTATCCGGCAGAAATATTAAAACCTTTGAGCGGACATTTTTAGATGATCAGAATACCTGGTCAGAAGAGACCAATCCCTATTATCAATTTTACCACGAAGAAAAAACTTGTAATATGATTTTGCGTGATTTTGGTTTGTATACTTCTATGTCACATATTATTAACGGACACACACCAGTCAGAACCGGAAAAGGAGAACAGCCAATCCGTGCAAACGGCAAACTTTTGGTCATTGATGGTGGATTTTGCGAAAATTACCATGAAACAACGGGGATTGCCGGATATACCTTAATTTATAATTCCCACGGACTACGGATTAAGGCTCACCAGCCATTTGAAAGCATTTATCAGGCACTGCGCAAAAATAAAGATATCGAATCCGATTCTCAACTTGTAGAGACAGAAAAATCTCGTGTGATGGTAAAAGACACTGATATTGGCAGACATATTCAGGAAAATATTGCTGATTTGGAAAAATTATTGCATAGGGGTTTTCATAAAGATGATTTATAGATTATAAATATAATGAAAGCCATCTATACTTGATGATTTACCATTCATAATCAATCAAAAGTCATTGTATAGACATAATTAAAATCGAGCTATCTTCTAAATAGTTAAGAGAGTTTTTCTTACTATAAACAGAGGATAGCTCTTGATTTAATTTAATGAAATATCATAAAAATAATTTATAAATATCTTCGACATTTTTATTGTGAATTTTACTGCGATCTGTCATATTCCTTACAAACTCCCCAATGCTAATAATGATGTGTTTCTTTTTTATTTCTTTGTTTTTACACACTGTTTCTTGATTCAAATATTTTCAGTTTAACCCCCATTACCTAGAACTATTCGCTAGGGCGGATTTGAGCAAGACGGATTGCATTATTTGTCTCCTCTGACACTTGTTTGCTCCACTCATATAATCTCTCAAACAATCCATTGCTGGTTGCTTGTGTCGGCAGACCAAAGAAGATTCCACCCTCGCGTTTTCGATTTGCCAAAACCTCTGCCGCCGCCAGTGCAGCTTCTGTCTTTCCGACACCCATCTGCGCCTCCAACACAAAGATCCCTGGATTTTTACTATTGTTAATCACCTGCTGTATACAGCTCTGCACCTCATTTGGCTCAAATCCAAATCTCTCATAGAAAATATCTTTATCCATCCGATTCATTTCAGAACACCAGGTTTCTGGAAATGCCACGCGCTCCCACCCTTGTTTCATTCTTTGCGGGTATAACCCTTCCTCTCCAAAGTCATCCAATTCTATCAAGGGAAAATAAGTGGTATTGCTGGCAATCCAGTCGGCAATAATAAGCAGCCCTGAAAAAAGTACTTGTGCCCGCAAGGTCACACTTGGAAGTTCTTCCACCGATTTCATACCAGCCAAATCTACTGCCTGTGCTACAATATCACGCCAAGCATCCTCCCAAATTTTCCTGGACTCGCCTTCCTGCTCGACGCCAAAAAAATTGATGGGATATTTCTTGATCAAATCAGATTCGCCATTGATTGTTCCTCTATCCATTGGTTTGCCATGATGAGCCCCCACGATCATGGCCAGGCTTTCATTGATACCAAATGTCATTGTATCACTCTGCAAGATCCACTGCCCTGCGTATGCATGAGGTGTTTTCCCTGCTGCTCGATATTCTTTATTGACCAAAAAACCACTGGCAGCAATTTCCTCATACTTTACTGGACAAGCTTTGGTAATGATACTCTGAAAGTAGGAAGTAGCTTTTCCGATATCATGGACTGCTGCCAAAAATACTGCTGTCTTCTCAAACTGTTTTGCTTCCAGACCGGACGCATCTATCACTGCCTCTGGAAGCCATTGTTTGACCAGCTTTTTGATCACTCCAGCCGTATCCTTTAAATGCATCCATAATGGCAGCCATTCTTCCTCTGTCTCACGGCTTGTCTTAGCCATCAATATTTGGTATTTCTTTTGCATTTTCTTCTCCTCCTCATTAGCTAATTGCATTACACATAAAATACTTTTTCATCTTCCAGCCGAATACAGGCAAGACTTGCCTGAGGATTTCTGTCACGCAGCACACAACCGCAGTCTATATCATAAAAAATACAATCTTTTTCCTGATTATAATAGCGGAATACCTTTCCATGATGATAGGAAAACTCTCCCTTAATTACAGTAGGTGTATGCCCTGCAATAATCATTCCATGCGGTTTCCCGCCCATTTCACAGGATTCCTCTCTGGCATATAGGAAAAAATCTTTTCTGCTTGAATATAATGCACTGATATCCTTTAGACTTTCTGTATATCCTGCATGAACCACAATACAAGCCCGATCGCCAACCGTCAATTCCCGATAATAAGGCATTTGCCGAATCATCTCTGACCATCTGCACAGTTGCCCCAGAGTAACACCAGAATGATCAATCAAATTTCTTACTGTGCCATAGACATCAAAATAAGAAACAGCTATTCCACTCTGTTTCATAAAATATTGCACAGAACTATATAAGGCCGCTGTCTCACTGTTAGAATTTCGATCAGTTGCCAATTCTTCTTTCTGATCTAGTTGGAGCATCACATCAACATAAGCCAAAAATTCTTCTTCATGGTTGCCCCGAATCGGCTGCACATTGGTCGGACAACCTTCCAGCCACTCTAACATTTCCAGACTTTGTTTTCCTCTGTCAATAAAATCTCCTGCCAAAATCAAGCTGTCATCATTTGTAAAATTTATTTTTTCCAGCATCCTAAGAAATTCGTTATAACAGCCGTGAATATCACTGATCACATAAACAGCCAAACTCTTTTCCTCCTTGTTGTATCACGAAATGATTTTACTGCAAAAAGCGGGGTATGGAAACCCCGCTGGTATATATCAACACTCTATCTTCTTTTCTGTTGTTTCATCTGCCAGGAAAAAATCTGCCCTGTCAGTAAATACTCTATTCTCTTTCTCATTCTTTTTCTCTTTGAAAATGTATTCTCCATAACTTTTCCACATCCGAATAATTTGCATGCCCATTGATTGGCGTATTAGTATCACCCACTCTAGTATATATCTGATGATCATGCACTCCATTAGATCTTTCAACCAAATAAAAGGGTACATATTTAGAACTCTTACATACTAAAACATCTATCTTCTTGTACTTATAAAACATTCTCTTTACTTCAATTTGTGGCATATGATCCCCGGCAAACTTTTTACTCCTTAAAAAGTCATAAATTTCATTTGTCTTTTTTCCTTCATCTATCCCGACTACCTCTCCATTATCTGCAACTCCAATAATTAAGTATGCATCTTTGTTACCAATGTTATTTGACAGACATATTATATCATGAAGCAAATCATCTATTTTGTCTTTTTCATGCCATTGAGATTTGTAATCATAAAAATCTGCCTCTTGTCTTTTATCAATTAGCTTGATAATCTCTTCATTTAATGGATCTATCTGTAACTCTTTACATTTGATTTTATCTACAATTTCTTTAAGCTTCTCCCCTTCCCCTTTTTTATCCTTTTCCCCTTCCTCCTTTGTTGATTCTAACTTTCCATTTACTACCGAATTTTTTACGTTATTTGTGTCATAAATAGTTACAATTGCACCGCTATTTGAAAATTTAAGCTGCCAATTTAGGCCATTGTTGTTTCTTTCCACACAATCACTTACTATATAGCCAATTTTCTTCAAGCTATCTTTCACATAATTAATATCTACTGTAATCTTTGACATATTTCCCCCTATTAACAATATATCCACCCGTTTACAACTTTTTAAATAGAGAATGTTGTACATGGTGTTCTGCTTTATAATAAATTTCATTAATTATTACAAAGGAAAACACACCTCTTCAACAAACTTATTATACAATAATAAAATTGTAATTGGTAGATTTTCTCAGTATTTTTATGATAATAAGGAAAAGAATATTTTTCAGATAAAATAAAGATTCCCATAAAAAATCCGATAATCTCAATATAAGAATTAGAATAGATTTTGGCGCTTTACAACAATCACGCAAATAAAAATCAAAATAGACTTTGGCGCTTTATGGAAAATACACGAATTTGTAAACTATTCGCGTGCTGTCAACACACTGGCAACATTTTGATTCCGAATTGGGAGGTGAAAGGTAAATGGACATGATCACAGATCTGGCAATGATGCAGGCATTAACTTCAATTGAAGACGCTATGAAACTGCAGATGCAGGCCAAAGCGGAACGAAGAGCAGAAAAAGCTGCTGCAGATGAAAAAGAATTTAAAGAAAAATTGACGCGCGCCGCTGTCAGCAAAATGGAGCTTGAGGGCATGGCTTCTAATATCAAGGGCACAGAGGATGCAGTGCGCAGAGATCAACTGATGGCACTAATGATGGCTGGAATGTAACTTTCTACCCAATGTATTTCAAAATTTGGAGGAGATTTGCGCTAAATAAAGGAGGCGCAGCAAATTACATCGACCGAATGAGTCATAAATTTTCACAAAGTTTGGCATGCAGATGGCTGGCATAATTTTTCAAATACGCTCTAACACAAACAGGAAGAGGCTGCTGCAAAATAGGTTTTATATACAAAATATGGTTTTAGAACGCAAGAATCCCATTCATATATTGTATATAAGCTTTATTTTGCAATAGCCCCTTATTCTTTCACTATCTAATTTTTGGTTGACGCTGCTCTTGCTCACACAGATGATTAAAACATAGGATAATACTGAAACTTCTTCATATTCCTCCAGCGAGTAAAAACGTAGCTGATTAACCGCTGGGATAATATCAATCTTCTTCGTCAAACTCCTGCCAACTTTTGAGCCAGGGGATGCCGTTCCACAATTTCCCAGTGCGAATGTAATACTCAATGGCAGTCATCACAGCGTCCTTATCCGTGGTAGTATATTTCCTTTGAATAATAGACTGACCATCGGAACACTGAATATCTGTCTCTTCGTCTGATTCTAAATATTGTGGGTCATAGGCAGAGAACCAAGCAGCTTCCTCCCCCATCATCCCGCTGTTATCTCTCATGTACTGCAAAGCGAAGAGGCCGTTCCCGCTCTCTAACTGCATAAGATCTTCCTCCAAATCAAGATTATTTGTGAGATAGATATCTCCCCACTCTTCGTCTCGGAGATTTTTCATAATTTCCTGGCATTGTTCTTCTGTAATCTCCTCAGGTTCCCCAAGCCAACAGATATAATATTTCACAGCAATTCCCTCTGGCATTTCCGCCGGCGTCTCACTTTTGGAGATAAATTCTTCGTGTTTTACCAATTTACTCATTTTTTCCTCCTATAACTCTTTATAAATTTGGTACTGAAAAATGGAGCTGTCGCACTAAGAATAAACAAAACAAGATATTGTATCATTTTTCTCATATATCTTATTTGAAATTTTCTTAATGCGGCAGCCTAAAATATATATCATCTCATTATATGAAGTTTGAAAAACCTTAAAAATACTTAAGTTAATCTTTTTAACAACTCGCTCCCCTGGTTGATTACCTTTTGGTATCTCTTGGCATTTACACTTTTCAGCCAGGCAATTTTTCCTGAGATCTCGTTTATTGTCTGAGAAGATACCGAACCACCAGACTCATGTAATTTCTGTGCATTATGCATAGAAGCTTTTAATATCTTCACCCATTTCTTGGGAACACCAATCTCTTCATTGATTACAATACCAGTGATATACTGTCTGTTATTCTTTCTCAAGATATGTGTTTTTTCTTGTTTCATGTGAAAGCCTTCGGCTTCAATAATTTGATTGACACTATTCAAAAAACTTCCGACTGCTAAATTCTCAGTGTCTCCAATATAGCTAAAACTCATATCATCTGCATATCTTGTATAAGTAAACCCCAGCTTTTGGCATAGACCATTGATGCGCTTATCCATATTTCTGCAAATAATATTTGTGATCATAGGGCTTGCCGGAGAACCTTGCGGCAGTATTCTCTCGGAAGTTTTGATATATTTTACCTCTCCTTTTATCTCAAGCGGCATCCTCTCGCAGTAAGTGCAGATCATCGCCAGCAGTGACGCGATATAACCTGAGTAGCCAAAAGACTGATATAAGCCCCTGACACGCTCAAATGTAATGGTAGGGAAAAAGTTTTCTAAATCAATATTGATCAATAAATCAGGACTGGTATTATGTACTTTTGCACCTGTGAGGATCGATCTTGATTTCATAAATCCATGTGACAGATCCGAAACCTCTATTTTTTGCAGAATTTTTTCTAATATCTGCCTCTGTGCCGCTTTGAGCTGTGATTTGGGCGCAGCGATATGACGGGTTCCGCCGCTTTTTTTGGGAATATCAAAGCGATAATAATTGTCAAAGGTGACAACATCCCTATGGTACACCAGATAACGCAGCGTTTTGTATTCGATTTGCAAAAATTCTGCAAGTTCTCTGTCTGTCTCTATGACAGGCATCTGATTCTCTTTCAGTTTCTGCACATCCGTCTCTTTTTTTGCTAACAGTCCAGAATAACCTTTGCCAATAAATACAATATTTTCTGCTTTGCGCTTGTTCCAAGCCTCTGATTTTAATTGCTTTTGCCGTTCCCGCTCTGCTTTTCTCTCTGCTCGTCTGGCAATCGATTCCTTCATAATTTCCTGGGAGACAACAGCACGAATTTTTTCATAATCCCAGGTGTCCTCGTATTGCTTTTTTAAGTGAGAAATCTTTTTCTCAATTTCCGTCTTCTCCTGATATGCCTCGGAAATCTGTTCGGAAAGTTTTTGCAGCTCAGCTAACAGTTTTTTCCTGTTCTCAAAGTCTTCTTCTGTTTCATTTTGCTGGCGCTCATATGGCGTTGGTAAATTGCTAGGCCAAAACCCATATTCCTGCATTTTAAGAAAGGTAAATTCTTTCTTGCCCATATTTTGTACCAGTGTTCTATATTCGGCTTTTGTATCCATTATAACAACATCTCCATTATATCATTGATTTTATATTCTTTCTCGTATTCCAAATTTTTTAACTTTAACAATTTATAGGAGGCCACATAAAGGGCAAGAATATGTGCGCAAGGATCCGAAAGATTTCGCTCACCTCTTTTAAATTTTTGGCAATTACAATTGATCTTTGTAATTTGTCCATCCTGGTCAATGACCACTTCTGTTTCCGTAGCAGGCGGCCATCTGTCTTCTTGCTTGTAAGTTGTCGTAAATACAAACTCCTGCTTGTGCGTATATTTTACCTTCATATTATCAAAGACACTTTTGCTGTATCTTTTTACATCAATTTCAATGTCAGAGATCTCATAGAGTTCTTCTGGAATAGGAGCGTTGCACAGATGACGAAAACGTACTTTGTCATCGATTGGATCAAAATAACCCTCGCCGCGCCGTAACAGCATGCCAACACCAGCTTTTATCCGATCACTTTTCTGCTTTGGAAGACTCTCCGAAATTTGCTTTATAGAGAGACAGCGTTTCTCTTTCAATAACTTATAAATATCTTTATAGCAGCCCTGACCTGTAAATCCTGCCATAATATTAAATGCAGTGCCTTTTACCCAGTCATTAGAAGACCATGAGGAGAAACCAACTGTCATCTGCATGGTACCCATATCGGCACGGATAAATTGGGGCATTCCAAATCCCAAAAGCCGCACATAAAACGCTTTCGACAAGGGAATTAATTTTTCCACAACCAGCCAGCGTCTTCTGCCCCAGATTTTTTCCTCTCTTCTCTGCTTGCCCTCATAGACAGCATTCAGCGTGAGGACTGTCCCGAAAGGCTCAAATACAATCTGTACTCTCTCCCCTGGTTCTAAAATCCATTTCATATAACGCGGACTCTTCTTCTCTTTGTGTTTTCTCAAAAATGCACAGATATCATACATATCAGAGGGAGAGAGCTTCAGTTCCATACCAGATAAAACTGCTGCAGATGACACCTGGTTAAATCCTTTGATCCAGCTTTCAGGCAAATCAATTTTCTTCTCCACATACTCTGGCACAATATCATTGTCTATCGTAAACCCTTCTGGATTGACCGACAATGTGACATCTGTATAGCTTCTAAATCTCTGCATTTCCTGCTCTAATTTGGCGGAAAAGTCAATATTTGTGGTTCCAAGTTTAGGTGGCTGCATTAAATCAAATTCATTCATCGCTACCGACAGACAGCCATAGACAGATTCGTCAAGTGAAAATGCTTCAAAAGAAACCTGATCTTTGTGAACCGTAATGACAGGGTCTAACACAAACCACAAGCTGTAATCTCTGTCCTTGATAAATTTCCAAAAATCCCGTTCAATTTTATAATAATCCTTCCATGCGTCATACTTGTCAATCTGCTTTTGCAAATTTCTTTGGATATTCAATAACTGGTTGATAGCATATTTCTTATGTGAGAGCTCAACATCGCAAGCATCCATCTCTTTCTTTAACGATTCCCTTACATTGGGCATGTACTGCTCATGCACCTTTATGCGGCGTTCAATTTCCTCATCAAGCCATGTAAAATACTCGGTTCTCTCTTTTGTCTTTTTTCTTGTATCGGAAACAACAATCTCTCTTAACATCAGCATGGCATCGCGAAACAATAAAGGATGCTTTAATTTACCGCAAAAAGAAACTTTTTCATCGCGGGATAAATCAGGACTGAAGCCCAACGTTGTTTGATTGTCAACCTGCATACAACGGGAAGGGCTTGCATATTTATAACCTACTTTCATAACGTGCCTACCTCCTTCTGAACCCGAGCAAATGCCACAAGCGCTCTCTCAGAATCTATTTTGCTGTTTGTGCTTCCAATATCAAGCAGTATATGCTCAATTTCCTGCTGCTTTTCTGGATAATATTTCAAAAACAGCGGCATAGAATGATAGATCTGTTCCTTGCTTTTTGAAACTTTATTGGGCAGATAAAGCAGGGTTTTGACATAATAAATATATAAATCTGGGTTCGCCTCTTTTATGTCAGAAAAAGCCTGTTCCATTTTCTGGGAAAGAAAAGCCTTCACCGCAACGCAGGGATGCTCCATCATCCGTGGAATAAATTGTGACGGAATCTTATTTCCATACCAGTCATCGAGTTTTTGCAAACCATACTGATAAGTTCTTTCAATTGGAGAATCCAATAGAATGAGATGCAATTTTTCTCTTTCAGTAACTTCCATTCCCTCAAATACAGACTGGGCAATTTGATTTAGATGATATACATTGCATTCAAACAGCAGTAATAAAGTCGTTGTTCTATCAACAAGTTTTGCCTGCTGCCGCTCTACAACCTCGGTAAGTGTTTTTACAAGTCTTTTCGAACCGGTTTCCAAAATCGACAAAATCAAACTGTCTTTGGGCAAGCTCTCTTCTTTGCAGGTCTTCAGTAAAGATACCGTATTGTATTCCCGTTCTGTCATTTTGCCATGCTGTGAAATAACGACCAACGTATCTTTTAAGACATCATAGGGCACAGAGAAGATAATATTTTCTGTGATATCATAAAGGAAATCCGGCATCTTGGTAAAGCTTAACAACAGAGAGGTAAAATAGCGCAGCAACTCTTGCTGTTCCTCTTTGGCTGCCGCCTCCAACTTACCGACAGATTTAATCAGTAAATCTGTAATCTGTTCGGAAAGTTCTATCTGCTGTTCCAAAAATTCTTCCTTCTTCTCAGCGATAGATTTTAAAAAGACAGTATACTCGGCGATCGTAAAATGATTGATGTTATCCTCTAAGATACTGTACCATGTTTCTATGGTATCTAAAAAGAGGAACTCAGCAATATGTTCCGGCTGGAATTTTCCGTTTGTCTGTTTAAAATATTTCTTTGCAGCCTCCCACATATCCTCTGAGGATGCATCCATCAAAGAGATCATAATCTCTGCATCAAACTCTTGCATAGCCTCCAATTGGGGCAGCAATATTTCCTTAAATAATTCTGCTGTTTTTTCATAAGGTATTTTTACAAGTGCAATCAGCTCATTGATCTCATAAGAGTCAAACTTATGCTGCTCTTTTGCCTTTTTTAATATGGCATAACAGAACTCATGTACCCGTAAAGCCTTTGCGTTCTTGGCTACAAAAATAATGTCCTCCAGATATCTGTTCCAGATGGAATGCTCTGCCGCCTCATCATTTACAATTACATTGCCGAAATACCTGTCAAAAAAGAAATTATAACAAATATCCGCATAATACAGATCCATATAATCGTTGTTTTTATAGCTGATCAGCATTTCACGGGCAGCTGTTACAAATTTGACTTCATCCGTTGCCTTGTATTCGTCAAGTATTCTTCTTAAATAACGTAAATAATAATTGTATGCGCCTGACCTGCCGCTTCCTCTAAAATAATTGGCGGTCCTTGGAATGTCTAAATAGTACGCTATTTTCCCTAGAGCATCAGCCATCTCATATGCCTTTGCTGTCTGTATGGTATTTTTATAGGCAATATTTTTTACATTTGTGCCGTCTATGTAAGTATTTTTCTCATAGAGTTCCTGATTGCCAAAACAATAATAAATGTTGTCATAAGCCTTGGGTTTCTCTAAATACTCCTCCAACTCACTACCTTTTAATTTTACGCCATTCAATGTTAATTGCTTAATCTGAAAATCCATTTCCGGAAGTGTTTTGTAGATAAATTCTTTTTGCTCACTCAGCAGCTTCTCATCAAATACGCTTATATATTGCTGAATACAACGATTTAATCCACTGTGATATTCTTTCTTTGCCCACAATACATCGCTTGTATCAATCTGTTTGGCAGTATTAAGTAAAATCGGATTCTTCTCGATCGTTAGCTCCTGGAAGATACCACATGCCAATTCTACACTTGCAACTTTTAAGATACGTTCATATTCTTCTACCGAAGGCTGCATCTTTATAAACTGACTGAGATATTTTCTTCTTGAATATAACCGTTCCTTGGAAAACATATTCACAATGGTCTCCATATATGGGCTGTCAGCCTCAAAATCAAACAAATCACTGGGGTCCTCAATCAATTCAATATCCTTAAATTCAATTTGGTTTTCCTTTAAATAAGCAATATAATCTGTGTAATTCTTATCCTCATAATAAGGGAAAGCCACTGTCTGTTTGATCTGATAAAATTCATCAATAATATACTGCTTATCAATTTCTTCATAATACTCCCAACCTGTGCTGTTATTGTAATCCCAATATCTGTGGGCAGTTTTATAGCCGTAGGTATAACAAAGCAGGTTCTTTTTTTTGTAGTAATGTGTATTCGGAATAGAGGGTAAATGTCCATTTTTTCCATGAAAAATGGCATAATGCGTATACACTACTGTCGGTTTCAAAACATATGCCTCTGTATAATAAGACCGAGGAGAAGATTTTATTTCTCGCTCAACTTTGTGCTCTCCGTACAAAATAAGCAGGCATGGATCTTTCTTGCTATCCCTGCCCCAAAGCATTATTCTGCGAATCGGAGGCTCGTCCAATTTCCAGAGCCGTTGTTGTTCCTCTGATGTTAAATTCTTCATCATTGTCAACATTTCCTTTCTATCATATGATAAATTTCCAGAACGCCTTGGCGTTCTTGCGGCGGCGCGCAGGTCAGCTTTGCTGAAAAAAACAATTTTGCACGTCTGCCATCTTATAATATAGAAATACATATTCATCTCTTTTTAAATAAATTTAAGACGTTTGATGATGTATTTTTATGAAGTTCTGAACAGTTATATGAAATTATAGTATAATTTCGACATTTTTTCAAGTAATTTGACGAAATCTAACAAAAAAAGGTTGACATTTTGGGAAAATATGATACAATCTAGGAAAAGGTTAGATTTTCTGGTCTATTTGCTTTGGGGAAGCTCCAAGGTTGAGATTTATCATTCATTACATCACAATGTTCTGCGTCACTCGCACGGTAGTCGTTACTGGTGCGTTTGGACAGTAGCCTGCGGCGCAAACGCACCAGTAACGCACCGTGCTAAAGTGTCAGAACAGAGTAAAGGATTGTTAGCAGAAAATCTAGCCTGCTTTGTTTTATCAGGAGAAAACTTCAACTTCCATAAGCGGTGAATAATCAGGTTTATCTTAGTTGGACGGCACTCTGATAATAGTTAGAATGAAAAAGCAGTGGCGCGGATTTGTCTTTTCAACAGATATTGAACGATACAAGGTGCAACAAACAAATACAAAAGGGACTTCTTCAATCCTTAAAAGGCTATGACATTAACAGTTATAGTCTTTTTTCATGTGGTAATTACCGTATAAAATTACTCCTATTCCCCTAAACAGAGAAATACCAAACCATGATATTCGGCAATTGAAAATTCCGAAAATAAACGAAAAAAAAATCATTGATCTGCACCGAAACGACTAAAAAATTTCCAAAGTTATACAGACGAAAATGAAGAACAAGCTAACATAAGAGAAAAAGCGTTCATGATAATTGAAAAAAATACCGAAAGTGAGTTGGCGGATTATGTTTCTGACGACTTTGGATTGATTTATGACAGTTTTGTATTAAACTATAAAGATGAATGGCTTGAGAAAGTTATTGCAGCATACAAAAATAAAAAAATTTCTACTGGAGTACTTTATTGCAAATTCAAATTCGGCGGTAAATTAAAACAAATACACTAACGATTAGTACAACCACGGAAGCGGCACGATACAATAAACGTGTACGAATATGTAATGGAATAGCATTTCTTTTAGTATTAGTCTATACCATTATGAAAGACACTAGCTTTTACGATAATTCAACAATTATGTTAGGACTGGATATTGTACAGGGATTTGCAGTTGGAATGCTTTTGGTGGGTTTGTTATATTCAAGTCGCTATGGTGCAAGAATTAGAGCATTCAAGCATCGGCTGATGAAAAGACAAAGATAACTTCCGATTATAGATTTGTGGCTAAAACAAAACTGAATAACCACCCATACGTTTTTATGGTATGGCTTTTATCCATCTATATGGAACGCTGTAAGCGCCTGTTTATTGGCGTTTCTTCTTTTCATCCTATCTTACTAAAAACCGTAAAACCACAGAAAAACGGTGTCCGTTTACGGGATGTGTGTCAAATAATAAGGATAATAATTCCACCGGATTCTAAAAATACAGTTGATTTTCAGATATAGAAATGTTATATTATAGAAAAGGAGCAACTGCCCACAAAGTGGTTAGCCTCATAAGTAAGTTATAAGCCTACCTAATCCGGTCAAGATACAAGGTAGGCTTATTTATTTTCGTCTGTTGTTCCTATTATCCAAATAGGCAAGCAATGCGATCAGGAAGTTACCGCCCAAAAATAACAGGCTTAAAATATCATATGTACTTTCCATCTGCACCACCTCCCATCTTCCGTGAAGTTTGGGAGGCTCACCACCTTGTAACGCGACTGCTCCTTACACAGATTATAGCACATCAAAAATTATCCGGCAATCCAATTTTCATATACCGCAAAATCCAAGGAGCCTGTACCCCCCTCTATCAGAAGGCATTTGCAGGGCAAGTGGTGGGTTACAGTGCGGATTCCCGGCAATAAAAAACCCTATCATGGGAAAAGGAGTATTTCAATGCACTTCTATTGGAATATCCCTTGGTTATAATAAATCTTTTCCCTGATACTCTTTCAATCATAGGGGGAGAAAATGCTTCCAACAGGCATATTCTACTTTGCAATAATATTGCTTCTTCAAGAAATTCATTTTTTTCTTTCAGTCGGCGGTTTTCTTTTTCCTGCTCTTGACCTGTATGCGCAGGACTGCCAGTTCCTCCGCCAGATTCATGGCCGTGTGTGGTGTGTGAGCTGGAACCAATGTCCAGCCGTCCTTCCCTTACCGCTTTCGTCCAGCCGTACATAGTGTTTTCAGGGATGCCTAATTCAGCAGCCGCTTTTGCGCCGCCAATAAATAAGTAACGAATCAGCCCCCACAAAAATTTGGTTCTGATTCGTTACTTATCTTCTACTACTCACACAATTCTTTCAGCAATACTTTTAACAACATAATATGATACTCTTCATCTTTGATAATCCTTTTCAGCACTGCATTCACACAGTCATCCTTGACCATTTTTATATGTGCTTCATACTGGCTGATCGCCGCTCTTTCAGCTTCTATATCAGCCAGCAGCATACTTTTTGCATGTTCTGGGATATTGAGATATTCTGGCGTCCACATTTTCTGTTTCCCATTGCGGCATTTCGCTGTAAAATCAATATTTCCCCCAAGCAACGCAATCATCTGTCCCAATTTCTGCAAATGCATCATCTCTGCCATTGCAATTCCTAAGAGTGTCTTCGCCATTGGGCAATTCTCACAGGAGAGGCGATTCTCATTGTTGATATACTGAGTAATCGCAGACATCTCCGACACAGAACCACAATAATCAATACTAAGCAGATTCGCATAGCCCAGATTCTTTTCCTGTACCGCAATCGGCGGATATGGCAAAGCCATCATAATTGGTTCTATGCCCATAAAACTACAGCTATCTGTAAGCGTTTTTTCTCTTTCTTCCATACACAGCATCTCCTTTATTTATAAAATCTCCCCTATGATAATATACTGAGATTTTAAGATACTGTGCATCTTTCCCATCAAATAACTTTACCAATAATCGCTCTTCTGGCATAATCTACCGTTCCAGCCGACATGCTAAACTCATCTAAGCCAAGCTCCAGCAATTTGGGAATAGCCGCGACGTCTCCGGCAAGCTCTCCGCACATCCCCACCTTGCAGTTATATTTATGTCCAGCCTGGATAATCGTCTCAATCGCTTTCCAAACCGCAGGATGAAAGGAATCATATCGTGAGGCAATTTTTTTATTTCCTCTGTCCACTGCCAGGATATACTGGGTCAGATCATTGGTTCCAATACTAAAGAAATCTGCTTCTTTGGCAAACTCCTCCGCCAGAAGCACACTTGCCGGCGTCTCCATCATCATTCCAATTTCGATTCCTTCATCAAAAGGAATCCCTTCCTGACGCAGCTTATTTTTGCATTTCGCTACAATCTGTTTTGCTTCTAAAAGCTCCTCCACAGAAATCAGCATTGGGAACATAATGCGGATATGGCCAAAGACGCTGGCTCTTAAAATCGCCCTGAGCTGTGTCTCAAACATTTCCGGCATATCCAAGGAAATACGGATGGCGCGCCAACCCAAAAATGGATTTTCTTCTGGCTCAAATTCATAGTATGGCAGACTTTTATCACCGCCGATATCCAGGGTTCGTATCGTTACCTCCTTCGGGCAGAGTGTAGCAGCCTCCTTATAGACTGTAAACTGCTCCTCCTCGGTGGGAAAATGGCTGTTTTCCATATATAAAAATTCCGTCCGAAACAGTCCCACTCCATCCACATTTTTATCCAAAGCAAGTTTTATTTCTTCCGTATTTCCCACGTTGATGCACAAAGAAATCCGTTTGCCCTGCGGTGTCACCGGCTCCAGAGCACGGTATTTTTTGATGTTCTCCTGCTCAATTGCCTCTTCCTCTGACAGCCTTTTGTACTCTTCGAGTACTGCCTGTTCTGGCTCCACTACAATTGTGCCGCATTTGGCGTCCATGCAGATAGTAAGATCATCTTCCACCTGATCTAAAATACCTGATACCCCTGTCAATGCTGGGATTCCATAGTTTTTGGCCATGATCGACACATGACTGGTAACGCCGCCCTCCTCGGTAATAATTCCTTTGATATATTTTGGATCCATTTTTACCGTATCGGAAGGAAATAAATCTTTCGCAACCACAATCACAGGCTGACGAATCGCCCCCAGATCCTGAATACTGATCTTTTTACATTTTATCAAAAATCGTTTGCCGATATCCAGAACATCCGCCTTACGTTCCCGCATATACTCATCTTCCATCTGTTCAAAGATAGCCGCCACTTCCTCCACTGCTTCCAAAATTGCTTGCTGTACATTCTTTTTACCCGACTGGATTCTGGTCACAATCCCTTCCTGAAGTGTATAATCATCCGCAATTCCCATATGCGCTGCAAAAATAGGATTCTCCTGGGCAAGCTGTTCTAACTCTGTCAATACCGCTCGTTTGACCTCTTGAAAACGCGCTTCCTCCTGTTCAATCTCGTCTTCTGCAACAGAATATTGATCAGGCGTCAAATCTACTTCGCGGTAAATATATGCCGAGGCAATGGCGATTCCTCTCGACGCTGTTTTTTGTACCTTAATTTCTACCATAATCTACTCTCCTAATCCGCTCTCAATCAACTCCACTAAGGTCTTTAACTCCTGCTCCTCGTTCTCTCCTTCACACTGCAGTTCAATCTCTGTGCCGCATTTAATGCCTGCTGCCAGGCGGTTGGCTTCTATCAAGTCGTCATTGTTGCCGCCCGTAGTCCCCAGAATATGGGTACTGGTATAATGTGCGTTATAGAGATTGATCTCTGCCTTAAACTGATTATCTGTCGGCCCCGCAAAGAAATTCATGCAGCCGTCAAATGCCAAAAGTTTATCGCCCATCTCTGCCACCTGGCGGATTGGCACATATGCAAACACATCATCATATCCATGTCCCTCCGTAATTGCCAGCAGCTCTTCAATCGGCTCTTCCATTGCAGCCGTATTTACATACAGAAGTTCTACACCATTTTTCTTTGCCTGATCCTCTGGAATCATTTCCTTGGCTCTGGCAATTTTATCCTCACTGACCTCTGTGACCACAATGCGCTTGGGTTTATTTTCAAACTGAATGCCATAGCTGACTGCTCCACAAGCTTATAAGTCAACATACAAATGCTGTCGCTGATCACTTTTACTAAAATTTCATCCTCTTTCATTTCTGGTAATTCAAACTCTTCTAATCTTAAATCTCTGGCTCCATACATTCTCACTGCCTTAGTCTTCATAATAATATCTTATCCTCTCTTCCATATTTCTATATCAATTTCTCTGACAACATTTCTATCTCATTCTCTCTTACAGTGTGATTCAACTGTAATGTTTATCACTGTTCTCTTCTTACTTTACTTCTTCCAATACTACTTGCTCTAACAGGGAAGAAACCACATCCATAGAAGGCGGCTTTGTTCCAATCGTCGTTACCGCCCCTGCGGAAACTGCCATACACATTTTCATGGTATCTTCTGGTGACTTTCCTTCACTCCAGGAATAGGAAAGAGCCGCCACCATAGCATCTCCAGCTCCAACCGTAGAATGTGCTTTGACCTTCAATCCAGGGCACCTCACTTTCATGCCTTCCATCAGGAATACTGCTCCGCTCTTTCCCATAGATACTGCCACCGTCCCAATGCCCTTTTCCATCAGCTTTTCCGCGGCTGACAATAACTCCTGTTCTGAGGCAATATAGTCCATACCGGCATACTGTTCCAATTCCACTCTGTTTGGCTTAATGATGTCTGGCACTGCTTTAAGAGCCTTTGTAAACAGTTCCCCATCCGCATCCAGCAGCACCTTAGCCCCCCGCTGATGTACTAGTTCTGTAATCTTGCAGTAGATATCCTTGGGTACTCCCTGGGGAACGCTTCCTGCCAACACAAACAAGGTATCTTGATCTGCATACCCCTCAAGCTTATGAAGCAATGCCTTGATATCCTCCTCTTCCACTGTCGGGCCAGGTTCATTCAATTCTGTCAGCTCTCCTGATTTTTCAAATACTTTGGTGTTCGTCCTGGTCTCGCCAGATACCTCAATAAAATCATTTGTAATCTGCCATTGATCCAGTACGCCGCGGATAATGTTTCCTGCATTTCCAGCAATAAACCCTGTGGCTACACTTTTTCCTCCAAGTGCGTGGATTGTCTTAGAAACATTAATTCCCTTTCCGCCTGCATCCAGCTCCACATGCTGAATTCTATTGAGGCCGCCTCGTTCCAGGGCGTCTATATCCACAGTCTTATCAATGGCAGGATTCATAGTCACTGTGACAATCATGCTGTATTTCCTCCTTTTAACATTTGATATACATCCTCTGGACTGCCGGAAATCAGACGCTCCATGCTGCCCTCTTCCAAGGCACCTCTGCAATGGCCGCTAAAATCTGTAAGTGTTCTTCTCCTACTCCGGCAATACCAACAACCACCTTCACCAATTGACCGCCCCAATCGGTTCCTTCTGGAAACACCATCACTGCAATTCCAGAAGCTTTGACTTCTTTTTTGGCCTCCTCCACCCCATGAGGCAAGGCAAGCTCATTTCCCATAAATGTCGAAAAAGTTTCTTCTCTTTTTACCATTGCATCGACATACGATGGATTTACATATCCAAAATCTACCAGCATCTGTCCCACAGCACGAATCACGTTTTCTTTGGTATCAGATTTACATCCTGTACGCACATTTTCAGGATACAAAAGCTCCAGCTTCTTGGCAGCCTCTTCTTTCTTTGATTTCATAAATAACATAATGTTTTCCTCCTCTTTTTCTCTGTCTCTCTGTTTCTCTCTGTCCCTGTTGTTGATGGTTATATTATAAGGTGTACACAATAACTTTTTCAATTGAAAGAAGATGGGCTTTGGCGTCATCCGTTGGTGTCAATTTTTAAAATGTTCTCCTGCCCTCCGATGTGACAAGAACCTTGGCATCATTAATCCGACATCAAAAATGGTAAATGTAAAGATTCCTGCCGCCCCTCCTGCAATACCTGCCAGCAAAAGCAGTGGATTCATCAAAATATATGGAAAATAAATTTCATGGATTCCTCCCAGAAAATGAATCACCACAGCCCCTGGCGCCGAAGTTTTCGCGCTTCCCTTGCCTGCAATACAATATGCCAACAATATTCCCAGCCCTGGGCCTGGATTGGATTCTAATAATAAAAATATTGATTTTCCTACTTCATTGACCTGCTGGATTCCCATTGGAGATAAAATTCCATGATTGATGGCATTGTTCAAAAACAATACTTTTGCTGGTTCGATAAAAATACTAGCCAGAGGCAGAAGGCTGTGTTCAACAAAGAAGCCAACGCCCATCTCCATAATGGAATTTAAAGATGTCACAACAGGCGCTACAACATAAATCGAAACACATGCCAGAATCGCCCCAATAATTCCCAATGAAAAATTATTTACCAGCATTTCAAATCCGGCTTTTACTTTCCCCTCAATGATCCGATCAAACTTCTTTAAGATCCATGCAGACAGAGGACCCATGATCATTGCTCCAAGGAACATAGAGATATCGGAACCGACAATCACTCCCATTGTGGCAATGGCGCCAATCACTCCGCCGCGGTGATCCCCCACCACTTTACCGCCTGTATAGGCAATGAGAAGCGGCAGCAGATACTTTGACATCGGCTCTACCATCTTAGCTAACGTCTCATTGGGAATCCAGCCTGTGGCAATAAACAATGCCGCAATCAGTCCCCACGCAATAAGAGCCCCAATATTTGGCATTACCATTCCGCTTAATGCCCGCCCAAAAACCTGTACTTTCTCTTTCATTAATTTCACACCTCGCCTTTTCCTAGAATAAATGTAATGCTTGCTGAAGTATGATCGGCCAATCAATATCCTTCTGATAAATCTATTATACTGGCGTATACTGTCTTTTTTCAAGAAATAGTAAAGTGGATTTGACACTAATCGTTAATGTCAAATCCACTTTTCAACTGCCATTTTTTATTCGCCAAATTGTTGTTTTAAGGCTCGTTCCGTGGGATAGATCGATAAAATCATCACTATAACCTGTACAAAACACAATATTCCGCCCACCAAACCTACCATGTCTTCCCCCTTACCCAAAACTGGCAGCATAATAATCACTGACAATGGCAAGAGAACTATTCCAATCCGAAACCATAACCCGCCAATATAATGATGTGCAAAATCCCAGGCTGCCTGACTTTTGCTGGAACGAGCGGTCCGATAACCAAATAAATCATTGATCTTCTTTGGCGGTTTATGTAGAAACATCCAGCCAAACAAGATCATCATACCTGAAAGCATTAAGTTCATTATCAGCATAAAAACCCAAAACCACATAAAATCCTCTCCTTTTGAAATATGAAACTTTTTTATATTTTTATTATAAATCTCAACATATAAATTGTCAATTAAACAAAGTGAGCAGCCCTGCGTATATTTCATTTTCACCACAATGCGATAATTGTTTTTACAAAAGAACTCTTTATTCAACAGATTTTTAACACTATTTTCTATATGATGCAAAAAGGAACTCTCAGTACAATTCCTGGTCTGAAAGTTCCTCTTTAAAACGCTGCTAACGTTTTGATGACAGCCCGTCTTTGTAACATACAAATCCGTTTGCTATCTTATATATTAATCTTCTCACTCTATATATCCGCTTTTATCCCAATCTTTTTTATCCTCATCTTTTTCATCCTGATCCTCTATAGAATCCTTTTCTATACTTGCCTGTCCTGGAGTCACCATTTGTGTGGGGGTGTTTTCCTCCTCTGATCCCTCTGAGTCTCCACCCATATTTGGCACATTCTCCTGAACAGCTCCTTCTTCTTCGGCAGATTCCTGACCTGGTTTATTCCCTTCTATTTCCTCTCTGGGAATTTCTGTCTGTGAATTTCCGTCCCCTGGATTTATTACTTCACCAGATAAAACTCCTCCTGCAGATGGAGGCTGTTCCCCTGGCACTGCCTCCTGCGTCAAAGATTCCTCGTCTGGTAATTGTTCCTCTGGCTGCTCATCCTCCTCAGACAAGGATTCCCCTTCATCAAGCGGCTGTTGTTCCTCTGGCTGTTCATCCGCTTCAGATGGCAGCTCTAATTCCTCATTGACAGATGAATCGGCAGGTTTTTGCTCTTTTGATTTGTGAAGCTCGGAGTTCTGTTCCTTAGGTTTTTGGTCGTCTTCGTCTGCCAGTTTATCCGTTTTCTTTGGTACATTATTCTCTTTCTTCTGTTGTACTTGTGCTGCTCTTTCTTTGGCAGATACTTCTGATAATTTAAGTTCCACAGAAGTATAATCCTGACAATATTGGATTAACTCCATCACAGACATCTGCTCTACTTCTTCCTGCCTCATCCCATAGCTCTGTTCCAGCTCTGCTTCCAATATTTTACGTCCTTGTTTTGCATGATCAGCCTTAGCCTGTTGAAAAGCAGTCATCACGCCAGATACCTTCAGTTCTGTCAACTTCCGGTCAATCCCTTCTCCCAGCGCATGTTCTAATTTTTCACAGATATCTTTGTCAGGCGCCGAAAGTGTCACCAAGATCCCGCCATTCTCACCGAGATAAGATTTTTCGACTACATCCTGTAGTAGTACATCCAACAATTCCTGTACAGGTTCCTTTTTCGTCCATTTCAGCTCTTTTACAACATCTTTTCCGTCCTGATTAAGCCCTTTCAGACGCTTCACCTGATTTTCCCTGTTCATCTCAATTTGAATGCTGGGATTAATGTCCAGCACCATATATACCACATCTTGTTCATCCCTACGAATACCAAAAATACACAGACAAATCATCGCCAGGCACGCACACATAGACAACACATATTTTGGAAATCTTTCTGTAAATAATTTTCCGAACCAAAAAGATGTTCTCTCCTGTGTCAAATGTTTTTGCACCAAGGCATTTTTTGTACTCTCCTGCTCCGCTGGCTGCTCAGCATTTGCGCTAGAACATACCAGCTCCAATTCCCCTGCTGCCTGCCACACTGTTTCAAAAATATCTGGCGCCAGCTCCGAAAACCCATCTTCTATTCTCTTTTTCATTTCCCTCTTTTTCATAGCTTCTCACCAAATTCCTTCTGCAGTTTTCGGATCACTCTGTGATATCTTGATAACACCGTCCCTAATGGCAGATCCAAGAGCTTTGCAATTTCTCTGTGCTTTAGCCCGCCTATGTCATGCATGATGATCAAATTCCTGTCCTCTGCGGAAAGCAGCTCAAACATTCCCTCTAAAATTATCCGATTATCCACATTTGTGATATCATCAAATCCCAACTCATTTTTCATATCCCGATCATCAATATGTATGTTCTTCTCTTCTCTGCATTTCATCAAAAAGAGGTTTTTGGCAATTTTCATCATCCATGCCATTGGATTTCCTTTTTCATGGTATATTTGACAATTTTTTAAAATTTGAATGTAGGTATCTTGCAGTAAATCTTGCGCGTCTTCGACATTTAAAGTACACGAAAGAAGAAATGCATAAAGTGGCTTATATGAAATCTCATATAATTCCCTAAATGCATCCTGCTCTCCCCGGCGAATACGTTCAAACAGTCGCTCATCCATATGAACTTTTCGCTTTGGAGCGCCTTCCTGCATTCGGATATACCCCTTTCAGCCTTCACACAACCTTGTAAAGTTACTTTTTCCGATCCTGTCCTGTTTACTTATGGTTAAAATTAGTGTAACCCCCAAACAGGTACATTGTCAACATTTGTATCACATTTCCTTCTATTTTTTATAGGCAGTCCCCCTTTTTATATTGTATAAAGAGATAATGCAAAAAAAATCTATTTTATTGCATTATCTCAAAAACTTTTTTATAAAATTTAAAATTATTTGAAATTTTACTTTGGGACGCCAGACAGCCTTCCTAGAGTTTAACTGAAATTTGCATTCTAATATGCTTCAACACAAATTTTCTTCGATTTTTTCCTCATACTGCCTGAAATATAACCTGAAGCTTCTTGAACTTCTGAGTCAGCATCAATTACATTTTCATAATCTAATGTTCCACCAGTACTCACTTCGTCCTTCCTCTTTTCTTTCTCCTCACCTTTGTCCTGATTGGAATTGTTATTTATTTGTGCGTCCCCATTCTTGTCTCGATCATGATCTTTGTCTTTGTCTTTGTCTTTATCTTTGTCCTTGTCTTTGTTATTGTCCTTGTCTTTATCTTTATCTTTGTCCTTGTCTTTGTTATTGTCCTTGTCTTTGTTATTATCCTTGTCTTTATCTTTGTCCTTGTCTTTGTTATTATCCTTGTCTTTATCTTTGTCCTTGTCTTTGTTATTATCCTTGTCTTTATCTTTGTCCTTGTCTTTGTTATTATCCTTGTCTTTATCTTTGTCCTTGTCTTTGTTATTGTCCTTGTCTTTGTTATTGTCCTTGTCTTTATCTTCGTCTGATGGATTGATGGGTTCTTGTATTGAGCCATCACCGGACTCTGGTGGGACAGGAACTACCGGTGCCTCAGATGAACCACTAACTGAAGAACTCTCATCATTGACTGGATTCTGTTCTGGCGAGATTTCTTGTGGCTTTTGACTATCCTGTTGAGCCGTTTCTCCATTCACAGAGTTATCTTCGGGATTTACTTTTTCAATCTTTTTATCTTTTGGCTCCTTTTTATCTGTATTCTGATTCTCTGCTTTTGGTTTCTTCTTACCTTGTTTTCCTTTCTTCTTATCTTGTTTTCCGTTCTCCTGCTTCTCCTCATCCTTCTGAATTTTATCATTATTTTCACTAGAAGATAGATTCTGGGATTTCTTCTGCTCTTTCTTCTGTTTCAACTCCATGTCTTTATCTTCGTCTGACATATCAGATGTTTTTAATTCCAAAGAAGTATGATTCTGACAATATTCAATAAGTTCTAAGACTGACATTTCGTGTACCTGCTCTTCTGACAGCCCACACTCTTTCACCAATTCTTTTTCTAGCAATTTTCGGCCTTCTTTTGCAGAGTTATCCTGTGATTTCTGAAAGACCGTTGTTACCCCAAACACCTCTAACTCTGTCAACTTTTTATCTATTTGCTCCCCCAGCATCCGCTCCAATTCTTCTGGAATATTTTGATCTGATGCACAAAGTGTCACCAAAATCCCTCCATGATCTCCGAGATAAGACTGCTTCACTACATCTTCAATCAGCACATCCATCAAATCTTGAACTGACTCTTTTTTCTTCCATTTTAAGTTTTTTACAACATCTCTTCCATCCTGATTCAATCCTTTCAAACGCTTTACCTGATAAGATTGATTCATCTCCACCTGAATACTCGGATTGATATCCAAAATCATATAGACTGTGTTCGACCGAATCCCTAAAGTACTATAAATACATAGAAAAAGCATTACAAAGCTTGCACAGGCCGAAAAAGCATATTTAGAAAACTTCTCTCCAAAAATCTTCCTGGACTGAAAAAGATTCCATTTCTTCGATACTGGAACTTCCACTTCTGGCTGCAGCAATTTTTCCTGTTTTGCTGTCTGTATCTGCGTTTCCTCTGATTTAGTCTCAGAAAGTACCAGATTCTGTTCCTCCACTGTTTCCATTACTGCGTTAAATACATCTGGTGCCAGCTGAGAAAATCCATCCTCTATTTTCTTTTTCAATTCCCTCTTTTTCATAGCTTCTCACCAAATTCTTTCCGCAATTTCCGAATTCCTCTATTATATCGGGCAATTACTGTTCCAAGAGGCAGATCCATCAATTTTGCAATCTCTCTGTGCTTCAATCCACTTACATCATGAAGAATAATTAAATTTCTATCATCCACAGAGAGCAATTCAAACATTTTTTCCAAAACCATTCGGTTATCTGCACTAGACATATCTTCAAATCCCAATTCATTTTCCAAATCGTCATAATTGAGCCCTGCTTCCTTGTCTTTTCTACATTTCATTAAGAATAAGTTTTTGGCAATCTTCATCATCCATGCCATCGGATTTCCCTGTTCCTTATACATATGACTATTGTTATAGATTTGAATATATGTATCTTGCAATAAATCCTGCGCATCTTCCGAATTCATAGTATGCGAAAGTAAGAATGCATAGAGAGGTCTGTACGAAACTTCGTACAGCTCTCTAAATGCATCCTGTTCCCCCTGGCGAATTCGTTCAAACAGTCGCTCATCAATATAAACTTTTCGCTTAGGAGTACTTTCCCGCATTTGGATATGCCCCTTTCAATGTCCGTTTTTCTTAAGGAATTATCATGAACTTACTTATTTTACTGTAACTGTCCTGGTAATAGAACCATAGTTTTTCTCTTTTTGTGTTCTAACGCCATTGATTGTAATCGTATAGGTATTTCCTTTCTTCATACCAGAAATCTGTACTTTAATATTTCCTTTTGCCTTCTTTACAATCTTTGCTTCACATTCTGCACCCTTAGAATCCTTTACGCTAACTGTCGCATCTTTGTAGTATGTTGCAGACTTCATCTTCAAAACTACAAATTTCTTGCTCTCTACACTTACTTTTCCAACTTTACTCTGAGTCTTCATTCCTTTTGCAACAAAACTCTTAGTAATAGCTGCCGCCTCTGTGGAATCCTTTCCAAGAACTCCATCTATGGTGATTGTATATGTCTGTCCTTTTACCAAACCTGCCACAGATACTGTCAACAGGCTCTTATTCTTCTTTGCGATCTTACATGCAATTTCGCGGCCGTCTGCATCCTTAATCACTGCCTTTAACCCATCTGTATAAGTTACTTTTCCCTTAAAAGAAATGTTTACTTTTCCTGCAGATGTACAGGTCACTTTGCCTACCTTCTGGCTCTCTACCTTGGGCTTCTTAGTCTCTGTCTCTGGCTTCTTAGTCTCTGGCTTCTTTGCCAATGTTGTGATGGCCACATCATTTGCTGCCCCATTCGCCTGGCCTGCATACGCCATCGCTGGTGCTGACACCAACATACTCATTGTCAATAATCCCACTGCCATTCCTTTTACACTTTTTCTCATAAAATCTTCCTCCTTTATATCTGTTTCGTTGTTTGATACTTAGATAATGCAGTGGAAATGTTTTTTATTGCATTAACTTCAAAAATTTTCAATAGAAGGAATTTCCGATAAAATAAAAAACAGCTCAAGATCAAAACTTTATTACTTTTATGACCTAAGCTGTTTTTTCAATTTTCTAATATACTGGCCACTTGAAAATGGAAATTAGTCTAATGATCAAGTGAATCGTATACTACTTTCGTTATTTCTGATTTGCTGGCTCAATATTGATGCTCTTTCCCTTAATTCTGGAATTGGTCATTGCCAGCAAAACTTCTTTTCCATACTCTCTGGGTACTTCCACAAAGGTATATTTATCATACATATCAATCGCGCCCACCAGTTTTCCGGGCATTCCGGTTTCTCCGGCTATAGCGCCCAAAATATCTCCAGGTTTTACATGCTGCTTTTTGCCAATGTTGATAAACAGCCGCACCATACCTTCCTCTGCGCCGGTATCTCCAAACTCAAACCCTTCCATAGCAGCCTTCTGCTCCTCTTCACTGCCGCCCAGAGCAAGCTTCAAAAATGCTGCTGCAATATCCATCGCTGTATAATCAGATTCATTTACTTGCGTCTCGATCATATTCACCATTGCGCCCAAGTCTTCTTCCTCAATCACTGTTCCAATATGATCCATAATCTTTTCCAGCTTCACTTGCGCCACATCTTCCATACTGGGAATTTTCTGTGCCAGTATTTTGGTCTTACAGTAGCGCTGAATATCCTTTAATTTGTATACCTCTTTTCCTTTTACAAAGGTAAAGGAACGTCCAGTCCTGCCAGCACGTCCAGTCCTGCCAATCCGGTGAACATAATATTCATCATCTTGGGGCAGATCAAAATTAAATACTGCCTCCACATCATCGACATCAATTCCTCTTGCCGCCACATCTGTAGCTACCAAAATCTCAGTCTTGCCATTGCGGAAATTATTCATCACACGGTCGCGCTGCGCCTGTTTCATATCACCGTGAAGCCCTTCTGCAAAATATCCTCTGCCCTGAAGCGCATTGACCAACTCGTCTACCATTCGTTTCGTATTACAAAATACCAAAGAAAGCTTAGGATCGTATACATCCAAGAGACGGCTCAAGACTTCCACCTTATCTTTACGTTTTACATCATAATAATATTGATCGATATTGGGCACCGTCAATTCTTTCTTCACTACTTTAATGGTAACGGCGTCCTTCTGATACTTCCTGGTAATATCTAAGATCGGTTTCGGCATTGTGGCAGAAAATAAAACGGTCTGCCGTTCCTCTGGAATATATTCTAAAACGGTCTCTATATCTTCCCGAAAGCCCATGTTGAGCATCTCATCCGCTTCATCTAAAACAATCGTATTCACATAATCGCATTTGATTGTCTTCCTGCGCAAATGATCCATCACACGCCCTGGCGTTCCAATAATAATCTGGGTACCGCCCTTTAGAGAACGAATCTGCTTTACAATATCCTGTCCGCCATAGACTGGAAGTATTTTTACACCGTGCATATATTTTGACAGATTACGAATTTCCTCTGCTACCTGAATTGCCAATTCCCTGGTTGGGCAGAGTACAATCGCCTGTGTTTTCTTATTATGCGGATCCACTTTCATTAAAAGAGGAATTCCAAATGCGGCCGTCTTACCAGTTCCTGTCTGTGCCTGTCCAATGACATCTACACCTTCCATCACCACAGGAATTGCTTTTCCCTGGATTGGTGTGGTCTCCTCAAACCCCATTTCCTGAATTCCCCTCAAAATCTTTGGATTCAAATTTAATTCATCAAATCTTACTGCTTCCATATATTTCCTTTCGTATTCTTTCTTATAAGCCTGTTGCTTATCATAACAGAGAACCGAAAAAATGTCAAACAAATTTAGAAATTGTATTGACTTTGTTTTCCATTTAGTGTAGTATCAGCTTATAAATAATATAGTTTTTAAAACTATATGAAATATTTTTTAAAACTTTACATATACTGTTGGATAGAATGTAACTATCCAGAAGCCTATGGAAAATCAGAACGTGCAAAATGATTTGAAAAGCGCCATATTTCTATTTCCAAAAGGCTGATCATTCCCTCGGCCATAGACAAAAGCCTCTTAAAAGGCGTATAACAGTTTGCGGGCAAATCAATGGCATGGGTTTTGAATAGTTACGATTGATAAAATACTTACAACCACAGAAAGGCAGGAAATCATTATATGAAATTCAAATTAAAAGACCCTGGAAGCTCAATCACTCATTTTATCGGCATGCTGATGGCACTGTTTTCTGCAACTCCGCTGTTGATTCGCGCCTCCCTAAATCCTGATAAGATCCATGTAATCTCCCTAACTATTTTTATTTTAAGTATGATTTTGCTCTATGGAGCTAGTGCAACCTACCATGCACTGGATCTCTCAGAAAAGACCAATTGTATGTTGCGCAAACTGGACCATATGATGATTTTTGTACTGATTGCAGGGACTTACACTCCTGTCTGCGTCATTGTCCTCAGTGGTACTGTCGGATATAGCCTCTTAGCTTTGGTATGGGGAATTGCCCTTGCCGGAATTTTAGTAAAAGCTTTCTGGATTACTTGTCCAAAATGGTTTTCTTCCTTATTATATATTGCAATGGGCTGGGTATGTGTTCTTGCTTTTACACAGATTATAAATTCCCTGCCCCATCAGGCATTCCTTTGGCTCCTCGCAGGCGGAATCATTTACACAATTGGCGGTGTGATCTATGCATTAAAGCTCCCAATCTTTAATGCAAAACACAAAAATTTTGGCTCCCATGAGATATTTCATCTGTTTGTAATGGGCGGCAGTGTCTGTCATTTCATTATGATGTACTGTTTTGTAGCTAATATGCCATTACTGTAGACGGACACATAATAGAGAGCATCTCACTCCCTTTTTGTTAGGAATGAGATGCTCTCTTTTAAAATTTATAAATGTTTCTTTTCATATCCTTTTCAATGGTCTCTAATCATAGATAGAATCCATATCAATTTCTAAAATAGCTCCCGTCACTGCATGAATGATTACTTCATATTCCATATCATCATCTACGATTTCCACTTCATATACAGGAACGCCATCATCCATATCAAATTCTATCTTTACTACTTTTCCGCCGCCTACTTCATTGAGTGCAATCTGTTTTGCCTTATTCTCGCCGATATAATCGTTATTATTCGTTTTTTGTGTTAATTCCCATTCAAATTCTAACAACTTACTTGTTCTGGCATGGAATTTTAACTCATACTTTTTATTGCTCTTCTTCATCACTACTTTATAGATATCAATGCCATCACTGCGCTTCTTGGCAATACTAAGAATTGTTCCGCCAGAAACCTCTTTCTTCGCCAGTTTTTTGCATTTACTGAGACTGATCATTTTCCCACTGCCTCTTTTGACATACCAGGGCTGCATTTCCCATCCATAGGAAACTAGTTTAGCATCGGAAGCACGATAGACAAGATCGTATTCCTTTTTAGATTTCAGCATCCGCACTTCATATACAAGAACTCCATCTTCATAATCGCGTTCCACTTCAATGATGGATGCACCTTTGACTTGTTTCTTGGCCAGTTTCTTGACTTGCTTCACACTGGTAATTCTCTTGGCCAATACTGGCTCAGAAAAACATAAAACATTGGTAAACACCAAACACACCATTAAAACAATAATTGCTGATATACTGCGTTTCTTCATAAAAAATTCCTCCTCTTTTTATATAAATTTTAATAGGCGTTTGCGAAACGCCGCAAGCCGTATAAATACGGCGTTTTTTTGTTGCAAAAAACAAATAACTCCTCACCGGATATGGTATAATAGAGTTGCCAGAAACCATTAACCATGCACCCAAGAAAGGAGTTATTCTGATATCTATGATAC
>CAJTIR010000009.1 GCA_910576385.1 Lachnospiraceae bacterium
AGGGATAATTGTTGATTATCATTTACAACAAAAGCCATTTGAATCACCTCGATATTTGATACTTATATTTTACCAAATATTGATATGATTTGCTATATCATGTTAAATTTTCAAGGTACAATATATATCAAAGGGCTGTGACCTTTTGACACCCTAATCCTTATAGGAAATTCCTCTGGATTTCCTATAAGATAAAATGAAATATGTCGCAACAACCCCTTTGTTCCATTAAAAGATCAAAATGCCAAAAAAGTTTATCAGTGAAGTCAGAAGATTTAAAAACAGAGAATAAAAAATTACGCCAATTGTATCAAATGCTTTCTAAATCATATAATAAAGAAAAAAGCAGGAAAATAGAATGAAACGAAAAAAAACGATTAAACAAAAATTGGCGGAGGTTAGCTATAAGAGTCCTGGATTAGAGCGTAAGATGAAATTGATTGAGAAATCATTTCAGGATGTGAAGAAGATGTTGAATGAGAATGGCGGATGAAAAAACAAACTATTTATTCATGCATCGCACGGCCATGAACAAACATCCAGTGGATGTTTGTTCATGGCGGACCGTAGCGAAGCAAAGACAGAACCTAAAAGACAGGTTCTAAGTGCTCATAGCGAAAAAAAGAACCCATCGTGAGAGCGTAATCTTCACAACAAGTTCTTAACCTGCGCCTCCAGGGGCTCGAACCCTGGACACCCTGATTAAGAGTCAGGTGCTCTTCCAACTGAGCTAGAGGCGCTTGCCTTATTTCTTAAGACAAAAGTTATTATATAATAAAACTTTAAGAAATGCAAGAACTTTTTTTGATTTTTTTAAGAAAATTTTGCTTAATATTGACAGTAAGGGCAGAAAAGTGTAGAATTGTACTAACTAGATAATACAATTGGAATACAAAAAAGGAGAAGCTTATGAAAAAAGCAACAAAAAATGTGTTGATTGTAGTTTTGATACTGATTGCTGCAGGAATATATTACTATGTTACAATTCCCGCATTTAACATCCATTCCATAGGAACTTGGTGGTTTCTAATTGGTGGTGTCGTTGTGATAAGTATTTTGGCGTCAGCCAAGACCTTATTCCAGGGAAATCAGAAAATTAATGTGAAAAAAGGTACTTTTTCTGTAGATGTGCATGTCAGTATAGTGACAAAAATTGGATTGGGAATAGCGGCAGCGCTTTTGGTTATTTTAGGAATTGGCGCATTGCTTTCCTCTCCCATTGTCAATGCTAAGAAATATCAGCAGTTGATGAGTGTGGAGGAACGTGATTTTGCAAAAGATATCTCTCAGGTAGACTATAATACCATTCCTATTTTGGATAAAAATTCTGCATCACTGTTGGGAAATCGAAAAATGGGAAGTATGGTAGATATGGTTTCCCAGTTTGAGGTGTCTGAGGATTACAGCCAGATTAATGTCAACAGTAAACCTGTGCGTGTTACACCATTGGTCTATGCCAGTCCGATCAAATGGCTGACAAATCAAAGCAGCGGTATTCCAGCTTATATTAAAATTGATATGGCTACACAAGATACAGAATGTGTAAAATTAAAAGAGGGAATCCGCTATTCAAAAGGAGAATATCTGAATCGAAATATTTACAGACATTTGCGGTTTCATTACCCTACTTATATATTTTCAGAACAGATTTTCTTTGAGATTGATGATCAGGGAACACCATTTTGGATTTGTCCTGTAAAGAAATTTAACGTCGGATTGTTCGGTGGGGAGACAATCGGAAATGTGGTACTTTGTAATGCTGTCACAGGAGAATGTAGCGATTATGATATTAAAGATGTACCGCAATGGGTAGATAAAGTTTATCAGGCGGAACTTTTAATGAATCTTTACGATTACAGCGGCACTTTAAAACATGGGTTTTTCAACAGCGTATTGGGACAGAAGGACTGCCTGAAAACGACAAATGGTTATAATTATATTGCATTGGATGATGATGTCTGGGTATATTCTGGCGTTACCAGTGTCAGCGGAGATCAGTCTAATGTGGGTTTTGTATTGATGAACCAGCGTACAATGGAGACACGTTTTTATAAAATTGAGGGAGCCACAGAGGAATCTGCAATGTCTTCCGCGGAAGGACAGGTACAGAATCTAGGTTATCAGGCAACTTTCCCATTGCTGTTAAATATTTCGGGAGAACCAACTTATTTTATGGCGTTGAAGGATGATGCAGGATTGGTAAAAATGTATGGTATGGTAAACATCCAGAAATATCAATGGGTAGCGACTGGCGATACCATTAAGGAATGCGAGAAGGCTTACAGCAAACTTTTGAAAAATAATGGCATTACGGGAGCGACAGGCGAAGAAAGTAAAAAAGCGAATGGTAAAATAATTAATCTTTTCCCAGTAAATATTGAGGGAAATACTCATATCTATTTTTCTGTGGAAGGAAAAGAAGAGATTTTTGACGTTGATCTATCAAACAGTGATCTTTTGGATATCATTAAATATCAGTCAGGGGATATGATACGTTTTTCCTATTCTGACGAGGAGAATCCTGTGAGAGTGACAGAGATTGAATGACGTATTTACGGATGTAAAAGCATTTTGACACCATTCTTGTATACTGTAAAGTACATTTGATAGACTTCTTGTTGTCCTTGCTTCATAATAGATTTCACAAGGAGGGGCGAATATGGAGATTGGAAATAGACTAAAAAATGCCAGAAAGAAAATCGGAATGACACAAGAACAAGTTGCTGAGAAAATTGGTGTCAGCCGTCAGACTATTTCTAACTGGGAAAATAACAAATCTTATCCTGATATCGTCAGTGTGATAAGCCTCAGTGATCTCTATTCTGTCAGCCTTGATGAATTATTAAAGGAGGATAAAAGGATGATTGGATTTCTTGAGGAAAGTACGAATGAGGTAAAAAGCCGTGAAAAATTTTCAAGGCTGGTATTAATTATGAGTTACTTAGTCATCTGGGTATTGTCAATTTTTTTCTTCTGGTTTGGCTCGGCCTCGGGAGATAATGGTTTAGATGCAATGGGATATGCTTTGATAGTATTTTATTTTGTTTTGCCAGTAAGCACTTTTATTAGTTCTGTTTTTATTGGCGTAGATGATAATTGTTGGGCAAGTAATAGATGGCTGATGCTTCTGTTTTTTGGATTTATGTATATGCTTGCTTCTTATGTTACATTTAGCTTGGCGAATACAACATTAACTGGTCATCTGAATTATCCAGAGATTGCAGATATACTTCCAGGTATTATGTGTTCAGCTGTTGGAATGATAGTTGGAAAGCTTATTGCTATCATTAAGTTTAGAGGACAACGAAAGCAAAGTATTTGACTAAAGAAATGCAATATCTGATTTGATCTTAGTGGGAACAAATCGATTATGAAATAGCATCTGTTTGGGATGCTATTTCTTTTTATACTTTTTTGATGATGCTTTACACCCAAATCTCTGTTTGTTATAATACAAGTGTTTATAAATAAAATAACATACAGGGATATAGGAGAATTATGTGTATTTTAAGGGCTGAACATCTTTGTAAATCATATTCATCATCAGAGGGAATCTTGAATATTTTAGATCATGTCTGTTTTCAAATGAAACAAGGGGAAAAGGTTGCTGTTGTGGGACCTTCTGGAAGTGGCAAGACAACATTTTTACATACATTATGTGGCATTGATCGTCCAGATTTTGGAATCATTCAGATTCAGGATGAGGAATTATCGGAAATGTCCGATGACGCATTGTCTCTTTTTCGCAGAAAGTATTTTGGGATGATATTTCAGGATTTTCAATTATTGGAAAGCCTGAATGTGAAAGAGAATATTTTGCTGCCATTGATTCTTGCAGGAAGAGGGGAAGGGGAGCAAAAGCGTTGCTTACAGCAAGTAACGTCTGCAGTTGGCATTGAAAAGTTGCTTGACAAAGGAATCACAGAAATTTCAGGAGGGCAGAAACAGCGTGTGGCCATTGCCAGAGCGTTTATTCATCGACCAGCTCTTATTTTTGCTGATGAGCCAACCGGAAATTTAGATCGCAAAGCAACCACAGACGTCATAAAATGTATGATAGAGATGAGTGATAATTATCAGACAAGTGAGTTGATTGTCACACATGATCTCTATATCGCCTCATTCTGTGATAGGGTTCTTATGCTAAAGGATGGAAATTTTACAGGGGAGATTTATAAACAAGAGAAAGACTTTGAGAAAAAAATTATGTCATTGATGTTTCAGTCAGGAGGTGGCTGTGAGTGACTTTTTCTGCGATTGCTAAAAAAATGATGATCTTTCATTTTAGTAAATACAAGCTGATTTTTTTCTGTAATTTATTTGTGGCAGTGTTGTTCTTTTGCTATGCGTCTATCTTTACAAATCAAGATTTCATGGAGAATGATTTGATTGTTGATTCTATGATATCCAGCAATATTATATTTCCCAGTTTCTTATCTGCACTATTTTTAATATTATTTCTGCCTTTTTCTTATTCTGTTTTTTTGTCAGCAAGAAAGCGAGAATATGGGGTGTTGCTCTGTTTGGGAATGAGGCGTAAAGAGGCGGTACATGCGCTAATGTTGGAGGGACTTACAGTATCAGTGCTTGCCTTGATGGTAGCTTTAGCTGTAGGAACGGTATTATCTATTTTGTTTTATGGATTTATCAGGTATGCACTTGGTATAGGGGGGGTAATGTGGAGGTTTGATCTAAAGCCTTATTGGATTACCGTTCTGTTATATGGACTAACTGCATTTGTAACCATTTTTATACAAGGGAGTCTTATGTATTTTCCCAAGATTGATCAGTTACTAAAAACCCCTTTTAAGGCCGAGAAAAAGGGTAAAATTTTGCGGTTTTTGGCACATATTTCTGTAAATTTTGGAAAATCAGATGCGATTGCATTTTCCTTTTTAGTTCGTCATAAACGGCAATGGAGTATTCGTTATATGATCGGAATTATTATGTTGACAACAGCAATCGTGCTTATAGGGTTATGTGCAGCGATCAGCCAGGCATTTTATTGTGATGTAGAACGATATTCTCCCTATGATGTACTCTATACAGATGTCTTTGATGTCAATCATATCACGGAGACAGAAGTCAGAGAACTGGCAAACAAGTATCATGTGACAATTACAGAATATAGCCAGATTAGTTTTGCCAGGGACCATACATTCAATTATTATCCTGTCTCCAAAATCAATGAGAAATTTGGCTGTAAGTATCAGGTTAATCAGGGACAATTTCTCAATTTGTTCCCCTATGACCCGCTGGACGGCTACAACCGTGATTTTACATCTGTTAGCCATGTGAAACTAGAAAATGGTCTTACATTAAAAACAATAGGAAGTGATATCCGTATTCTTTTTAATCAGAATCCTACATTTGCGGAATATAATCTAATTTTAAATGATGTAGATTTTAAACAATTGGCTGAGGAAAGCACTTATTGGAGTGGAAAAATCTATATGTTACGATTGAATGATTGGAAAAAATCGGCTGATTTTTTAAATGGTTTGCAGTCTAGGCTACAGGAACATAATAATGTCTCAGAACAAGACCAATATATCTATTATGCAGCTTCTTCAAGATTACAAAGGTATAGACAAGCACAAACTTCCAGCCGTTTTTTAATATTTGTAATGTCATATATGATCGGTCTGCTTTGTTTTGTGCAATGGGCATTGGTTCATTTTGGAGTTTTGTCTGAGACGGATGAAATGAAAAGGAGTGTCCATAGTTTGCGTTTGGTAGGTGTTACCAGAGTTGAGATATTTTCTTATTTGAGATTTAAAAATAAGATGCGTTTTTTACCTCAGATTGTGGTAAGTTTTACAATAGCGATGATTATCATTTGTCTTGTGCTGCATCGACTCTATCACTTGGAAGTTTTAGGATGTACTGTGGGTGGAGGGTTTGCTATACTTTTGTTTAGCTTGACATATATATCTACGAAAAGATATTCACAGAGTGAATCTAAGCGTATTTCTTAAGGGCAATGAGTTGTTGGTGCAGAACAATGCACAGAATGGAGAAACATATGAACAAAAATCAGGAGTACATTGAAAATTTAAAAATGGAAGATGTGCCGTGGCACAGAATTACAACCACCTATGGCAGAGCAACAGATTTTCCACAGTATTTTAAGATTATGTGGGATATGGAAAATATTACAGATGTAAAAACAGCATTGTGTGAAGTCACAAACAATATTGAACATCAAAGTACCCTTTGGCATGCCACTCCCTTTGCAATGATATTTTTAAAACGTATTTTTGAACGAGCTGTTTCTATAATAAATCAAAATGAATGTGCGGATTATATTGTAGAGTATTTGTTAGATTTTTTTGAACTTATCGCCGAGTGCTTTCTTGATGGAGATGATATGGAACATCCCCAACAGTTAGAACATTTTTCGGATATGATCAAAGAGAAATATTTGTTGTCTGAGGAATATGACGAGGAAGAAGATGAGATCTACTATGAAGACGAGGAAGTTTTCTCAGAAGAGTTATTCTACAGTTTTTGGTATTATTCCTATCAAGTGGCGGCAGCCTGTCGGCCAATGCTGAAAAAACTAGAAAACAGCTCTTCTCAGCATTGGTCTCTTAAAGCAAAGGAACTTCATTTATTATGAAAGAATTGCTAAAAGATGAATGTAGCTATTTAAAATCAAACACCAAAGACACGCCGGTTAAATGATCATACGTCTGCGACTAATTTACAAATTTAACGGCTGTCCCATAGGCCATCACTTCAGCGGCTCCCTGCATCACAGCGGAGGAGGCATAGCGGATGTTGATTACAGCATCCGCGCCCAATTTTTCTGCCTCTTCTGTCATTCTTTGGGTGGCCAGGGCACGCGCATCATTCATCATCTCGGTGTAGGATTTGAGTTCGCCCCCGACAATTGTCTTAAATCCCTGCGAAATGTCACGTCCAATATTTTTGGATTGTATGGTACTTCCTTTGACCAGTCCTAACATCTCAAATTCTTTTCCTGAAATATAATCTGTATTCACTAAAAACATAGTATCACTCCTTTTTGTTGTTTGAGGGAATTATGACAGTGGTTCCATCGTATCATTATTACTATTTACTGTATAATTTCAGTATGCCCTCGTTTGAATCAGTATACTATTTTTGAGGGAAAGATGCAATCAGCTTGTAGATAGGATTTCCCATTTTTGAAAATCTTTCCTCATACTCTGTCATTACATTTCCTTCCATCATGGTGTTATCTTGATGAAGATTGCGCGTAAATGCGTCTAATTTCCAGCCGGCTTCCTTCACTTCCTCTAAAGAAAAATCAAAGAGGGCGGTGTTGTCTGTTTTAAATTCAACAGTACCATTCGATGCCAAAATTTGCTGATATCGCTCAAAAAACTGATGGGAGGTAAGTCTGCGTTTAGCATGGCGGTCCTTGGGCCAGGGATCTGAAAAATTCAGATAGATTTGAGCGACCTCTTCATGGTCAAACATTTCACAGATGTTCTCAGCATCCATGCGGATAAAACGAATATTTTCCAGGGGTTCTGCTTCCATTTTTTGCAGTGCCCGCAGCAATACACTGGAATATTTTTCAATGCCAACATAATTAATCTGGGGGTTTTGTCTGGCAAGTGCCATAATAAATTTGCCTTTTCCCATGCCAATTTCAATGTGAAGAGGATTTTGATTGCCAAAAATAGTGTGCCATTGTCCTTTTGTATGTTCTGATTCCTGAATACACCAGCGATTTTGGGCGATGGCTTCACGGGAACCAGGAATATTTCTTAATCTCATAATTTGAACCAAATCTCAAGCGAAAATGCTTGCATTTTCATTTGAGACGCAAACACAAAAAGTGACAGATGTGTGTCTGCATTTTATCCTTTCTTCTTTTTTCTTTCACCTTTACCTCCGAAGTTTGTCATTTATAATCATACTTTTTCTTTTTACTTTAAGTATATTTCCTAATCTGATCTTTGGTATTTTTGGATACAGTAGATATAAAATAGGATGGATTTTACAAATGTCCTCCTCAGAGCTTCTTTTTTAATTCCCTACCTTATTCTTCATTATGGTGATAATAACATATGTATTTTCATATGTATAGTGTTTTCATGATTTCAACTGAAAATAATCTCATATATATCAACAATTCATCCGATGACAAACGTCGGGGGTGTACTTTTCTCAATGGATAATAATTAAAATGGGAATAATAACAAAAAGAAGAGTATATGGAAAGTTGCTTTGCAGACTTGGATATGATATACTATAGAAAAATGTAATATTTTTGTAAAAATTTGGATAACAGTTTGTTACAAAGATTGTTATTATTTTAGCGCTTACAGCTCCCGATAAAATTATTAAGGTACAAGGAGAAATTTTCATGAAGAAGAGAAGAAGATTGGCCAGTCTGCTGATGGGGATTTTATGTCTGTTTCAAATTTATGCCCTTCCGGTTCAGGCGAAAGAGTATTGGCCCGAGGGACCTGAAATTGCAGGAGATTCAGCAGTGGTTATGGAAGCATCAACTGGTACAGTGTTATATGAGAAAAATGCTCATGAACATTACTATCCAGCAAGTATTACAAAGATTATGACTAGTATGTTAGCCGTAGAAAATTCTGATCTTGAGGAAGATGTAACGTTTTCGAAGGATGCGGTATACAAGACGGAGGGTTCTGGAATTTCACGTGATGTAGGTGAAGTGATGACAATGAGAGAATGTCTCTATGGACTGATGCTGGAGTCTGCAAATGAGTGCGCATATGCCATTGCTGAACATACCGGCGGCAATTATGATAACTTTATCAAAATGATGAATGATAAGGCAAAAGAATTGGGCTGTAAAGATACTAATTTTAATAATCCACATGGACTGCCAGATGAAAACCATTGGACATGCGCTTATGATATTGCATTGATTTCCAGGGAAGCCTTAAAAAATGACGTTTTTCGGATGATTGTCAATACCAGACGTTATACGATTCCTCCTACAAACAAACACCAAGAGGAGACATATCTAAGTAACCATCACAAAATGCGCAATAACTATAAAGGTGATGAGCAGTATTTGTATGATTATTGTATTGGAGGTAAGACCGGTTATACCAGTGTGGCAGGAAGTACGTTGGCAACATTTGCGGAGAAGGATGGTATGACTTTGATCTGTGTTGTGATGCGTGAGGATAGTCCGAACCATTATGTAGATACAAGAACTTTATTTGATTACTGTTTTGAAAATTTCCGGCTGTGGAATGTGGCAGAAAATGAAAAAAATTATGGACGAGATACAGCGGAGAGTAAAATTTTTGAAAACGAAGAGTCTTTTGTGGGATTGAATCAGGAGGGCTATGTGGTTCTTCCTATGGCTGCTGCCTTTGAGGATGCGGTGCCAAAGATAAAAGAATCGAAAAAAAAGAATGATATTATTGGAAAGATTGTATATACCTATGCGGACCGCAAAGTAGGAGGCACTAATATAGAGATCACCGGCTCTAAGGTATCTGAATTTAAATTCCAGAAATTAATGGAGGAGCCTGAAGTCCCTGAGGAAAAAGTATTTCGGATTGATGTAAAATATATTGTCCTTGTTATCTTAGGAGTGATCTTGCTTGTGGGGCTTGGTTTTGGGATTTATCATTTGGCAGATAATTTTTATCTGATTCGCTATAAGATTGAGAGCAGGAGACAGCGGAAGCGAAGCTTTAAGGAGATTAAGGTAAAGAAAAGACGCCATAGAAGATAAAGAATAAGAGACTGTCGCAGTAAGAAGGAAACACATACAGGCTTAATGTTAAGCAATTATGGTATGTTGTTTCTTGAATATTGCGGCGGTCTCTTTCTCTATCAAAAGAAATTTTTTTGTGATATAAAAAACTTTTCAGATGAGATCGCACTATGGCAAGAAGCAATTATACTACTGGCGATTTGGGGATCGTCAGCCAATATGGCTGATTACTTTTCTGTTAATGCGCCACAAAAAGTAACTGCTCATTGCCACTGACATAAGCTCGGCAATGGGAAATGCCCACCAGATATTGGAGACATTTCCTGTCAGAGAGAGAAGATAAGCCACCGGCAACAGGACGATCAATTGTCGGGCGATGGAGACAATCATACTGTAGACGCCATTTCCAAGCGCTTGAAATACACTGCCGACTACGATACAGTAGCCTGCAAACAAGAAACTTAGACAGATGGTGCGCAGTGCTGGCACACCTACTGAAAGTAATTCCGGTGTGGCATTGAACATACTTAACAGTTGTGCTGGGATTGTTTCCATAATAATCAGGCCAACCAACATAATTCCAACGGCATAGTAGATACTGGTCTTGGTAGTCTGAATCACTCGTTCCCGTTTTCCAGCTCCGTAATTGTAGGCGATAATGGGAACCATTCCGTTGTTAAGGCCGAAAATCGGCATAAAAATAAAACTTTGTAATTTAAAATAAAGTCCAAATACAGTTTGGGCAATGCCAAAGGCAGAAAGAATCAAATTCATTCCATAGGTCATAACAGAACCGATTGCCTGTACCACAATCGAGGGCGCGCCAACCGCATAGATTTGGCCTATTAGCCGGAGATTAGGGCGAAATCCGTGCAATTTCAGCCTGACATCATCGTTATATTTTAAATTAAATAAAATTGCCAGCAGTGCAGCGATAATCTGTCCGGTGACAGTGGCAATGGCGGCTCCGGCAGCTTCCAGCCTTGGGGCGCCAAAAAGACCGAAAATCAGGATAGGATCAAGGATAATATTGACCAGCGCGCCTGTGCCCTGAGTGATCATGGTGTAGAATGTCTTTCCAGTGGACTGTAACAGACGTTCAAAGCAAGTCTGCATAAAAATGCCCACAGAAAAAACGGTACAAATTGTCAGATAAGATACTCCATAATTTCGTACCTGTGCCACATCTGTCTGGCTGTAGATAAAGGCCTTGGCTGCAAGTGCGCCTGCCAGGGCAGTAAGCAGACAACAGACGGCGGATATAAACACACCGTTTGCAGCCACTTCGTTTGCTTTCTCAAAATCTTGCTGTCCAAGTGTTCGGGAAAGCAGGGCATTGATTCCCACTGCCGTGCCTACAGCCACAGCGATCATCAAAGTTTGTGCCGGAAATGCCAGTGACACAGCTCGGACAGCATATTCTCCCACACGCGCCACAAAAATACTGTCAACGATATTATATAATGCTTGTACCAGCATGGAAATCATCATTGGCAGAGACATGGTGATCAGTAATTTTCCAACAGGCATTACCCCCATTTTATTTTCTTGTGTTTCCATTTTTATTCTCCTTTTTGAATAGGTCTGGTAAATTTTCTGTAGATTAAAGTTTACATCAAAATAAATTTTTTGTAAAGAATACTTATTTTTCTCTAATAAAGTTACTTGATTTGACATAAAATTACAATAAGAATATAATAGAAGAACCACCTAAAAGTAAGAGGAGCGGAAAAAATATGGGGAAAGTCCAAGAAAAGAAGGAAGCGTTGGTACAAAAGCTTCAACAAGAGATGGAGACCCACGGCGGATTGATGAAAACTTCTCAGCTCTATGAATTATCTATGGATTACCGCAAAATTCGTCAATTTGTATCAGAAGGGATCTTAGAGCGGGTAAAAAGCGGCTATTATGGAATGGGTTTTTCTATAAAATCTGAGGAAACTATGGTCAGTGAACTATTTAAAGATGGAGTGTTGTGTCTGGAAACAGCTTTGTACTATCAGGGATATCTAGAAACAAGACCAGCATGTTGGCAGATTGCAGTAGATAAAAATACTTCTAAATCTAGATTTAAGATTAATTATCCTCCCATACAGCCCTATTATGCAGAACCAGAAATTTTGCTGTTGGGTGCAGAGGAATTTTTGTTGGGGGAGGGGAAGATGTTTGTCTATGGAAAGGAACGTTTGATCTGCGATTGTCTTAAATTTGAAGAAAAATTAGATCGAGAGGTGTTACAGAAGATACTTTTTCAATACATTAGGGACTCTCAAAAAGATATACAGAAATTGATGGAATATGCAAAAATTCGCCGAGTAACCCAAAAAGTACAAAACCGTATTGGAGTATGGCTGTAAATTATAAGATTGCAATCTAAAATGTAATGGTAATTAGGCCATGCTCTGTAGCTTGCTGTATTTGACTTTCAAGGGGTTCTGATTAGTTACATGTAATGATATTCTAGGAAAAAGCATAAAATTAGATGGAAGTGCGGTTTTCATATTGAAAGGATTTTGATATTAAAAATATAGAATCGGATTGAGGTGTAGATTGATGGATAATAAGAGAAATTCAGATGAAATGCCATCCATTTATATTGCGGCAATTTTGGGTGCAGAAGAAATTCTGAAAAAAATACAATACTCCAAACTGAAGGAAAAATTATTATTGAAAAATGATGATTTCCTGACAGAAGAGAAATATCATAACCTGTTGGTCGAGCGAATGGAGTTTTTTATACCAGAGGAAGGGATGGAAGAAATATTGAAAGAGCTGCAGCAATTATTGCAGATTCGTCAAAAGGGTAGGAGGGATGCCAGACCAGGAAGGGCACTGCAATTTTCTTTGGAAATGAAACAGAAACCATATCGAATACCTATGGAAATTCGTCTCATTCCATATACTGGACATAAGGTTTATCCGCGGCAGATCAGTGGGACAGGCATATTAGATCAGGAACCCTTCACCTATTATAAATTCCCGTCAGAGGAATATCTGGCGTTAGGTTTTTATGAGATTCTAAATGGGCTGGAATTTGTCAAGGATATGTCCTGGTATAAAGATATTTATGAAATTATCCGCAGAGAATCACTGCAGGGAAGAAAAATTTGGGATAGTTTTGAGCGTCTGATCTCAGAGCATCCGATTCCCTCACTTGAGAAACGTTTAGATACTGTGAAATCCTATAAAGATTATGGATATATGAAAAAACGCTGGAAGAGTCAGAGTAGACGCAAAAGAGAATATTATCCCCAGTGGGAACAGGTGGTTGTACTTTTAGGTACATTTTTTACGCCTATTTTTGATAGCATTATAAACAATGAAATTTTTTTGGGAGATTGGATGCCTCAACTTAAGAGGTTTCTGGATTAAATGGGAGGACATGATTATGATTTTGATGGACATTAATAGTATTTTAAAGACAGTAGATGATTTCGTCTGGGGTCTGCCACTGATTATATTTATCTTAGCGGTGGGCATTTTCTTGACAATCCGACTAAGAGGGCTTCAAGTACGCAGGCTTTTTTTGGCAGTGCGCAATCTGCTGGCAAATGAAAAGACTGGAGGAGATGGAGAGGTATCCGGTTTTGGGGCGCTTTGTACAGCACTGTCTGCGACAATAGGAACTGGAAATATTGTCGGCGTAGCCACAGCATTGGTGGCAGGCGGGCCAGGAGCTTTGTTTTGGATGGTGGTTGCAGCAATTGTTGGTACTGTGACAAAATATGCAGAATGTCTTTTGGCGATTAAGTATCGAGTGGTTGCAGAAGATGGACATATTGTCGGCGGACCGTTCTATTATATTGAAAAAGGAATGGGGAGAAATTTCAAATGGCTGGGAAAACTGTTTGCATTTTTCGGTGTCGGCGTCGGCCTTTTGGGAATTGGAACTTTTACACAGATCAATGGAATTACCAGCGCTGTAAACAGTTTTTTCGACCCTGACAATCAGTGGACAGTAGAATTGTTTGACAGAGATTATTCTTGGACAGTGGTTATCGCAGGAATTATTCTTACTGTTTGTGTGGCACTTGTTCTAATTGGAGGTCTAAAGAGAATCTCAAGTGTGGCAGAAGTGCTGGTGCCGTTTATGGCAGCTACTTATATTACCGCGGCGCTGTTGATACTAGTGTTTCATGTCAAAGAAATTCCTGCTGCATTTGTGACTATTGTGCAGAGCGCTTTTGGTTTAAAGGCAGCGGCAGGCGGTGTATTGGGAGCGATGATCGTAGCTATGCAAAAAGGGGTTGCCAGAGGTATTTTTTCTAATGAGGCTGGTCTAGGGAGCGCTCCGATTGCGGCAGCGGCTGTGCAGACAGATGAGCCGGCAGCCCAGGGGCTGGTATCTATGCTGGGAACAGTAATTGACACGGTAATTATCTGCACCATGACAGGACTTACTATTGTGATTACCGGAACCTGGAATATTGGCCTTGATGGTGTGGATGTCACTACAAAGGCGTTTCAGATTGGACTTCCTTTTCAGCCAGCGGTGTCTTCTTTTATTCTTATGGTTTGTTTGGTCTGTTTTGCATTTACTACGATTCTCGGTTGGGATTATTACAGTGAAAGATGTTTGGAATATCTGGTAGGAGGCCATCAGGGAGTTTTGAAGGCTTATCGTTGGCTGTACATTCTCTGCGTGTTTATCGGTCCGTTTATGACCGTATCAGCAGTATGGACGATCGCAGATATTTTCAATGGCCTGATGGCAGTTCCTAACCTGATTGCCATTATCGCCTTAAATGGCGTGGTTGTGGCTGAGACAAAACAGTATTTAAAAAAGATAGATGGTAAATGATTGTTTGTATTTTACATAAGTTGTGCCAGGATTACGCAGGTTACGGTGCTAACTAGATAGATGGTAAATAATTGTTTGTATTTTACATAAGTTGTGCCAGGATTACGCTGGCTATGGTGCCAACTAGCGTGGTAAACAGTGCTCCTGTGAGGGTATAACGAGTCTTTTGTACCTTTGCTGTCATAAAGTAGATACTCATGGTATAGAAGATAGTTTCTGTACAGCTCATCATAATAGAGGTGATCGTGCCATAGAGAGAATCCGGTCCAAATTCCTTGAAAATGTCCAGCACTAATCCAGTGGCGGCAGAGGAGGAAAACATTTTGACAATGGAAACGGGAACGAGTTCTGCCGGAAAATGCAGCGGCTCGGTGAGGAATCCAAGGGCAGAGGACAGAAGATCCAAGAAACCAGAAGCTCTCATGATGCCAACACCGACCATCAATCCAATCAATGTCGGCATGATGCCGATCACGGTCTGAAATCCATCTTTGGCGCCCTTGATAAAATCATCATAAATGGGATGGTGATTGAGCAGTCCATAGCCAACAATAGAAAAAATTAAAATAGGTATAATAGAGTCAGATAGAAAAAGGAGGAGATTCATAAGCGCCCTCCTTTTTTATTATATGTATTAGCCGTTGTTTCGGGCAGGCAGGCCATAACTTTGGCAAATATGATGCCGGCCAGCGTAGAGCAGAAAGTGGCGATCATCGCTGGCCCTAAAATCGCGGTAGGATTTGCGGAACCATATTGACTGCGGTAGACAATCATATTGACTGGAATCAACTGGAAGGATGAGACATTGAGAATCAGAAAGGTACACATCTCCTTACTAGCCACCTTACTGTTATGGTTGAGTTCCCCCATAGCTTCCATTGCTTTTAATCCCGCCGGAGTTGCCGCCCAGCCTAGTCCGAACATATTGGCAATGATATTTGCAGAAATATATTCATTGGCCTTATGGTTTTTGGGGATTTTGGGAAACATAAAGCGCAGTAGTGGATTCATTTTTCGCGCTGCGCCACGGATAATGCCACAATTTTCGGCGATACGCATCAATCCCACCCAGAAAGACATCACGCCCAGCATGGTGATACATAGGGCGACAGCTTCCTTAGCAGAATCCAAGGCTGCATTGGTGACAGCGGGGAGATTTCCAGTAAAAGCTGCGTAAATAATACCAATTAGAATCATAAAACCCCATAAGTAATTCAGCATAGTATCACTACTCCAAAAGATCAGTTGTTCTATCATATGCAGACGAAAAAAAAGTGTGACGGTTTTTTTGTATTTTGTGTTATACTTAAAATGATAATAACTATTCAGAACTGCATGCCGCAGACATCAAACAAATTTGAAGGTCTGAATATAAACTCTCATGGAGTTTTGAATAGTTACAAAAATTTCTGTGGAAAAAAGTTCAGTCAGGAGGTATTCTTGTGGATAATTTTGATACCATCAATGAAGTTTTAGTAAAGCTGTTTAATGATATTATGGAAATAGAAGAAAAAGCGATTATTACAGAGGAGTTTAAGGACATTTCTAATAATGATATGCATATTATAGAGGCGATCGGCAAAAAGGATTCTAAAAATATGTCTACGGTCGCCAAAGCATTGTCTGTGACAGTGGGAACATTGACAATTGCAATCAATAATCTGGTCAAAAAAGGATATGTCAATCGGGTCCGCAGTGAGGAGGACCGCAGGGTGGTGTTAATCTCTCTATCAAGAAAGGGAAGACGTGCCTATGATCATCATGAGAAATTCCATGAGGAGATGATAAAAGCCACACTGGCTGGTATGAATGAGGAGCAGACGGAGGTATTGGTAAAGGCATTGCGTAATTTATGTGTGTTTTTTAAAGAATATTCCAAAAAGGGCTAGGAAATTATCTCTAAATATGTTACAGTGAAGCTAACATAATATTGCGCATATAAGGAAACCTAAGGTTTAGAAAAAATAGAGGAGGTATAAAAATGAAGAAAAAAATTGTAGCAGTTGTTTGTATGTTGTCTATCCTAGTAGTAGGGGGAGTGACAGTTTCAGCTGCTTCAAGCAGTCATCATGTAGAGGATTGTTCTGTGAATTACAATGGTATACATCATAACAGTACTGGTATCGTGAAAACTGTTGTCAATGTAGCTGAGGATAGTTTTCCAGCAGATGTGGCAATCAGAAATTGTCCAGTTGGAAATGTTTGTGTTTATAATACAGATTGCATTTATCCAGTCTATCCTGATCCAGAGCCAACGGTGGATGATACTAGTTATCAGCCAGAGCCCACACCGGATGTAAGTTATCAGCCAGAGCCAGTACAGTATACGGATACAACAAGCTATTATGGCGGACATTACCATAATGATGCTTGCTATCAGGATATGTCAAATTGTCCAGAGTATTACGGTAGCTATAGTTCAGGTGGCGGACATCATGGTGGCGGACATCACGGTGGAAGACATCATTGATGACAAAAGAATCCCGCGTTTGCGGGATTCTTTTTATACAGAAATATGCAACACAATTGTGGCAATTTTAAAGTATAAGAGCGTTGAACAGATATCGACAATCGTAGAGATTAAGGGAGCTGCCATAAGCGCTGGATCCAGATGGATATGTTCTGCGATCAAAGGCAGAGTACAGCCAATAAATTTAGAAATTATTATGACGACAATCAAGGACAAGCCAATGATGGCAGCCATCTGCAGATCTCCATATTGGATATAGATGCGCAATCCATTTACAATTGCCAGGACAACGCTGACAAGCAGTGCAACCCGAAATTCCTTAAAGATAACCCGAAAAATATCTTTGAATTTAATCTCATCCAGAGACAACCCTCGAATCATTAAGGTAGAACTCTGGGAACCACAGTTTCCTCCAGTTCCGGTAAGCATAGGGATAAAAGATACCAGAAGAGGGTATAATTGAAAGGATTCCTGATAATGGTTAATAATAGAGCCGCTGACAGCTGCAGAAAGCATCAAGAATAACAACCAGCCAATCCTGCTCTTGGCATGAGAAAACACAGAGGTGTTAAAGTAGTTGTCATCCGTGGGGGTCATAGCGGCCATTTTGGTGATATCTTCTGTATTTTCCTCTTGCATTACATCCATCGCGTCATCAAAGGTAACAATACCTACCAGACGTTCCTCACGGTCGACGACGGGAATGGCTAAGAAATCATATTTATTGAACACTTTTGCAACCTCTTCTTTATCTTCATGCGTATCTACATAGATCACATTGGTCTCCATAATGTCTTCGATCTGCATAGAATCTTCAGCCATTAACAAATCTTTTACTGATACCATACCGATCAGTTTACGGTTCTCTGTTACATAACAAGTGTATACGGTTTCTTTGTTTACAGCAGTTTGCCGAATACGGCTGATCGCCGTTCCAACAGTCATTTCTTTTTTGATATTGACATACTCAATCGTCATCAAGCTTCCAGCGCTGTCCTTGGGGTAGTTGAGTACTTGGTTAATCATTTTTCTGGTATGTTCATCGGTGTTGCGCAGAATACGAGCTACCACATTTGCAGGCATCTCTTCAATCATATCTACCGTATCATCCAGAAAAATATCATCCATAACGGCGCGTAGTTCGCGGTCAGTCAGAGTGTTGATTAAGGTTTTTTGCATATCTCGGCTTAGATAAGAAAAAGTTTCGGCAGCCTCTTCTTTGGGCAGCAGGCGATAGAGTAGAGGGATCTCTTTTTTGTCTATTTCATCAAATAAAAGAGCGATATCGGCAGCATTTAAATTACTCAGCATTTGCCTCAGCAGGGAATATTTTCGTTCCGCAAGCAGTTCTTCTGCCAGTTTTTGGATTTCTTCTATTTCCATGTCTACGAAATCCAGTTCTTCCAAGTTGATATTGTCAATGATTCCCATGATAGTCCCTCCTTTATGATTTGTCGGTCAGTAAGTATATGAAATATGACTGCAACTTCCAGGAGGCGGCAGTCATTTCTATTATTCTATCATATTTCAAAAAAAATTCCTATCCTTTTTAAAATAGCCTGCGATCTATCTTAAGATATTTTGTAAAGATAGCTTTTGATAGTTATCAAACTGCTGGTCTAAGTGTGAAAATTTTTACATAAGTATAGAGAAAAGATACCATATAAGTGAGCATCTGCATATGAAAAAACAGTTTTTAAAATGGCTCTCAATTTTTTTATCCATTGTTTTGTGTTTTGAGGCAGGATGTGCCGGAAATTCGGGGAATCAAGCGGCACAGCAGGCATTTTCAGAATATACGGAACAACTATTTCGCTCAGAGGTGTCAGCGAGTACTCTAAATATGCATTATTGCCTGGCGCATCCTGAAAATTATGGGATTTTGGAATATCCAGTTACATATGGGACTGTCTCTAATGAATCCAGTGGGGAATCCGCTGTCCTTCTGGAAAATTGGAAAAAGAAGCTAAAGGGATTTAAGAAAAAAGAGCTGACAGTTTCTCAGCAATTGACCTATGATATTATGATGGATTATATTGATCAGGAATTGCCGGCAGCCGAATATGGACTTTACAATGAGATTTTACGCCCCAGCACAGGATTTCAATCTCAGCTGCCAGTACTTCTCGCAGAATATACATTTTATGATGAACAGGATATTAGAGACTATTTGGGGCTTATTTCTTGTACGCCTGATTTTTTTCAGCAGATTATGGAAGTGGAACGCAAAAAATCAGAACAAGGTTTGTTTATGGCAGATTTTGCAGTGGATGATATCATAAAACAGTGTCAGAATTTTACGGAGAATCCAGAAAACAATTATCTGTTATCCACGTTTGACAGCAGAATCCAGGAAGCGGCAGAATTTCTCACAGCAGACCAGGCAGAAGCTTATAAAGTACAAAACCGTCAGCTTGTATTGGAGCAGTTTATACCTGCTTATCAAATGTTGGCAGAGGAGCTGTCAAAGCTAAAAGGGACGGGAAAAAACAGTGGAGGATTATGTGGGCTTTCGAATGGGAAAGAGTATTATCGATATCTGGTAGCGGATGTCACAGGTTCTGCACTCTCTGTGGAGGAGATGCAGAAACAGACAGATAAGAAACGGAAAGAGGATTTAAAGGAACTATCACAGTTAGCGTTAAAGTATCCTGATGTGAGCTCAAAATGCAATAGTTACCAGCTTCCTACAGAAGAACCAGAGTTAATATTAAAAGATTTACAAGTGAAAATGCAAGAGGATTTTCCGATGCCCCCAGAAGTTGGATTTACGATAAAATCAGTGCATCCGTCACTAGAAGAGTATACAGCGCCTGCATTTTACTTGACGCCGCCTCTGGATGATATCTCACAGAATTGTATTTATATTAATCAATCTAAGGGAGATACCAAGCTTAAACTTTATACTACGCTTGCCCATGAAGGGTTTCCAGGTCATCTGTATCAAAATGTAATGGAGCGCAGCAGCGGTCTTAGTTCCATCCGCAGCTTATTTGGAAGCAGCGGATATGCGGAAGGCTGGGCAACTTATGTGGAAATGCAATCTTTTTACTATGCAGATGTGGATCCCAAAGTAGCCGCATATTTGCAAAAAAATCAAGCCGCACTGTTAAGTCTCTATGCCACGGCAGACATGGGCATCCATAAAGATGGTTGGACTTTACGTGACACGGTAGATTTTTTTGCTTCATATCAGATTACCGATAAACAGGTTATAAAGGAAATCTATCAATTGATTGTTGAGGAACCAGCACATTATCTAAAATATTATATCGGTTATTTGGAATTTTTAAATCTCAAACAATATGCTGTCAAAAAATATGGTGATCAATATAGTAATTATAAGTTTCACAGTGCACTGATGAAAATGGGTCCAGCGCCCTTTGAGATCCTTAAGAAATATCTACCTAAGTATTGGCAGAGTTAATAAAGAGTTTTCGTTTTTATAGTCTGTCATATAATTTGGTAAGCTGCCGCACTTCGCATGGCCAGACAAATATAATCCCAGTGAATCTGTTTTTCATGGCTGTTCCAATTATTTAGATATCTGAGAGCCTTCTTTTTATCATGGGGCGAAATGGTTTAATACCATCCTTTGAGGGTGTCATTGTCATGGGTTCCATTGATGGCGGTTTGTTCTCCATAGGGGATAGAATAGTATTCGTCAAATCCTCTAAAATTGTCTATCCGTAAAATGTCATAAACTGGAAAGCGGTGGCGGATTCTCATCAAGCAAAAAGGGATTTCCCGCAAAGGTTGAAATGGGCTGGTACGGAGAATCCCCATAACTGGTAGGACCCAGCGGCAGTGTTTGCCACTGGGTCTGTCCGGCTTCTTTGAGCTGGTCAATAAAATTATAAGCTTCCTTCTAAAAACAGCCAATACCATAGGGGGAAGGCAGAGCTGATATTGGCGGCAATATTCCATTTTGTCTCATATCTGTATTCCTTTTACGAAAGTTATCCTTTGACTGCGCCTGCTGCTACACCTTTAATAATATGTTTTTGACATGCCAGATAGAAAACGATAACTGGAATCACTGCCAGGATTAAAGCTGCCATAATCGCCCCCATATCTACACGGCCATAGCTTCCTTTCATATATTGGACGGCAATGGAGATCGTCTTGTATTTATTGAGATCTAAGACCAGGTATGGGAGTAAGAAATCATTCCAGATCCACATGGTTTCCAAGATACCTACAGAGATATAAGTCGGTTTCATAATGGGAAGCACCACGCTAAAAAAGGTTCTCAGAGGTGTGCAGCCGTCAATCATCGCCGCCTCCTCAATCTCTAGAGGGATGGATTTCACAAATCCGCAGAACATAAATACCGCAAGTCCGGCGCCAAATCCAAGATAGATAATAATGATTCCCCAAGGGGTTCGCAGTCCAGTGCGGTCTGCCACCAATGATAAGGTGAACATAACCATCTGGAATGGTACGACCATTGAAAATACACATAATAAATAGAGCAATTTGGTAAATCTGGTGGTAATTCTGGTAATATACCATGCACACATGGAAGTACAGACTAAAATCACCAAAACAGATCCCACGGTGATAAAGACCGTCCAGCCTACTGCGCTCAAAAGCTCATATTTATTGATTGCGGTGATATAGTTCTCAATGCCTGTAAATGTTTTGGCTGAGGCAAGCAAAAAAGGTTCCTTATTGATAAATACCTTTTTCTTAAATGAATTCATAAGTACGATTAAGATTGGCAGGATATAAATGACACCCATGATTGAGAATCCAATAGTCCCAAACCAGCTCAATGCATTTTTCTTTCCTTTCATCTATTGCTGCACCTCCTTTGAACGAGTGGAACGAAGCTGTAGTACCCCAATCAGCACCACAAGAATAAAGAATAATACAGCTTTTGCCTGACCGACACCTTCCCATCCAGTACGTCCGTAGAAGGTATTAAAGATATTTAAGGCCATCATTTCTGACATTTTAGATGGTTCTCCAGCAGTCAGTGACAAGTTCTGGTCAAACAGTTTAAAACCGTTAGTGACGGACAGGAACATACAAATAGTAATCGAGGGCATCATCATTGGAATTGTTACTTTCCACAGTCTCTGCCATCTGTTAGCGCCGTCAATCTGCGCAGCTTCCATAACGTCTCCTGGAATGGATTGTAAGCCTGCGATATAGATAATCATCATATAACCGATCTGCTGCCAGCTAACCAGAATAATCAGTCCCCAGAAACCATACCATTCATTTAATCCAAGTGCAGTCTGATATTTTTCTAGTATGCCATTGAAAATTAATTGCCAGATATAACCCAGCACGATGCCGCCAATTAAATTTGGCATAAAGAAAATAGTACGGAATATATTTGTGCCCCGCAGCTTTTGTGTCAAGGCCATTGCTAAGGCAAAAGCAAGCACATTGATAACCAGCAATGAAATAATTGCGAAAAGAACTGTATACCAGAATGAATGGCGAAATACCGTGTCATTCAGTGCGTCGATATAATTGGATATTCCCACAAATTTTGCATCTGTCACAGTTGTAAACTTACAAAATGACAGCCAAATCCCCATAAGAAATGGAATGATAAAGCCAAGAATAAATGCACAGAATGTGGGAAGAACAAAGATAGGCATATAACGCTTAATCGCCTTTTCCATAAAAACCCTCCTTCCAACCAGCGGCAGAGCACGTCGTTTTACCGCTGGTTATGGATTCTGATATTGTTTATTTGGATGCCGCAGCTTCTGCGGCCCAGCCGTCAATAAACGCTGTAACCACTTTTTGCCAATTTTCGTCAGTCTGGTCTGCGGCATAAGATGTGAGTGCAGAGCCTACTCCGTTTTTCCACTCTTCTGAGGGCATAGTTGAGAAATTCCAGGAAACCGGAGTTTTTCCATTTTCCATATATTTGTTTGCCTCATTTACAAGTACATTTTCAGATTCAAGGTTTGCTTTAAAGGGAATAACAAATCCCATATCTTTACACATTGATTCTACACCTGTATCAGAAGTAACACACCAGTTCATAAAGTCTAAAGTTGCTTTGATGTCATCTTCAGATGCTTTGGAGTTTACACACCAGTAATTTTCGGTTCCTGTACATACCCCCTGATTTTCTTCTCCGTCCATACCAATATAAATGGGAAGGATGCCAAGGTTTTCCTCTCCAATATCTGCAACATTATTGAACTCCCAGGTACCATTCTGATAGAATACAGCTTCCTCTGTGACAAAATCTGCGGTGGCGTCATCGGCCGTTTTAGTGGAAAGAGCGGTCGGTTCACAAGTTGCATTGTTGATGTACAAATCCCAAATTTGACGATAGTTGTCGAGATAGGTACCCTTGATGGCGTCTGTATTATTGATTCCCTGCTCTTTATATTCATAATAAATGGGAAGATTGGCAAGATGAGTCTTAAATCTCCAGTCAGAGGAGCCATCCATTCCCGCTGAGGTAAATGCAGAGAATCCCAATTGATCCTTTTTGCGGGTGATATCCTCCACTACTTTTTTGAGGCTGTCAAAGTCTGTAATATCGTCTGCACTATATCCAGCTTTTTTCAGTAAGTCTTTATTGTAAATGATGCCATAGTTCTCAATTACATAGGCGATACCAGCTATTTTGTCTCCGTCCATTAACGTGAAACTATCATCTGTAAGATTTCCCACAATGTCAGAACCTTTAAGGTCATAACAGTAATCTTTCCAGCCGGCAAGACCCACTGGTCCATTGACTTGGAACAAAGTCGGCGCATTGCTTTTGGCCATCTCTGATTTCAGTGTTTTTTCATATTCACCTGCTGCAGCAGTAAGAACTGTTACAGAAACGCCTGTCTCGTTCGTATAATCCTTAGCCAGTTTTTGCCAGTACTCATCAGCTTCCGGTTTAAAGTTTAGATAATATACCTTTCCTTTTGCCTGCGCTTGTGTTCCTGAGGGAGTATTTGCTGAGCTGCTATCACTGCTGCCATTACCGCTGCCACACCCCGCAAGCATACCAACTGTGACTGCAGTTGCCAGTAAAACCGATACAATTTTACGCATTTTCATAATGTTTACCCACCTTTCTAAATTTCTGTTTCTCTGTAAGATTTTTTGTACCCTTATCTTACCAGTAATCTATACAAAGGCTGTAACAATTAAAAAACCTCAAATGCAAAAAAATAAACTTCAGCAAAAGATTTCACTGAAGTTTATCTTTGTCAACATCAAGCTCTCTTTAAAATGGTTCTTGATCTAGAAATCCTGCTTATCGGGATTCTTTTTGAAATTGGCGAATGCTTTCATCTTCCATGAGGGTAAATTCTTCTGTTGTGATTTCACCGTTTACCAATTTTGGGATGTATTCGCCCAATGTCTGCTCTTGAAGCAGCGAATTCCATTTTACTTGATAATTGGGGACAATCTGCGGTTCACTGTTATAGGCGTCAATATAATCTGTTAGGAGTTGATTGATACCAGGAATTTTTTTATTTAGAAATAGTTCTTTTTCATTTTTATTATACTTTGTGCGAAATTTCAAAAATTCTATAGCGCCTTCCTTGATCTCTTTTTTGTAGTCAGAAATCACAGCCCAGCCAAATGTTTCTGGTGAAGAAATCAATTTATTCCCTGGGAATGGAGAAAAGTGCACTTGTGTTATAAAATCTTCTGGTATTTGGTCAATCATCCAGTAACCATTGGCGATCATTGCGGCTTTGCCCGATATAAAATTGGTATAAGCTACATCAAAATCTGCGTGAAGAGCGTCATCTGAAGTGTACTGAAACAGTTTCTTTAAGGTTTCTGCCAGTTGAAGGCCATGCGGATTGTGGTAGCTGTCGGGAAATAGTTTTTTCATAAATGCCGAGCCTTCTTTGGAATCAGCAAGTTCTGCAGTTGCGAATTGCATCGGGCTCCATGCCGTGCCTTCTGTGTGTAGAGCGAGAGGAGTAACGCCATGTGACTGTAACTTCTCGCAGCAGTTCCAAAACTCTTCCCAAGTCTGTGGAAATTCAGATATCCCTGCTTCTTGAAACAAATGTTTATTCCAAAATACGCCAGAGCAAGAAAATGCCGCTGTGCTTAAAGGCGCAAGATAAATACTGCCGTCTGGTTCACTACATGCTTCCAACACAGCGGTCTCGATAGAGTCTTTCCATTCTTTATCATTTTGAATATATGGGGATAAGTCCTCCATCCGATTTTCCTCAACCATCATTTGATAAAAAGATGGAAGGGTTCGAAGGTCTGTAATCACGGATGGAAGCTGATCTGTGACATTTAATCTCTTTAAGTTCTTGCGATATTCTTCTTCGGTCTCCATAATCCATTCCACGTCTACCTGATAAGTGCCAGCATATGCCTGATTAAATGCTTTTACAACATGCTCTTCATTTTTTCTGCCAGTACTGGGATCTACCGTCAGGATCATGGGAATGGAAATCTCTTCTTTGGGATTGCGTGGATTGTGGTTTTCCGTTCCAGTACACCCTGATAATCCCAGAAAAAACACAGCAGTTAGTAGAAAGACTGTGATTTTTTTATAGCTCATCGTTTTCCACTCCATTTTCGGGAAGCTGAATGATGCAGGTGGTTCCGTTTTTGTGTATCTCGTATTCATACTTTACCTCCTCTCCATATTTCAGCCGCAGTCGGGTAATAATATTGATCACGCCATATCCATGTTGTTTATCGGGAAAAAATTGTTTCATATCTGCCACAGGCACTTTCGCGAGCCTGTTTAGCTTATCTGCAATTTCCTGCTGCATGGGAGTCCCGCTGTTATATATCATAAAGGTCAATTTTTGAGCTTGTTCCTGGACATCAATGCGAATCAAACCTCCCTCAGAAATATCACAAAATCCATATTTGATGGCATTTTCTACAAGTGGCTGCAAAATAAGTTTCAAAACCCAGCGCTCTTTTGCATTCACATTGCAGTTAATTTCATAGCAAAAAAGATCATCATTTCGAATTTGCTGAATCTCCATGTAACTTTTGACGTTTTCTAGTTCATCTGCGACAGTGACAATCTCATGTCCCTTGCTCAAAGACAATCTCAGGTACTTTGACAGCGCCTGAATCATTTTCATGGTAGTTTCCTCGCCATTGATTCGCGCGAGCATATAAATGGTATCAAGTGTATTATATAAAAAATGAGGATTAATCTGGTTGATCAACATGTTTAGCTCGCTGGTTCGAAGTTCTTTTTCTTGATTTTTAATTTCGATTAGCAGTTGTTCAATGTTATTTAACATCTCGTTATAGGAATGACCGATATTATCAAGCTCTGTGTTTGTATGGAGTTCGATTTTGTGGTTAAAATCTTTACCGTCAAAGTTTTCCATCGCGGCGCTAAGCTTTTGAATTGGTTCGGTAAATATTTTGGATATGTAGAGGCTTGTGACAACTGTAACGAGAATAACCAAGAAATAGATACCAACAAGCACCAGTAAGATTTGGTTTAATTCCTTGTAGAGAATGGTGTTGGGAACCAGGGTAAAGACCAGCATACCACTCTCCTGCTGCCGATATACTTGAAGAATGCCGCCGGCCGTCTGATATCCCTTCAGAATAACACCAAAATCTTCACTTTGGGTTAAACTGACAATTTTTTTTCTTACAGTATCATTGATCAAAAAGCCCTGAGGATAGCGCTCCAAACAAAAATTTCCGTTTTTGTCCACAATACCGACAGCAGCGTCTATTGTGTGATTCTCATTTTTCCCAAACAGATTTTCCAGAAATTGCTGATCCATTTTAAGAAAGATCATACCTGGTTTATGAGAATAATCCATACTGCGCACATATCTGCCCACAAACAACGCCTCCTCTCCTGTATGAAACAAGGTGTCTTTGGTCCAGAACCATTCTGTTTTGGAATACTTTTCAGAAAGCATGGTTGCAAATTTGCTGTTTTCAAAATCTTCATAAGTAATTTTGGAGTAAGATTTTGTATACACATGCTTTTTGTTGTCCACATAACAGTATTCTGAGACATGATTTAGGTCAATATAGGCAAAATACTTGCTGAGGGCATTGCGCTGCACATCCTGCAGTTCTTCAGCACGCAGGCTTTTTTGAACATCATTGTCCATAATACATTCCGCTGTCACTTCATCGCTCTTTTGGTAAAGTGAATCCAAAGAGATTCCCAATTTTTCATTCATAAACCCATATTTGTCCACGATCACGCGCGTCATATTATTGCGCACATAAGCCCACACTCCAATACTAGACAGGAATAATGCCAAGATAAAGAGCGCCAGCGTATAGGACAGATATTTTTTTTGAATGCCAGAAATTTTTTTGTGTATCATACTTCATATTCCTTTTTATATTCACTGGGGAGCTTTCCGGTATATGATTTGAACAGATGAGAAAAATAGGAAGGGTTGCTAATTCCGACCTGTTCACAGATGTTTCCAATACTGGTTTTGCCCTCTTCTAATAGTCTTTTCGCCTTTTCCATGCGGCACTGCATCAGATATCTCTTGAATGTCATGTGGAAGGTATTTTTAAATACACGTCCAAAATAAACTGGGTTTAAATACACATGAGTGGCAACTGAAACAATAGATAATTCTTCATCATCTAAATGTTCTTCTATATAAGCAACGGCGGCCGAAATATATTCTTGAAAGTACCGAATTTCATCCTGATCTGCACTCTGTTTTCTCTGCTCAATGGCTCGGCATAAAATTTTATAGCAGACATCCATCGCTCTTGTTGCATTAAGATTCTGGAGGTTAGAGTAATAATTTTGGAATTGTTCTTTCATATTTTCTGTCAGTCCATAGGAATCCTTAATCATAAACTCTGCTTTTAACATCATCTTGTGCATATATTGGCATTGCTGTTCTTCCTGCGGCGGAAGACTATAGATAAATTGAATGAAGGCGTCCTTGAGATCTCTGGCATTATTTCGCCTGACAGCATTTACAATCAGAATCTCGGTATCTGCGGAACAAGGTTTTTCTTCTATCCCCGATGAAGAAGCCATATGGACAGAGGTTAAAGAAGAGTTTCCTTGTAAAAGATTGTGTGATGTGCCAGAATACCCAGAGGGGATATCTTCTGATATAGTAAATGCACTAGCGCCAGATATACTGGCGAGGGCAAAAAGATTTTTGGCATCCTCATAGCTGCGCTTGATTCCTACAAGTCCCTTGTAGGGTTTAGAAATCGCTGCAATGACAGGGTATTTTTCTTTTTTCTTTACCATCTCCAGGATTTGTTTTAATGCTCTGACCGATATATTTTCCTTTGTCTTGACAATAAAAATATAGTTGCCATCTTCATTTTCAAATTTCCAATAAAAAAACTGTTCTTGGATTTTCTCGGTCAACAATTGTATCATTGCAAAACGCGCTGCCTCATAATCAAGCGAGTTGGTAATTTTATATGTTAGATCAATATCTACATATACCGTAATAAATTTATCATCATTTTCCAGTACGTCATTGAGTGTGGTAAAGACTTCTTTTGCTTTCTCAGCAGGAATATGATTTTGCACATATTTTTGTACAATTACCTGCAGGAAGCTGTCAGCATCTTTGACAAGAAGTTTTTCCCAGCTATCATATTTTTCTTCATTTTTAATCTGCTCCATACAGGCGGACCAGGCGCCTTGCATAGTCTCGAGAAGTTTCTCGTCTTCAATGGGCTTTAGCAGATAGGCAAAGGCTCCAAGATCACATGCCTGTTGTGCATATTCAAAATCTCGGTAAGCACTGAGTACAATAAACAGACAGTCTATACCTTCTTTCTCAATTTCTTCCATGACCATGAGACCAGATATTTGCTTCATTCTTATATCTGTCAGTACCACATGAGGCTGTTTTTCTTTTATTACATGGATCGCTTGTTCTCCCGTTCTGGCGCTTCCCACTACCTCAAACCCCATTGCATTCCAGTCATAAGTTTTGAGAAGTCCTTCTAATAATATAGGTTCATCGTCTACAATAACTAATTTTAATAATCTCATACATGTCTCCGCTTAAATTGTCATAAGATACTTTACTTTTACAATCTTATTTTATTATCAGCGAAAAAAATAAAATATTAAAAAATATACTTTCTATGTCAAAAAATATACCTCATACAAAATAACAAGAATTTGGCTGTATTTTGTGCGCTGAAAAAAGAGTTGCTGTAACATAAGATCCAAGTATAATATATCGTAAATTTATTAGTACAAAATATCATACCTGAAACAATTCTTACAACAACTCTTCTATTTTGCCAAATGATTTGCTGTTTATCTTCAAAATGAGGGATTTTATCGGCAAATCATTTGGCTTACGGGTATAGTTGGATATTTACAGAATCTTTGCTATCCGCCCAAGGTTTGTATCATTTGATTTACAGCCCCAGAATCTGCGCCGAGCAGCTTCAAAATAAAACCGGCAGTCCAGATACAAAATCTGCGGAAATAGATAAATGCAAAGATAAATGCGGTTCCAAACGAGATTCCTGTGAGAAGTCTGCGTATATTGCCGCTCTCATAGGGGGTTAATCTCTGTAGAAAACCATCAAAAACCAGTGGGAACATCATTAGCAGGATAATCCAAAATTGGGGACAGCCCCAAAATATTGCAATCGGAATACCTGCAATCATGCCCACCAGTTCTCCGGTACACCTTGCACAGATCGGAAACTGCTTTCCACGAAAATAAAAAGAGCGATCCGGTCTGGCATGGCAACCAAAAAAAATCCTTAAGAATTTTCCCAACTTAGAATGCTCCAAGTGCCAGTCCTGCTGCCCCAAGGATTACAAAATAGATTACATAGACTATGACTGAAAGAATTACACTTATTAGTGCACCAATTCCTGCTGCTTTTGCTGTTCTAGGTTTCTGATCTTTCCATACCAGGAATAGGATCAATCCAACAACTGGAATACAGCATCCTAACAATCCCCATAAAAATCCGCCGTTATCGTTATTATTTTCCATCTCACCACTCTCCTAACTTTATGAAAATAATTTAAAGATTATAAATATTTTATAAACTCTTGTTGTATTATGGCAGATCATGTCGCAATTGTCAATATGGTATTTATTTGAGTTTCGTCATTTTGTATAAGAACCTATATTTCAGTACCAAGATTGGGCTGTCGCACTGACATAAAATATAGTTTAGTCTTGCAGTAGTTTTGCATATACCTCTCGTTTACTGATTCCGCGGTCTTTTGCAACTTGCTTCATGGCTTCTTTTCGCGACATGCCCTGAGTCTCATATTGTGCCATATGTTCTTTTAGTGAAATGTTCTCCCAGTTTTTGTGTTGTTCTTGTTTTAATTCTTGCATGCTTTTGCCCTGTATCACCAGAACAAATTCTCCTTTCGGAGTCTGTTCCTGATAAAGATTCAGAGCCTCGTATAAAGAAGTTGTAAAAGTAGTTTCATATTTCTTAGTCAGTTCCCGACAGAGTGTAATCGGGCGATCGCCTAAAATGTTATATAATTCCTGCAAGGTTTTTAGCAGATGATGCGGCGCTTCATAGAGAATAATGGTTCGGGTTTCTGATTTTAGAGAGTCAAGGATAGCTGACCGTTCTTTTTTGTCTCTGGGAAGAAAGGCTTCAAATGCAAAACGCCTGCTGGCAAGTCCAGACAGCGTCAAAGCGGTTATACAGGCGCAAGCTCCAGGGAGGGAGGTCACTTCAATGCCGGATTGATAACAGATGCGAACCAGATCTTCTCCAGGATCTGAAATACCAGGGGTTCCGGCATCGGTAATTAGGGCAATATTCTCTCCAGATCTCATTTTTTCAATAAGTTGATAGGCCTTTTCAATCTTATTATATTCATGATAGCTGGTCATTGGGGTCCTAATTTCAAAATAATTTAATAATTTGATGGAATTACGTGTGTCCTCTGCTGCGATCAGATCTACTTCTCTCAGCGTGCGCAATACCCGCAGCGTGATGTCTTCCAGATTTCCGATCGGCGTAGCGCATAGATATAATTTTCCTTGCATAAGAGTTCCTTTCTGACAAGTATGATGTCTGATGGATGAATATCCGGCGTAGATTTAAGAGAGATTAACCTGATATTACAATAGAAATTACATTGATATATCAGTGTAGTAACGTTGGTAAGATTTTCATTGCTTCGTTAATATCCATAAATATCATAGATTTCATCTGTATAAACTCCAGGTTTGCGGTAGACAATCAAAGGCTTCTCTATTGTAATTCGAGGATTTCCCCCGCGCAGCCCTTCCAGCAATACCATGTTAGGTTCTTTATCTTTAAAGGGATATACAAGCTGCATTCGTTTTGGTTCCAGACCATACTGATGCATTAGAACCATAATTTCTGTAAGGCGGAACGGACGGTGTACCATATAAAACCGTCCCTGTGGTTTTAAAATCCGTGCACTCTCCCGAATCACATCTTCCAGGCAGCAGAGGATCTCGTGGCGGGCAATGGCTTTGGCTTCATTCGGGTTGGTCAGTCCATGTTGTCCTGTCATATAGGGGGGATTGGTGGTGACAACATGAAAAGAAGATGCTCCAAATATTCTGGAAGCATCCTTGATATCACCGATTTCAATGTTAATTTTATCTTCAAGATGGTTGTATGCAACACTGCGCCTTGCCATATCTGCACTTTCAGGCTGGATTTCCAGTCCTGTAAAGTGCAGTCCTTGAGTCTTGGCTTCAAGCAAAATGGGAATTATACCTGTTCCAGTGCCCAGATCGAGAGCGGTCTCCTGCTTCTTTACCCTAGCAAAACCAGAAAGCAGAACGGCATCCATGCCAAAACAAAACTTCTTTGGATTCTGGATGATATAATATCCATTGCGGTGCAGCTCGTCCAACCGTTCATTTTCTAATAATTCTACAGACATATCATATCTCCAAATTTAATGGGTATCATCGATTTTTGATTTCCCTTTATCCTCCAAAGCAGATAATTCTTTCATTTCCTCTGGGGAGAGTTTCATATGTTCTTTTCTACGCTTTGATCTAAAGCGTAGCTGACCGACCTTATATTCTCGGATTTCCTTTTCATCATCGATTTCTACAATCACTTTCACCGTTTGGCGCAGGACACTGACACTGTGAACCTCACCTTTTAATTTATCACTTGTAGTTACATAATCTCCCACACTGGGCAGATGGCTGTTTAAGTATTCATAAGTTTCTTCTTCATTCTTCAGACAGCACATCAGCCTGCCGCAGACACCAGAAATCTTGGAAGGATTTAAAGAAAGATTTTGTTCTTTTGCCATTTTAATAGATACAGGAGCAAATTCAGATAAAAAGGTATGGCAACATAGAGGTCTGCCGCAGATCCCTATTCCACCCAATATTTTCGTCTCATCTCGGACGCCAATTTGACGCAATTCAATACGAGTACGAAATACAGAAGCCAGATCCTTGACAAGTTCTCTGAAATCAATGCGGCCGTCAGCCGTAAAGTAAAACAGCAGCTTGTTATTGTCAAATGTAAATTCTGCATCGACCAGTTTCATTTCCATATGATGTTTTTGAATTTTTTCTAAGCAAATCTGGAAAGCTTCTTGTTCTTTCTGACGGTTTTTGGCTTCTGTTTTCTCATCCTCAGGCGTGGCAATGCGAATCACAGGTTTTAAGGGCTGTATCACTTTATCCTCTGGCAGTTCTCTGGAGGCGATCATCACTGTGCCAAATTCAATACCTCTGGCAGTTTCTACAATGACATGGCTGCCGAGAGTGATTTCAAATTGCATGGGGTCAAAGTAATAGATTTTTCCTGCTTTGCGGAATCTGACTCCAACTACTTTTATCATAATTTAGTTCTCCTTTATGGTCAGCAGCAGCAATTCCATGACCAGATCAAAATTTACATTGGCATTGAGACGGCGTTTTGCCTTGTCTAAAGCTTTGATCATGGTTTCAAGCCCTTCATAGGAGCTTTTGCTGGCCTGCTTTTTTATGTCATAAACCTCATCCTTAAAGATCAGGCTGTTTACATCAGAAGTAGCTTTGTATAATAAGACGTCTCGATACCAGATCAGCATAATATCCAAATAGTCATTGATTTCCAATTTATATTCACGAATTTGTTTGATGGATTCGATCAATTCATATAATTCAATCTCTTTGATTCGTTTTAAAAGCTGCAGCGCTGCGTTTTTAATTTCATTAAAATTCTCAGAGCTGGCAAGCTGAATGGCTTTCCCTACATTTCCCTGAGCAAATGCAGTACAGACTGCCGCCTTGTAATCTGGAAGCTGATAACGCTCCATCAAAAAACTGCGGATCTCATCATTGGAAACAGCCTTTAAATTTAGAGTAATGCACCGGGAAAGGATGGTTGGCAGAAATGCATCCGCATTGGTAGTCAAAAGCATGATTATCGCATAGGCTGGCGGTTCTTCTATGGTTTTTAGAAGTGCATTCTGCGCTTGCGGGCTCATCTTTTCCGCTTCGTCAATGATATAGATTTTGTAAGGGGAAGCATAGGGTTTTATGCCGATATCGTTGTTAATTTGCTTTCGGATATCATCTACAGAGATGGTATTTGGCTTTTCATGCTGCAAATAGATAATATCGGGCTGATTGCCGGAAAGCGTCTGTTTGCAGGAATGACATTCCATACATCCTTCTGTGCCGTGTTGTTCACACTGCAATGCCAAAGCAAAACTTTTGGCCAATGCCATTTTTCCAGATTGATCTGCTCCATTGAATATGTAGGCATGAGATACCTTGTTCATGGAAATCGCGTTCTGTAAATGTTCTTTTATCTGTTTGTGTCCTATAATATTTGAAAAGCCAGCCATAAAAATTCCTCATTTCTGATGCTTATCCGAATGCTGAAAGGCAAAGCGGATGTGGTGCCTAAGGTTATCTTGTACAATGTTGTTGTGTTTAAGTGGAGATATCCAAAAGAAGTCCTCGGATTTCGCCTACTTTACTTAAAATAGAGAGATGATCTTTTTCATCTTTTACCAGTTCACTTGCAAGGTCATCTAAATTTTTATCTACCAATTTTACAATCCCATAGACACGGTGACGACCTCTGCGATCGAGAAAATTTTCTCTGGAAAATTTATGTGAGCGGTTGACAACTTCATTTAAAAAATCTTTTACTAGTTCCCGATATTTCTTCATATCCCGAATATCCATGTGCTCTGCAAGCTTTTCTCCCTGCGTGGTGATGTCGCTCATCAGGCCATTTAGTTTTTCTTGCAGCTGCGCTTCCTCAATATGGCTTGCCAGTGCAAATTTAAAGCTGCCGTCCGTCTTTTCTACCGGTTGCGGAGCCTCTGCGGGTTGTGTGGGAATTAGTTCATTTACTTTTAGCGCCATAAAATCACCTGCCTTTCTGTTATTAATCATTATCGGTTGTTTTTCGGTGGTTGTAAAGCAAAAATTGGGTTTTTACACTACCATTTTATTCCCACTGGCAATCAACAGGCAGTCATGCCCTGATGAATATTGGCTCACTGCCTTTTATCACTAATGAAGTAGGATTATGCATCATTTACAGAGCCAGCAATGATGTTCTGTTTGATATAGGCGGTCAATTCCAGTGTACAGTGTACAATATCATCATTGATGAATGATCTCTTAATTCCAGCGTCCTCTAAATGCTGTGGTGAGAAATCTTCCAGATCTGCCAGGAATCTGCGGCATAATTCCTCATAGTCAGGATTTTTCTGCATCTGCTCTCTGGTGATCGCTCTGCGCATCCGCTCTTCATTATCTAGTTCAATATATAAAGGAACCAGGGAATCCGCACCGAAATAGTTCTGTAATTTCAAGTAGGATTCTAACGTGCCGATAATCAGATAATCGTTTTGAGCCAGGTTAATCTGATGATCATTGACAGTAAAGTATTTCCAGACTCCCTGCACCGTTTGATAGGCACGCAGCTCAATGATTTTTCCCTGTTGTTCTAGTTGAAGTTGTTCTTGTTCTGATAAAAAAAAGTATTCCACACCGTTTCTCTCGCCAGAGCGGGGAGGGCGTGTTGTGTAGGGGATCAGTGTTTGTATAGAAAGGCTTTTATCTGTGATAATTCGTTTGTATAGCGTATCTTTTCCACAGGCACTTTTTCCCATTAAGCAAAATATTTTTCCCATATTATTCCTAGAATGTTTATTTTATTTATTTGTGTTCTAATATAGTATAGTATAGCTTGTGGGAAAATGCAAAACAAATTATTGTTTGAGTTTCCGCATTTTTTATAACAACCGATTTTATAGTGCCAAAAGGTCTTGCTGCCTTTGGCAGCATAGACATCTTGCACAAAAAGCGTCTGGAAAGCTAGCTTTCCATAGCGCTTTTATGTGCAAAGTGTTTCCATCACTTTGTGCTGGAAACCTTTTGGTACTATGAATTACAAAATGAGGAAACTCAAAAAATTATTGGGACTATCACATTATTATTTCTGTTCGTGCGATAGCTTTGCTTTTGGCATTCTCATGATAAATAAACGCCAAATAGCTAAACTCATATTATGATTTTTGCATTTTACCATCTCAAATTAGCAGTTCGCAAGTATCGTTCTTGTATTATTTCTTTTGTCTGTTAAAGTATGCCTTATAAACTCAGCAAATGGCGATCATGGAGTACTATAAATGGAGCCATTCTGTGGAGGACCAAATGACAGAAGGAGGAAATTTGCATGGAAGCTGCAGTGAAAGTGGAACAGCTAAAGAAATATTACCATGAGACAAAAGCAGTGGATGATATCAGTTTTGAGGTGGCTAAGGGGGAATTGTTCGGATTCCTTGGGGTCAATGGCGCGGGAAAATCTACGACGATTAACATGCTCTGTACTTTGCAGGAACCTACAGGGGGCAGAGCATGGATCAATGGTTTGGAACTTGGCAGGGAAAATGAAGCGATTAAAAAACAGATTGGCGTGGTGTATCAAAACAATTGTCTCGATCAATTGCTGACTGTGCGAGAAAATCTTCTGCTGCATGGCAGTCTTTATGAGACAGACAGCAGCCAACTTAGAAAGAATCTTGCTCATGTCACAGAAATTTTGGGACTTTCAGATCTGTTAATGCGTCCATTCGGCAAACTTTCAGGTGGACAGAAACGCAGATGTGAAATCGCCAGGGCCTTGATGCATACACCTCAAATTTTATTTTTAGATGAACCGACTACTGGATTAGATCCGGCAACCAGGAAAAGTATGTGGAAGACCGTTTATACACTGCAAAGAGAAATGAACATGACGGTATTTTTAACTACCCATTATATGGAAGAGGCGGCCAAGGCAGATCATATCGGTATCATGGCGCAAGGGCATTTTGTGGAATATGGGACGCCGTTTTCCCTAAAGGAAGCTTATGCCAAAGATAAATTGTACCTAATACCAGATACTGGAAAGAAACAAGAGATTTTACATTATCTTGTCGTACAGAATAAGGAATATACAGTCAGTGATGAAGTGATTCGTGTGAAATTGGGCAGTACTTTGGAGGCTTTGCCTTTGCTCAAGGAGCTCCGACCGTTGATACAAGGATTTGAAGTGATTCAAGGAACGATGGATGATGTATTTTTAAATATCACAGAAAAGGGGAATAAGAAATGAAAAAGTTTATCAATCTCACCAAACGTAACTCTCTGATCTTTCTTAGAGATCGAGGAACAGTTTTTTTCTCTCTTTTGGCGATGCTGATTGTTCTCATGCTGATGGGTGTATTTCTTGGAAATATGAATCAGGAGGAAGTAATAGAGCTGCTAAAAGAGTATGGCGGGGCACGTAATGCAAAGGCTGATTCGGTACATGCCAAGGAATTGGTGCAGTATTGGACTTTGGCAGGTATTCTGATTGTCAATGCGGTTACAGTCACTTTGACTGTAACTGGAAACAGGGTAACAGACGCCTCACAAGGAAAATTGGCAAGTTTATATACCACCCCAGTGAGCCGGAGCACAATTGCATTATCCTACGTCGCTTCTGCAGTGTTGATTGGCATCTTCATGTGCATACTCACCCTTGCGGCAGCCCTCGGTTATATCAAAGCAACAGGGGGAGAACTGTTAGACATTGGAGCGTTGGTACAGATATTAATATTGATTTTGCTGAATGTCTGTGTGTTTGCAGTGATTATGTATCTCTTTTCACTGTTTGTCAAAAGCAGCAGTGCCTGGTCAGGGTTTGGCACAGTAATTGGCACCTTGGTGGGATTTTTGGGCGCCATTTACCTGCCGATGGGGTTTCTCCCAGAGGGAGTGGCAACTGTGCTCAAATATATACCAATTCTTCATGGTGCTTCTTTGATGCGTGCTGTCTGTTGTGAAGCGGCGCTAAAACAGACATTTGAGGGTCTTCCGGCACAAGTGCTTACCGAATATCGGGAATATATGGGCATTCAGGTCAGTATGGGAGAAAATACAGCCTCCACTGCATTTCAGGTACTATTTCTTGTGGGGTGTGGTATAATAGCATTTATCATGATTGTTTTTGTGCAGAGACGAAAGGATATCTGCGACCGCTAAGATTATACTAGAGGATGGGAATTGTTGGATGAAAGTTACAATACTTGATACACGACCAAACGAAGAAGAGGAAATTATCATCAAATGCAGTTTTTTGGATGATGATATGTTAAAATTGATTAATTATTTTAAACAGGGCAGCAGAAAGCTTCCCGCCTCTAGGGATGGCAAAATGTTTTTTCTGGAGCCTAGGGAAGTGTTTTATTTTGAGTCTGTGGAGCAGAAGGTATTTGCCTATTGCAGACTGGAGGTTTATCAGGTCAAAAATAAACTTTATGAGTTGATGGAGGAGCTGCCAGGGCGGGATTTTATTCGAGCGTCCAAATCGACAATTCTCAACTTAAATAAAATTGTTAGTCTGGCGCCGGCATTTGGCGGACGTTATGAGGCATTGTTGGAAAATCACGAGAAAGTAATCATTTCCAGGCAGTATATAGGAACTTTAAAGGAAAAATTGGGCATATGAGGAAAGAGGATGCAGGGATGTTAAAACGGCTTAAATTTATGTTTTCACTTTTTGACAAAATTGTGGTAGGGATTTTATTTGTGACAGCCATATACATACCAGTATTTTATGGCTGGAATACGGTGCTTTATCCTGAAATTTTGTGGCATATTCTGTTTCTGTCCATAATCTGTATGTTGGGAAGTGTACTGCTGCCTCTGGAGGGAGAAAAAGAGGTGTCCCGCAATTCCTTACTGTTTCGCAATATTCTATACTTTATTTATATCAATGTGGTAGTACTCTGTTTTGGAGTTTTTGTAGAATGGTTTTCATTTCGCAATTGGCGGCAGCTTTTGGGGATGCTGGCGGCGATCTCCTTTGTGTATGCCGCAGTAATGATAATCTTATATTGGTTGGAAAGCCGAGAAGCTGAGCGTATCAATCAGAAATTAAAAGAGCGGAGGTAAAACAGTGTGGGACGGGAGACATACAGTAAGACAACAATATTGCCAGAGGAATTTTGCCAGCGAATGCAGGAGCTTTTAGAAGAAGAAGCTAGAGAATTTTTTGAATCTTTTAAGGAGGAGCGCGCCTATGGGCTGCGCTGCAATCTTCTGAAATTTCAATCCAGCGAGGATTTTCAGACAAAGGTCTCTAACATTGAGAATTGGGAGCTTTCGCCCATTCCCTGGTGTGAGGAAGGATATTATTATCAACCTAAGAATCAGCCGGGAAAACATCCCTGGCATGAGGCGGGGGCATATTATATTCAAGAGCCAAGCGCTATGTCTGCGGTGGAGCTTTTGGGAGCCAAGCCAGGGGAGAAAATTTGTGATTTGTGTGCTGCTCCAGGTGGTAAGACCACGCAGATTGCCGGGAAGATGCAAGGAAAAGGCCTGTTAGTTGCCAATGAGTTTTATAGTGCCAGAGCAAAAATCTTATCTCAGAATGTAGAGCGGATGGGGATTGCCAATACTGTGGTATTGAATGAATCTACAGAAAGCTTGGCGAAAGGATTTGTAGATTTTTTTGATCGTATTTTAGTGGATGCGCCCTGTTCTGGTGAAGGGATGTTTCGAAAAGATCCACAGGCAGCGCAAGAATGGAGTCTGGAAAATGTGGCGCTTTGCGCGAAACGCCAGCGCCAGATTTTGGAGCATGCCGCAAAAATGCTGCGTCCAGGGGGAGTGATGGTCTATGCTACTTGTACTTTTGCGCCTCTGGAGAATGAAAAGTGTATTGCCTGGTTTTTAAAAGAACATCCTGAATTTTCACTAGAACAAGTGAGGACTGCAGATCAATATTTTGGTAAAGGAAGACCAGAATGGGTTTCTTCCCCAGAAGAGAAGCCAGAGTATGCCTTAAACAGTGAGATTGCTAGAACCTATCGTCTATGGCCCCATAAGATTCGTGGAGAAGGTCATTTTGCAGCACGGCTTATAAAGGCTAAGAAAGATGGGGCGCCTGCTACAGTCTTATCAAAAAAGGCCAGGCCAAAAGAGCGGGGGAATGAAAGGGAAGATCGTAAGATAAAAGAGGCACTGCGGTTGTTTGGGGAATTCCAAAACAGTGTGCTAAAGATTGATCTGCAGGCAGAACTGCCAGGGAAATATATATTATTTTCCGATCAACTTTATCTGCTTCCTGAGGGGATGTCTCGGCTTGAGGGGTTTAAGGTATTGCGTGCTGGACTGCATCTTGGCGCCTGTAAGAAAAACCGTTTTGAGCCTTCCCATGCGCTGGCCTTGTATTTGCATCCAGAACAGGTAAAACAAATTGAAGAATTACATCAAGGACAAGCAGGAGCGGCACAGGGGGAAACATATAGCAGAGCATTAAAATATCTGCATGGAGAAACTATGGAATGTGACAGTGGACGAAAGGGCTGGGTATTGGTTTGCGTGGATGGACTTTCCCTGGGCTGGGGCAAAGCAATAAATGGTATTGTAAAAAATCATTATCCAAAAGGGTTGAGAATTTGTTATTAATCTTGGCATGAAATACATTTAATATCCTTATTTTTCAACCATTTTTGCATGATAGTTGAGCGTATAATTTCGAACTTTTTGTATAAAATTATAGTGATAATTTGAATCAGCCCATACATGAAAGCACTATGGCAAGCTAGTTTTCCAGACGATTTTTATACAAGATGTCTATGTTGCCAAAGGTAGCAAGATCTTTTGGCAGTAAAATATCAATTATTACAAAAAATCGAGAAATTTAAATAGCTGTAATTTGAGTTTCCCCATTTTTTAATTCATAGTGCCAAAGGCAGCAAGACCTTTTGGTACTGAAATATAGGTTATTATAAAAAATGGGGAAACTCAAAAAATAGCTGTAACTATTGACAAATAAGGCGAAAAAAGGTAAATTAGAAAAAATACCTAATGGCTTGTCCTATTTTTGCCATACAGCGGGGGATGGCGAAACAGTGATGAGATCGATGGATGTCGATAGAGTCCTTGAATATGTAGAACAAAATCAAATTGGCAGAATATCCTGTAGGTAGGATATAATTTCAGGAGGAGATATATGAGAGGAAAGAAACAGAGTATAAATACCGAGGGTGGAACTGTAAAATATTTACATTCGCCGAATAAGGGAATGAAAATGCCGAAATTACAGATTGAGAAAGGAACGAAGGGACCGGTACATGCTACAAGAGGTATTTTGGGGGTATCTTATCGTTCTGATTCGAAGTAAAGTGATAGAGGTATAGGTATGCAAGATTTTAGGGGAATATTGTTTACACTGAAAAAGAGAATGCAAAATCCATCCAAAGATGACAATGATCAATATGATTTTCTTACCTGTGGCTATTATGACGGATTGGATATCAGATGTATTGATAAGTGGTATGATTATCGACCCAAAGGGCTTATGAATAGAGGTTTGGCAATTAAGATGCAGGATCAATTCATAGACCTATTTACCATAAAAGCCTTATTTCCAGAGAATGTAAATGCTCTTGAGGAACAAGGCTTTTTTTATATGCCGATTTTAAATCAGGAAGAAATAAAGGTTCCATTTATGGCACTTTCATTGATGAATATCAGTGAACAGTTTGCAGATCAGTGTATGGGTTATGAGGCATTAAATCAAGCAGTATATAGTGATGTAAGAGCTGTACTGAATGAAAATCAATACAGAAGTCTCAAGTGTGCCGTTTTTCCAGCAATCGGATATTCTGATTATATTATTCTGTATTTTTCGGAGAGTTTTTCTGAGATTGCCTCAATGATTGACGGATTGAGAAGAAAGAAGCTTGCGAATAATAGGATTGCTTTTTCAAGCTGTTATACAGTCTGTGGGATAAATCCTAAATGGGATGGTGATTTGGGGAATTTTGATGAAGCAGGTGTAAAACTATCAATAAAAATTAATCTTAAGAGCGGCAGGTCTTCCAGGCAATTTATCAGTGAGTTCAAAAAGAAGGCAAAAGAATTATATCAAAAAGAAGGAATCAGTGAAAAGAAAATGGAAGAGATAGGGAATGACTGGGAACAGTATTTTCATACATTTGGTAATTCAGATAGTATCTTTATTTCGGATGGACATCTTAGAGACTATTTTCTGTTGTATAAAAAAAGGCAATTGTTTAATCCAGAGAGTAGTTTCTTTCAGTCTTATATTACCAATATACATTCTTCTATTCACATCAAAGAGGCTGGGATTGCGGATGAATTTAACTTTGAAGAGTTAAAGGAGGCGGAAGCCAAAGGCAAGCGAATACAGAAGATTTGGGCAGAATATTCAGTATTCATCGAGAAATTTGAGTATTTTATCAAGCAGAATAATCTACATAAGCGTATTCTGAAATCTTTAGAACAGATGATGAAAAATTATATTAATCTGGCGCAGCTTTTGCATAGTTTTGAGGTGGAAGTGATTATTGGGCAGATTTTTGAGGCATTGATACAAAATCTCCGTTATGTAATGGATAAATATGACACAGCAAGCGTTGATATTAGTCTGCACAGTGTGATTGCCTCATTGAATAAGTTTCGGGATATTATCAGTGTTTACATTACAGATATGGCTCATTCAGACAAATTATTTATAGAAGGACAAACATTGACACATCCTTCAATTGGTTCGGCTGCTAAGTTATTATTTGCCTATAATAATATGCTTTTAAATTTGATGAACCGAATGCGCAGTTCTGAACGGGAAGAAGCATTGAGTAAGTTTAGGATACTTGTGACCAGTGGAGGTTGTGATAGAACAAATGTTAGGGATTTATTTAGTGATCTAGGCAATAAAATTGAGTGCCCAAAGATATTAATTGCTACTATTCCCGAAATAAGTTTATATGATATTAAAGGAACTACATTCAGATTATTTCATGAATGTATGCATTTCTGTGGAAAAAGGCACCGCAAAGAACGTTATCATTTTTTTCTGCGTTCCATTGTAAATTATATATCACATAATATCTCTGTACTGATCTACAGTAGTGATAGTTTTGAGCTGTATTTCAGAGAGATAAGTACATATTTTGTAGATGATCCAGTAACATTGGAGAAAGTTAGGAATGAGTTAAACGAGATTTATATAAGAAATTTTCAGACTCTGCACGATAACCTGAATTTAGCTATTCTGGAAAATAGTTACTTTTGCGAGTATGATAATGGAGAGTATTTGGATTATTATTTTAAGAATTTAGAGAGAAATTTGTTCCATGTTGAAAAGATTGCAGAGCTTTTTTTATCTGACATTATGGAAGAGGGTACATTAGGCAATAGGTTATATCACTGTTTAAATAACAGCCAGATGGCTTTATTTAAGGATTTTTCTGATTATGCAAAAGAACAAGGAATATTATATACCGGATTTGACAGTTACATTCAACACAAGAGATATCTATTGCAGAGAGGATTAAAGGAATCAGAGATCGTATGTTTTTTGCATGAATATTTGGGACTGTTTTTACAACAGTTTTATAACCGTACATTAACAAAGATTGAAAATGCAGAAGATGTAATCCAATATGATTTGCTTTTTGATGCTGTTAGCGGTGCTTTTAAAGAAAGCTTTGCAGATTGTTTTTCTATGAAAGCTTTAGATATGGGATATGTTGATTTTCTCTTAAGTTTTATATATGAAGAATGGGATATGGAACTTGCTCTGCCATATTATTTTTTGAATATTATACGCATTGGGGCAGATTTATCGGTAATGTATCATATTGAGGGCCGGCTTAGCCAGGCACAGGAAAAGAAGATCATAGACAGAGTAGAGCACTGGAAAACAAAGGGATATGAATATCAGAATGTAGATCAATTGATCAAGAGAATCAATAGTATTCTATCAGATTATGATAGTCTTAAGAAGAGAGGATTGACGGTGGAGATAGAAAACTATTTGAAATTATGTATTGATGATAAGGATTTTCCAATTTGTGAAGAGCTAATACAGTTCTATCAAGCTTGTGATTTTACAAAAGGGGAAGATTTGTATATGGTGATGGAGTATTTAACTTGTGAGTGGGAAGGACTGAGGGATGGAAGTAAAGAAGTTGTTGTTTGATGAGGTGATTGCGTGGAATGATAATAATTTACAGAAACTGAAACATAGTTTAAAGGATAATCAGTATACTTTTTGTTTAGGAGCCGGCGTTAGTATATCAGCAGGACTGCCAGATTGGTACACACTTCTCTCAAAAATAATCGGTAGGTTGTTGTATTTGTCAAATAATGAAAAATTAGATGATCAAACTGGCAGAAAGGGTTACTCTACTTATAAGGCAGCTAAACATGAAATGTTTATGCAGCATGCTAGCGAGAAGGAATTTCAAAATAAATTAAAACAGGCTTATCGAGGCGACTACAACTATATGCTTCAGGGGGAAGATACTTTAGAACTTGCAGAGGCAATTTATGAGTTTATTTTAGAGAGTGTCAGTGTGGATGGAATTGATATACCACAGGGTATGGAGGCAAAATGGATAGAACAGGATAAATCGGAGCTGACAGATTTTTACATTAAGCAATTTGTAAAAGAGATATGCACTCCAAAAAAGGAGATTTGGGAGCTGGAATCGAAGGCAATTGGGGCGATTGTTAAGATATTAGTGGAGATTAATCCAGATATAGAAAAGGAAGTTATTACCTATAATTATGATAACTTGTTGGAAGAATGTCTGCGCGTGATTGGCAAAGTGAAAGACAGTGAAATCTATTCTTACGGCAATAGTAAAGAGGCTGGTCTGAAAAAGAAAAATGTGAAATATCATATTTATCATGTACATGGTTTCCTGCCAGTGACGGATCATGATCAAAAGTTTGAGTCTGAAAAAATTGTGTTGACGGAAAATAGTTATACTGATATAGAGAAGATGGGCTATGATTGGGTTAATGTCATACAGTCTTATAAATATCACACTAGTAATTTGATTTTTATAGGTTTTTCTGGTCAGGATTATAATTTCAGACGAATCCTCAGAAGTCTAAGTGTTGGCAAGCAACATCACTATATTTTTATTTGTATTGATGATATTGTGAAACGGGTTTTTAAAAAGCTGATAGATGATATGACAACATTAGAATTTGAAACATTATTTTCTGATAAAGACAGACTTCAGAAAAAATATCCATTTGAATTGATTATGTTAAATCAAATGTTAAGCGCGAAAAGTATCTATTGGGAAAAACATGGTCTGATACCGATTTGGACTACCATTGCAGAGTTGCCAACAGTATTGCTTGGATTGAGATAAATTAGAATAGTGGCATTGAAAAATCAAAAAGATTTGCCAATCCATTGAATAACGAGTACAATAGAGACAAATATTGAAAGTTAAAGGAGTGAAACAATGGATTACAGGACATATTTAAAGAATCATCCCAATCAGGAAGGATATTTTGGAAAATACGGCGGAGCTTATCTGCCAGATGAATTGAAACCGGCATTTGAGGAGATCACAGAGGCATATCAGACCATTTGCCATTCTTCTCAGTTTATCAGTGAGCTGCGCCGGATTCGCAAGGAGTTCCAGGGCAGGCCAACGCCAGTATATCACTGTGAACGGCTGTCAAGGCAGATTGGCAATTGTCAGATCTATTTAAAACGCGAGGATTTGAATCATACAGGAGCGCATAAACTCAATCACTGTATGGGCGAGGGGTTGCTGGCAAAATTTATGGGCAAGAAGCGTCTGATTGCAGAGACTGGCGCCGGACAGCATGGCGTGGCCTTGGCCACAGCAGCCGCTTACTTTGGTATGGAATGCGAAATCCATATGGGAGAGGTTGATATTGCAAAACAGGGACCCAATGTTACCAGGATGAAAATCCTTGGCGCTAAAGTGGTGCCGGTCAGCAAAGGCTTAAAGACCTTAAAGGAAGCAGTGGATTCTGCATTTGAATCCTATGCCAAAAATTACAAAGATTCCATTTACTGCATTGGATCCGCGTTGGGGCCTCATCCATTTCCGCTGATGGTTCGTGATTTCCAGACTGTAATCGGTTATGAGGCAAGAGACCAATTTCAGGAGATGACAGGAATTGAGCCAGATGTAGTGTGCGCCTGTGTGGGCGGCGGAAGTAATTCCATCGGCATGTTTATTCCATTTTTGAATGATCCAGTGGAAATTGTCGGGGTAGAACCTTTGGGCAGAGGGGAAAAGCTGGGTGATCATGCGGCTTCCATGAAATATGGAGAGCCTGGTGTGATGCATGGCTTCGAGAGTATTATGCTCAAAGATGAAAAAGGCGAACCTGCACCGGTCTATTCCATTGCCAGTGGTTTGGATTATCCGTCAGTGGGACCAGAACATGCCTATTTGCACGATCTTGACAGAATACAGTATGAAACTGTTTCGGATGAGGAAGCGATGGAGGCATTCTTTAAACTGTCCCGCTATGAGGGCATTATTCCAGCGATTGAGAGTTCTCATGCTGTGGCATATGCCATGAGAAGGGCAAAAGAGATGGGACAAGGTTCCATTTTGGTCAATTTGAGCGGTAGAGGCGACAAGGATATCGATTATGTGGTAGAACATTATGGTTGTGGAGAAAAATTCCTTTAAAATCATATAGTTTATCTTGTAAAAACTCTTCTTTTTTCGTATGCTAAAAGCAGAAAGAAAAAGGAGGGTTTTTTTATGAGTGAAAAAACAGGAAGAGTAACTATCCCTACAGATTTGGACGTGATTCCACAGACTTTAGAATTGATGAAAAAGTGGGGTGCAGACGCTGTCAGAGATTGTGACGGCACAGATTTTCCACAGGAATTGCAAGCGGTGGATGCCAAGATTTATTCTACTTATTATACCACCAGAAAGGACAATGATTGGGCGAACGCCAATCCAGAAGAAATTCAGCAGATGTATGTGATGACGCCTTTTTATACGGCAGAGGGGGACAACCTTAAGATTCCTCTGATGAAGGGGCTATATCCTGATATGTTAAAGCCCAATTGCCGGGATGACATTACCCGTTGGTGGGAGGTGATAGACCGCACAGTTGGAGAAGTGGTTCCCATAAGCTCTTGGAATTATGATGTTAAGACGGGAGAGGTATCAGTTGAGGCAGTGCCGTTTCATGATTATACAGTAAGTTTTCTGGCCTATATTATCTGGGATCCAGTGCATATGTATAATGCTGTCACCAACGATTGGCAGGATGTGGAGCATCAGATCACGTTTGACGTCCGTCAGCCTAAGACACATGAATATACGATGAAACGGCTGCGTAAATTTATCGAAGATCATCCTTATGTCAATGTGCTTCGGTTTACCACATTCTTTCATCAATTTACCTTGATCTTTGACGAGCAGGCACGGGAAAAATATGTAGACTGGTATGGGTATTCTGCATCGGTCAGCCCTTATATTTTAGAGCAGTTTGAGCGGGAAGTGGGCTATCCATTCCGGCCAGAATATATCATTGACCAGGGCTATTACAATGGACAGTATCGCATTCCGTCTAAGGAATATCAGGATTTCCAGGCGTTTCAGCGGCGGGAGGTGGCAAAAATCGCCAAAGAAATGGTTGATATTACGCATGAATACGGCAAAGAAGCCATGATGTTTTTGGGGGATCATTGGATTGGAACGGAGCCATTTTTAGAAGAATTTGCTTCTATAGGCTTAGATGCTGTGGTAGGAAGTGTGGGAAATGGCGCTACCTTGCGCCTGATTAGTGACATTGAAGGCGTGCAGTATACGGAAGGACGTCTGCTTCCCTATTTCTTCCCAGATACATTCTGTGAGGGCGGTGATCCAGTAAAAGAAGCCAAGGTGAATTGGGTGACAGCGCGGCGGGCCATTTTAAGGAAGCCAATTGATCGGATTGGATATGGTGGTTACTTAAAGTTAGCCTTAGATTTTCCTGAGTTTGTGGAGTATGTACAGAGTGTCTGTGAAGAGTTCCGCGAGTTATATGACAATGTGAAGAGTTGTGTTCCTTACTGTGTGAAAAAAGTTGCTGTTCTCAATTGTTGGGGGAAAATGCGCGCCTGGGGCTGTCATATGGTGCATCATGCACTGTATCAAAAGCAAAATTATTCTTATGCTGGAGTGATCGAAGCATTAGCAGGGGCGCCCTTTGAGGTATCTTTTATTAGTTTTGCTGATATCAAGGAACGGCCAGAAATTTTAAAAGATATTGATGTTCTGATCAATGTAGGCGGGGCGGACACCGCACATTCCGGCGGGCAATGGTGGTGTGAGGAAGCCATCGTCACAGCCATAAAACAGTTTATCTATCAAGGCGGCGCAATCATTGGCGTCGGGGAGCCGAGCGCACATCAAGCTAATGGGCGGTTTTTTCAGCTCGCCAATGTATTTGGTGTGGAAGAAGAACGAGGTTTTACGTTAGGTTACGATAAGTATAATTGGGAGACACAGGATCATTTTATTACGGAAGATTGTACTGGATCGATTGATTTTGGAGAAAGCCAGAAAAACATTTATGCTTTGGAGGGGACACAGATTCTTGCACAACAAGAAAGGGAAGTGCAGCTTGCAGTAAATACCTTTGGAGAGGGACGGGCAGTCTATCTGAGCGGGCTTCCCTACAGTTTTGAAAACAGTCGTCTGTTGTATCGTGCCATTCTTTGGAGTACACATAGTGAGCAAGAACTTCATAAGTGGTTTAGCACGAACTATAATGTGGAGGTACATGCATACCCTGCAAATAAGAAGTTCTGCGTTGTAAATAATACGTACGAGCCCCAGGAAACCACGGTCTATAAAGGGGATGGGGAAAGCTTTACGCTAAGCTTAAAAGAAAATGAAATTATTTGGTATCAGATCTAATATGACGCTTGATCTTAATGAACCGCCCAGAATGAGGAAGAAGCAATTTACAAAGTAAATGAGCGGATTTCAAATGCTGGAAGAATTGCGGGAATTGCAAAGCAATGAAGCAATTCCAGGGTATCTGTAAAAAATAAAGACAACATTAGATGGGGGCTGAATGGTGAAGGGTTATGAAAAGAAAATAGCAGCAGGGCTGCAGGGAATATTTCTGCTGATGGTACTTGCGGTACTGCTGTTTTTTATTTTAGGAGAATGGTTACTTCCAAGTGAAGGGGTCAGGGTAGAGAGCTGGTGTCAAGCGCTTGAATCTGAGTGGACGCGTTCTCTGCCGGACGGCAGCAGCGTATCTGTGGAAGTTCCAGGAACTTGTAAGGCTGACAGGCTTGAGAGTGTCAGTATTGAGACAAGGCTGCCAGAGGAGCTTGAGGAAGATACCTGGTTGTGTATACAGAGTGTCTGGCAGGATCTGGAGATATTTGTAGATCAGGTGTTAAGGCAGAGGTATTCTGCGGGACAATCCAAGATATTTGGCAGAAACAGTGCTAGTGCTTATCTGTTTCAAAAGCTGACGAAAGAGGATGCGGGAAAGATTTTAAGAATTACATCCATGACCGATTCACCTTATTCTGGCAAGTTGAGTACTGTATATATAGGGGATCGGATCGGGATTTTGAATTACCTGATCGCTCAGCATGGAATCAACCTTGCCTTGGAAGCGTTTTTGATTGTTTTAAGCATCCTTTGTATTTTCGGCAGTTGGGTGCTGCGTCGATTTTATCATAAAGAGATTTTACTGAGATATTTGGCATGGGGGAGTTTGTGGATTTCGATAAGTCTGGCTGCCGGCTGTGAAATGCGTCAGTTTTTATTTCCCAATATTTCAGTGGCTTCCAACCTCATGTATTTTTCCTTGCTGTTGATACCATTTCCATTTTTGGTTTACATGGATGGGATTCAGAGACAACGCTATCAGAGCGGATATGTGCTGTTAGAGCTGTTGGCTGTGATTAACTTTTTGGGATGTACCTCTATGCAGGTATTGCAGCAAATGGATTTTATGGATCTTGCAGCTTTTATGTATGGGATGCTCATGATTTCTTGTTTGTATGTTGCATTTACAATGGGGCTTGATTTTAAACGCAAAAATATTCGCGGTTATCGTCTTACTGCAGTGGGAATGTTGTGCATGGTTTTGATGGCTGCAGGAGAATTGTGGCTGACATGGCGAAGTCTTGAGAGCTGCGATGGTATTTTGATTTGCATTGGCATGATCGCTTTATTAGCCTTATCTGTCATTGAGAATGTACGTAAGTTATTCTCTCTGGAGCGTGAAAAACAACGGGCTGTACTTGCCAACGAATCTAAGGGTAAATTTCTTGCCAATATGTCCCATGAAATTCGTACGCCAATCAATACGGTAATTGGTATGAATGAGATGATTCTTCGCGAGAATCAAGATGATACGATTCAAAGTTATGCTGAAAATATCAATCATGCCAGTAAGACGCTGCTCAGTCTAGTCAATGACGTGCTGGATTTTTCCAAGATGGAATCGGGAAGCCTAGAATTATCCTGCAGCCCTTATTATTTGTCCTCTCTGTTAAATGATACGTTTCATGTGTTGAAGGCAAGGGCAGAGCAGAAAAATCTTATTGTTAAATTAAATGTAGATGAAGATCTTCCCTCGGTCTTGGTGGGAGATGAAGTGCGGATCCGCAAAATACTTCAGCACTTATTTTCTAACAGTATTAAATTTACTGAGAAGGGAAGCATTACTTTCAGTACCCAAGGGGAATGGAATGATGACGGAACATTTTGTCTCAGTTTTTCTGTTGCAGATACTGGGATTGGAATCCAAAAAGAAGATCTGGGAAGATTGTATGACAGTTTTACTAAGTTAGAAGAAGACCGGAATTGTACGATTCAAGGTTCTGGTTTGGGATTAAATATAACAAAGCGTTTTGTAGAACAGATGCAGGGGGATATCAGGGTACATAGTGTTTATGGTACAGGGACTTTGTTTACAGTAAGAATACCGCAGGTCATTGTAGATCCAGAACCGATCGGGGATTTGCAGCGCGCTTATGAACGCGAACTTCAAGAGTTTGAAAAACCACATGCAATCCTTCAAGCGCCGGAAGCTTGTATATTATCAGTGGATGATAATGAAATGAATCTTGCCGTGGTGCGGGGGCTTTTAAAGCGCACAGGGATTCAACTTGATACCGTAACTGGCGGAAAAGAATGTTTGCTCTATACCAGGCGCAAAAAATATGACCTTATTTTTATGGACCATATGATGCCAGAGCCTGACGGGATCGAGACATTTCATATGCTGCGGGCAGAGGCAGATAATCCAAATGTGAATACTAAGGTAGTGGCATTGACGGCAAACGCTGTTGCTGGCAGCCGTCAGGAATATCTAAAAGAGGGCTTTGATGATTATCTCAGCAAGCCGATTGTGGTAGAGAAGTTAGAACAAATGCTGTTGAAATATCTTCCAGAAGAACTTGTTTTTTTCAAAGAAGAGGAAACAGTGAAAGAATTAGAACAAACAGGGGTAGATCAAAATCTGGAGGAGACGTCAAAGAGACAGGCATTTATTGACCAGGCTGCCGGACTGCCTTACTGCGGCAATGACAAAGAGATGTATCAAGAAATTCTTTTGGCATATTATGAGCAGGGGCAGCAGTATTTAAGGGAGCTTAAGCAACTTTATCAACAGCAACAATGGGAAAATTATGCGATTATTGCTCATGCCATCAAGAGTACTTCTCTTACAATTGGAGCTGCCGGCGTCTCAAGCCAGGCAAAGCAGCAAGAGCTTGCAGCCAAGGAAAATCGACTGCAAGACCTCAAAGAACAATGGGAAAAATTTTATCAGGATTATACAGGGGCTTTGGAGGAAGCAGCACAGATACTGGGAATAGAAGCAGAGCCACAGGAATTTGAAACTCACATTCTAAGTGACGCAGTAGACTTAGTGACACAGGAAGAGTTGACAAAAAGAGAACAATATTTGCCAGAGGATATAGAAATTGTGGATAGGTTGCAAACAGGTAATGCTGACAACAGCAAGGCTCCATTTGACCAGGAAGAATATTTTGAAGAATGTCAGATTTTATTGGAACACATTCGTGGCTATGAGATGAGTGAAGCCTTAGTGTTGATTGATAAACTTCTGTCAATGAAACATGAGCAAATACTGGAACAGGTACGCAGTGCAGTACATGATTTTGATTATGATAATGCAGAGAGCTGCCTTCAAACATGGATGGAAAAACAGGAGGTAGAGCAGTGAAAAAGGTAATACTGGTGGTGGATGATGACAGATTAAATCTAATGGTAGCGCAGAAGTTACTGTCAGAGGAGTATCGTGTTGCCGCGGTAAATTCAGGGGAACTTGCCCTTCATTATCTGGAACGGAATATACCCGATTTGGTTTTGTTGGACATACAAATGCCCAAAATGGACGGATTGGAAGTTATGCGCAGATTACAAGAGGATAAACAATGGCGTAAAATTTCAGTAATTTTTCTGACAGCAGACCGTACAGAGAAGACAGAGGAGACTTGTTTTAAAATGGGCGCTGTCGATTATATTGGAAAACCTTTTGTACCTGCAATTATGCTGCAGCGCATCCGCCGTACCTTAGAATTGGAAGATTATAAGAAGAATTTGGAGCAAATGGTAGAACAGCAGCTTCAAAGAATTACTCAGCTGCAGCAGGATATTATTTTTTCAATGGCTAATCTGATTGAGAGTCGGGACGGTACGACAGGCGAGCATGTGAAGCGAACCAGCGCTTATGTAAATCTGCTGGTCAAAAAAATGCAGGAGAAGGGGCTCTATGCCAATCAGCTCACCCCTTCTTATATTGATTATCTTAAGAAAGCGTCACCGCTGCATGATATTGGGAAAATTGCTGTTTCTGATACGATTTTACAGAAACCAGGAGCCTTGACTAAGGTAGAATATCAATTGATCCAGCTTCATGCGGAGGAGGGAGGCCGGCTGATTCGAGAAAATATGAGTACCATTGCAGAGCAGGAATTTGTAGAGATTGCCTGTGATATGGCCTCTTTCCATCATGAGAAATGGGCAGGCGGCGGCTACCCGAAGGGGCTTAAGGGAGAAGCGATTCCGTTAGCGGCAAGAATATTGGCCATTGCAGATGTGTTTGACGCCCTGGTATCTGAGCGACAATATAAAAAGGGAATGAGCCTGGAAAAAGCATTTTCGATCTTAAAAGAAGAACGCGGCGTCAGTTTTCAGCCAGAGCTATTGGATGCTTTTTTAGAGATGGAGGAGGAGCTGCGGGAATTGATGCAAGAATTTTCCTTGTAAACAGATCACTGCGGGTTGTTCCTATGAATTTCAGCAGTTTCTTAAACAGGAAATCCAAAAGCGGACGCCCTTTCGAACCATAGTGGTAAATAAGGCATCCGCAACGATTTCCTGTAATTGTGGTGCAGAAGCGTTTGGCGTACTGTTTTTAAGGAAATAAGAAAAATTTCATCAAATAGGTTCCCCACGAATATGCAGATTATTCTAAATATATCAGAGAGTAAGAAGCAGATTCGCAGAAATCATAATTGTCTGTTATTTTAAGATTTTGCGGAAATTTTTCTTTCCCTTTTTCAGCACCATTCCTTCTGAAAAGTCATCGGTTTGATAGGCGGTTTTCGTATCACTTACTTTCTCTCCATCTACAGAAACACCGCCTTGCTCTACCGCACGGCGAGCTTCGGAGCGAGAGGGGGTAAGTCCTGATTTTACCAAAAGCGCCAGTATATCAATAGAGCCGTCTGTAAAATCTTCTTCTGTCAAAGTGACAGAGGGCATATCAGCGGCATTTCCGCTTGAGAACAGAGCTTTTGCAGATGCCTGTGCTTTCTGTGCTTCTTCTTCGCCATGTACCAGCTTAGTCAATTCAAATGCTAGAATTTCTTTGGCTGTATTGAGCTGCGCACCCTCCCAGGAATCCATCTTGTCGATTTCTTCCAGCGGAAGGAACGTGAGCATACGAATACATTTTAATACGTCTGCATCTGCCACATTCCGCCAATATTGATAGAAATCAAAGGGAGAGGTCTTGTTGGGATCAAGCCATACTGCGCCAGATTGGGTCTTGCCCATTTTCTTACCCTCAGAGTTTAAAAGCAGAGTAATCGTCATGGCATAGGCATCCTTGCCCAGTTTGCGTCGAATTAATTCTGTACCGCCCAACATATTGCTCCACTGGTCATCCCCGCCAAACTGCATATTACAGCCATAGTTCTGAAACAGGGCATAGAAATCATAACTCTGCATAATCATATAGTTAAATTCCAGGAAACTTAAGCCTTTCTCCATGCGCTGTTTGTAGCATTCAGCGGTGAGCATACGGTTGACCGAGAAATGTGCGCCAACCTCGCGCAGAAGTTCAATGTAATTCAGATCCATCAACCAGTCCGCATTGTTGACCATCAATGCTTTTCCATCTGAAAAATCAATAAATTTGCTCATTTGTGCTTTAAAACAATCACAGTTGTGCTGGATGGTTTCTGGTGTCATCATCTGGCGCATATCTGTTCTGCCGGAAGGATCTCCAATCATTCCAGTACCGCCGCCAATTAGGGCAATGGGCTTGTTGCCTGCCATCTGCAGCCGCTTCATTAAGCATAATGCCATAAAATGTCCTACATGAAGGCTGTCCGCTGTGGGGTCAAAACCAATATAGAAAGTAGCCTTGCCATTGTTAATTAGTTCCTTAATCTCTTCTTCGTCTGTTACCTGAGCGATCAGTCCGCGGGCAACCAATTCATCATATACTGTCATCATTCATTCCTCCTAAAATCGAGCAGGGAAGAAAGACCCTGAGATAATTGTTTTTTATCTTATTTGGAAATCCGAAGGAATTTCGTATAAGATAAAAAAGCTCTCGCCCCTGAAAGGACGAGAGCTAAAGCTTCGTGTTACCACCTTTATTCACAGACTGCTCACACAGCCTGTCTTATTAAGTGCCATCCAGCACTTTGGCAGAGTAACGACTGCCATTCCGTCACAGCCTACTGTCCAGAGATCATTCCTATCAGGCAAGAGCAATCTTTGTGTTCGGTGTGCAGCTTAGGGATGTATTCATTGAAAGTTCCTCCTGCGCCTCTCATCTGTCCGGCAGCTCTCTGTAGGATTTCCTGACAATTACTTGTTCCCGTCATAGCTTTTCAAATTTTTTGGTTAATGCCAATTATAAAAAGGAAAAAGGAATTTGTCAAGAAGAGATAAGATTTTTTATTAAAATTTATAAAAAATCACTTGACAAAGAAAAAAATATAGATATAGGAAGGAAAAACTTGTATCTGGGAAAGGAAAGTGATATAGTTTTTTTCGACAAACAAAAATATCCCATAACGGGAAAACAAGTAAAGGAGTAGCGCATGAGGAAAACGAAAAAGATGCTGGCTCTAGCACTTGCCTCTGCATTGATGGTTACATCTGTCCAAGTCAATTGGGATGTGACAGCCTATGCAGCAGTGCAGGAGGGAGCCGAGACAAATGGCAGCAGGCAGGCTATATCAAATGCCATTGCCTGGAACATGGATTATTTAAGCAATGAGGGCAGTTGTGAGATATCAGATCAGAATGTTCCAACAACTAAAATGGAATATACAAGTGGAACATATTATGTGAGTTCTCTTAATTTTCCAAATCTTAGTGAGGATATGGTACAGTTTGACGCAGGTAAATTAAGTCAGGTCTTGGAGGTAAATGCCGATCAATTGCAGAGTCTTACTGTGAATGATCTTACGTTCCGTTACCGATGGAGTAAAGCGGGAGATGATGGGAGCTATGTAAGCATTGAGGAAACCACAGACACCTATGATGCAGACGAGGATATAACAAATGAGAATCATACAACTACATATCGTTGTACAGCTATTGTCACAGCAGTGGATGGCCATCAGGTTCCAGAGGGCACTGATATACCATTAACATGGGATTTTGTATACCAGTATACAGGCGTTACCAAGGATCAGATTGATTCTGGCGATGCGTCGATCACAGATTATTTTGAGTTTGAGGATTTTACCAGCGAAGCAGAAACCATCCAATTTGCCAGCAAGAGTGAGGAAAAGAGTCCCAGTTATTTTTATATTGAGAGTCAAGATAGTAGTGATAATATAGATTATAAATTATCTTGTGTTTATAAAGATGGCACAGAGGAAGAGATAAAAGCCTCGTCTGTCAGTTATCTGTCTAATTCCACAGTAGGCTCCTTGACATACAGCAGAAATGGAAAAGACATCGATCACTACAATCTCCATATAGATTTGAAGTATGGGAAACAGGTGCTTCAGTCTATGGATAAGGTCTACAATCTGGAATACACAGGCATAACCAAGGAGGATGTGGAGCAAAATCCTGAGATTCTCAATACCTATTTTGAAGGACTTAAAGACTTAACAGATCAGGACTTAAATTTTACTAATGTAAATTCTGGTCAGAGTGCTGGATGTGAGATTGACAGTCAGTTTTATGGGAATGCGACTATCAATTATGAATGGATTGCACATGCTGTTGACGGAACAACGGACAGTGTAATAAGTAGGACGTCTCAGAATAGCTGTGCTTCCAGGAGGCTTAGTTATTACTATGATTTTAGTGTCAAAGATCAACAGGGTAATATAACTGACAGAGAGAGAAAACCAGTAGATTATTATGAATTGTCGGTGGTTCTTTGTTATGATGGGGAAGAATTGGCAACGCGCACAGCAAAATATAATGTTGTGTTTAGCCCAATTAAGATTGTAGATCAATCATCCTCTCCGTTTATGGCGCGCAATGGCGAGACGAAACGTCTGTATGTAGAGGCTGAGCAGGCAGACGACACAGAAGATATCGGAACCATTACTTATCAGTGGTATAAGGTTAAAAATGGGACTGCCACACCACTAGAGGGAGAAAATCTTTCTGAGACTTATGTGAAGGTAGAGGATTATGACACTTCCTATAAATGTGTGATTTCAGCTACAGAATTAAAAGATGCATATCCAGATATAGAACTGAAAGAACTCAGCGCTGCTTTTGTGCCAAGAGAAGCCACAGGCTACCGTGTAAAAGCGATTGAGGAATATCCGTCAGGCTATCTGGGAAAAGAAGCAGTTTTGTCAATCAAGGCAGCAGTGGATCCAGGATATACTTTAAATTATAAATGGGAAAAAGCATCTTATGAAAATCAGAATTCTGATACCATTATCTATACCACAAAAGCGGACGGGGCATCTGCAGAATATAAGATTGCCCAGACCACAGAAGATGATTTTGTATCTGTGTATGATGATACCTTAGAGAGAAGCTATACACACAGACTGACAGTCACGGTCAAGAAGGGCACAGAGATTGTTGATACCAGTTATTATTATTTTAGGCTGCGGAAAATAATAGAGGACCTTTATACCGTAGATACTAATCTGGATGACTGGTCTGGCTATAAAATGGCTGTAGAAAAAGGAGAAGACACAGAACTTTACTTTAGGACAGAAGTTCAGGATTCAAGTTTGACAATTGAAAAGACATGGTTTAAGAAACTGATGGATGTTGATTATGTGGCAGAGACAGATACAAATGGCAACTATGTCTATGATACAGACGGCAATCTGAAATATAAGACGGCAGATGCAGGCGTTACGGTTCCGGCAGCGCCTGGAAAGACCACAGAACAAGTGGATTATGATTCTGAGATATATGACAACAATGCCGGACAATACATTTATACCAAAAAAACAGTAACTTATTATGAAAAATTGACAGCCGCAGAAAATAATTCTGTCTATAAAGTTCTTGGTAAGGATGGAACAGGAAAAGCTATGGATAACCGCGGTACCTATCATGTTGATGTTAAGGTGACAAAGAATAATGGCAGCGATACAGAAACATTGTCAGAAGATACTTATTTTGTCACTTTAATTTATAATTCTGGTTTGAAAGCATATGCAAAGACATCTAATATTTCTGGAGCCGTGGGTAAATCTGCCGCACTTGAAGTAGTGGCTTCTAATAAAGACCAAGCGCTCTATCCAATTGCCTATCAGTGGCAAAAATGGGATGTGAGTAAGAATGCTTATCAGGATATACAAGGCGTGACAGGAAATGTCAATCAAATCAACAGTCTGACAGCAAACGATTTTGGCAAGTATAGAGTAATGGTCTCTGATTCCTCAGATGTAGAGCCACAGGAAGTGATTTTTTCTGTGTATGAGGAACAGACAGAGCCGCATTTTTATACTCCTCAAAGCTCCTATTACCGCAAATCTATCGGAGATGCTGTGGCACTGGAAGTAAAAGCAGATATTCCAGCTTCGGTAAAAGTTGATTACACTTGGTATTGCTCAGAAAAATATTTGCAGTACGATCCTTGGGAGGAAGAGTGGAATGAGTATACAGATGCAGATTGGCAGATTCTCAATACAGAAACTGCAGCCTATATATTTACAGTTTCTTCTGAAGAGGATTTCAGAACGTATCGCTGCATGGCCAGATATAAATTAGCTGGCAGTTATGTGGAAAAGAATTTCTATTATCATGTGGAGGATGCATCTGCGGACATTAGTCTGGAGAGAACTACACCTCAAATTCAGTATAAGCAGGTTGGAGACAGCGCCGCTTATGGCGTACGCTATAAGTCGGCAAGTTCTGAAATCAAGGATGCAGACGTCAAGTATCAATGGGGATATTATGATGATAATTATGATTGGCAGGCAATTGAAGGTGCCACAGGGCAGAACTATACAGTAAAAAGCCTGGAAGCGAAAAATTTCGGGATCATTTACTGCCGTGTGACTTTTTCAGAGCGTAATCTCTACAAAAGTATCTCCTTTGAGACGAGATTGTACACCGATATCACAATTGCAGAGGGTGGTACAGTTTATGCACAGGCTGGTTCTGATGTAATATTAGAGCCTGTGATTGGCAATCCGTCCAACCGAGCGCTTACCTATCAGTGGTATTCTGAGGACTATGGCATTATCTATGGGGCAACAGGAAAAAATTATACCATTTCCAAAATTGGCGAGAATGAATTTGGAACATATTATTGTAAGATCTATGACGGAAATTATCTGGTTGGCACCTATCAGGCTGCCATTGAAAATACATTGTCAAAAGAGAAGAAAGTATTGATTGATAAATATGAATCAAATATAAAAGTTACGCCTGGAAAGAGTGCTGAGTTCAAAATAACAGCAAAATCTGACAGCAATCTGAAGCTGTCCTATCAGTGGTACCGCAATGAAGAGGTATATGATGAGGACGAGGATGAGTATTACAATAGAGGAAAAGCGATCGGCGGCGCTGTGGAAGCATCCTATACCATCAACTCTGTATTGCCAAATATGGAAGGGAATTATTATTGTATAGTCACAGATTCTGAGGGCAACCGTGCTAGGGCAGATTTTTATCTCACCGTCAGCACAAATCTTCAGGTAGATTCTGGCTATGTAAATAGTGACGATCTGATTGGTTATCAGACCACCATCGGTGCAGATGTCACCTTAAAAGCAAAAGCCTCTATTGACAAGGATTATCAGGTTTTCTATCAGTGGTATAGAGGGACCTCTGCAAGTGATAACAATGTGATCTATGGCGCTACAGCTGCCGAATATAAGCTGAATAAGGTGTCAATGAATGATATTGGCTATTATATCTGTAAGGTCTCAGATGCGATTGGGACAATAAAATATTTATATTATCAGGTATACATCAATACAGGATTAATGGTAGAACCCAGTATGTCAGATCCGTTTGAAGCAGCGGATGGCTCTGTTAAAATGTATGTACAAGCCACCGCAAATCAAGGGCAAAAAATTACCTATCAGTGGTCTAAGTATGATGCTAATGTGGATAAGTGGACAAAATTAAGCAACGGCACTTCTGCATCCTACAAGATTGCAAAAGTTACAAAAAATACGTTAGGTGAATACATGTGTACCGTTTCTACCTCAGGTGAGAGCTATTCTTATCTTTATTCTGTGCATACGGTATATCAGCAGTCTCAAAGCAGAAATTATGCAGAACAGAATGATGCTTTTAAACTTTCTGCCAGTATGAAAAATTCAGCAAAAGATGCCAAATATACCTATATATGGTATGCAGAGGATCCAGTTACAAAATCACAGAAAAAGATAAGCTGCACCACGGCAAGCTATAGTGGAAAAGCGCCAGTGATTAAGATGAATGGTTCTATTTCAGGATTTGTGAGTGTTGGGTATACATGCGAGGTTTACAGAGATGGAATTTTGGTCTCTGAGAACGAGTATACATTGGGGGTTCTTCCTAAAATCACATACTCTACCACCACTTTGCCGCAGACATCACATCCATTTGACAAGCGTGTAGACATTAAGGCATACAAAGTAAATAAAGCCAAGAAGATTAAAATTACCTTGGATATAAAATCCGAGGAGGTTATGGTGATTGATGCTTCTGGATTAGAGCATTGGATGAATGGAGCAAAGGATAATACTTTAACACTTTCTGGCGATAAAGCAATTTTTATTGCTCGTGATGGGGACGGTATTGGATATGGATATAAAGTATCTAGTATTGTTGATCCTAATCCTGCTACTCCTACTCCTCCGAAACCTCAAAAACCGAAAGTACCAGCCAAAGGAAAGAAATACACAGTTGGAAAACTGAAATATAAGGTTACAAAATCCAGTGCAAAATCTGGAACCGTATCAGTGACAGGTGCCAAGAGTAAATCAGCCACATCTGTTTCCATTCCTAAGACGGTTAAGATTAGTGGATATACCTTTAAGGTGACAGGCATTGACGCAAAAGCATTCAGCGGTTATAAGAAATTGACAAAAGCTGTGATTGGCGAGAATGTTAAGTCTATTGGCAAATCAGCTTTTCGGGGATGTGCGAAATTAAAGACGGTTACTTTAGGAAAGAATGTGACTACAATCAGCGAGGCAGCATTTAGCGGATGCAAGAGTTTGACAAGTATCACCATTGGAGCCAAAGTAAGTTCCATTGGCAAAGAAGCATTTAAGAGCTGTGCAAAATTGAAAACAATTACCATTAAGACCACAAAGCTGACCTCAAAGAAAGTTGGGAAAAATGCATTTAAGGGCATCAATGCAAAAGCAACCATTAAAGTGCCAAGCAAGAAACTTTCTGCTTATAAGAAATTGTTGAAATCCAAAGGTGTTGGCAAAAAGGTGAAATTTAAAAAAGTGAAATAATACAAGGCGGCTGGCGCTTCACGAGATTACAATCGTGGGGCGCCAGTTTTTATCAGATACTTTCTGCGAATTGTATTGCAATGAGGAGGACAATCCCATATAGTATAAAATAATATTAAAAACATTAAAAAGTATTAACATTTTATATAAAATATGATATGATAATTATATAAGGTGGCGATACAATGAAAGCGAATGAAGTTTTGAAACTTTTAAGAATAACCCGTCCTACATTGACTAAGTATGTGAAACAGGGTTTGGTTAAAGTTGAAAAATTACCAAATGGCAGATACGAATATGACTCTGAAAGCGTATATTCTTTTTTAAATAAGGATATGAAACGTAAAACATATATTTATGCAAGAGTGTCTACATTAAAACAAAAACCCGACCTCGATAATCAAATAGAACTTTTGAAACAATTTTGCTTTTCTAACGGATATACTATTTCAGGAATTTATTCGGATATTGCAAGTGGGATAAGTTTTGAAAAGCGTAACGACTTTTTCAAAATGCTTGACGATATTATTGATAATAAAGTGGAACGTGTTGTTATTACTTATAAAGACAGACTTTCAAGAATAGGTTTTGACTTGTTCTATCATCTATTTCAAAAATACAACTGCGAAATTGTGATAATGAGTGAAGTAGGTTCAGAAAAACTTGATCGTCAAGAAATTTTTGAAGAAATAGTAAGTCTGTTACATTGTTATTCAATGAAATTTTACAGCAAAAGAAAAATTCAAAAGGTAAAAGAGGTGTTGACAAATGAAAATAATGATTAAAAATCAACGTGTTGAAAAGCACATAGTGAAATCATCAAATCAGTATTTCCCTATGCTTATGAATTTTTGTAATCTTTCAAAAAATTTATATAACCATGCGAATTATATTGTCAGACAAAAATTTATTGATAATGGAAATTGGATAAGATATGCCGAACTCAACAAAATATTGAAAAATGATAAAGATTATCCTGATTATTCTTTCATGCCGACTGCTCAAACAGCACAACAAACTAAAAAATGATGTTATTGTGTTTCCGAAAGTGTTTCAAGGATTTACCATAAAACCTAATTTTATAAACCGAAAAGATTTTGTATCTTTTCAGCAGGTAAGAATTATTCCACATAAAAACAAACTTGTCATAGAAATAGTTTATAATATTTGCATTGCGAATCAAAAAGAAAACAATGGACGTTATATAGGCATTGATATTGGAGTAGCTAATCTTGCGGCTGTTTGTAATAACATGAAAGAATCTGCGATAATTATTAACGGAAAGCCTCTGAAATCTATCAATCAGTATTATAATAAAAAGATTAGTCATTATCGTGAGATTTGCAAGCGTTTAAATGGTAAAGACTATTCACGAAAAATGGATCGTCTTACAGAAAAACGCAATCAGAAGATAGATGATTATATGCATAAGGCAAGCAGGACCATAATTGAATATTGCGAAAAGCTTGACATAAATACGATTGTTATAGGTAAAAACAGCGAATGGAAACAAAACTCTAAATTATCAAAAAGAGTAAATCAGCATTTTATTCAAATTCCTTTTGCAAGGTTTATTCAAATGATACAGTACAAAGCAATAGAAAAAGGTATAGCAGTGATCCTGACTGAAGAAAGCTATACGAGCGGTACAAGTTTCATAGACAATGAAGAACCTGTAAAATCAAATTATAATAAAGCAAGACGAGTGCATAGAGGCTTATTTGTTGCTGAAAATAAAGTAGAAATAAATGCGGACTTAAACGGCGCTTATCAGATAATAAAGAAGGTATTCCCAATAAAATGGGATAGAGGGTGTGCGTTACACCCATTTGTAGTAAACATAGCCTAATCTGTGTTGAACAATAAAGGAAAACATTATTTAATAAAATTTATATTATATTTTATTATCTTTATTATTTTTTATAACGTACTAAGGACAGAATGGTTGTAAATTCCGTAAAAAACAAAAAAGTCAGGTTCATAAACGAAAGCAGAGAGTATAATAGGTTGACTAATCAATTCGATATCGTAATTTCTTAGAGAAAGGAAGAAAAGGATGGATCTAAATAAAAATAATCTAAAAAAGATACTGGGTATCATAACTTTTACGCTGTTGTTGTCGGCATTGCTGATTCATGTGGAAGCAGTTAAATCCTATCTGGCATTTCTTTGGGGGATTGCCTATCCTTTTGTGATAGGAGGTGTGATTGCCTTTATTTTGAATATTCCCATGACGTTGATAGAGAAAAAAGTATTTCATGTTGATTTGACGGCGGAGCATGTTTCTCAACCGCAGTCAGCAGAGGAGCCAGGGAGTGAGGCTGAGGTGTCCAGACCGCGCAAGGATAAGATTCGGCATAAGCTGGCTCGGCCAGTTAGTTTGCTGTTGTCTGTTCTTTTTGTATTTGCGATTCTCACCGTGGTGCTGGTGGTGGTAATTCCACAGCTTGGAAAAACTATTGACAGTATTGGGGAGGGGATGACAGCATTTTTGCCAAAAGCGCAGGCCTGGCTGGAGGAGATCTTTGGCGACAGCAAAGAGATCATGAATTACATTGAGTCATTCGAGTTTGACTGGAAGAGCTGGCTGGAACAATTTAAGGATTTTGCCCTGAGCGGCGCTGGTAATGTGCTTTCTTATACGATGTCGGCAACTATGATGGTGATCAATGGTGTCACCACATTTGTGATTGCTTTTATCTTTTCTCTCTATATATTAAGTCAGAAGGAAAATCTGGCAAGGCAGTGTATAAAAGTGATCAACGCTTTTTTGTCTGACAAGGCAGTGGAGAAGATCTGTTATGTGTGCAGGCTGAGCCATAGAACATTTTCCAAATTTATTACAGGACAGTGTCTGGAATCGTTGATTCTCGGATCAATGTTTGTTGTCGCCATGACTATATTCCGGCTGCCCTATGCTTTGTTGGTGGGTGTACTGATTGCATTTACAGCTTTAATTCCAATGGTGGGCGCACTGATTGGATGTGTGGTAGGAGCATTTTTAATTTTGATGGTAAATCCAATGCAGGCAGTATTTTTTGTGATTTTATTTTTGGTGTTGCAGCAGATTGAAGGGAACTTAATTTATCCGCATGTAGTAGGAAATTCTGTGGGGCTTCCATCAATCTGGGTATTGTTTGCTGTGACCGTGGGCGGCGGCCTGATGGGCATTGCCGGAATGTTGATTTTTATCCCCCTGATGTCTGTGCTCTACACCTTATTCCGAGAGTGGATCAATCAACGTCTCCAAGAACAGAATAAATAATCAGCTTCATCCGCGATATTTTACATGAATTTTACACAGATTATGTATTCCATTTACAGAAACCGTATACAATACGATATATACAGGCAGGTTATGTCTTTTGCCTAGTATGTGCCACCTGTGAAGGTGAACTGTTACAAATGGAAAGATAAGAAATGTTTATCATGGAGGATACGGCTATGGATGTATTTGGCATTTTGTCACTGATTGGCGGACTGGCGCTGTTTTTGTATGGTATGGATGTGATGGGCGGCGGTCTGGAGAAACTTTCTGGCGGCAGGCTGGAGCGATTATTGGAGAGTTTAACTTCAAACCCATTAAAGGCAGTATTGTTAGGGGCTGGGGTGACTGCGGTAATTCAGTCATCATCAGCAACTACTGTAATGCTGGTGGGTTTTGTCAATTCTGGGATTATGAAATTTTCTCAGGCAATCGGCATTATCATGGGCGCTAATATTGGTACAACAATCACTTCCTGGCTGTTGAGTCTGACTGGGATAGAGAGTAGCAATTTTTTTATCCGTATGCTAAAACCCTCTTCGTTTACGCCGATTTTGGCCTTGATTGGAATTATTCTGCTTATGGGGGCGGCGAGTGATAAGAAAAAGAATGTGGCGGAAATTCTGCTTGGTTTTTCGGTACTGATGTTTGGAATGGAGGCCATGAGCAGCGCAGTAAAACCTCTGGCAGATGTACCGGAGTTTACAGGAATCCTGACCAAATTTTCCAATCCGCTGCTTGGCGTACTGGCAGGGGCCTTACTGACGGCAGTAATTCAAAGTTCTTCTGCATCGGTGGGAATTTTGCAGGCTTTATCGGTCACAGGAGCATTTACCTACGGCTCTGTAATTCCGATTATTATGGGACAAAATATCGGAACTTGTGTTACCGCAATGATTTCTGCAGTGGGGGCTAGTAAGGGCGCAAAACGGACAGCTTTTGTGCATCTGTATTTTAATATTATTGGTTCAGTACTGTTTCTTTTATTATACAGCGCGCTGGATATGGTGTTTCAATTTTCATTCGCCAAAGATATCGTTGGTGCGGCGGGTATTGCGGCGATTCACAGTATTTTTAATATTTTTGCAACACTGGCGCTGCTGCCATTTATCAAAGCACTGGAAAAGCTTGCTTATCTCACTATTCCGAAAGATCAGGAGGAAGAAGCAGCCGCTGGAAACGAAGATCAATTTAAGATTTTGGATGAACGATTTCTGGCAACCCCTGGATTTGCCATTGAACAGTGCATGAGCCTTACTAGAAAAATGGCGCAGATGGCAAAAGATACCATGTTACTGGCAATGAAATTGTTTGAAAATTATTCCCCAGAACAGGCCAGACTAGTAGAGCAGCAGGAAGATCTGCTGGATAAATATGAGGATAAGATTGGCGCTTATCTGGCACAGCTAAATAGCCAGAATCTAACAGCCAGGGAGGGACAGAGCGTTTCCACGCTGATGCATTGTATCAATGATTTTGAACGTATTGGCGACCATGCTTTGAATCTTATGGAAATTGCAGAGCGGATGCAGAAAAAAGAAATGGAATTTTCCAAAAAAGCCAGAAATGAGATGGAAGTGTTCGGTGCAGCGGTCACAGATATTTTGGAGCGTTCGGTAGAGGCGTTTGTCAATAATGACCCAACACTGGCAGCCACAGTGGAGCCTTTGGAGGAAGTGATTGATGATCTCAATAAGCAGTTGAAAAAGCACCATGTGAAACGTCTGCGCAAAGGGAAGTGCGTAGTTGAACTGGGATTACTTCTGACAGATGCTGCAGTCAATTATGAGAGAGTGGCGGACCATTGTTCCAATTTGGCAGTGTATATGATTCAGACAGAGGATAATACCGTGGAAGCACATGATTATGTCAATAACCTGTCTGGGGAAACTAAAGAACGCTTTGAACAGATGATGCAAGAATATCAGGAAAAGTATCATTTTACCTAATGAAAGAACAGGGGGAGATGCTATGTCATTGATCTATATTGTAGAGGATGATGTCAATATTCGTGAGATTCAGCGCTATGCATTAAAAAACAGTGGCTTTGAGGTGCAGGAGTTTGGCTGTGGGAGAGAATTATATAAAGCATTGGACAAGAATCCCCCAAGTCTTATTCTTCTGGATATTATGCTGCCGGGTGAGGATGGATTAACCATTTTGAAAAATATAAGAAAGCATCAGACAGCCGCAAAAGTGCCAGTGATTATGGTGACAGCAAAATCTACCGAATTAGATAAGGTAAAGGGCCTGGATTTGGGGGCAGACGATTATATGGCAAAGCCATTTGGGGTCATGGAACTCATTTCTCGTGTGAAAGCGTTGCTGAGGCGGGCAGAGGGACTTCCAGAGGCTTCGGTGCTCAGCAATGGAGGAATTATTTTAGATACTGATAAGCGCAGGGTGACGGCGGCGGGAGAACCGTGTGAACTGACGTTTAAGGAATTTGAGTTGTTGCGGATGTTACTTTTAAATCAGGGGATTGTGTTGAGCCGTGACAAGATCATGGAGCAGGTCTGGGGATTTGACTATGAGGGAGAGAGCCGGACGGTAGATATGCATATCAAAACACTGCGCCAGAAGTTAGGAACGGACGGCAGAGCGATTAAAACAGTTCGTAATGTGGGGTATGTGATTGATAATCTTTAGGGAGGATTTGCTTGAAGAAGAAAATTAATATCCATTTTATCACGGTTTCTGCATTTGCGGTACTGATCACTGCGCTGGCCTCAATGCTGCTGTTTTATGGAATTTTTCAAGATCAGGTATTTGACGATATTCGGGCATATGCACATGTGATACAGCCCTTGGATAAACAATTTTGGGAACAGGAAACTAATCTGCTGCGCTTAGAAGAGGATGGGCTTCGAATTACGTTGATAGCAGAGGATGGCACTGTGAAATATGACAGCAGTATGGATGAAGGGCAGATGGATAACCATAGCAGACGCCCAGAGATTCAGGAGGCTTTAAAGAAGGGAGAAGGAACTGCAATTCGGTGGTCAGCCACCAGTTCCCTGCATACTTTATATTATGCTCAGCGTCTGCCAGATGGAGCCGTGTTGCGAGTGGGCAAAGATTCTCAAAATATTGCGCAGATTTTACGGCATATGGCAGTGCTTGTAGTAGCATTGTCTCTGGTAATTGTATTGTTGTGTGCATATCTATCCCACTTTCTTACCAGACGTTTGCTTTGGCCGATCGAGAAATTAGCCTCAGCTCTGGATAGTTCTGGTCAAGATACGATTTATGAAGAGATTGAACCTTTTATTCAAATGATTAGGCAGCAGCATGACAATATCTTAAATCATGCGAAGATGCGCCAGGAATTTACAGCAAATGTCTCTCATGAATTGAAAACGCCGCTGACGGCGATTTCCGGTTATGCAGAGTTAATTGCAAATGGTATGGCAGCGGGAGAAGACGCCAGACGTTTTGCCAGTGAAATACATCTCAGCTCCGATCGGCTTTTGTCTCTGATCAATGATATTATTAAGTTAGCAGAGTTGGATGAGGCAGAACAAGACTTTGATTTGGAACAAGTGGAACTCCACAGATTGGCACAGGGATGTCTGGATATGATGGATGTACAGGCAGCAAAGCAGGGGATTTGCCTGAAATTAAAAGGGGAACCTTGTACCATTGTGGCTAATCGGGCGCTGATAGATGAACTGCTATATAACCTTTGCAGCAATGCAATACGTTATAATAATCAAGGCGGCAGTGTGACAGTGACGACAGCCGAAGAAAATGGGCGTGTGATGCTTTCGGTAAAAGATACCGGCATCGGAATTCCAAAGGAGCACCAGGAGCGTATATTTGAACGTTTTTACAGAGTAGATAAAAGCCGTTCCAAGCAAAGCGGGGGGACTGGATTGGGACTTGCGATTGTCAAACATATTGTTGCCCAGCACAGTGCAGACATGGTTTTAGAGAGTGAACCTGGAATTGGGACAGAGGTTCGGATTTTTTTTACTTTATTGGAAATTCCTTCGGATCTCTGATAAGATGAAAAACAATGATCGCAGGCGGAGAATCCTGTTTTACAGGATTCTTTGTTCAGATATCAATGTTCTTAATCTGGAAAGAACTTCACAAGGATAAATTTTCCAGAGACTTTCAAGGAGGTCTTGCTGGATTACCAGATTGGTGTTATAATCCTAGTATCATAATGTTAGACAGAGCGTTTTATGTTACAGCAAACAGGCCGCAAGAAATCAGGCGGATGGATGAAGGAGGAAAAACATATGGATTTTTTTAGCAAATTAGGCGATGCAATCACAGAAACAGGAAGAGATGTATCACAAAAAGTATCAGAGATGACAGGGATTGCCAAGCTGAATATGGAGATTCGCAGTAAAGAAGATTTTGTGCAGAAGCAGTACACACAAATCGGAAAACAGTACTATGAGATGCACAAAGAAGATCAAGAACCGTTTTTTGAAGAGATGAAGCTGATTACTGAGACCTTAAAGGATATTGATCAGTTGAAAGTAGAGGTTGCAGGGCTGAAGGGGAAGAAGTGTTGTCCTTCTTGCGGTGCGGTCAATGAATCAGAGGCTGTTTATTGTATCAAATGTGGTGTGAAATGTGAATCCATTTTCGAGGAAGAGGAAGTGGAAGAAGCGGAATATGAGGAAGTGAAGGAAGAGATTGTAGTAGAAGAGTTAGAAAAGGAACCTCAAGAAGAGATGGAGGAGGGACCAGTAGAATAAACGCACAATTCTGGGAAAGATAACTTCCGAACACAACAAAAAGACAGGCGCTGGGCTCTATAGAAATCATAGAATAGCCAGCGTGCCATTAGTCAAATATGATTATGATTTTGAATAATCGTGTTTTATTAGTCAGAAATCTTTCTGAGGACAGCGACAAAGAGTGCTGTCTCCAGAAAGATTTTTTTATCATATAGGAAAATCCTCTGGATTTCCTATATGATAAAAACGAATATAAACACTTGTATAATATGAGGCAGATACCGAAGAGGGGATTACAATCCAATTTTTTGCTGGATTAAGGAATATATTCCCTCAAAATGCGCTTTACCGATGAGAGATAAGATGAGCCAAACATATTTAGATGATTTAAAAGATGATAGAGATTGTATAAGTCACGGCGGCGCTCATACCCTGGCTGTAAAGGTGAAGTTTCCTGATAGGCAGCATAAAATGTCTGTGGGAATCCGCCAAAAAGCTCTGTCATCGCAAGGTCGGCTTCGGCGTGTCCGATATAAACTGCTGGGTCGATCAGCCATGCTTTGCCATCGTTTCCAGTAATGACATTTCCTGACCATAGATCACCATGCAAAAGAGAGGGGTGTTCTGGCTCTATCAACAAATGATCGATTTGATCTAAAAGGCGAATAATTTTTTTTATGTCTGTTGATTGAAAATAGTGTTCTGCATCCTTGAATTGTGGTTCTAGGCGGCAATCACGGAAAAAACTTGTCCAGTTTTGGCGGGCTGAATTTATCTGAGGCCTTGCACCAATATAATTATTCTCAATGAAGCCATAGCCGCCCGCAGAGATTAAATGTTGAGTGGGCGCCTGGTGCATGGCCGCAAGCTGGTGTGCAAAGGTTTCCCAATAATTAGAAATACGCCGTTTTTGTTTCATAAATTCCATAAGCATAAAAGAGCGTCCAACGGAGGAATCTTCTGTACCAATAGATAGGATATGTGGCGTTGCGATGGTATCTGTCTGTGCAATTGCTTTTAATCCTGTGGCTTCTGCGCGAAAGAATGAGATATTATCTTTTTTGTTGCATTTCATAAATAGCTGTGATCCATCGTTTATCGTTAGTGCAAATGCGTCGTTGATATCGCCTCCAGTGATGTGTTTTATCTCTGTAATTTCGAGATGGTTTCCCAAAATGGAAGTCAATGTTTTTTTGAAAGAAGTAGAAAAGAAAGAGTTTGCTTGCATAATGTCCCCTCCTATTTTTCTGATACAGAAAAAATTATCGAAAAAGCTCTTCAAATATTTTTGCAGTCGCTTTGGTCATGCGGCGTGTAACCTGTAGACTTTGCTGAAGAATTGAGCCATCCTCCTTTAAAATTAGCGGACGTTCCTTTCCTTGGGGTCCAAATCTCAGCTCTGGTATAAGCTCTGCGGGAAACAATCTGGGGCCGATCAAGGAGCCTTTTGTTCCCCAGACAGCATATTCAGAACAACAGTTAAATGGTTCTTGATGTACCTGATGAGGTTTCTCAACTTGTTCATCCAAAGAGATGATTTGCATTCCTTTGGGAACATCTGCAACAGTGTTATAGCACTTACATTTGTTTGTCCAATAGTAAATTTTGCCGGCCATATCCTGGCATTCCAGTGCAAAGCCATCAGGTATCAGGGCGCTGTGATGCTGACCAAGTTCTCGCAAAAGATAGTGAAAAGCATATTCTTTGTGTTCTACTGGCAGTCGTGCCAATACATAAAAGTGTTTTTGAAATATGATCACTGGGTAGACAATGTCCCCTTCTTTGATGGAGACGATTGAGGGCATACGGCTGTGGATGCTTCCGTAAATAACCTTGATAGGCCCTTGATCGTTGGCTGATCTTAAATCATTTATCACATCTAAGGGCCAATAAACTGTGAAATGGTCCATATGATTCATCCTTTCTCTAAAGCAGTATTGTGATACTATGAATTGTATGGCAATGATAAGGTATATAAATATGAACAAAATTACATAATTATATGTAGATTATACTATAAATGTGGAAGGGTGCAAATAGGAGACCAAATATTATCTGCACAGTCTGACAACTGCACGTGCTCTTGACTTTTGTGAGGTTCTATGTTAGGCTTTGATAAGATTATAACAATTTAAACACTGTGAAAAAGAGAGTACGCATAGAGTAATGGCAAAGAGAGTTCCGGCTGGTGAAAAGGAATCCAGGAGACTGTGCGGAAGATGGCTTTGGAGTGGCATTGCCCAACTATGATATTTCATAGATAAGTGATGACAGGATCGCCTGTTACAGCGAAAAGTATAAGTTCAAATATAGTATTGTATTTGAATAAACTTACTGAGGCCTGTTTTGTGAGAGGCAGGTGAAAAGAAGTGGTATCGCGGGATTTGCCGCCTTCTGTGGAGACATGGAAGGCGGTTTTTTATCTTTAGGAAATTCCTTCGGATTTCCTAAAGATAAAAACAATGATCGCACTGCGGCGGAAATGAAAGATTAAGGAGGAGCATTTTATGTGTACAAAATGCAATAAGGGTAAATATTACATTACAACAGCAATTACTTATACATCTGGCAAGCCCCATATCGGCAATACCTATGAAATTATATTGGCAGACAGTATTGCCAGATTTAAGCGTCAGGAAGGATATGATGTTTATTTTCAGACAGGGACAGATGAACATGGACAAAAAATTCAGGAGCGGGCGGAGAAGAGCGGTATTACCCCCAAAGATTATGTGGACCAGTTAGCAGGTGAAGTAAGGCGAATCTGGGATCGGATGAATTCTTCTCATGACAGTTTTGTCCGTACAACAGACCAGGATCATGAGCAGCAAGTAGCAAAGATTTTTAAAAAGCTTTATGAAAAAGGCGATATTTATAAAAGCGCTTACGAGGGATTGTACTGTACGCCCTGTGAGTCATTTTGGACGGAATCACAGTTGGTTGATGGGAAATGCCCTGACTGTGGCCGAGAGGTAAATCCAGCAAAGGAAGAGGCTTATTTTTTTAAGATGAGTAAATATGCAGATCGGCTGATCGAACATATCAATAGTCACCCCGAATTTATTCAGCCAGTTTCCAGGAAAAATGAAATGATGAACAATTTTCTGATTCCTGGTTTGCAGGATTTATGTGTGTCCAGAACTTCGTTTTACTGGGGAATACCAGTGGATTTTGACCCAAAACATGTGGTCTATGTCTGGCTGGATGCCCTTACCAATTATATTACTAAAATTGGATATGATGCGCAGGGTCATTCATCAGAACTTTTCCAAAAGAATTGGCCTGCTGATTTGCATCTGATTGGGAAAGATATTATTCGTTTCCATACCATTTACTGGCCCATTTTTCTGATGGCTCTGGATCTGCCGCTGCCGAAACAAGTCTTTGGGCATCCGTGGCTGCTGCAGGGGGGGGAGAAGATGAGTAAATCTAAGGGAAATGTGATTTATGCAGACGATATGGCAGATTTATTTGGAGTGGACGCCACCCGTTATTTTGTACTCCATGAAATGCCTTTTGACAATGATGGAATCATTACCTGGGAGCTGGTTGTGGAGCGCTTAAATTCTGATTTGGCAAATATTCTCGGTAATCTGGTTAATCGCACAATTTCTATGTGTAATAAATATTTTGAAGGTGTAGTTAGGAAAACTGGGGCGTCAGAACCAGTTGATGAGGAACTGATCGCTGTTGCCGTGGGAGCGAGAGATCAAGTAAAAGCTAAGATGGATGGGCTGCGGGTGGCAGATGCGATCTCTGAGGTATTTACTGTGCTGCGCCGCAGCAATAAATATATTGATGAGACAGAGCCGTGGGTATTGGCAAAAGATGACTGTAAAAAGGATCGTCTCAGTGAAGTGCTTTACAATTTGGTAGAATCAATTACAATTGCAGCCTCTCTGCTCCATAGTTTTTTGCCAGAGACCGCGGAAAAGATTGTCACACAGCTTAACACGTCTCTGCGTGATTTTGAAGTACTGAATCAATTTGGTTTATATGAGAGTGGAACCAAAGTAACAGAGAAGCCAGAAATTTTGTTTGCCCGTCTCGATGTAAAGGAGATCATGGAGAAGGTAGATACAATCCGAAAAGCACAGCGTGCTGAGTTTGAAGCAGAACAGCGTGCTATGGGAGAGGAGACACAGGAAGAAGCAGGACAAGATTCCGTGATTGACATTCCAACAAAGGAAGAGATCTCCTATGATGATTTTATGAATATGCAATTTCAGGTGGGAGAAATTATTGCTTGTGAGGCAGTTGCAAAATCTAAAAAGCTTCTCTGTTCTCAAGTTCGGGTGGGCAGCCAGGTAAAACAGATTGTCTCTGGTATTCGCAAATATTATTCCCCAGAGGAAATGGTGGGGAAAAAAGTTATGGTGCTTGTGAATTTAAAGCCGGCAAAATTAGCAGGGGTGCTCTCAGAGGGAATGCTGTTGTGTGCGGAAGACGAAAATGGTGAACTTGCTCTGATGGTGCCAGAAAAAAACATGCCTTCTGGAGCAGAAATTTGTTAATGCAGCCTGCAGCAGATTTATTAATTAAGTATTTAGAGAGGATGTATCATTTATGATATTTGAGAGTCATGCTCATTATGATGATAAACAATTCGATAATGATCGGGAAGAATTGCTCTCTTCCATGCAGGCAAACGGAATAGAGTATATTGTCAACGTTGGGTCCGATTTTGCTGCCTGTAAAAAGACACTGGAGCTAACGGAACAGTATGATTTTATCTATGGAGCAGTGGGGATTCATCCCAGTGATATTGCAGATTTAAATGAAGAAGTCTGCCAATGGCTTCGGGAGGCTGGCAGCCTCCCGAAAGTGGTGGCAATTGGAGAGATTGGATTAGATTATTACTGGGAGAAAGATCCACAGGTGCAAAAAAAACAGCGTGATTGGTTTTTAAGACAGATGGAGCTTGCACGTGAACTTACGCTTCCGGTTATTATACATTCTCGGGATGCGGCTGAAGATACGCTGCAATTGATGAAAGAAATTAAGGCGGTACAGATTCCAGGAGTAGTGCATTGTTTTTCGTATTCGCCAGAGTTGGCCGAAGAGTATGTAAAAATGGGCTATTATATCGGAATTGGTGGAGTTGTCACTTTTAAAAATTCGAAAAAATTAAAGGAAACTGCGGCGCGAATACCCTTAAACCATATATTGCTGGAGACAGATTGTCCTTATCTGGCTCCAGAACCTTTTAGGGGAAAACGCAATTCTTCTCTCAATCTTCCATATGTAGCAAAAGAAATTGCTTTACTTAAGGGGATCACTGAGGAAGAAGTGATTCGGACAACTCGTGAAAATGCGTTGCGGCTGTTTTCCAAAACCAATATAAGTCAGTGATGCTGGGAGGAGCGGATGGCAGAGTTAGGAAATCCAAAAAATACAATTGCAATTCTGCAAAAATATAATTTTAATTTTCAAAAAAAGTTTGGACAGAATTTTCTGATTGACACCAGGGTGTTGGAGAAAATTATGAGTGCAGCAGAGATCACCAAAAATGATTTTGTGTTAGAGATCGGTCCAGGAATAGGAACAATGACCCAATATCTTTGTGAACATGCCAGAGAAGTGGCGGCAGTGGAAATAGATAAAAATTTGATTCCAATTCTTACAGAGACCTTAAATGTCTATCATAATGTGCAAGTGATACATGGGGATATTTTAAAGATAGATATGAAACATCTTGTACAAGAGAAAAATCATGGAAATCCCATTAAGGTGGTGGCGAATCTGCCCTATTATATCACAACACCAATTATTATGGGGTTATTTGAAAGTCATGTGCCGATTGACAGCATTACCATTATGGTACAAAAGGAAGTGGCGGAGCGGATGCAGGCAATACCAGGGTCTAAGGATTATGGGGCGTTATCTTTGGCTGTGCAGTATTACGCTGAGCCTAAAATTGCTGCACATGTGCCGCCCAATTGCTTTATTCCTCGTCCGGCAGTGGGCAGTGCGGTGATACGTTTAAGCAGGCACCAAGAACCGCCAGTTCAAATAGCGAATGAAAAGTTGATGTTTGCCTTAATTCGCGCTTCTTTTAATCAGCGCCGCAAGACGCTGGTAAATGGATTGAATAATGCGCCTAATATTGCCTGTAGTAAACAGCAAATCCTCTCTGCGCTGCAAGAAATGGATTTGCCGGCTAATGTTCGGGGAGAGACCCTTACACTAAGTCAGTTTGCGCAGTTAAGCAATTTATTGGGAAGTTAGTGTTTTGTTTACCCATTTTGTCAGTATTGTGCGCCGATAGGAGCTGCTCTAAAAGCAGCAAAGTATAATCAATGGTCTTTTTTATATACGATTCTGTCTCTGAAATTCCACAATATCTTTTTGAAAACGTTTGGGCAGATTTTGATTTTGTAGTTTGGGATTGACCCTGGCCTCCACAGCAATACTATCGAAAAATCTACACCAGAGTTTTTGATATTCCATTTCTTCTGGCGAAAAGTGTTTTAATGCTTCCAAGTCAAGACCTTCTGTATCAGTGATAAAAAAATCCTGTCCACAAGGATGCAGCAAAGCAAGTCTGCGGTTTTCATCATAGATCATAAAGTTCTCCAAGGGAAGACGATCTGAAAAATGTTCTCCAAGAAATGCAAGAACATTATTTTGGGGATGAATACGTGCCAAGAGCACGCCGTTGGCCAATTCCTGGAAGCGCAGAAACCCTAGGAGGTGATGCGCTTCATTTCCCATACAGCGGGAAAGTTGGAACACGCGGTTGACACAAGGTTCCCCCAGATAATGTAAGACCTTACTGCTGTCTGATAAAGAAAGTGCCAAAACAATTGTTTTATAGATGGCGTCTGCTTTGTCTAGCGTCTTTCTTCTTCCAGAATAATCCAGGGCACAGGCTGCCTGGCACAGTTCGCTGTAAGTTTCCTCGCCCATACGGCGCTGCAGTGTCCGCGCTACTTTGGCACTTTTCGCATAATCTGTCTCTACAGTAATATATTCACAAAACAATGAGTAATTCTCGGGAATCTTGGTGGTAAGCGAGATATTTGTATGTCCATATCCGCTTGCCCAGGCATCATAGACGCCGGTAAAGATCCCATCAATACTGTCCTCACAGATAAAAATATACATAAAAATCTCCTGTTATTGTGCAGAAATTTGCTGGAATGGCGGGATAATCTGTGTATCTGTCAATTGAAAATCTGCCTGGAGTTCCTTGTCAAAAAAGCTAAGCTGCTGATAACCGCCTTGGCGGATGTCTTTTGGTATCTGAGTTTTATCGCGCATGAGATTTTCACAGATATAATTTTCTTCCAGTTTGGTGCGGTACATCATTCTACCGGAACAAGTGATAAAATATAAGGCACGCTTTAAGACTACGCCAATCTTTTTTAAATCTTCAAAAGTCAGTGTGTTTCTACGGCGGGCTTTGACAATTCGTTCTGCTGATTTGTAGCCAATACCAGGTACCCGCAGCAGTGTCTGATAGCTGGCGCGATTGATTTCTACTGGAAAATATTCCAGATGACGCAGCGCCCAGTCACATTTTGGATCCAGGAAAATATTAAAATCAGGGCGGTCCGCCGATAACAATTCAGAGACCTCAAAGTGATAATATCTAAGCAGCCAGTCAGCCTGATATAGTCGATGTTCCCTCAAGAGCGGCGGACCTCCAGGAAGGGCGGGGAGCATAGAATTATCATTGACATTTACAAAAGCTGAGTAAAATACACGTTTTAGGTGAAATTTTTGATACAAACCCTCTGCTACGCTCATGATCTGAAAATCATTCTCAGGGGTTGCCCCAATAATCATCTGTGTGGATTGTCCAGCAGGGACAAACTTAGGCGAATTATGATAAACGATTAGTTCCTGCTTGTTATCTGCAATGCGGTTTTGAATCTGGCGCATAGGTTTTAAAATAGTATGGCGTGATTTACAGGGGGCGAGCTGCTTTAGACTGTCTGCCGTTGGAAGTTCCAAGTTGACGCTCATACGGTCAGCAAGAAATCCCGTCTTTTCGACCAGGTAAGGGTCAGCGCCAGGAATGGCCTTCACATGAATATAACCGTGAAAGTGATGTATCGTGCGCAGTTGATATACAGTCTGATAAATTAATTCCATTGTATAATCAGGGCTTACCAAAATACCAGAACTTAGGAATAAACCTTCTATATAATTACGGCGGTAAAATTCCATTGTGATAGTACAGATTTCTTCTGGAGTGAATGAAGTTCGAGGAACGTCAGAATCACGATTATTCAGACAGTAAGCGCAGTTAAAAATACATTCATTCGTAAAAAGAATTTTTAACAGGGAAATACATCTGCCATCGGCAGAAAAACTGTGACAGATTCCAGGAGCAATGGTATTGCCCATTCCCTTATGGCTGCCCTGGCGGTCTACGCCGCTTGAAGTGCAGGCGACATCATATTTTGCTGCTGCCGATAAAAGTGTGAGTTTTTCAAATAAATCCATATCTAAATGTAAATTCATTAGAAATCCCTTTCTAGTATCATCTTCAAATTAAGAACGTGCGTTCTGGAATTATCATATCACAGAAATATCAAAGATGCAAGCAAAATCAGAACAATTGTTTGTATAAAAAATCAGAATCATCTAGTGATAGACAATTCTGATTTTTAGTATGTACATTTCTCTAAAGAATTTACCTCAACAACATTAAAATCCGGTCTTGTGACTTATGTGCTTGTGCCAGCATAGATTGCCCGACTTGTTCTAAAATGTTAAGGCTAGCATATTGAACCATTTCTGAGGCCATATTTAGATCCCGCAGACGTGACTCTGCAGCGGCAGTATTTTCGGATTTATTGTTATTATTGTCGAACGTGTACCCCAGCCGATTCTGCATACTGCCAAAATCACTGCGGATATCGGAGATTATATTTAGAGCTTGATCAAGTCGGTCGAGGGCTTTATTCGCATATTTGGGTTTTGAGATGCAGACAGAGTTAATGCCCAGATATGCCGTATTAAATACATGTCGTTTTAAGATAAGCTCATCATTTTGTTGGCTGCTTGCCTGGATGTAACGTCCAGACTTTTTCTCTTTGTCCCAATTTTCAGAAAAGAATACTTTATCTTTGGCCCCACCCATAATCTGATCAATCTTGTGTTCCCCCATTTGTTTGTGAGAGATTTTCAGATTGTTATTGTCCACGGAGGCAATCAGAGGCGCGCCGCTGGCATTGATCGCCTGGTTGATCGTGTCCACGAGCTTATCCGCCGTGTATTCGCCCTCGGGAATAGTGATGGCATATTTGACTCCATCTACTTCCAGGGAGAAATCGGTGTCCTCAGGACCAATGGTTACTCCCTCGGTGATATCTTTCGTGCCGACAATATAGGCAGGTATCATTTTGCCGTCTGTCTGGTAAAAAATCTCAAAAGCTGCATTGCCGCTCACGCCGTCAATAATAACTTCTCCTTCATCGGGCAGCTTAACTTTATCTGAAAGCTTGAAGTTGATGGCATTCTGGTCATTGGATCCAGAGATTCCGCTGTTAATATCGCCAAGGCCCACTTCAATCATATTTTCAGGAAATCCGAGATCGGAAAGTTGTTTGTTGATTTTTTCTTGCAGATGATTTTTTAGTTGATCTCCGCTATATCGGCCTTGGTCAAGAGTTACCTCAATGGTTTGAGATTGATTTCCAAAAGTTAAATCCAAAGACAACTCATCATTGATTCCTTTGCGGATATCAGCGCCTTCATTTTTGACATCCTTACGCCCGACGGTATAAGCAGGATCTACTTTTTGCTCGCCGTCTTTATTTTGTGTGTTTTGAGCAAAGCTCTGTTCTGTACACTGGCACATTACTTTATCATAGAAGTCACCAGAGAAACTGCTGAACTTATACTTATTTCCGGCTTTTGCTGCGACAAGCTTTACACCGCTGGCATCAACAGTGACATTGATCGTTCCTGCTGTCCCAAGTTGTGCATCTACAAGGCCCTGAACTTTAGTTTGTAATTCAGCATAAGTATAGGTTCCTTGTGGAATATCAAAAGATATAGTTTTAGGCGTCCCAGAGTCTGTAAATTGAAACTGTAAATGATCATTCCACTGGTCAATCGTGATATCCCCATTTAAGGCTACGCCGTCGACACGGCTCTGTTTAGAAGAGTGGTAGCCGTCAGTGAAAGTTGGCTCTATTGGGACATTTGTTATTGTGGGTTTTTGAAAAGCGCCGCCGCCAGAGGAGGAAATTGTAATTTTACTATTGGGGTCTGTGCTGCCCAAGGTCAGGTACCCTTCTGGTGAAAAAGTTGCAGTGATTCCAGGGGTAGTGGTGGTGGTCTCGCCATAGATTTGTTTCATGGCAGAACCGCCATAATCATAATTCATATAGATGGAGGTCTGGCTGCCGCTGTCAGTGGTCTGATACTGCAGTTTATTTCCCGAATAACTGGCTGTTACACCTTTACCTGCCAGTTTATTATTTAACATTTCCAGAAATTTGTCACGGTCATAAGTGCCGCTGTCCAGAGTGACAGTGACATTTGTATTATTCACAGCAAGGGTAAATTGGTCAGTTTTGCCAGCCTCAATCGTAATACTTGGCTGTGTATCCATATTTACAACGGCTGTCGCTGGTTTTTTCTCCGACATCGGTCCAAATAAAGCTTCCACAGAGCTTCCGCCAAAATGAGTGTTGTAGCTGATGGAAGTATCGCTTCCAGTGGCCTCTGATTTGAGCATTAGCTTACCATTTGATACAGAAGCTGTGACGGCAATGTTTTGCTGCTGCAGTTGACGGTTGATTTCGTCCGCCAAAGTGCTGGGACTATAAGTATTTGCTGACAGAGCAAGCGTTACAGTCTTAGATGCGCCATGTTCATTTAATTGGAACTGGAAAGTATTATTACTGCCATCAATGGAAATGGAGGAAGCCAGAGGGAGACTGCTGGTCAGCTTAGCTGGTTCTTTGGTAGTATTCAGATCCTTTAAAAAGCTGCTGTCGGCGGTAGAGCAGGAAAGATTGGTCTTAGCTCCGTTGGCTCCCTCTGGAAGGTTTGAGGTTAAATGGAGTTGATTGCCTTTGAGTTCCACTTTAACGCCGCCCATTGCCTCGCCGAACACTTTATTTATTTTGTTCTGCAGATCAAGCTTTAGGCTGTCAGGGGTATAGGTTTTATGATCTAAGGTGATAGTCTCCGTTTTGCCATTTGAGGTGATAGTGATTTTGTCGTTGGAATCATCTACAGTCATGGAATCTTTCAGCGCAGGTCCTATGGTCATCTGAGCGGGTTCGTTTTTGATATATCCTACTACGCCTTCTAACTTTTCGGAAGAACCAGCGGCAGAATCTGACCAGGAAACAGAGGATTGCTTACCATTTTCTGTCTTGCTAAAATTGCGGTCGGTAGTCGTTCCAGTGGCGCTGACTGCTGGAAATCGGTTTGGTTTTGTCTCTGTTGTAGGCGGGATTGCATTTTGAATGGCATCAATGATCTGATCTTGGCTTACATTTCCGGTTGGCAGTGTAACGGTATGGTTTTTGCCATCTAAATTGATTGTCAAATTACTGTCAGAAGGATTGATAGTTCCATCGAATGGAGTGTTTAAAGTAACAGAACCTGTGCCAGAAACATTTTGTGAGGTAGAGGTTGTTTTGGAACCGCGGAAAATTTCGTCGAATCCACCATTACTGCCATTGATCGATACACGAATTTTATCAACAGTCTGGCCGTTTTGTCCCGTCAATACAATTTTGCCATCGGAAGCGGAGGCAATAACTTTTCCTTTGTAAGCCATAGGCGCAGAAGCTCCGTTGAGACGTTCATTCAGTTCCTTCACTACATCGTCAATATTATTATAAGTTTTTGCAGTGATAGAGACAGTATAATCTGTGTTATTGATGGAGAGGTTAAAGGAGTCATTGACGCCGGCTGTGACCGTCAAAGGTGCGATAGGGAGCGATAATAAATTTTTTGTTCCATAAAAGATGCCATCGGTATCTGCTTTTGTCTCATTCGTGATATTGGCCTGAGTTCCATATTGGTTATATTCTCTGGTCACAAATAATGTATTGTATGCACTGCTGGTCGCATCCATATTTATGGCGCTGTTTAACCCTTTTTCCGTGGAAGTGATTTTAAGGCCCTGAAAGCCGCCCGATGTGATCACTTCTGCCTTGACGCCAACGCCAGCAAATGCAAACCAAGAATTTAATTTGTCTTTCATCTCAGAGGCAGTATATTTACCAGCATCTATCGTAACTGTGACAGGGGAAGCCATGCCGTTGGGCTGCAGTTTTAATGTATTATTATTGTTATCAATGTAATAATATTTATGTTCTTCGTCTCTTGTGTTTGTGGGCAGCACACATCCGCCAGTAAATACGCCTGCCGTCTGTATCGAAGAACCATATTTTACATTGTCATAGAAAACCGAATCATAAATTTTTCCGCTGCCGTCAATTTTAAACATATTGCCCTTGAATCCAGTGACGATAGAATCATCGCTGGCCAGGCGGATTCCTGTTCCATAAGCTGTGGCTTTTACACTTGTACCGGCAAGCTGGTTATTTAAAATATCAATCAGTTCACTTCTGGTATATTCACCATCCGGGATATCAATATCTTTCTGTGTTTTATTGCCAGCAAAATCTTCAATTGTAAAACTCATGAAATTATTTTGGTCTTTTTTAACTTCTAATTGGCTGTATTCTGTTGGGAAAATTGTTGTGCCGATCAGGGCGCCAAATCCGCCTCCACGATATACTTGGTTTAAGAGATAAGAAAGCCCGCCTGATACACAGTCCAGATTTTGAGCTCCCTCCAGATTGACATTGCAGGTGCCATCTGGTGTGTACTCAAATATGATTTTTTCATCACCTGTTGAGGCATTGCTCAGTACCGATTCAATTTCATCTACCAGTTCTTGCGTTGTATATTCTCCAGGGGGAACAGAAATAGAGATTGTCTGTGTAGGAGAAGCGTCATCCATTCGGTAAGTGAAGGTGAGATCATTGTCTCCCCCTGTAACTACATGAAGCTGCTGAGGATCCCAGCAGATATTTCCTTCACACTGATAATAAGGACCTTCATGCTCCTCAAAAATCGGCATATCGTTGAATTGTGTGGTCTGGCCAATTCTGTCCAGTTCACTTTGCAGCGATTCAAATTCCATCTGTAATGCCTTGCGGTCCAGTTCGGTATTAGTATCATTGAGAGATTGAATCGTTAATTCAGTCATTCGGTGCAGAATATCATGCGCTTCATGTAAAGCGCCATCTCCTGTTTGTACCCATGAGATACCGTCCTCGACATTCTTGCTTCCCTGGTTTAGCCCTCGAATCATATAGCGCATTTTTTCAGAAATGGCAAGTCCTGCGGTATCATCAGCAGCTTTGTTGATACGATAGCCAGAGGAAAGCTTCTCGACAGACTTTTGTTTCTTATTGGTGTTGATATTCAGTTGATTTGCCGTATTTAAGGCAGATAGATTAGTGTTGACAATTAACATATTTAGCCCCTCTTTCTAAAATAATCATGTTATTGCAAATCCATCGTCAATATTATAAATTTTTGAGTTTCCCCATTTTGCACATAAAAGCGCGATGGGGTTGTCGCACTAACATAAATTATAATTTATAGATTCGTTCAAAAGGTTTACATTGCAGAGCAATGCAAACAATATGCACAAAAATCATTCTGAGAAGCTAGCTTCCCAAGATAATTTTTGTGCATTCTGTCTCTGCCGCTTTAGCGGAAAGACCTTTTGAACGAGCGAGGATATTACTGCGACAACCCCAGTCGCTTTTTGTGCAAGATTTTTTGGCACTATAAGATCGGCTGTTATAAAAAATAGGGAAACTTAGATACAAATTATAACATATTTTTTAGAAAAAATGTTGTGCTATTTTCAAGATTTGGTATATATTTCGCGTATCTTGCATATGTTTCAGTACACTGTGAGATATCTTATAGGGAGGTGTTTTTCTGAAGGAAAAGTTAAAAACATTTTTGGCTATCTGTGTATTGATTGTAACAATTCCGTATATTGTTACATTGCTTTTTCAAGGTATTGAGACAAGCCCAAGTCCAGAAAAAGTAAAAAACACCACCGAGGGAACGCTGCCTTTTACCGTGAAAACGGATGGGCAAGAGTTGGATGTGGAGGAGTATTTAGCAGGGATTGTGGCAGAACAAATTCCTTTGGATGGTCAGCCAGAAGCAATTAAGGCACAGGCGGTGATTGCCAGAACAGAGCTGGTGCGGGCGCTAGAATCAGAGGAACAGAAATTGCCAGAATCCATGTCTAGAGAGGAAATGCTAAATCTATGGGGGCAGGATGGTTTTGAAAAAAATTATCAGGTTTTGGAAGAGGCGCTGCAGACCACGAAAGGGGAAATTTTGACATCGGAAGGCAAGCCAATCTGGGCAGCATTTCATGCAGTCAGCGCTGGACAAACTAGAACAGCCAAGGAAGCGCTGGGGATAGAACAGCCCTGTCTTGACAGTGTTGACAGCACGGTCGATATTCCATCACCTGATTATTTAAAGGTCATGTTTATGAAGAAAAATGAGCTTGCAACAAAATTGAATCAGGCATATCCCAATGCCCAACTTAAGGAAGAGGGGATTGTGGAGCAGATTTCGGTGGGCAAACGTGATTCAAGCGAGTATGCACTTGAAGTGCAGATTGGAGAAACCAGTATTTCTGGGGAAGATTTTCGCAATTGTCTGGGATTAAATTCTGCCTGCTTTTTTCTCAAAGAAGTAGAAGGAGAAGTGCGGATTGTCACCAAAGGTCTGGGACATGGACTGGGTCTCAGTCAATATGGAGCAAGTGAAATGGCAAAAGAGGGCGCAGGTTACAGAGAAATTCTTCAATATTATTATCAAAATGCTGAGATAGTGAAAGAGAACGAACATACTTAGTTACTGCAAAATTTTAAAATTAATTGTTATTCATTCTGAATAATCCTTATATTTCCGGTAAAACTAAGAAGGAAAAACAAATCAGAAATGGAAGGTGACAGGATGAGAAACAGACGAGCGTCAGCATTTTTTAACCGGAAATCATATCTGATCGCTGCAGTCATTATGGTGGTGGCGGCATTTGGCATGACCGGTATCTATTATTCGCAACAAGAAAAAAAGCAGGAGGCTGAGCTGGTAAAAGAGCAGAAGGCTCAGATCCAACAGGCAAAGGCAGAAGATGATGCCAGACAGAAGGCGAATGAGGCTGCCAATAGAATAGCCGAGGCAGAAAAAAAGAAAAAAGCACAAGAAAAAGAGAAGCAAAAAGAGAAAGAAAAACAGGAAAAAGAAGAAGAGACAGCACAAGTATCTGGAATTATTCCCCCAGAAGATGATAACTTTATGGATGAGCCAGAGGTGGTTTCAGAAGTCCAAGCACCTGTGGAACCAATTCTTCAATTTGATGCACAGGCAGATTTAGGCTGGCCCATTCAGGGAAATGTGATCTTAAATTACAGTATGGATCAGACAGTGTATTTTGCAACCTTAGATCAGTATAAGTATAACCCTGCTGTGATTATACAAACAGATGTCAATACTCCGGTAAAAGCGGTAGCGGCCGGAAAAGTTACCGATATTAGTACCAGCGAGGAAACAGGAAATACCATGACGGTAGATATGGGAGATGGTTATAGCGCTATTTATGGACAGTTAAAGGAAATTCCTAAAAACACTGGAGATTATGTGGACAGCGGTGAGACTTTAGGTTACGTCAGTGAGCCGACCAAATATTATTCGGTGGAAGGTTCAAACCTTTATTTTGAATTGCAAAAAGATGGAACCCCTGTGGATCCAATGGGGTATCTGCAATAAAAATACAAAGTGATCAGCAGTTAGATGGATGCAGCAGAATTTCTGGATATGCCAGAGGTTCTGCCGCATCTTTTTATATTTAGATACTCCCAATATAGTAACAAACGAAACCGACAAAATATGATCTTTTCTGAAAAAAAGAGTCAATTTGTTCTAAAATTAACAAGATTTTTACCAAAATCAGCAGCATTTCTATCAATATTAACGGTTTTTAGGACTTTAAAAGGGAAAAAGTTTGTGATAAGATTTAGTTATAAAGCAGTTTATGAATCAAAGAGGGCGAAGGGGTTAAGGGGAGGCGCTAGATAGCAAACAGCGTACAGGCACAAGGAAATATGTTTCTTCATATAAATAAAGTAAATCACATAGATGATTGTTGATTTCGCAGTTTTGCTTTTTTGGTGAAAGGACCAGATTGTAATCTGTGACAATTCGCAGCACTGTTTTTTTACCATCAATATATGATTGATAACAGAAGAGAAATAATGCTGCCAGGGTATTTTGGATCTGCAGTTTTATGAGGTTTACTCTGACGGCAGTGAATAATCGAGATGTTAATATACGTGTTTTCCTGTGCTGCTTTGCATACAAGAGACTGCCTGCAGTCTCTTTACATATTTTTAACTATTTAAAACCTTATGAAAATAGATATTGATACCTTTCAAATTTATCAGGTTTTAATATTTTAAATTGCTTTTTTGGATATTGAGGTGAAATTTTCTCAGAGAACTTGGAGGATTTATGGCAGAGAATCAGAATGTAACCTATATTCTAAGGTGCAGTGATCAGACATTGTATACAGGATGGACAAACAATATAGAGAAACGGCTAAAAGCTCATAACAAAGGGAAGGGGGGAAAATATACCCGCACCCGTATACCAGTGAAATTGGTTTATTTGGAAGCACATGAGACGAAACAGGAGGCAATGAGCAGGGAGGCACAGATTAAAAGACTAACCAGAACACAGAAAGAAGTTTTAATTGCCAGTGTAGATAATTCAGCCCTTTGCAAATAAATTTGAAAGGTCTGATTTCTTATTTTATAGGGCTTTGAATAGTTAAGAAAAATAATTGTATTATAGATATTATTGTGTTATACTTTAAGGAAGATGATATAAAAATATGTAGAAGGGAACAACAATTACACATTAAGCTATTATTTTTTTGGCATAAATGCCGAAAAACATTAATAATATCACGATAGCTTAAGGATGAAACAGGGAGGGAAAGATTATGCACAGAGACTTTGCCAGAAGAATAATGGCGTTGGTGTTAAGTGTCTGCATGATAGCCGGGATGATAGATCTTTCCGGCTTTATTGTACATGCGGCAGATAATGACCGTCTGATACGTGATGCAGAGATTAGCGTAAATGGGGGACCATTCATATATGATGGGCAGGAGAAGAGGCCAACGGTTACAGTCACTGATCCTGATACTAACACAGTGATAGCTGACAGCAGCTATTCGCTGTCATATGCGAATAATACCAACAGAGGAACTGCAACCGTAACAGTAACAAATAATACGAATGCGCAAGACAAAGTAGATGTTTCATTTGTGATTGCAGCAAAGAATCTTAGTCCAGATTTTTCAATCGCTCCAATCGGGCAGCAGATCCTAAAAGGGAGTACACCAGTGACACCTGTTATAACTGTGAAGAATGCAGGCAACCAGGAATTAAAGGGTGTTTTGTCTCCATCAAAGGTAGGAGATGAGGATTACACTTATTGGTTTACAGGTAATGATACGGTGGGAACTGCCACTGTAACGGTAACCGGACAGAATAACTATCAGGGAACATTGACAGCTACTTTTGAGATTATACAGCTTGATGCAGGGAAGTTAAGCTTTAAGCTTGATGGAGATACCATACAATATAGGAACGGTGAGGATAGAAAAATTGCGCTCAGAGATGTAAAATATGACACAACATCCTTGACGGAAGGGCAGGATTATAGCATACGCTACAATAATATCAACCGTGCCACTACGAAGGCGGAAGTGCAGATTATTGGTATGAATGACTATGCTGGACTTCAGAGTGCGATACAGTATTATACAGTTTGGAAGAGCATTGAGGACAGATATGATGCAGGAAAGAATATTGTGGCAGAATCCATTGCAGATCAGTCTTATGCAGGGCCAGGAGTAGCAGTAGAATTTGGTGCAGATCAGATTAAGTTGAAAGATCCAGATTATCCAGGAGAGTATTTGAAGCCTAAAACCAGTGATGCTGACACCGATTATGATTATGAGATTGATACAAGTGCTGGTACCAATGGATTTGAGAATAATACACAGGAGACAGAGCAGGCAACTGTAACTGTCAGAGGAAATGGGCGCTACAGAGGAAGTCTAACTTTGCCATTTAAGATTGTGGCTCCAAAGCTTGAGGATAGCATGGTGCAAGTGGACGATAGTGCTTGTGTGTATGATGGTACAGATCAGTTTTCAAAACTGAAAATTACTGTTACGAAAGGTACCATTGAATATGTGCAGGGCCGTGATTTTACTGTAGATGTGATGACAGCGGTTCATGCAAGCAAGTACCAAGTGGTAGTAAGGCCAGCAGGTACCTTAAAAGGAGATATTGTCAGAAAAACTTTTGAGGTACATCCTCGTGATTTATCCGCAGCCAATATTGCCTTGGCTGACAATGCGCAGGCAAGCTATACATATAATGGTACAGCTTTTACACCAGGAGTGAAGTTGACTTATACGAAGGCAGATGGGAGCACTCAGGAACTGGTGGCAGGAACCGATTATGTATTGCCATTGAATTATGCTAATAATATCAACGCTGGCACCGCAGAGGTATATGCGGTAGGAAAGGGAGATTTTACAGGAAATTCTCAGAAACAGACATTTGAGATCAGTCCTGTACAGATGACAGAGAGCAATACCACAGTTACAATGAGGCCTGATGGTCAGACACCCTACACAGGTGAGGCAATTAAGCCGGTAGTGACAGTGCTTGTGTCTGGAACTAGACTTACAGAGGATAAAGATTTTACAGTGGAGTGCAGCAATAATCTTAATGTAGGAACAGCGACGGTTACGATTACAGGAAAAGGTAACTATACCACAGGCAGCTCTCCTATTGTAAAAAACTTTGAGATTGTGCAGCGGGATATGAAGGATGTAACAGTCAAAGTAGATTCTCCAATACAGTTTACGGGTAATCCGATTTATCCAGAACCTGTCCTAACTTATAATGGTAAGACATTAGCCAAAGGTGTGGATTATGAGGTAAGCAACGATGATTACAGTAATAATATCTATGTTGGGCAGGCTAGTGTCAAGGTTAGAGGAATCGGAAACTTTACTGGTGAAAAGAGTACGAACTTTACAATCAGCAAGAGAGATATTTCTAGTGGAACATTAACTGTACAAGATCGTAAGATGGGTTATGATTTTACCAATGGAGATCCAGCAGATGCAAGATATTATGAATATACTGGCCAAGAGGTAAAGCCACAATTAGAGATTACTTTTAATGCAGATGGAATGGTCAATGTTCCTTTGGAAGAGGGGGCAGACAAGGATTATACGCTGGTGTTCAGCAAGAACAAAGAGATTGGCACAGCGCAGATTCGTATTGTGCCAACCATGACAGGAAATTATACTGGCAGTAAGACGCTGGAGTTTACCATCAAAGGAAATTTATCAGATTATGGTAAGGATGGATTTACAGAGGTAGAGATTCCAGAACAGATTTATACCAGCAAGGAGATTGTTCCTCAAGATACAAAAGTTACTTTTGCTGGCAAGCAATTGGTTTTGGGTAAGGATTTTGAAATTGAGTGTTCAGATAATATCGTTGCCTCCGACCGTGCACAGGCAGTGATTAAGGGAATTGGACAGTATTTTGGGCAGACAGCACCAATTCTGTTTACCATTCGTCCACTCGATTTGGCAAAGGATGATCTGGCAAAAAATAATTATGTGCTTGGAAACGTAAATGATACGTATATTTATTCTGGTCTGCCAATCCATCCAGTGCCTAACATTACACATAATGGTACAGCATTGTCATATGATTCAGAGTACTATGTGCAGTATGGCATAGATGGGAATGAAGAGAATATCAATGTCGGCAATGGCGGATTGACAATCGTTGGAATTGCTCCTAATTATGAGAATCAATATAAGAAGGAATTTGAGATTCAGCCATATGATATCAGTGCTTCTTATGCCCAGGGACATATTGAACTTCGCAATGTTGAAAAGCAGGTTTCATGGGAAGAAGCTTTGGCAGGTACAGCCGCTGGAGTAGAATTGACAAAGGATTCTGGGGGCGTAGTACAGACTAATTTAGAGGTATGGTATACACCAGTTGACCTGGATGAAAATGATCAGACACCGAGACAACTTGACAGCACAGAGTATGATGTTACCTATGAGAATAACAATACGATAGGTACAGCAACGATCAAGGTTACTGGAAAGGGCAATTTTACCGGCACTGTGACAGAGGATTTTAAGATTGTAGGGGATCTGTCAGGAGATAAGGCTGTCATGACGGTGGAGGATTGGACTTATACACCGCCTAAGAATGGAGTTATTACCAATACACCAGAGCCAGTTGTGATTTACAATGTAGAATATCCAACAGGTAGAATTGAAGAAGTCACTCTGAAGAAAGATGAAGATTATACAGTAAGCTGGAGTGATAATGAAAATGCGACGTTAAATGGCACCGCTGCAAAAGTCAAAATTACAGCAGTATATGAAGAGGACGGTAGCACGCTTAAGGGCAGTTATACTGGAGAGCAGGAGAAAGGGTTCCAGATTTTACAGAGAGATCTCTCTAAATTGGAGGAAGATCCACTGCTTAGTATGACAGGGTTGTTGGAAGATGGATATGAATATACAGGTTTACCGATTGTGCCGCAACTGCAGATTAGTTGTGATGGAACAGACCTTACTTGGATTTTGTCAGGGGAAGGCAGCTCAGAAGATTATGATTATGAGATTTCGGCAGTCAATAATACGAACGTTTATGAATATGCGCAGGGACCTGACGGCGAAAAGGGAGAACGTCTTACACCAATCGTCACCATAAGCGCCCGTAAGAGCGGTGAAGATTATACTGGGAATTACAAGGGAGAATTCCAGAAAGAATTTAAGATCAACCCAAGAGAGATTTCTCAGGAGACGATAGATACAATAGTTGAGGTTGCCGGTGTCACACCAGAGATGGACTATACTGGGGAAAAAGTGGAATTTCCACTTCCATCTGATCCAAGTAAAAATGCCATTGATGTTACATGGAGTAAAAACTATGACGATGGAACCCAGGTTCGCAAGCTTTTGGTCGAAGATCAGGATTATGAGATAGTCTACAAGGATAATATTAAGATTGGCGAGGCTACTGTAACGATTTCTGCAATAGAAGAAAGTAATTATGCAGGAAGTTACGATAAACATTTCAAGATTATGGCAACGATTGAAGTTGTAGACGATCCCAATCCGCCTATTCCTTATATGGAACTTGAATATGATCATGATGTTCCGTTTGGTATTGTGGATGTATATCCAAAATTGATCTTTAAGGATTATTCCGGTATGCTCTGTGGTGAGACAAATGAGGCAAAGATCCTGGTCGAAGGAGAGGATTTTGAGATTGTCACTTTAGAGAATCAAGGAGATGCGCCAGAAGTCAGCAAGAACAATAAGAATGTGGCAAGTGAGGACGCTGAGGAGGCCGACAGGCCAACCGTAGTGGTTCGGGGAATTGATTGTTATCGTGGTATAATTAAGCGTTTCTATAACATTATCCCCAAAGATTTGGCAACAGACGAAGGCGATATTACCGCTGAGTTCCTGGGAAGCCAGACAATTGGTGAATACGAAAATGCTTATATTTATAATGGCAGTGCAATCGAACCTCAGGTAACAGTTAAGAATCATGGACAGACAATGATGCCAAATGTGGATTACAAAGTGGTTGGTTATGTCAATAATACTGAGATTTCCACAGAAGGCAAACAGGCAGGCGTGATTATTGAGGCAGTAGAAGGCAGCAACTATGTAAACCGTAAGACATTGTATTTCAATATTGTGCCACGTTCCGTGGAACAGATGACAATCAACATTACAGATGGTGCGCAGATTTTTGACCGCAAAGAGAAAAAGCCAGAAATTGAAGTATCCTTTATGGATAATGGCAGCCAGGTGATTCTTGAGAGAGACGTTGATTATGAAGTTTCTTATGAGAACAATATCGTAGCTGCAAGCGCCAGCGCTGGTGAAACAGCACCTGTGATTATCATCACTGGAAAAGGCAAATATGGTGGAACCATCCGTAAGACCTTTACGATTGAGCCAGAGAGTCTTAGTGAGGAAAATGATGACTTTGACATTACGGCTGCAAACGCAACATATACTGGACAGGAAGTTACTACCGTTATCGAGGTCAAAGCTAAAGATGGAACACTGCTGGTGGAAGGCGAAGATTATCAGATGGGAGCATATTCTGACAATATCAATGCTGGAACAGGATATGTGGCTATTCAGGGAATCGGTAATTATACTGGAACACGTCAAGTGCCGTTTTTCATTCTTCCGATCAATATAGAGGGAGCTTTCCAGATTGCAGATATTCCCGAACAGCAATATAACAGCAAGGCAATTACCCCAGAGATCACAGTAACACTGTCAGGTACAGAGATTGTACTTGAAGAGGGCAAAGATTACGAAGTAGCCTATACAGACAATATTAATGCTGGAACTGCAACGGTAACAGTAACTGGTACTGGCAACATAGCTGGAACCGCAACGGCCCACTTTACCATTAACAAGAAACCAATCAGTACAGAGCAAGGCATTGCAAGTGATATGGTGTTGCAGGCTCTGAAAGATCAGAACTATACAGGCGGCGGCATTACGCCAGATGTAGATCTTAAGTTCTTGAATCAGGAGCAGGAGATTGATTACCAACTGGTACAAAACAAGGATTATCAGCTTACTTATAGCTCAAATGTGGCAGTTGGCACAGCAACAGTTACAATTACAGGTATTGGAAATTATCAGGGAAGCGTTGAATCTGAGTTTAATATTTTAGGGCCGATGAATCTGGCAGATGTGGCGAAGATTCCAGCACAACAATATACTGGAAATGCAGTATTTCCGAAGCCGGAGGTTTCTTTTGCCGGAAAGAAGCTGGAAGAGAACAGTGATTATACTCTGGAATATAAAGATAATGTAGAGCGTGGAACTGCCACCATTACCATTACCGGACAGGGGTGGTATACAGGAACAAAAACAGTTACGTTTGACATTGCTAGAGAATTTTCCAATGACACAGTGATCAAGGGTGTGGCTTCTGCCTATGCTTATACTGGTAAGGCCATAAAGCCGGTCATTCGAGTGGAAGACAACGGAACAGTATTGACCAATGGCGTACACTACGAGATTAGTTACAGTAAGAATACAAATGCTGGAACCGCTACTATTACGATTACTGGAATCAATCAGTATTCTGGTACGAAAAAGACGACCTTTAAGATTACGCCACTGAGGCTTGGAAGAGTAAAGGCAGCTAAAGTTGCCGACCAAACTTACACTGGTAAGGCAAAGAAACCAAAAGTTAAGTTGACCAACGACAGCATTACCTTGAAAGAGGGAACAGATTACAAATTAGTTTACGTAGATAATGATACGCCAGGTAAGGCAGATATCATCATCAAAGGAAAGGGTAATTATACGGGAACCAAGACCATCAGCTTCAATATTGTTATTCCTAAATTAAAGGGAGTGAAGGTGAAAAAGTATACAGACAACAGCATTACTTTCTCCTGGAAAAAGGACACTTTGGTCAAGGGCTATGAGATCTATAATTCTAAAAACAGACGGGTGAAAGTGGTAAATAAGAACACGATTACCAGTGCGACTGTATCAAAACTCAAAGCGAATAAAGCCGCCACCTATCGGGTGAGATCTTATGTGGTCAGTGGCGGAAAACGTTATTTCAGTAGTTTTGTAAAGATCAAAGCGAGTACAGGACCAAAAGCAACCACGATTACAAGCATTGCCTCCTCGAAATCCAAACAGGCAAGTATCAAATGGAAGAAGATCAAAGGGGCAACCAATTATCAGGTTTACCGCAGTACCAGCAAAAAGGGCAAATACAAGAAGCTGACAACTACCAAAAAGACTTCTTACACGGATAAGAAAGCAACTGGAGGCAAGACATATTATTATAAGATTCGTGTCGGTAAGAAAAGTAGTCTTGGAACCCTTTACAGCAGCTATTCACCTGTACGGTCCATCAAAGCTAAGAACTAAACGGATGGAAGAAAGGAAATTGATATCGTTATGGGAAGAATATATTGTATCGGAAAGTTCCAATTTGATTCCTATGAGAAATATCAGGAAGCATTAGACGATATAGAGAAAATTAGAAATATCTCTAAAAAAATGGATATCAATGAGACTGGTGTAGCACAGAGACTTTACAGCCTGGTTCGTGAGGGAAAGATCACATTTCGGAGTGTAATCGGCGACGATTACCTCCTTTACCTCTCGGATATGGTGGCTGAGGATTACCGTACCGTATCCAGAAGTTCCTTTACAAATCAGATTGCGCGCAGGCTGCAGCAGTTATCACCCAGTCAAGTGGTGGGAGCCATCTGTATGGCGGGTGCAGTGGTATGTTTTCTGGTGTTTTTGGGAAGTGAATACAATGATCAGCGCAAAGCCAGACAATTGGAGGAATTGCGAAACGAGCAAGAAATTTCAGCAGCCTCAGACTGGTTATCGGAGCGTCTGGTTGGCGTGTTAAAACAGGATGGAGAACAAGAGCCAATATTGGCGCAGACAGAGACTGTGGAAAATGAAATTTATGCAGCAGATTTGCAACAGACAGGGCCTGAAATTTTGCCGGAATATCAAAAATTGTATGGGCAAAATGCAGATTTTGCCGGCTGGATTACAGTGATCGGAACTGGGATTGATTACCCGGTGATGCAGGCAGTGTCTGAGAGCAGTGATTTCTATCTGGATCATAATTTTGACGGAGCAGAGGACATCAATGGTTCCATTTTCTTGGATTCCAGGAATAGCTTGGAAGGGGCAGATGATAATTTTATTGTCTATGGACACAATATGAAATCAGGTTTGATGTTTGGCGGATTGAAAGAGTATCTTGATCCAGCTTATTGGAGAGAACACAAGAAGGTTGCATTTCACACAATTTATGAAAAAGCGGAGTATGAGATTATAGCAGTATGCCTGTCAAAAGTAGCGGGAGAAGAGGGCAATGACTTTAGGTATTATGATTTTATCAATGCCGGAAATAAAGATGCCTTTGAAAATTATGTGGAAAATATCAAAGCATTGAATATCACGGGCGAAGACATGGATGTTTCGTATGGGGATAAATTATTGACACTCTCCACCTGTAACAACTATACCGAAGATGGAAGGTTGTTTTTGGTGGCAAAGAAGTGTAAGAAATAGCAATGCAGAGTAGCAAGGAGGATAAGAGGATGAAAAAAAGGTTTGGCAGGATTTTCAATGCGATACTGATATTAGCGATTACTCTGGCGCTGTGTCCGGCAGTTCAGACAATGGCAGAAGAGGATGTCAGTGCGTATATCATGGATGGGACAGTGATTACTGGATATACTGGGGCAGGGGGAGACATCACGCTCCCGGCAGTGGCCACAGAGGTTGCTGATTATGCTTTTGCTGGAAATGCCTCTATAGTTAGTGTGACAATACCAGCAAATATCACTCGTGTCGGAAATTATAGTTTTTCAGGTTGTAGCGGACTTTCCAGCGCAGTATTTACGGGGACAGCAAGCGTGGGAGCAGGCGCTTTCTATGGCTGTAGTTCTCTGGGATATGTGGAGCTTCCGGCAGGCTTGGGTGCGATTGAGGCAGAGACTTTTGACGGCTGCGGCAGTCTTGCTTCTGTGTCAATTCCCGATGGTGTTGTTTCGATCGGTGCACAGGCGTTTAATGGCTGCGGCAGTCTGGGCAGCATCAGTATTCCAGGTTCTGTGACAGAGATTGGCAGCGGCGCTTTTAATAATTGTGTGGGCTTATCTGAGATTACAATTCCATCTTCTGTAAGTTCTATGGGAAGTGGTGTGTTAGCAGGCTGTAGCGGATTGGCTTCTGTAAGTCTTTCTGGCGGAATGTCAGATATTCCAGAACTTACATTGTATGGATGTGCCAGTTTGGATAGTGTCAGCATCCCAGAATCTGTGGGAAGCATTGGAGCACAGGCATTTGGGAATTGTTCTGGTCTCTCAAGTGTTTCAATTCCGGCAGGAGTTTCCTCTTTAGATTTGAGCGCTTTTGATGGCTGTGGCAATTTAAGTGATATTACAATAGACGGCGGTAACGGCAGTTATGCTTCCTATGATGGATGTATTTATGATCCAGGATTGACGCAGATTTTGTATTGTCCAATGGGTAAGAACAGTTTGGAACTGCCTAAAACGATCACCACACTGGCCTCTGCATCATTTAGCAGTTGTCCTTATGTGTATGAGTTGAAATTGCCAGATTCTGTCACCACAATTGAGGCCGATGCTTTTACTGGAAGCGGTGTTGGGGCGGTAGAGATTCCCAAAAATGTTACTTCTATTGGCTCCCAGTCCTCCTGGACGCCGGATGTGATCTATGGCTATAAGGATACTGAGGCAGAGCGCTTTGCAGATGAAAATAGCTATATTTTTCAATACTTAGATAAGGAACCAGAAGAACCGCCTGTAATAGAAGAACCGCCTGTAATAGAAGAACCGCCTGTAACTCCACCAGAAGAACCAGGGGAGAATCCAGGGGACAATCCATCAACATCAACCCCAGGCGGTAATACGGGTGGAACAACAGGCGGCACAGGAACGACAGGAGGCACCACTACCCAGACAGGTACTGGCGGAACAACCGTAACTAGAAATGCTACCTCCGTTTCCAGAAGTTTGGGAACAGCACAGGTAAAGAACAGCACGCCAAAGACAGGCGTTGCCTTTGATGCCAGATATATGCTCTGCGCAGGTGTGTTCCTTGCTGGAACTTATCTGGTTGTCACCAGAAAGAAAAAGGGAATGAAAATAAAATAATCATACAGGAGAGAATCTTGATGGTAGATCGTAGTTTTTCTTGTGTATAAAATGGATAAGGGCTGTGCCGAAAGGCACAGCCCTTGTTAGGAAGTTTAGCAAAACTCCTAAAGTTTCCAATTAAACAACCGATAAATAAAATAGATCATAAAGATAAAAAATATAGTAAAACGGATTTTACGGAAAGGAGAGGTCCTTATGCGTATAGAAGCATATAATCAGGTAACTCAAATTTATAACAGTGGTAAGGTTTCTAAGATGAAGGGCAGCGGCAGTGTAGATAAGCGGGATCAGCTACAGATCTCTCAGACAGGCAGAGATTATCATGTGGCGAAGCAGGCGGTAGCGGATGCCCCTGATATTAGAGAGGACAAGGTGACACAGGTAAAGAGCCGTATTGCATCCGGCAACTATAAGGTGGAAGCAGGCGATTTTGCAGCAAAGCTGATTGAGAAGTACGAGGCATATTGCTAGAAATGAGGTTTTTGCGTGGCAAGCTTAATGGAAGATTTTATGGATATATTGGAACGGGAGAACGGGGAGTATCAGCATCTTACAGAACTGTCTAGAGAGAAACGGCAGATCATTATAGATGGCGATATTCCCGCCCTTGAGGAAATTACTAGTCGGGAGCAGGAGATCACCGGAAATCTGATCAATCTGGAAAATAAAAGAAGAGAAGTTGTCAAGGATATGTCTATCGTACTTAGTAAGGAGCCAGAGGAGCTGACGGTTACTAATATGATAGCATTTTTAAATAAACAGCCAGAAGAGCAGCGTAAGCTGGAGGATTTAAAAGAGAGATTGAGATGTACCTTGAATGAGATGGCAGATATCAATGGCCAGAATGAGGTATTGCTCAAGCAGGCAATGGAGATGGCTGAGTTTGACTTGACATTATTCCGCAGTATGCGTCAGGCGCCGACAACAGCAAATTATGACCGGCAGGCCAATAATACTGGAGAGTTATTAGGCAGCAGTGGGTTTGATGCTAAGCAGTAAAGAGGGATATATAGTAACAGCGGTGATTCCAGCACTGGCTGGAATGATTTTGAATGTACGGGGCGCGTTAGGAAATTTACTGTTTACGCAGTATACGCCCTGCGCAAAGCGAGTTTAGGAAGTTTGAACCGTGGGAATGGGTATTAGGTACGAGATACCCTGCGCGGCGAGTATAGGGAAGAAAATCTTCCCTACTCGATCGCCGAATAGTAAAGGAGAACAGAATGGCAAATGGAATGGGAAGTCTGTATATTGGGGCATCCGGTTTACAGAATAGTCAAAATGCTTTAAATACAACGGCAAATAATCTGGCCAACTTAGATACTAAGGGTTACGTGAGACAGCAAGTAATGTTTGCTGACCGAGATTATGTGACATTTGGAAATGCTGCAATCAGCAAACAGCAGGCAGGTTTGGGCGTGACGATTGCGGATGTAGTGCATACCAGAAATCGTTTTTTGGATCAGCGTTATCGTTTGGAAAATGGCAGACAGTCTTTTTATGAATCTTGTGCGGAGGCAACAAGAGAAGCGCAATCCATGTTTCAGGAATTGGATGGACAGCAGTTTCAGACAGCGCTGGAAGAATTTTGGCAGTCTTTTGCAGAGTTCGCAAAAGGACCAGATCAGGAAGATTATCAAACCTTAGTGGTTCAGAAGGCAACTCTGTTTTTGGAGCGTACACAGGCAATTCAGGAAAATTTTAAATCTTATCAGAGAGAACTGAATTATAAAGTAAATAATGCGATTGACAGGATCAATGAACTTGGTCATACAATCCAGGAATTAAACCAGCAGATCTTAAAGATTGAATGCGGCGGCATTGAGACGGCAATGACACTGCGTGACGAGCGGGACAATGCCCTGGATGAACTGTCTGCCCTGGCTAAGGTTGATTATAAGGAACGGGCGGATGGAACAGTAAGAGTAAAAATTGAGAATGTGGAATTTGTGGATGAGATTCACGTATACGAAATAAAGGGAATAACCGATCCAGTAACGGGATTTGTGACACCGATTTGGCCGCAGCTCTCAGATATGGGTAGAGAACAGTATACTTATATGTTTGATTTCAAGAGCGGAGATATTTCACCAACATTGAATACAGATATTGGAGAGTTGAAGGGTCTGATTCTATCAAGAGGCGATAGGCCGGCAGATTATCGGGATATTACAGGAAAAAGCCAACAGGAATATGAGGATGGCGTGGCAATGTCAGTCATTATGAATTCCCAAGCAGAACTTGATCAATTGACACATGAGATTATCACAGCAATCAATGATATTTTCAGTCCAACCACTACCAAGAGTTTTGTGGGAATGGATGGAACAGTCTATAATAATGTCAAGGTTTGGGATGAAGAGAACGGGTGTCTCGGCGCAGATGGCCAGAAGCCGGGCAAAGAGTTGTTTTCTCGCAGAGGATGCGATCGTTACACAGAAGTTGTGGCGAATGATGGAAGCGTTTATTATGTATATAATGAAGAAGATCCTTATGATACTGCAAAAATGTATGGTTATCAGGGAACGGTAGTAAATCCAGAACTTCTGCAGGGAGAGAGTGGAATACCACATCTGCGCAAGGACGGAGAGCCAGCATTGGATATGGCACAGCAATTGGTAGAACTGTGGGAAAAGAAGACTCAGACAATCAATCCCAGTAATACAGATCTTTGTACCTTTAAGGAATACTACGGAAGATTGATTGAGGATGTGGCAGTAACAGGGAATGTGTACGAAGGACTTTCGGAGAGTCTCAGCGGAGAGGTTGCCAGTATTGAGAATAATAGACAAATGGTATTTGGTGTTTCTTCAGATGAAGAATTACAGAATATGATCAAATATCAGAGTGCATACAATGCGTCCAGCCGTTTTATCAATGTAATTTCGGAGATGTTAGAGCATCTCGTTACCAGATTATAATTAGGAGAGTTCAGGAGGTAAGATATGCCATCAACATTTTTTGGGCTTACAATTGCAGGTTCAGCGCTGAATACGTTTCAGGCAGCGCTGAATACAACTGCAAATAATATTTCAAATGTAAATACAAAGGGTTACAGCAGACAGGAAGCAGTCCGCATAGCGGCTGAGGCGCTGCGTACAAATCAGCGTTATGGTACTGTGGGAAGCGGTGTTGTCACCACAGAAATCATTCAAAAAAGAGATTTTTATTATGATGTAAAATATTGGGAGAATAACGCGAAGACGGGAATGTATGACAGCAAGTTGTATTATATGCAGCAGATTGAGGAATACCTTCTCAATGACGACAACCAGAAAGGCTTTACCACTATTCTGGATGAAATGTTTGGAGCCTTAGATACATTAAGGGAAACACCAGAAGAGTTAGATGCCAGAAAGTCATTTATCAGCAAGTCTGAGAGTTTTGCCAACTTTTTCCAGAGTATGTACACAGGTTTTCTGAAGATGCAGGAGGACTGTAATCAGGAGATCGCTACACAGGTTGATCAGATTAACGGGATTGCGCAGAAAATTGCGCTGTTAAATAAACAAATCAATGTCATTGAGCTGCAGGGAAGTAACGCCAATGAATTGCGCGACCAGAGAGCGCTATTGGTGGATGAATTGTCTGATTTGGTGGATGTGGAAGTAAGAGAGACCAAAGTAACCAATACTAACCATCCAGAGATCTATACTGGAGGAACGAATTATCTATTAAAAATCAATGGTCAGACGCTGGTAGATTCTTTTGAGTACAACACCTTGACTTACGTGGCAAGAGATAAAAAAGTGAATCAGTCAGATGCGGAAGGATTGTATGATATCTATTGGACTAAGGATAATATTCCATTCAATGCCTCTGGAAAGAACTGTACAGGCAGACTGAAAGGATTGTTTGACACACGTGATGGCAACAATAATCAAGCTTTTAGTGGTACAGTAAAATCTATCGTGCCGGGAGCAGATGGAGATATTGTCACAATTATGAATCCCAGTATTACAGATATCAATAAAATGAATATGCCAGATGACGGAATCATCACGCTCAACAACAAGGATTATCGTTATTCAGGTTTTACCTATGACGCTGAGACTAAGACCTATCAGTTCCAGTTAAAATATACGCTTTCCGTAGAGGAACGTGAGTCTCTGAATAATCGTAAAGCTAATATTGGGGAAGATATTGATGCGATGGGAATACCTTATTATCAGGCGCAGGCCAATGAGTTTTTGCGGGAATTTGCAAAGCAGCTCAATCAGATTCAGCAGTCTGGTGTAGACTTAAACGGAGTTGCCGGAGGCGCGTTCTTTGTGGCCGGAAATAAGGCGGACGGCAGTGAATATAATTTTGCCGATTATGATGCTACAGGAAATATGAGCACCTTTAAGAATGATTACTATAAATTGACAGCGGCTAACATTAAAGTTGCCGATGAACTCAAAGATCCTAACCGCATGGTGACATTGACAGGTAAGGATTTGCCAGATGGAGTGGCTAACCAGAATTTAGTGGAGCAGATGCAAAAGCTCAAAACAGAGATAAAGATGTTCCGCGGCGGCGGTGCAGATTCATTTTTGAAGTGTCTGATTACTGATAATTCGGTAGATACGCAGAAGGCTGAAACATTTTTGAAAAATTACAGCAATATTTCGAATACGATTGAACAAAAGAGGATGTCTATCTCGGCCGTAGATGAGGATGAGGAGGGACTTGATATCGTAAAATTCCAGAATGCTTATAATTTGGCGTCCAGAATGATTCAAACAATGTCTGAAATCTATAATCGATTGATTTTGGAGACCGGTGTATAAGGAGGTTTGTAAATGAGAGTTACCAATAGCATGATCAGCAAAAACAGCATGACAAATATGAACAGCAACAAAGTCAATGTAGATAAGCTGAATAACCAGATGACTAGTCAGAAGAAGATTTCCAGGCCTTCCGAAGATCCAGTAATTGCAATTCGTGCGCTGCGCCTGAGAAGTAATTTATTTGAGTTAGATCAATATGTAGAGCGAAATATTCAGGATGCAAAATCCTGGCTTGAAGTGACGGAAGGTGCTCTGATCAATATGGAAAGGATCATGGATGATGTCTATAAAGAATGTGTGGCTGGCAGCAATGATCCGCTTAATCAGGAAGACAGAGCCGCGATTTTAAAAAATCTTCAGTCCCTGCGCGATCAGGTATATCGGGAAGGAAATGCAGATTGTATCGGCAGGTATGTATTTACAGGATATAAAACCAATAAGCCCTTGACATTTTCCGAAGATCAGGCAGATACTACTTATAAAATTACAGAAAAGGTTTCCTATCAGAACATAGATGAGATGCGTTATTATAATAATCAGGTGACAGTGCCAAACACATCTGCAGATGTGCTGGCCGGCGTAGATCTTACTGATATGCCTAAGGAATACTCCAATCATCGCATTCGCCTTTCTTATGAGAATATGGAGGAGCTGACAGCCAAAGACATAAAATTTTATGATGAGGCCAAAGGACGCTGGCAGAATCTGGAGGATATGGAAATTGGTGATGATCTGGTAAATATCACAACAGATATGTCCTATGATGAATGGGCGGCAGATGATTTTTATGTGGGAGATAAGCAGGTTATTTTTCTTAAGGAAACCGGGGAACTGATTTTGGGCAAGGATGTTGCCAATACCTTTGGCAGCCAGAAGACGCAACTCAGCGTTACCTACACAAAGAAGGGCTTTAGCGAGGGAGAACTCCGTCCAGAGCATTATTTTGACTGTGAAGATATCACAGATCCTGACAATACCATAAAATATACAAAACAGAATCAAGAGATCAAATATACAGTGGCTTTTAATCAGAGTTTGACGGTAAATACCCAGGCAAGTGATGTGTTTAATTCCTCCATCGGCAGGGATGTGGATGAATTGACAAATGCAGTTCAGGCGGCAATTGCTGCACATGATAAAGTTGATAAAATCAAAGAGATGCAAAAGCAGGCGCAGTATGCTGACCCAGCATCCCAGGCAGGGCTGAAGGAGTGGCTGGAGGCCGCCGAGAAGGAAGCTGTGTATGCAGATACTAATATGCAGAAGCTTTACTCCAATGGCGTCAATAAATTCCAGAAGTATAAAAATAATATCACACTTGCCAAAACAGATTTGGGAAGCAGAGAAGACCGTCTATTATTGACAGAGACTAGAGTATCTGAACAGCAGTCGACGTTTGAACAGTTGAAAACCAGAAATGAAGATAAAGAGCTGTCGGATATTATTATTGAATATACGGCTGCATATACGGCATATCAGGCATCGTTGCAGGCAACCTCAAAAGCAAATGGGCAGACGCTGTTGAATTATCTGTAAAATGAAGAAGCAGATTATTTGATTTCCAATGAGATAGAGAACGGAGAGGCATATGCAGTTAAATACAAAGTTATTTGGTGAGATTGAAATTGAAGAAGAGAAAATGATATTCTTTGAGAAGGGGATTATTGGTTTTCCTCATTGTCAGAGATTTACCCTGGTCTATGATGAAGGAGAGGACGGCAGACGCAAGAATATTTCCTGGCTGCAGTCTATTGAGGAACCAGCGTTTGCACTTCCAGTACTAGATCCCCTTTTAGTGAAGGAGGATTATAATCCTAAGGTAGAGGAACAGCTTTTGAAGCATCTGGGTACTTTAGCGGAAGATAGCACTTATGTATTGGTGACAGTTACAGCGACAGCAGATGTGAAAAAGCTTAGTGTGAATTTGAAAGCGCCCATTGTGATTAATGTCAAGGAGCGCAAAGCTGTACAGGTCATTGTAGAAGATGATTATCCAGTTAAATTCCCCATTTACGAGATTTTACAGGCAAAGAAAGAAAAGGCGGGTGAATAGGATGCTGGCATTAACCAGAAAAAAGGGCGAATCCATCATTGTGGATAATGATATAGAAATCAGTATCCTGGAGCTGCGGGGGGACCAAGTTAAGATTGGAATTACCGCACCCAAGGAGGTTCCTATTTATCGCAAAGAGGTGTATATCCAGATCCAGAAAGAGAATCAGGCAGCGGTTAACCTGGAAAATGTGAATGTCTTGAAAAATATTTTGTAGAGCGTAAATTTTTGTAAAAAAAAACCGATATTTACTACAAGATAAGGATATTTAAGAAGAATATGACAGGTGGCATTGCCAATCCATCTGTTGGAATTATCACACGGAGGTGATTTTGATGGCAATGGAAGCATTGAAGTCTGCAGGTATAGCGGCATATCAGGGAAGTAGCCCCAAGCCTGTAGTAAAAGTAGAGAAAGCTGTAAAACCAGAAGTATCTGTGACAGTGAAACCTGAAAAGTCAGCAGAGAAGGCGATTGATACAGCAGAGAAGAAACTAGATAAGAAAGTGAATGAGATGGCTGCGGAGAGTGAGAGCGGCCATAAGGTTCAGGACAAAGCGGTCGGCAGAGAATATGTAAAAGCTCCAGAATTACTAGAAAATGAAAACAAGGAGTCGGCAGAGCGAAAGATCCCCAATGAAGGGGTAAAGCGCGCGGTTGAGGAAATTAACAAGAAAGTGATAAATTCAGAGGCTGTCTTTGGCGTACATGATTCCACCAATCGAGTGACAATCAAGATTGTGGATAAGGAGACAAAGGAAGTGCTTAAGGAATATCCGCCAGAGAAGACTCTGGATATGATCGCAAAGGTGTGGGAACTGGCAGGATTGTTAGTGGATGAGAAGCTATAGGAGGGATTATTATGGCAATAAGAGTATCCGGTTTGGTATCTGGATTGGATACCGATTCAATTGTGCAGGAATTAGTGGCTGCATACAGTACTAAAAAAGATAAACATGTAAAGGCACAGACAAAACTGGAATGGAAGATGGATGCCTGGAAGGATTTAAATAAGAAAGTTAATAGCCTGTATAAGAAACTGGGCAATATGAAATTAAGTTCTTATTATAATAAGAAAACAACGACGGTTTCTGATCCGACCAAAGCAACTGTAATGGCAAGCAATGGAGCTTTGAACGGAGTACAGAACTTGGAGATTAACCATGTGGCGACCACAGGTTATCTCACCGGTGCACAGCTCGCCAAAGGTACGACAAATGCAACAACATTGGAAGAGCTTGGAATGAGTGCAAACAGTAAGGGAACAATCGCTTTGGCAGTCAATGGCTCCACTACCAATATTGAGATCAGCTCAGATATGACAGTGGCAGATTTCACTGCAAAACTGCAGGATGCTGGAGTATCTGCCAGTTTTGATCAGGCAAATGGCAGAATGTATATTTCCGCAAAGAAGAGCGGCGAGGACAATGATTTTGCTTTGACCGCAGTGGATCAAAATGGTCTTCAGGCTTTAAAGAGCATGGGAGTTTATGTTCAATCTGCTGCAAATGATAAAGCATATGAACAATGGATGGCTTATACCAAGAAGCCGGATGGCACGCAGATGACAGACGCCGAGATTGAGGCAAATTTTGCCGATATTTTAAGCAAGATTGAGACATATCAGGGAGACAATACCGTGGCAGGCAGTATTGCTTCCCTGGAAGAGAAGAATGCTGACTATAAGACTCAAATTTCTAATCTTCAGGCTGACCGTAATTTTGCTGTAACATATATTGGCCTGAGAGATTCGCTTAAGTACAAAGTTGATGAAGACGGTAATCCCAATCCAAGAGGACTGTCAGATGCGGAACAGGATGATATGGAGCGTATGCTCTATAAAACAGATGAGCAGCTTAAGGCGGATGGTGAAGATGTTTATTTTGAGCAGTTAAAAAATAAAGCAGGCTTTAGTGACGGGGATATTACACAGCTTAGAGCTAGCGCCAAGGCAGTGGCTGATTATCAGGATATTGCTGTAAATCCTCCCAGCAATGCACAGACTGCACAGGATGTGATCGACGCCTACAAGGCTGGAACTACTGCGATGCAGGCATGGGTAGATCAGAATTCAGCGGATATTCAGGCGGTTTCTAATGATATGAAGGCCAATGCACAGGAAATTGCAGATAAACAGGCATTTATTCAGGATAACGCGCTGCTGACAGGGGCGGCTCCCAATGATCCTGATGCACCTACCACACCAGCTCAGCGGGCAAAGGTTTTGATGGGTAAACTCCAATCCATCAAGGATGTAATGACGGATACAGATTACAGTGATGCGAAGAGGATTGATGGTACAAAGGCGCAGATTACATTGAATGGTGTGACATATGAGTCTGACAGTAACGATATCACAGTAAACGGTATGACAATTACAGCGCTTCAGGAGACAAAGCCAGGTGAAAGTATTACGGTCAACACCCAGGTTAATGTACAGGGGATTTATGACAGTATCAAAGATTTCTTTAAAGAGTATAATGCTTTAATCAAAGAAATGGATGAGCTTTACAATGCAGGTACAGCAAAGGGGTATGAGCCTCTGACAGATGAAGAAAAAGATGCAATGACCGATAAGGAGATTGAGAAATGGGAGGAAAAGATTAAGAAATCTATACTTCGCCGCGATGATACCTTATCTTCGGTCATGAATCTGATGACTTCCAGCATGTCACAGGGTATTACTTTGAGTGACGGCAAGAAATATAGTCTGGCAAGCTTTGGCATTAAGACCCAGGGATATCTGGCTTCTGCTGAGAATGAGGGTTATTGTTATCATATTGATGGCGACAGCGAGGATGAGGTTTCAGCAGGAAATAATGGCGGCAACAATGCATTGATGGCAGCCATTCAGAGTAATCCAGAAATGGTACAGGAATTTTTCCAGAAGCTAAGTGATGATCTCTACACCAAATTGGATAAGAAGATGCAGAGTACTACTATGAATAGTAAGTTCAGTATCTACAATGACAAGAAGATGCAGAGAGACTATGATGAATATACTAAAACGATTAAGAAATGGGAAGATAAGGTCACTCAAATGGAAGAGTATTATTACAACAAGTTTGCTGCAATGGAGAAAGCGCTCTCTACGTTGCAGAACAGTACTAGTGCATTAGGTGGCTTATTAGGTTCCTGATAAGCATATACAGCAGCTATCCGGTTTTTGCGGGTAGCTGCGGAATTTATTTCAAGGAGGAAATAAGCAATGATTACAAACCAGGGTTATGCAGCTTACAACCAAAATAAAATAATGACGGCATCTCCGGGAGAATTGACTTTAATGTTGTATGAAGGTGCGATTAAATTCTGTAATATTGCTGTGGCAGCTATAGAGCAAGGGAATATCCAGAAGGCGCATGAGAACATTGTAAAGGTGGAAAACATTATAGAAGAATTCCGGGCAACCCTGAATCATAAGTATCCAGTGGCAGAAGATTTCGAGAATGTCTATAAATATATCTATGATAGGCTGGTGGAGGCCAACATTAAAAAAGATAAAGAAATCTTGGAGGAGGTGCTTAAACATCTCCGTACAATGCGTGATACCTGGAAGGAAGTTATGCGGAGAGCAAAATAGATGCAATTCCAGAGGACGAATGCAATAATGCATTGCATTCGTCTTTTTATAGGAGGCAAATATGCAGGATAGAGAGTACATCGCAGTGCTGATTCAGAGTCTGGAAAAGAAGAAAAATTTATTGGATCGGATTATTGAGAAAAATAAAGAACAGAGTTTCTTGTTTACGGACGAGAGTTCTGATCCAGACAGACTTGAGGAAAATATGGAGGAAAAGAGCAATCTGGTAGATCAGCTCAACCAGTTGGATGAAGGTTTTCAGCAAGTATATGACAGAATAAAGCCTATTTTACAACTGCAGAAAGAATCTTATAAAGATGAAATTCTCAGTATGAAACGATTGATTACAGAGATCACTGAGCGGAGTACGACGGTTCAGACACAAGAGTACCGGAACCGTGAACTTGCGGTAAAAAGATTTGCTGCTGTTAAGGGAAATATCCGTCATGCACGCGCCAGCAATAAGGTGGCAAGCCAGTATTATAAGAGTATGGCAAAGCTAAATACAATTGATTCACAATTTATGGATAAGAAAAAATAAAAAAATATAAATTAGGTGTAAAGTATCAAGAAAAGTTTCCGATATAAGTTACAAGTAAAGGAAATACATTACTTAAGATTTCAGTGGACGGAACGGAAGGAGCGTACGGCCCGAAGGGAAGTCCACAACACAAATTATCAAATGCAGCATGGAAGCTGCAGTATATTCAAGGAGGAATATTATTATGGTAGTACAACACAATCTTACAGCAATGAACGCTAACAGACAGTTAGGTATCACAACAAGCGCACAGGCAAAATCCACTGAGAAATTATCTTCTGGCTATAGAATCAACCGTGCAGGCGATGACGCTGCCGGATTATCCATTTCTGAGAAAATGAGAAGCCAGATCAGAGGCTTGAACAAAGCTTCTTCTAACGCTCAGGACGGCGTTTCCTTAATCCAGGTAGCTGAGGGTGCATTGAATGAAGCTCATTCTATCTTACAGAGAATGAACGAGCTGGCAACTCAGGCAGCTAACGATACCAACACCACAATCGACAGAACTGCTATCCAGAACGAGATTGATCAGTTGACATCTGAGATCACAAGAATCCAGTCAACCACACAGTTCAACTCTATGAATCTGTTAGACGGCACATTCACAGGAAAGAACCTTCAGGTTGGTTCTCTGTCTGGTCAGGCAATCAGCATCAAGATCAGCAATATGGACGCTGCTTCTTTAGGTGTAACTGGATTGAGCGTAAGTTCTCACAGCCAGGCTGGTTCTGCTATGGATAAGATCCAGAGCGCTATTAACAAAGTATCTGATCAGCGTTCCTTGCTGGGTGCTCTTCAGAACAGATTAGAGCACACCATCTCTAACTTGGATAACATTTCCGAGAATACATCTGCTGCTGAGTCTCGTATCCGTGACGTTGATATGGCAGAAGAGATGGTTGAGTACAGCAAGAATAACATTCTTGCTCAGGCTGGCCAGTCTATGCTTGCACAGGCTAATCAGTCTAACCAGGGTGTATTGTCCTTACTTGGATAATCAAACGAATGGCTATCATAAAAATAAGACCGGATTTTCCGGTCTTATTTTTATTGTTAGATCAAGTTTTTTCATTGAGTAGTTTTCCTACATCTTGTTTATTTACAATTACAATAAATTACTAATCTGCAGCATTTCTTGAAAACATTTTTCAAAACTATGATTTTCTTTTACCTTCTGATGACCATTTTGGGCAATTTCTTTCCGTTCTTTGTCATGGGAGAGATAATACTCAATTTTATTTAACAAATCCTCATGGTCTGAGAAATAGACAAAATCTTGATCTGGTATAAAGTAGTCCAAAAAATCTGCCTGAAAGTTTGTCAACAAAAATCCGCCAGCGCCCATAATATCCATAGCCCGCAGAGGAATGCCAGACTGAATACTTTTTAAGGTAATATTGAGATTAATCTTGCTGTTGGCAAAGATATAGGGCATCTCTGAGTAATAATCGACTGCGCCCATATTTTGTACATGGGGAATCTCAAATTCTTTGTTTAGAGTGAAAAGTTTTAATTTGTCAGGAAAATGTTCTCCAATAGAAGTTAAGAGACGAGTACGCTCTAAGAAAGTTATTTTCCGTCCCAGATAATAATTTGCATAGATATATGGTAATGTTTCCACACCATATCGATCATTATTGTAAGGAGCAACACGCAGTAATTCCTGCAGTACTTTTCCAGTTAAGACTTCTTCCAGAAAATTGTAGCCATAGATTTTTAATTGTGCCTCCATAATGGCATCCAGATAGCCTCTGGCATAGTCGTTGATCTGGGTAAGCCGATCATAGAAATTATGGTCTTCATTGTAAAGAGAACCGACAAAAGAGACGTCACAAGTACATTTTTGGCGGTCAAAATCTTTCTTCGATAAAAAGTCAATAATAGTGGCATTGACGGGCAGAGGCATATAATGGACAGTGTTGATACCCATATTACAAAATTTTAAGTATTCTTGTTTATCAAACATAAACACATAATTTGTGGGATAGATAATAGTATAGGAATACAATGCGACATAAGGGCTATCGTAGATCATAGATATATAGGGCAGGTCATGTTGTTTGCAGCTCTCCGCAACTGCAGGATAGAAGTTAAAGGAGAAACAAAATTTATATGTTTTCTCTTTCATAGTCTCATCAAAGGCATGAGAAAATTCCTGACTGATGCGTTCCTGATAATCTTTATGTGAAAACATAGTCAATTTATATCCCATTTGCTCCAGCGTAAAAATGGCGTCCGCTTTGCCAAAACATCCCCAGTCAATAAATAAAACATTCATATAAAACCTCCTGCGATTTTTATAACAAATAATATAACAAATTAGAAAATTGATTTCGTAAATTAACTTGCAGAGGAAAATGCAAGAGAGAGCATTTGTTCCAGACGAATAGGATAAGTGTGATATTTTTTCACAGTTTGCAAACCATTCTCAGCGATTTCCTGGCGTTCATTGGCATGATAAAGGTAATAGTTTGCTTTCTCATTTAAATCATCCAGGTTTTCGTAACAGATTAGGTCTGTGCCGATGGTAAAGCACTCTGAGAGCTCTGGCTGGAAATTGGTAATCATAAAACCGCCGCACCCTAAAATATCAAACATACGCAGAGGGAGACCGCTGCGTATGGATTTTGAAGTGATGTTTAAGTTAATTTTACTGTTGTTAAATATCAGAGGCATCTCTTCCATAGTTTTTGCCAGTCCATAGTTGTGGATGCGGGGAAGAGAAGAAGTATCACTTGCAGTATACAGAGCAACGGAAAAATGTTGTGAGAGAAGTTCCATAATTCGTACTCGTTCCATAGCAGAAATTTTACTGCCCATATACAGTTGAGCCATAGTTTTACGATCAGTGAGATAAGATTCAAATGGATAACAATAAAATCCTGGTAAATGTGCCTTAAATTCAGCAATCATTTCATCCGACAATAATTCTTCAAGAATAAAACCGCCATAAATTCTCAATTGAGCTTCCATCAAACCTTCCAGATAGCCAACAAGATATTCGGGAGGGTTTGTTAGCTTGTCATAAGGACATTTTTCTGTATATAGAGAACCGACAAAAGAAATATCGGAAGTAAATTTTTGATGTAGATTTGAAGGGGCAAAGCTAATCTGACCTTGTTTTTGTGCAATGTTGACGGCCAAAGGAAGATGATATACATGTCCAGGATTTAAGGGGGCAATTTCCTCATACTGTGCCCAGTCAAATAGGAATATCCGGTTCCATTGGTGTGTAATGGAGGTGGCGAATAGCTCCATTACAGGGGAATCAACACTCCAGCACAGATAAGGAATATGAAAAATATTACATACCTCACTTAAAAATGGGAAGAAATTTATACTAAATACAAAATCAACCGGATGTTCTAACAGTGTATTGCTGACAATTCGAATGGATTCCTGGGGAGTCAGTGATTTATTAGTAATTTCTGTAGTGATCTGTTGTATGGTATGGCCAAGCTCCTGAAAGCCATCTATAACATCTGGTTCACAGATACTGCCATAGCGATAAAATAACAGTTTCATGTCTGGTCCTCCTCGACGATCTCTAAAATATGTGTTAATTGATGGATATATGAAAAACATTTACGTACCTTTTGATACCCATTCATGGCAATTTGCAGCCGTTCCTCTTCATGAGACAAGTAATATGGAACTTTTTCCATGAATTCGTCCAAATCACGAAAAACCTCAATTTCTTTTCCAATTTCAAAGTAATCTTCAATTTCCCGCTGATAGTTTGTGAGTACAAATCCGCCAGAACCCATGATATCTAAAATTCGCTGCGGCATACCTGTTTCTATTGAGGGCAATGTAATATTTAAGTTAATGCGGCTTAAATAAAAAATTTTGTTCATATCCGTATAATAGTCAACACCTTGATGTACTTGTACATTGCGAATATAGGAACAGTTGCTTCTGGTATATAAATCCACAGTGTAGTGTTCGGCGAGGGCATTTAATACAGTTATCCGATCCATTTCAGCGAGCTTCCGAGATAACAGAAGAAGTCCTAGATATAGATCAAGTTCCATAGATTCACGATTCCATTTATCGGCACCAAGGTTCTGAACCATAAAATCAGTGGCTTTTTGGGATAAGCGGGGCCACGGTTTTATTTTATGCCAGTTACACAGATTTTTTACAAGATATAGTTTTAGTTCCGCAGCAATATCTTCAGGAAAATAGTAGATAAAGCTGTTGTAAGAATTGTCCTCATAGAGATTTCCAATAAAAGAAATATCGCAGGTAAAGCGCTTTTCATCTTCCGATGTGATATCTAAGGCGCCAGTACGTGACAGATTAACGCCCATAGGCAGATAATACAAATGAGGGATCCCCAACGGCTTTAAATGCTCATATTCGCTCTGATCAAACACAAAAATATAGTTACATGGGTTTGTTGCAGATTTATGATAAAGAGAAATTAAAGGAGAATCATAGACCCAGCCAATGTAAGGAAAGTGATATTTTTGACATAGGTCGGAGACTTCTGGTATAAATAAGAATGAAATGAGGCAGTTGAAATCATGTTCTAAGAGAAAAGTTTCCAATTTCTCAAATTCGTCTGCGACAGGAGCCAAAGGGTCAAATTCAGCAGCTTCATAAATATCCACCTTTCTTCCCATTTCCAGTAAAGCCCAAGGGATATCAAAGCTTGAATTTTTTATGCGAATAAATAAAAAATGCATGGCGTACCTCCATAAAATAGTGTAAAATATATTTGCGACAAATGGTAGGCGAGACATTTGATAAGAATCAGTAACCTGTTTTATTATAACATAATTTACACAAAAATGCAGAAAAAGAGGAAATATGTTTCGAGTTGATAAGTTGAATTATTATGATAAATTTCATTGTATTGTGGGCAGATGTCCTGACAATTGTTGTGAAATGAATTGGAATATCTTAGTGGATGAAGCTGCGTATAAGAGATACAAAGGTTGTGAGGACGAGCGGATACGACATTTTATTTCATCAGAGATTCCACATAGAATCTTAAAAAAGATGGAGGATGCCCATTTTTTCAAAAAGATGGTTTATGTATGCTGCACAAAGAATACGAAGAAGCATTTCTATGTGAAACCTGCAGAAATTATCCCCGATTTACATCCCTCTATGAAGAACTATATGTAGTTTCCCTGGCGCCATCCTGTCCGGCTGTCTTAGAGATTCTGTGGGAGACAGATAAAACAGAAATACAGTCAGAAATTTTTTATGAGACAGAGGAAGAATTGGGCAGAACGCAGATTAGATTATCCGAGTCTTTGGAGAAAAAATTACAATTAAGGGAGAAATTTATCCATATTTTATATAACAGAGAGATCGGGTTGAGTGAACGTGCAGAGCAAATCAAAGACAAGCTCGATATTTCAGGAAATGATCAAGAAATTTCCGAACAAGCAGCATGGATGATAACATTTGTAAAACAAAATTGTTTGATCAATGATAAGATCAGAGCACAATCAGCATTGATAAATTATGATTTATCTGAAAATATTTGGGAAGATATCAGAGAGTTAACAGAGGTATATCCAGAGTACCAAGTATTTTTTGAACATATTTTTGTCTATAGTATATTTGAACAGATTATGAAATTGGAAAGCGACAAAAAGGAAGCGAAACGAGATTGGTTTCAAAAAATATGTTTACGGTTGGCCACGATTCAAAACTGGATGTTATATCTGTACCGAGCAAAAAAAGAGATTGATAGAGAAGACTGCAATAATGCAACATACAGTATTATGAGAGTGCTTGATCATAATGAAGAAGAGTGGGAAACATTTTTTAAAGGTTGGAAGCAAAAAGGTTGGGAGACGCCAAAGATATTATGGTAGAGGATGGAACAAAGACGATTCGTGAAAGTGTCAGTATTGTGCTGCCTACTTATAATCGTGCTCATTTGGTAGGACGCGCGATTCAGAGTATATTAGAACAGACTTACAGTGAATTTGAGCTGTTGGTGATCGATGATGGTTCTGTAGATGATACGGAGAAAGTGGTGAAAGCATACGAAGATGCACGCATTCAGTATTATAAGCTAGAGCAAAATTGTGGACCTGCACATGCTAGAAACATCGGAATTAAAAATGCCAAGAGTAAATATATAGCATTCCATGACAGTGACGATGTATGGCACAAAGAAAAACTAGAGAAGCAGATGGAGGTCTTGACGCAGGCTCCAGAGCAGGTGGGACTGGTATATGGATGTTGCAAATATCATGGATTGGCAGGAGAAATAGATTATTTTCCGCAGAAAGAAATTGAATTGGAGAAGAAACAGGGATATATTTACCCCAAACTTTTGGAAGGAAATCTGATTGGAATGCCCTCTCTGTTAGTTCGCAGGGAATGTATTGAAAAAGCTGGATTGCTTCATGAAGGATTCCAAAGTTTGGAGGATTATGAATGGATCTTACGTTTGGGTAAGTTATATGAAGTTGCTTATATAGATGAGATTATCGTAGATGTATATGCACAGGCGGAAAGCGTCAACAGGAATTTAAGCGCTAATTTCAGTGCACGTTGTATCTTGATTGGAATGTATAAAGAGGAGATGGCTCGTTATGGCGTTTTGGAATCTGTGGTACAAGAATTTTTAGGAGAGGCAGGATACTTAGGATGTTTGGAGCAAGTAGCGACAGCATTGAAGCAAGTGCTGACAAGTTAAATAAAAAAATTACGATTATCATTCCATGTGTATGGGGAGAATAATTGTCATACGGACAGCAGCATTTACTATGGTTTGCTGGTGGGAACAGAGCCTGAGATCAGGAGTAATATGCTGATAGGTTCCTTATTTACATTTGGGAGTCAGAATAAGTTGTATCGCAGAACATTCTTAGAGCAGCAGAAAGCAGCGTTTCCAGAAGGAGTAGTCTATGAAGAACCATATTTTGTCTATCCGCTGCTATTTACAGCAGAGCGGTTTTATAGTATGGAGGAAGGACTATATTATTATCGTCAAACAGGACAGAGTGTTACATTGCAGCATATGAATGAGAAATATACGCTTTATGATCATCCTTTTGTACAGTTAGAATTATTAAAGAAGATAATATCTGAAACAGAATATGTCAAGAAATATTACGGTGAGATTGAATTTCATTTTCTTTATAGTTACTATATAGAGACGTTATACTTTGCAGGTAGTGGAAATAAGTATTTAGGGGCAGATTATTTTCTTAAAATGCAGAGAATTGTGCTGGAACTATTTCCAGCCTATAAGGAGAATCCATATTTGCAGATCAAAGGGTTTGAAAAATATTTGAAAGTACTTTTGTCATTAGAACAACAGTTTAATCAGAAGGAGTTGAATCAATACTGCAGGCATGTGGTGGACATAATAAATTTATCAGACAAATAGAACGATGATGTTATCAGAAACAGAAAATAATACAGCAATAATGTGGATTATATTGAGTATTTGTCAAAAGGTATATATTTATGAATGAACAAAAAATTTGTTTTATATGTTGTATAAATAATTTGGTATATGAAAAAGAATGCCGCCGATATATAGAAGATTTATTTGTGCCAGAGGGAATGCAGTTAGAGATAAATATGCTTCGAGAAGCAAAATCTATGACAGCGGCATATAATGAGGCCATGATGCAATCAGATGCAAAATATAAGGTCTATCTACATCAGGATGTATTGATTTGGAATCAAAATTTTATATTTGATATGTTAGATATTTTTGAAAACAAGGACATTGGCATGTTTGGTGTACTTGGAGGGAATGATATACCAGATGATGGTGTATTATACCGAAGTTGGAATATTGGCATGACATATGCATGCGATACACAGGATGCTGGAATAAAACAGGGGGAAAATCCAAAACCTGGGTCTTACCAGGAGGTAGAGGCTATAGATGGTATGATGATGGCCACACAATATGATATTACTTGGCGGGAAGATTTATTTCAAGGATGGGATTTTTATGATATTTCGCAATCCTTTGAGTTTCGTAAGCAGGGGTATGTCGTGGCAGTTCCGTACCAAAAAGAACCTTGGTGTATGCATGATTGTGGAAGGTCGAAACTTCAGGCGTACAATCAGGGAAGAAAGATTTTACTTCAGGAATATGGAACGTTTTTTCAAAATCCAGTATTTAAAGAGGAGGATTTTTTTTATAATAAGGAATTAAAAGCTGTATATGATAAATTAAAAGAGCAGATTGTTACATTTATGGTACAAGGAGATATCATGTATGCAATGCAATGTTGTGAACAATATGATGATACTTCTATTATGGACAGTGGATTGTCCGTATTAAAAAAATTGATATCTGTATGTGAGATAGAATATCAGTTATATGGAAGAGTTCAAACCTGGAGCAAGGGTGAGAAATATTCTTTGATTAATAATAAGTATCTCCAGGCAAAATTTTTGTTATGGGATGCAGAATTGAAACGAAATGAGGGAGAGAAGCGATTAAAGGAAGCTGTGGAGCAGAATATCTATAGTGTTCCGTTGCTGGTAGTTGTGGGGATCCACAATGTGTTTCATTTTGAAGAATTATTTCCAGTGATGCTAGAGGGGGCGAAGGCTAAAAATTCTTTGAGGGATCTTGAGTATTTACACTTTATTATTGATCAGATCATACTGCCAAATTCCAGGTTCTCTGAAAATATACATTAGAAAATCTGTAAAAAGATTCTGGCGTATAAGAAAAAATGACGGAGATTGATCGATTTAAACAATTATTTGTGTGAGAGAAAGAAATTTATGGAGGAGTATAATTTTTAACAGTTGAGCGAATGCGATTGGTGTAAAGAAAGATTGAAAATTTGTCGATATATCAATTGTAGTGATTATATTTCATGGAAGAAATATTGAAAATCAAGGAGGATAATAATGATATGATAAGCAGATAAAACAAAATGGGGTATCAGTTTGTTTTGTCTGTTTTCTTTATTCTTCCATACCCTCAGATGGGCGATACAAAATATTTGTTAGTGAAAGGTGAAGAATATGATAATAAGAGCTAAGAGAAAAGAATTATTTAAAGGGAAGCCATTGAGCCAAAAGCAGCAGGAAAATACGGAAAAAAATTTGAGAGAGATTGAGGCCGGAGCACAAGTTTTGGAATCTTATCCCAGGAGGCTGGTATTTGAATTGACCAATGCCTGTAATCTAAATTGTGTGATGTGTGGAAGAAATGCAGCAGATTTTAAGATGACTTCTTTTGATATGGATGTATTCCGCAGCTTTGAGCCTATGATGGACACAATTGAGGAGGTAACATTGATGGGATGGGGAGAGCCTACCATTCATCCCCATTTTAATGAGATGTTGGAAATTATTGACAGGCATGATGCTAGAAAGTATTTCTGCTGTAATGGTATGAATTTAAAGAAAATTCGAGAGAGTATTTTTAAATATAATGTAGATGTATTTGCGGTAAGTGTTGACGGAGCAACTTATGAAACGAATGCCAGGATTAGGAGAGGTTCGGATCTTAATGTGATCACAGAGGATTTGAAATCAATCGTGGAGGAGAGAAACAGACGCAATCTGAAATATCCCTGGATCAATTTTGTGTTCTGTGCGATGGAATCAAATATTCGGGAGCTTCCCGATTTGGTTCGATTGGCAGCTGAGATTGGGATAGATGAGGTTAAGGTGGTATATCTTACCGCTTTTAATGAAGAATTGTTACATGAAACATTATGGGGAAAAGAATCTTTCATTCAAGAAGTATTCTCAGAGGCAGTGAGCGTAGGAGATGAGACAGGAATTGTCCTAAAACTTCCGCATATACCAGGAGAGGATATTGCTGGAGATAACGATCACAAAGAATGTTTTGTAGCCTGGCGCGATTTCTTTTTGGGGTCAGACGGTTATGTTCGTCCCTGTATGTCTACACCAATTAAGTTTTTTAAGTATGATATGCAGAAAACCTTTCTGGATATTTGGAACGCACCAGAATATCAGGAATATCGAAAGATAGTAAATGATCATGATAATATGGATCAGCCCTGCAGGCGTTGTTATCAGTCTTCACACTGTAACTGGAACAAAAAAGAATCGTTTATTCAAATAGGAGAAAAATTTTCCCCTGATTGGGAAAAATAGGGCTGTTGATTGGAAGATTCTTTAAAGTGTTTTCGTCATTGCGACAGTGGTTTCATCGTGAGATGTTAAATATTATTTCGGAAAAGAGGTGATATTGTGGAAGAATTTGCAGATGAAATTGAGAAAGAACAGCTCGAGATCGTAGAAAGAAGAAAACTGATGGAGAGTTTTGCCGGCTATCAGGAAGAAATAGATGGGTTTTTGAAAAAGGGTGCATATTCTGAACTGTTGGAGTATTATCAGACAGAGAAAATGATGATATTATCGAAATTAGAAAATCACGCGGCAATCATGTGGATTATAGTGAGTATTTACCAAATGGAAACAGAGGAGGGGATAGAAGAAGGGATTTTTAGCGGAATTTCGGATATGAAATCAGCGGAGGAACATTATCTGAAAGTGAAATTTTTAATGTGGAGATTGGAATTTTTGGATGAGAATGATGAATTATCAGAGTTGATAGACAGACATCCCATTTCTGTTCCTTTTTTGAAATATCTGGTTCATACCTCTTCTTTTGATAAAGCAAATACAGCTTATAAATTAGTGCTGCTGTTGAAAGAAAAAAGAAGATGGGGGCAGGCTTTTGCAATGTTGAATTACGTAAATGATTTAATTCCAGACGAAGAAATTGTATTCTGTGAGATGGCAGATATTTGTATGGAGACAGGGCAGTATCAAATGGCAGGTTCCTGTATTGAGAAGATAAAAAAATCTTCTGAGATTTTAGCTAATTATCGAAAAAAGTGGAGGATATGATATGAGAAAAAGAAAGATATTGATTGCCTTGCCCTGTCTAATTCCATCAGGTGGAATTAATGTGATAACTGTCATGGTGAAAACATTACAAAAACTAAATTATCAGGTTGATATTATTTCAAAAGAGGATGGGTATATGCGTCAAATATTTTTACAGCAGGGCGCAGGAGTGAGAATTGTAACAAATATAATGGAAGAATCATTTATAGCGTGGATTGTGGAAAATTATGACGAGGTGTTGATTAACACGCTTCAAATGTGTACGCTGGTTTATAAGTTAAATGGCAAAGATATTGAAGTGAAATGGTGGATTCATGAACCGCCAGTGTTTTTTCAACAATTGAGTCAAATAGTTCCCCAAAAATTTTGGGACAATCTGTGTGACAATATTAAAATTTTAGCTGCTGGAAATCTTGTACATGAATATATTTTAGAAACCTATAAGAAAGAGAATAAAGTTCTGAATTTTGGCGTAGAAGATTTTGACTCCAGTGAAGAACTTTCTCAAAAAGATCTTATCTCTCCAAATAAGATAACTTATTTATTGCCAAGTATTACTTTTCAGCCAGTGAAAGGACAAGATATTATGGCAATGGCGATTGAAGAACTTTCAGATGAATATAAGGATAAAATGGAATTTATTTTTATAGGATCTAAATTGGATCGTAACTATTCAGAGCCAACACTATTCAAAGATGAAATCAGGGTGGCCTGAAATTGCATTTTTGATTGCTTCGTAAGCATTGTATCCCTGCTTATGTGCCGTACCAACGTAGGACATGATTTTCAGATAATCTCTGGCACCTTCTTCAGTTCGGAAGCAGCCGGATA
>CAJTIR010000010.1 GCA_910576385.1 Lachnospiraceae bacterium
GTAAAAAAGAACAAATAGAAAAAGTCCTTTAGGACTTAGTACAGAATGATGTTGCGGCTGGCGAACCCTTCGATGAGTCTTTAGACTCCAGAGCCGGTAATAAGCCCTTATAGGGCGTGAGCAAACCACCGGCTAAGCCGGTGGTTCTGATTTTTTATATTATTAAAATGAAAGTAGTTACCAATATCTCATCATTTCTTCCTTTTATATTCTTTCTCAAAAATTAAATCTTCTCTGTTTTCCTTTAACTCCAGCATCATGGCCGCCGTAAATCCAGGATGCCATTGTATCTTTGTGTCTTCCATTCTTTTCCTTTTTAAAGGCACTTCATCTGCTTAAACTTTGTGGCTATGCCATCAGAGATACTGTTATTCCTGCCGCCTGATTAGGTGCCATATCTTTCACTATAAACCATTCCAAAATTTTATATATATTTAAAAGTATTCCATGATTTCTTCTTTGGATAAATTATATTTTTCTATTATTAACTCCTGGATCTTTGTATCTCCATATCCGATACCTCTCAGTACATCTATGGTTCCCTTTATTCCCTCTCTTCTTCCTTCTTCTCTTCCTTCTTCTCTTCCCTCTTTCCACACTTTTTCAGCTAATGCTTTTTCTCTCAATTGAATCTGAGGCTCCACAATCTCCATCAGCGCTTCAAACATCTTTCCATCTCCCTTCCATTCTTCCACTAATTTCTGATTTGCTTCCAACATCACTCGCAATACGGAATCCGCAAGTTCTCTCTCACCTTTCTCCTTCAATTCTTGGATCCTTTCCAGTAATTTTCCTGCATCGCTTTTCTCTACATTTCCTGACAGAACTCGCAGCCATGTATGTGTCTCCTGTTCCAGTTCTCTGGTGACAAGGATCTGCGTTGGAAACACAATCTTCCCTTCCACATAATAGATCCCTCTTTTTTCTTGTCGGATCTGCTCCCCACGCTCTGTAAAATATGCAAATAATCCTTCTGGTTTTCCCTCTCGAATCAATGTTACTGTGATCTCTTCTGCTTTCCTCTCATCCACATATTTTCCATACGATTTATACAAACTTGCATATCCCTGTACTTTATAAAAATCATCAATATCTAAATGATCTCCTGGTGATTTATATTCTATTATGTTATGGATTCTAAAAAATTCTCCAATCTCATTGGCTATCATTACCCCTGCTTCTTTGCGGATTACCAACAGATCTATCTCCAGCGGTTTTGTATTTAAATTATATTCTTTCTCAAAAATTAAATCTTCTCTGTTTTCCTTTAACTCCAGCATCATGGCCGCCGTAAATCCAGGATGCCATTGTATCTTTGTGTCTTCCATACTTTTTCCTTTTTTATTTGTAAACGATAAATTTATGTCTACTTTTATTTTAATATTTCTGAGATTATCAATAGTAATTATCCATAAATTTCTATCATCTGCTCATTATATATGGTATTTTTTCTTATCTTTAGTATACTACCATGTCAAAAAAACCACAACCCCGAAATAATCAAGGATTGTGGTTCTTTTAAAAGGTATACCCAAGGGCACCCCATCATGCCATACGGCGTGTCATAAGGTATACCCAAGGGCACCCCATCATGCCATACGGCGTGTCATAAGGTATAAATTTACAGTTCTTATTTTACCTTCACAGTGATCGTTGCCTTTGCCTTCTTATTGTTACCTGCTGTAACTGTTACTTTGGCAGTTCCCTTCTTTTTGGCAGTAATCTTACCAGTCTTGGAAACGGCTGCAATCTTGGACTTATTAGACTTATATGTAAACTTAGAGCATACAGTTCCTTTTGGAATCGTTACTTTGATCTGGAAGGTTTTCTTCTTTTTCAAGGTTATAGATTTCTTATTTAAAGTAATCTTACTTGGAATCCCCTTCACTGTCACTTTACAAGTTGCTTTGGCACCGCCAGGTGCTGTCGCTGTAATTGTAACAGTTCCTTTTTTCTTAGCGGTAACTACGCCAGTCTTAGGATTCACAGACGCAGTCTTAGGCGCACTGCTCTTAAAGGTAATCTTGCTGGTTTCAGAATCAAGATCTGCCTCTGCCTTCACAGTCGCTGTCTTCTTCAGTCCGTCTGTTGCCTTTGTACAGATAGTGAGCGTAGGTTCCGAAACAATTGTCACTGCGCCGGCTTTGAGTTCTGGCACTGTCTTAAGCTTACTGTCAATCAACCTGTCTGCACGGTCAATCAGAGTGTCAAGATCTGCAATCGTCTCGTTGCCTTTCAGTTTCTTTTCAAGCATTTTCTTCATTGCAGCTTTGACGTCATCACTGTAAACATTGCTCTTTGACGCAGCGTCCAGCTCTTTCATCTTGGCATCATATTCTCTGGTATCAACAGAAATATAATCAATCTTATGGAAATTATCAATGGATGGATCTGCATTGTAAGTATCAATCATTGTATTGTACTCTTCCACTGTAATCGGAATCATACCGCCATGTGTACCTACATCATCACCTGTACGCCAATTGATCTCGTTTCCTTTTTCATCTTTCTTCTTTTCGGCTTTCTTGATACTATTAGGAACCGATAAATCTGTGGTTAAATAAGGCTCATAACGAATACTCATATCTCCATAATTATCAATCATGACACACCATTCATCACGATCGATAAACTTAAACATAGTAGCGCCTTCATATCCCCACAACTGTTGTTCAATTGCTTTCTGCTCAATCTTTTTAAAATGATTTCCTACGGACTGATCTTTAAACCAGTTAAAGACAACTTCTGCACGTTTCAATAAATTGGGATCATTCGTGATTTTTGACAAATCTGCCTTCGTGCTGTAGGAAACGCCATCCAATGTAAAAGGAGTAATTTTTACAGGGTCAGTTTCTTCGTAGGGCTTGCTTGGATCCAATACCGTTTCTGCTGACATTAATTCATTGTGATTGTTACTCTCGTCTTTCACTAAGCGGTACAAGGTTCCGTAAGGATTCGTCACATTTCCATCTTTGTCTTTTTCTGCCACCCAGAGCTGTGATGTATCGATATTTCCATAACCGCTATTGTTGGAATGTCCAGGATGGTTTTTATAAAAAGGTTCCTGTTCATAAAGCTTTGTTGGTCCAAAATTTACAAAATCTGTAGTCTCACAACAGTAAAGACGATCTCTGGAAGCTCCGTCTGCGTCCACACGTCCAGACCAATACAACAGATAATTATCTTTTTCTGGATTGTAGATTGCTTCTGGCGCCCAAGACATTGCTAAACCGACTTTCTCCTCTTTTCCATCTTTTGCACCTTTCTCATCCTTTGCACCTTTTATATCCATATCTACCCAACGTCTAGTCCAATGTACCCAATCCTCTGTCTCATAGACAAATAACTTTGTACTTCCAACTCCTACGGTGGATGTTAATCCCCAATTTCCACAGAGATTTCCTTCCTTACTTCCATTATATTGATCAGAATGCGTATTTAAGTCAGTGGCAAGAAGCCATATTTTGTTAGAATCACTGCCATCTTTTTTAGATCCACGAATTAAATATGGATCACGAACCCCCTGGTCTATACCTTCAAATGGGAATAATACAGAAGCATCTCCACTGGTAGTCTGAGTAACATCTGTACCATCTGCCACTTTATAATTGACACTATTCGTTCCACAGCTCTCAATGTTATCTATATAATCAGAACCTGTCTGAAATATTGGTTTACAGCCGTTTAATGCTGTCCAATACATCCCATCCTCACTCAAGAAAAAATGAATCTGCTGGACATCTGTCCAATCCTTCTTTGATTCTGCTTCAGTATTTGCTGGATTTAGTACATCTGAAAAACACACATACACATACCCCGCATAAGAATCCTCAGTCAATCCTGCACGGATCGTCAAAGGGAATTTCTTCACCAGCTTGCCATCTTCTGATGTCACTTCTACACCTGTTGGCGGTGTTATGGTTGCCGTAAGGGTGAACTGATAGTCATCCTCACCTGCAGCCGGCCTTGTTATTTTTAACATATTTCCTTCAATAGAAGCATATTTTGCATCTTTGGATTCCACACTGTACGCAATGGTTGCACCGTCCAATCCTTCTATCGTAGTAGGAAGCTGCAGATCACCTGTCAGAAGCTGATTAATCTCAGATTCACGGATCGTCAAGCCTTCTTCTACCGCAGTGTAAGGATTTACTGCTGCCTTTACACCCAGGCCTGCAGCCGGCCAAGAGCCGACTGCCATGCCTGCGGTAAGACAAGCAGCAAGTAATACGCTCACGATTCTACGTCTCATATAGACTTACCTCCTGTCTGTTATCTATTATTTTTTCTTAATAGTAATGGTCTTTGTCATAGTTACACCGCCAACCTTAGCTGTTACTTTTACTTTACCAGCTTTCTTCAAAGCAGTCAGTTTTCCTTTCTGGGTAATCTTCGCCAGTTTCTTGCCCTTCTTATCTAAAGACCATTTAACTTTACCACTAATTCCTTTTACTTTTAATTGAATAGATTTCTTAATTTTTACGCTGGTAGGACCGGTAATCTCACCAACCTTAACGGTAACAGTCTTAGTAATACTCTTGCCAGCTAAAGAAACCTTTACATAAACTTTTCCGGTTCCGGCTTTCTTAGCAGTTATTCTACCACTCTTATTTACAGAAACAGCGCCAGTTGCACGGTATGCCACCTTAGCAGAGTTCTTTAATGCAGTTGAATAGGTCTTTGGATAAGTAACAGAGATTGTCGTAGTCTTACCCTTTGGCAATTTAGCTTTTTTTGCCTTAGCTGTAATCTGCTTCACATCTAAATCTACCTTAACCAATGTCTGATATTCTACTGCATAGCCGTCAGATTTTGCAGTTACTGTGGTGAGAATCAGTGCATATCCTGCTTTCACTCCAGTCACTGTACCACTAGAATTTACGGTAGCTACAGATGGTGTCTGAGACTTATAGGTAACAGTTACAATATCTTTTACAACTGTTGGAACTGCCTTATTCATTACACTTACAGTTCCCTTAGGCATTACAGAAACATTCTCTTTTACCAGATCAACTTTATCAATCTCAGTAAATGGATCGAGATAGAGGTCACTGTACTCTTTGTTAGCAATTGCCTTTTCAATATTTTTCACTAAAGTATCCACTTCAGTCTGTGACAAAACTGCTTCTGCTTTCTCTACAAGAGCCTTAATCTTAGCCTTGGAATTATCTGAACGATATGGATCATCCAACGCCTTCTTTGCTTCAGCGACAGCAGTCGTCAATGCTGTTTTATCTGCCGGCTTAACGGTCAGAGTAAATGTGGTCTCTGCGGTTAAGATGCCGCTTCCAACTTTTGCGGTCAATACTACCTGTGTATCTGCTGCCTGATTCATTACAGTACCTTTATCTGTGATTACATCCTTATTTGAAGTTTCCCAGGTAATTGGCATCTCTTCAAAGGTGGATGGCAGAGGCAGGTTATATTTCACCTCATCCTTAGATGGATTCTTGCTGCCAAGAATCTTGTCAACAGTAAAGTTATCTTTGAAATTCTTTTCAAATGGCTCTCTATAAGCCTCCTGCACTTCATCATTCGTCAAAGCCTTATTGTAAACTTTAAACTTGGAAACTTTTCCTTGGTAGTAACCATCTGGAGCCCAGCAAGATCTGCCAATAAAGCCCAGAACACCATTCTCTGTTCCTGGTGTCACTACATCATCCATAATACTATAGCCGGACTTCAATTCATTGCCATCGTCTCCCTTAACCTGGATACCATTCCAGTAAAGTCTGATTGTACCATGATCAAATACCATATTTACTGTATATGTCTTATCAATCTCTGGCTGCGTAGATGTAGCAAACAATTTCTCTGTACTGCTGTTCTTAATACCAGATCTCAAAGTTTTACCTTCAAAGTTTGGTGAAAGGAACATATAATTGGTACCTGAACTTTTAACCTTAGAACCTAAACAGAACAACCATGCATTATTACCACAATTCTTATTCTTTGCAAATTCTATTTCGATTGTAAACTTTTCTTTATCATCCAAGCTGTCCATAATCTCAAGAGGAAGCTCAACATATGACTGATCTCCTAAAGTCATAACCCCATCCTTAAAGGTAATATTATTACCCTCAAGCCATGCGTCATTGCCATTTTCAGATTTGTCAACTAAGGTATTATCACCTGTTTGAGCGCCAGCAAAATCATAATCTGCTGCTACTTCCGGTTTCTCTGCTGATGGATCGTTTACTTTGACAGTTACAGTAGTTTCTTTTGTTGTTGTTCCAATTTTTACTTTTGCTGTAATAACAGCATCACCCGCTGCAACACCTGTTACAGTAGCTTTTAATGGATTTTCATTATCTTTAGCAACAGTTGCTACTGCTGGAGTACCACTGGTATAAGTGATTTCTGCATTTTCTGTGGTAACGCCGTCCGGCAGAGTTATGGTAAAGTCTTTGCTCTCAGCGATCTTAACGCTTAATTTACTAGGAGCTGCTGTAATCTCACCTTCTCCCAGAAGCTCTTCTTCTGTCTTATCGCCAACAAATAATTTTCTTACTTCGCCGTCTGACAATACATCACTGTATACAACAATGTCATCTACCAGACCTTTGAATAAATCGTCGCCACCCCAGTAAGTTGCTCCTACAAAGAGTTTTCTGCCTACTCCATTTAAAGCTTCCGTGACACCTTCCTGAGTCTTAACCAATGTACCATTTTTATAGAACTTTAAGGTAGAACCATCTTGAGTTAAAGTCAGCATGGTCCAAGCATTGACTGGAACTTCTGGCTGAGCATAGGTCTGATGAGCATAATTGTTTTCTCCTGACGCCTGAGAATTGGACCAAAGTTTTACTTTATTAGTTGTTGTAGTATTGCCATTCTCTCCTGCAAAAGCAACCCACTCTTCTGCTTCTGCTGTACCATCTCCTGCAAGCATAACGGCCTGATTATTTACAAGAGCTGCACTCGGATTTACCCATACAGATACTGTATACTTAGAACCAATATTTTCAACAGGCAACTGCAAACCATAGTCTCCCAGTTTGATTGCTTTATCTGTCGTCTCACCAGTTCTACCTGTATCAAACGCAGGTGTAGCTGTAGAAGCTGCAGCACCTTTTCCTACGACTTCTACATCTGCTGGCAATGCGCTGTCATTAAAGTTATAATCTATCGTCGCCTGAACTGCTCCTCTAACAGTAACCTTTGTCGTTGCTGTTGCCTTTTTTGCCGCATCACTTTTACTTGCTGCTGTGGTAGTGATATCTGTTTCACCTGCTGCAACTGCAGTAACTTTTCCAGTTGCATCTACTGTTGCTTTTGTGGGATCACTTGATTCAAAAGTAAGTGTAACATCATCCTTTGTAAGACCTTCTGGAAGTGTCACCTTAATTGTCTGATGCTCGCCCTCTGCGAGAAGCATAGTCTTATCTACCGTAATTCCTTTTTCTGCAAGTACATCACCCTTGGTCTTAACAGTAACAGTTGTCTCTTTCTTTGCAGTTCCACCATTGTTTGCAAGTGTTGCCGTTGTTTCAATTACAGCTGTACCTGCTACTTTTGCAGTCACTTTTCCAGTCGCGTCTACAGTTGCAATATTTTCTGATTTTGACTGATAAGAAAAGCTTACTTCTGATTCTTCAATCCCTGTAGGAATTGTTGTCTCAATCTGGCCTTCCTGTCCTTCTACCAATTCCAGTGTCTCTGTTGCAGTGAAGTTCTGTAAGATCTCAGACTTGTCATCTGTACCTAAATATAAGTATTTTACTTGATCTGCTGTCAAAGCCTGATTATATACATTGACGTCATCATAACAGCCATAGAAATTGCCATCCCACTTATTGGTGGCAAGGGCAATAAACTGATCCGCATCTTCCATACCTTTATTCCATGTTTTACCTTCTGGATTTGTTACTTTTTTCTCTCCATTGAGATAAACATCTGCATCTGTTCCGCGCTGTACAAGCGTTATCATCTGCCATTGATCCTGAACAATTTGAATATCTCCATTTTCATTGCCTGGAGACCAACATGCTACTGCACCAGTATTATTACGTGTAGCGATAGATACCCATTTTTCATTATTTGATGTATGTCTACCTACAAATAACAGAGAGGTTGCCCACTTTCCTTTAGAAATATCTGTCGGTTTCACCCAGAAGGAAATCGTATAATTATCACCAAGCTGTTTCTCTGGCAAGATCAAGCCATGTTTACCCTGGGTATCAACTGCATAATCCCCTGCTTTCCCACTTCTTCCAGGCACATATTTAATCGGATCATTATAATCCAAAAGTACATCAGAGTCTTTACCACAACTTGACTTTGCTACTACATTTGTTCCCAAATCAGGGGAAACTTGATCTTTCTTTGTGTTAAAATCATAAGTTCCAATTGGTGTGGGCTGCTCTGCTGCCTTTGCTGTTGTTACATTTCCTGTAAATACGGAAGTAACTACCATAGCGCATGCCAGCAATCCACTGACTATTTTTTTATACTTCATTTCTTTTTCTCCCTTCCCTTAGAGATTTTATTGATCTGATTTTCCAGATTTCTGTATTCCTATTCAGACCTTCTTAATCTTCATGGTCTTCTTATAACCAGTCTTGCTGGTAAGCAGTTTCTTTACTGCCTTATATCTTGCAGAAGGCACTTTAATGGTAGCCTTCTTATTGATACCAGTAATCGCATTCTTGCCAATACTGGTGATATTGCTGCCGATTGTGATTGTCTTTAGCTTAGACTTCTTATAAAATGCCTTTGCTGCAATCGCTTTTACCTTAAAGGTATATCCGCCAATGGACACGGTATCTGGTATTACCACGGAAGTCAGCTTGCTGCTCTTAATTCCCACTACAGAAACAGTACCGTTCGTTCCATCTGTATTGTACTCATCTGTTTTTGTAACCTTATATTTCAGGTTCTTAACGGTATGGGTACTGTTCTTCTTTGGAAGATCTTTTGCAGGTGTGACGTTTGTGTCTGTAATGCTGCCAGCCTTTGCCCGAACTTTAATATCAATACTACAGGTCTTTTCTATGCCGCGCTCTTTGTAAGTAACATTGATTTTCTTAGTTCCTGGTGTCTTGGTATCAACAGCACTGGCATCAATTTTTAATCCTTCTGTGTGTGAAAGTGTAGTTCCATTCTCATATTTTGCTCTTACACGAATGTCATCAAGACTAATCTCAGAACCAACTTCATATGTTTTGACGGTCTTCTGTGCTGTCACAGATTCCAAAGATGATAACGATGCTTTCCCTATTGCAAAGGTACATTCTGCCGGCGCCGGGTTTTCACTTACTGTCAGCTCACCGTTCTTAGAAGTAATATAATATCCAGGATATTTCACACTCTCAAAGGTAACTCCGCCTGCTACATCTTTATCAAAGCCTTCCAGGGTACGGAAGGTCATAGCATCTGAATCCTTAGTGATTCCATCTGCAGTACATGCCTTATTATCATTATGATCATGCGCCAGTACTACTTTATGATTTTCAGTTGCCATCAGGTACAATCCTGGCTTGTTATAGGATTCAATGGTAACATAAGATTCTTTGTTACGATTTGCCTTACCCTCTTCAATCTCCCAGAACGCATCTGCATCTTCTGCATTGGCATCAGGTTTAACAGTAACATCTTTATACGGATATATACCATCATCAAGAGAATTATTGTAATGGTCATGTGCCAACGGATTTTTGCTGCTGTCAAAAATCCGGCTTATACTACCACTTATTCCTGAGGAAGTTTCTGGAATATAATTGATAGAACCATCCTCATTAAATTTCAGCTCTTCAATACAGATTACCCGTCGATAACCGCTCCCTCCTGGAAGAGAACCATTGTGGTAAATAAAATATGTATGACCTTTAAAATCGAACACAGCCGGATGATTGGTATTAGATGTAGCTGTAGGTTCCATCAATTTGCCGCCATAGGTCCATACATTATATGGCTTGCCATCGCTTGGTGGTTCCAGTTTATCAATCGTTGAATAGCCCATCTCTTCACGCCAATGGGTAGCAAAAAACAGATAATACTGTCCATAATAATTGCCCTTGTCATCCTGTCTGCGATACAGATAAGGCGCCTCTGTAAAATCCACCATGTCATTTTTATTGGTACCATTTGCTGGAATCACTTCAAGGGCTCCGGCGTCCTGCCACCAGATGTCGTCTTCCTGTTTAATGACACCATCGCCATTCTGATCTTTGACAACAACTTTTTCACCGTCAATATCCAGCTCGCACATCCAGCAGTTGGTATTGCCCCATACCATATAGATATGCTCCTTGCCGTTCTCATCTGTGTCAATCCAGGCAGTAGGATCAATATCTTCATGTCCAAAAGAACCTCCTCTTGGTTTCCCAGAGACACTAGTATACCCTGAAGCATTGGTATCCTCAGGATTAATCAAAATACCCACATCCTTAAATGGACCCGTGGGACTATTGGACACTGCTGCCGCTGTTGCTTTGCCTCCATTTTTTCTTTCCGCACAGTATAACAGATAGTACATATCCTTATACTTAATCACCTGGCTGGCCCAAGCGCTGGCATCATCTGCCCAGGCAACATCCGTCATTTTCATGGTTACACCCTCATACTTCCACTCTTTTAAATCCTTTGTGGAATAACAGAGGTAATCTGGCATGGTATAACCTCCGCCAGTACCAGTATAATCATGGCCGACATAGAGATATACGGTATCGCCGTCAACCAGGATTGCCGGATCTCCAGCATAGGTGTTATTCCCATTCTCATCAAACCCTGCAATGGGATTGCCCAACGTACTCTTCTCAAGCACGATTTCTTTGGGCTCTGCCTCTGCCGCAGATACTGTCTGAGGCGTTGGTGTTATAAGTCCAAACAACATGGAAAACGCCAATATGCCTGACAGAAATTTCTTTTTCATATGCTTGCATCCCTTTCTTATCGGTGTTACACACCTTATTCTACAGTGTAAGCTTCTCTAAAAGTTCTTGGCTCCTGAAGTCTATTAACTCTTTTTCTGAAGCTAATCCCTTTCTCTCAGGTAATATCCTCACTCCTTTCCCCTGAGACATTGCAGGGCATACGAACCTCCCCACAATAAACATACATTGCGACTGTAATACTATTAGAGCATTTTATCTTCAAAAAATCAATATAATATCTTCCTCTCTTGGTTGGTTTTTTTATGAATCGTAATCTTAAGAGAGGTTTTTTTGTGCACTTTTTTCAAAAAATGGTTTTCTTTTTTATTATTTTGGTTAATTTTCTTATTATTCTCTCAATTTTTTTGGGCATATTGAAAGACTAAAATTGCCTGCCATTCCATAAATAATTTAACCTTATTCTGAATATATTTGGCAGTATAATAAATTTTGTATATAACTAGATTGTAAGGAAACGACTTTAAGCACTATTATAAAAGCTTATATTGCAGAAAAATTTAGACTCCTAAAATTAAATGAATTATTTGATATTACATTAGATTTAAATACTATATAAAAAGGAGTGGCTGATGATAAGATTTCAAAAGTTGTTACTATAGGTTTAAATACTATATAAAAAACTACGTTCGAGTTGTCAATCTCCCCCAAGAGTTACAATAAGTTTAAATCCTATATACCAATAAAAGCCTGTCTCAAAAGCAGTAAAACCTAATCACAAAAACAACTAATGAACAGATTATCATTGCAAAACATGATACAAATCAATTTTATTGAATAATTTTAATATATAAAATTTCTTTATAACATAATTTTTATTCTATGTTACAGTTATTAATAGAGTTTATATATCTTCTTTTCCCTTTATATCATCAATAAAAACAATTAAAATTTAGAAATATAATTTAATACTTAATTTTTTATACGAAAAAATGGGGCTGTCGCACTAACATAAATTACAATTTACAGATTCGTTCAAAAGGTTTACATTGCAGAGCAATGCAAACAATATGCACAAAAATCATTCTGGGAAGCTAGCTTCCCAAGATAATTTTTGTGCATTCTGTCTTTGCCGCTTTAGCGGCAAGACCTTTTGAACGAGCGAAAATATTACTGCGACAACCCCATTTTGATCTCTTCTCCACAGCACACTTCACAATCTTTGCGATAAAAAGAGATTCCCCAACAACTAATTCTGCGATATCCCTCTGCGCGCAGTTCCTCCATATAATCTCGATCCGCAATCTGTTGTAATGCTTTTCTTGCATCTTTTTCAAGATCGTCAATATTTTGCGACACCTTAATCTCTACAATAAAAGCTCTGCCTCTCAAGGATGGACTTTTTATCATCAAGTCAGAACGCCCATTACCAGATTCTCTGTTTGATTTCACATAATATTGCTCACTTTGACTCAAAATTCCTGCCAAAAATCCATGATAAAAATTTTCTGCGCTGTCATAGAAGCTGACAGTCCAAAAAAGCTGTTCTTCTAAAATCTCTCGGATTTTTTCTGCCTGGCCGGATTCCAAAGCCTGATATAAATCCTGGAATCCCCTCTTCTTTATCTTTTCTCGAAACCAGTTTAGAAAAGTATTTTGATAGATGGTTTTTACCTCCACATTGGGAATACATACCTTCAGGTAAATAGATGAATTTTCAAAATACATACTTTCTTTTGTCAAATATCCTGTAAAATATAAAAAATTCCAGAGGTTTTCTCCATTTCCCTCCATATCTTCATAGGTAATTTCCTCATGCACCTGAATATCCAGCGTTCTTCCTTCGATCAGAGCCTCTATTTGCCCTCGCATCTCACGATCTGCTTTTCTCACCATAACTTTGATAATATCATTGGAACTAGTATTAATCCAGTATGGACGCGGAAACGCATCAACATTGCCATTGAGGTCATAGGCAAACTTCATCACACTCCAAGGATTGTAAACTTGTGTATTTCCAAATAAATATCCGTTATACCAGGCTTTCAAATCCTCCATGCGGCTTTCGGCGCCATAATAAGACATGATTTGTGTTACTTCCGGCAGCGTAAACCCGAAATGTTCACTATATTTTTCATCCAGCACAGATATAATGTTCAAATGATTCAGTCCTGTAAAAATACTTTCCTTAGAAACCCTCAGGCATCCAGTAATCACTGCAAAGTTTAAATTTTCATTTGTCTTTAAAGAAGATTCAAACAGTGCTCGGATAAAATTTACCATCTCCTCATAAAAACCACAAAAATATGCATTTTCCAGAGGCACGTCATACTCATCTAATAAAATAATAACTTTTTCTCCTGTGGTCTTAGAAAGACATCTGCTCAAAAATTCCAGAGAACCAGAATATTCATCCATAGATACTTCTCCATTAACAAATCTATTGTACTGCTGTTTCTCTTTTTCCGAAAGTTTTTCATGATTCATCATCTCGCTATGACGTTCAAACTCAGTTATTAAAATATTTTTTAATTTATAAAAGGAAGACTCGCGGGTATTCTGTTTGGCTGACTTTAAGGTCAGATTGATCACCGGATAAGATCCAATATGTCTAGTATATGCTTCCCCAGCCTCCATAATTTTCAGTCCTTGGAATAGTTCTCGGTTATGGCTGTTTTGCTGCTCGTTCCCTGTATCTTCAAAAAAATATCGCAGCATACTTAAATTCAAAGTCTTTCCAAACCGCCTCGGACGAGTAAATAGATTTACTTCTCCCTTTAAATCCAATAACTCTTTGATCATCATAGTTTTATCAACATAATAATATCCACTTTCAATAATCTTTTTAAAGTTATCCACTCCAATAGGTAATGCTTTTTTCACTACTTCCACCTCCAAATAATTTCATGGATTCTGTTCTGTCCCCTGCAGCATCACTGTTACTATAAGAACAAAAACTCACCTTACATATATTTCTTACAATTACAGTAACAAAAATTCACTCAAGACATAATTACTGACAGAGATTCCCGCCTCTGTCAAGGCCACTCTTCCCTCTTGCTGCTTCAACAATCCCTGCTGCTGCAATTGCTCAAGAACATTACCATAAACAGCCTCCAATTTGATACCAAACATTTGTTGAAACACACTGCGGGAAATACCCTCCATCATCCGCAGCCCCAAAAACATAAACTCCTCCATCCGCTGCCGCTTATCCAGAAAAACATATGCACAATCTTCCTGGCTAAAATTCTCTCCGCTCAGATAAGTCTTCAAATCCTTGGTATTGGAAAATCTCACTTCTTCCAAAAATGAAGAACTCCCAAGCCCCAAACCCAGATAAGGCGTCAGCTTCCAGTAACCGATATTGTGGCGGCATTCTCTGCCTGGAAAAGCATAATTAGAAATCTCGTATCTGATATAACCCTTATTTCTCATCAATTCCTGCGTGCTCAGATACATTTCCCGCTCCATCTCCTCAGAAGGGAGATACAACGGCGGCTCCCCCTGCTCCCTGCGCCGTTCGTCTTCCCCATACCGCTCATAAAATGGCGTGCCCTCCTCCACCATCAAACTATAGGCAGAAATATGCTCTGGCCGAACAGCTAATACTTTATTCAATGTATTTATCCAATCCTCCTGTTTCTGTCCTGGCAAAGCAGACATCAGATCTACATTGATATTTTTAAATCCCATCGCCCGCGCCTGTCCAAAACTATCTAAAAATTCCTCATAAGTATGGATCCGGCCAAGCCTTTGTAACTCCTGATTATTTGCAGACTGCAGTCCGATACTGAGACGGTTGACACCTGCCATTTTATAATAAATTAATTTCTGCCGTGTCAACGTCCCTGGATTACATTCCACCGTGACCTCTGCATCCTCACATATCTGAAAACAGCTTCGCAAAACTTCCATAAGTTCCCAGATCTGCACGCCAGGAAGAATAGATGGCGTTCCGCCGCCAAAAAACACAGATGTTACCTGATATTCACGGCACAATGCTGCTTTCTGTTTGATTTCTTCCATTAAACAATCTACATAATGCCTGCGAAGCTCCTCATTCGCAGGCATTGACAGAAAATCACAATAGTCACACTTTCGTACACAGAACGGAATATGAAGATATAATTCCAACTCCTTGCTTGGCATATTGCTTCCCTCTATTCTCATTTCTCATCCAGTTTTAACACACTCATAAATGCTTTCTGGGGAATTTCCACATTCCCAATCTGGCGCATCCGCTTCTTGCCTTCCTTCTGTTTTTCCAACAGTTTACGTTTTCTGGAGATATCACCGCCATAACATTTTGCAAGTACATCTTTACGCATTGCTTTTACTGTCTCTCTGGCAATGACTTTACTGCCCACAGCAGCCTGAATGGGTATTTCAAACAAATGTCTGGGAATTTCTTCTTTCAGCTTCTCACACATCTTTCTGCCGCGCTCATATGCCGTACCGCTGTGAACGATAAACGAAAGTGCATCTACTTCCTCTTTATTGATCAATATATCCAGTTTTACAAGCTCTGAACGAGTATAGCCCTTCATTTCATAGTCAAATGACGCATACCCGCGGGAACGGGATTTCAAGGCGTCAAAAAAATCATAGATAATCTCATTCAAAGGCAGCTCATATTTAAGAAGTGCGCGGGTCTCTTCCATATATTCCATACTGATATAAGTTCCACGGCGTTCCTGACACAGATCCATGATCGCTCCGATAAACTCACTTGTAACCATAATCTCCGCATTGACTACTGGTTCTTCCATATACTCAATCTCTGCTGGATCTGGCAGATTGGAAGGATTGGTAAGCTCGATCACCTCTCCATTGGTCTTGTGTACTTTATAAATTACTCCTGGAGCTGTCGTCACCAGATCCAGATTATACTCCCGCTCCAGTCGCTCCTGAATAATTTCCAGATGTAAAAGTCCCAAAAATCCACATCGAAATCCAAATCCTAAGGCAATTGAAGTCTCCGGCTCAAACTGCAGCGCCGCATCATTGAGCTGTAATTTTTCCAAAGCATCCCGCAAGTCTGGATATTTCGCCCCATCTGCTGGGTACATACCACAATATACCATCGGATTTACTTTCTTATATCCTGGAAGCGGCTCACTGCAGGGACGATTGGCATCTGTGACCGTATCTCCCACCTGGGTATCTCTGACATTTTTCAAACTAGCTGTGATATAACCTACCATTCCGGCCGTCAATTCCTCACAGGGTATAAACTGCCCCGCGCCAAAATATCCTACCTCCACTACTTCTGAGACAGCGCCTGTGGCCATCATCCGAATACTAGTCCCTGTCTTTACTGTTCCCTCTTTCACACGACAAAATATAATTACGCCCTTATACGAATCATATAGAGAATCAAAGATCAATGCCTGCAATGGATGATCAGGGCTTCCGCCGGGAGCAGGAATCTTCTCCACAATCTGTTCTAATACTTCTTCAATATTCAACCCAGTCTTTGCAGAAATTTGCGGCGCCTCCTGCGCCTCTAAGCCGATCACATCCTCAATCTCCTCAATGACACGCTCTGGCTCCGCGCTTGGAAGGTCAATCTTATTAATCACTGGAAGCACATCCAGATCATGATCGAGCGCCAGATAGACATTGGCCAGCGTCTGCGCCTCAATGCCCTGCGCCGCATCTACGACTAAGATTGCGCCGTCACATGCTGCAAGGCTTCTGGAAACCTCATAGTTAAAATCAACATGTCCCGGCGTATCAATCAGATTAAAGATATATTCTTCTCCATTTCTAGCCTTGTATACAATGCGGACAGTCTGCGCCTTAATGGTAATGCCGCGTTCCCGCTCTAATTCCATGTTGTCTAACACCTGCGCCTGCATTTCACGGCTGGTAAGCAGCCCTGTCTTCTCAATAATGCGGTCGGCAAGTGTGGATTTTCCATGATCTATGTGTGCGATAATACAAAAATTTCTAATTTTACTTTGGTCTATTACTGCCATACGGTTCCTCCAAGTACAATATTTTCTTCTTGTAACTATTCAAAAATCCATAGAATTGGAAGTCAGAATCTTCAATTTATTTGAATAGTCATCACATCATTTTAACATAAAATCTTTGGGCTTGTCTATGAGAAGCAGTGTCTATCTTCCCTGATGTCCATCCATTGATATAAACTTAATCTTCCCCTTATCCCAACAAGGATTTTGCACGCGCCATATCATGAACATAGCCTTTAATCGCCTGTGCTATACTTTCTTTATTATCTTTAGATAATGGTTTAGAACAATAAATAGAAATATACATGGCAGCCAATTGTGCTTTTGAGTTTTCAGCCAAAATTTCACTCAAACTCTTTTTCTCAAAAATACTAATTACTTCCTCTTTTTGATATGCATACACTTCTTTTTTCACAGAAAATCTTTTTTTCTTTCTGCTTCCAAGTTTCAGTTTACTTTTATTGATCTTTGCGCATTGAGCACAAAAAAATTCTGGATCCTCTGTTTTTTCATTTAGATACTGATATATTTCTTCTTCACTGTCCATAACATTTATATCACTGAAAATCCTGCCAAATTCATAAATCTGCTCTTTTGTGACAATATTATCATGTTTGTTAATTTGCTCTTTTGCAATGCACATTTTACCGCCTCCACATAAATCTTTATTGGTAATCATATATCTCACATTTTCTGCATACGTTGTAGAACAATTCTGGATAACTCATTATAATCGTTTCTTGCTTTTGAACTCTGCCCAATCTCTGTACTTCTGGCAATATCAACATAATTGTTAATTTCTTCTTCAAAAAAATATACATCTTCGTTATTATATTTACATTTTTGATATGTTTTGTTTACTGTATTTATATAATGTGCAACACCATTGGCACTAACTCTATCTAAAATAGTTGGTATAATATAATAATCAGAAAGTAAAAATGCAGATCTAGTAATTAAATTATTAGACGGCGGACAATCAATCAATACATAATCATATGATTTTTCTTGTAAAACCATATCTAAAAATCCTTTTAAAATAGAAAGATATTCTATGGTATCTTCCATCCTCACTGCCAGCTCATCTAACCCCAAACCATCCCGATAAAAGAGACTGGATGCAATAAAATCAAAGTTTCCTTTCTTATAAGTCTGAACTATATCCCTATCAAATTCCAAAACAATATTAGGATATTTTTTATTCTGGAAATATGTAAGTCAAAAACATAATTCAACGTCTTCTTTTCACTCATAGTGATTAATTGGCCATCATTATTACTAACTAAAATCTCACTCAAAGAACTCTGTGGATCTAAATCCAACACCAAGATCTTTTTTCCCATTTTTGTAAAATTTTCTGCAAAATTTAACACACTTGTAGTTTTTCCAACCCCTCCCTTATAATTTCCTATAAACATCTTTTTTATATTCATATGATATTTTCCTTTCCCTCAATATTCTTCCCACTATATCGGACAATCAAAAGCTCCACCGCCATCCGGTCGTTGAGATTTCCAGTCTTTACATCCTCCTCTGTCTGCACGCAGTCAGCTACTGCCTCTCTAAGCTGACCTGTAGTAAAATGCTCTGCCTGGGCTAAATTTTTGCGCACAGCAAAGCCTGGAATCCCTGCTTTCGAGGCGATCAGAGCATTCTCGTAGCCCTGTTTTTTTAGTTCTTTCACCTGTAATAAAATCTGGAATTGACGGGCAATCAGAAATAAAATCCGCATTGGCGGCTCCCGCAGAGTCAACAAATCATAATATAGCTCCAATGCCTGTTTCTGTTGTTTCTGGGCAATCTTATCCACCATCTCAAAGATTTTTCCGGTGGTCTGGGGCACACAAACCGCCTCCAGATCCTCCGCTGTAATCACCTCCCGGTCTAAGGTATAACAAAACAACTTTTCTAATTCCCTGTCAATATTCTCCATATCATTTCCGGTCTTTTCCAGTAATAACTGCATGTCAGACTGTGTAATCTTCTTGCCCTCCCGTTTGAGACGAGACAAAATCCACTTGGTCAGAAGTGCATCTGTCTGCCTGGCAAACTCTACCACTCTGCCATTATTTTTCACTGCCTTGTACATCTTGCCGCGCTTGTCCACTTCCTCCTCCACAAAGACAAGACAAGTAGTTTCCGCCATATGTTTTATATATTCTGCAAGCTCTTCACAGGAAGTCTTGAACATTCCAGTGTTTTCCAATAAAATCAGCCTGCGGTCTGCAAAAAATGGCAATGTCTCCGCCAAATCTATGATCTCACCAGGATTGATATTTTTGCCCTCATAGTAAGCTGTGTTCATTGTATCATCAACGTCCGCAACTGCCTGCTGTAATTTCTGTTTATACTGTCTTTTTAGATAAGTCTCCTCACCATACAGCAGATATACAGGCTGAAACCTGCCTGCCTTTACATCTTCATCAATGCTTTTCATGCTATGTTTTCCTCCTGTCTCACCTGCTGCATTTGATTACTGATATCTACAACGATATTCCAAATCACAGCTCTATCTTTTTATCATACACTATTTAAGGTAAATATGTCCATACCCGAATCCCGTCTCTCTGTGGCCGAATCCATATCTGCCCCTGCTGCATGGTACAAAAAATTCTGCTTCCTGTACCCCTGATTCTTTCTAATGCTTCTTTGCCAGGATGACCATAAGTATTTTTCTCACCACAGGAAATCACGGTCATGGCAGGTGACAATGCTTCCAAAAATGCTTGACTACTGGAGCCATTAGAGCCATGATGTGCTGCTTTATAAAAATCTATCTCAGATATCCCATATCGTTCTAACAATCCCATTTCTAATAAATTCTGCTCTTGTTCAGTGCCGATATCCCCAGTAAAAATTCCTGTAAATTCCTGATGCTTCACTGCCACTACCAGCGAATTGGCGTTGCGGTCTGTCTCCATATCAAACAATCCTTTTTCCCCCTGTGGCGATAATACCGTAAATTTTGTATCTTCTGTGCCAAATTGCATTCCAGGTCTCACATACAAAATCTTACAATCTGCCTGTCTTGCTGTTTCCACTAACTGCTCTGCCGCCAAATCCCTGACCATACCCTCTGCCAAAATCAGTGTTTCCACTGGATAACCCTGCTGCAGTATTTCTATCAGACCACTGATATGGTCGGCGTCTGCATGGCTGACAACCCATCCTCTGACAGAGCGAACCCCTTTGCTCTTTAAGAAAGGTAGAATCCGATATTTCCCCACCTGTGTGATATCACTGCTGCCGCCATCCACAAAAAAATTCTCTCCTGCATCTGTCTGAATCAAACAGCCGTCTCCCTGTCCAACATCCAACATATTAATCTCAAATTTGGGCTGTCCCCGCACAAATAACAAGCACAAAATTGTCGGCGCCACCCCTATAAAATAGCGCATCTTTCGTCTGCGCCATATAAGATACAGACAAAATAACAAACTTCCATAAAACAAAAATAACCATTTAAGCTCTGGTTTTCCAGCAATAAAAACGGCTGCGGGAAGCTTTAAAAACCCACGGCAAACCGCTTTATTAATAGCAAGCATCCATCCTGCTGGCGTTAAAATCAGCTCTCCTAAAACTGGATGGACTATCCCCAGCAGACCACCAAAAATTCCCAGAAATAAAAGAATCCCCAAAAATGGCAAAATAATGAGATTGACAAAAATACTATAAGAAGATATTTCATAATAGAAATACAACGCTAAGGGCAGCGTCGCCAACTGAATGCAGAAACTGACCAGAAGAGTATCTTGGATTCCATGCCTTACGTGTTTGCACATATCCTCAATAAAAGCTTTGCTCTTCTGAATCCAAAGACAGTTCTGATTACAATCTGCCTTTCCCATACTCTTTTTGTCTTTCACTTGCTTTTTTTGTTGCTCCAGTTTTCTTTCCATTCGCACATCGTTTATGATCTTTGCCGCTATCGTCACTCCCAAAACAGCGCTGTAAGAAAACAAAAAGCCAACATTTTCTAGCAAAAATGGATTTTCCCAGAGCTGCACCATCGCCATAAAAGAAAGCGCTGTCAAGGAATCATAGCTGTAACCCAAAATTTGTGCCAACATCATTAACACAAACATCCCTGCCGCACGCCCTGTAGAAACCTCCATCCCAGAGAGCAATCCAAAACTATAGACCACTCCGACCGCTGACAGCGCTGCAATTTTTTGAGGACAGCTCAACTTTTTCAACAGTTTGAGCGCCCCCATTCCCAAGAGAGATACATGCAGTCCAGAGATCGCTAAAATATGGGAAATCCCTGCCTTCTGGTACAACTCTTTGATTTCTGGCTGCATCATGTTCTTCTCTCCCAAAGAGAGATTCGCCATCACCCCAGCATCTTCCTCATTCATCGTTTTTTCAAAAACAGAGGCAAAACTCTGGCGCAGTCTTCTTAAAAACAGTAAATAACTGTTCTCTTTTGCCGAAATCTGCTCCTCCGATTCTGCATAGACACGAAACTCCCATTTTTTACTTTGATAATATTGTTTTTCATTAAAATTTCCCTGATTGCGGGATATTTGAAATGGCGCATATCTTCCATCAATCTTCAGCAGATTGCCTGGCTGATACTGTCCGTTAGAACTGTAAATCAGAATCCCATAGCTCGAAAAAACCCTGTTCTCCCAAAGCACCTGGGTGTCTGTAAGATAATAGATATACTGCCGCTCTCTTTGCGGCTTTAACGAAATTTGTTCTTCTTTCCTGGAAACCTGTCCTAGTACAGTAATCCCTGTCCCCTCAGAGAGCGCCTCTTCCAGTTCTATGCGAACTGTTTCCATACCATAAGCGCGAACCGCCCCCGTCAGAAACAGAGCGATACAGAGTAATAACCGTACAGCCGCTCCTACCCCGATCTGCTCTCTTATGGCAAATAATCCTACCCCCAGACAGCCAAGCAGCAGCAAAAACAACGCTAACGCCTGCCATCTGATCTGGCTGACAAAATAATTTCCTAACAGGAAGGACAGGCTTAGGCTGCAAATTGTCCGTTTAATCACCCGTCTCCTCCTGTTTCTCTGTAGTTTTTTTCTTCTCTTTTCCCTCTTGCATCTGCTTTGCGCCATCCATATAATCCAGATTGCGCTCATACATTACACTCAATTCCATTTTCTCTCGATAGACCTGATTACTGTCCCCATTGATAGAGATCTGTACTTTGTTGACATTGGAAAGCTCTGCCAAAGAGTTGACAATAGAATATATTACCACCGGCTCAGCAATCTCATAATTCTGATTCAAAAATCCTTCGCTAAAATTCACAAAACACACCCCATCCAGCACCGAGACGCCAACCAGCTTTGTGCCGTCTGGAATGGCCGCACGGCCTTCCTCTCCCTGCGGTCCCTTTAAGAGCTGCTCCATCACCAGTTTTTCCAGAGAAATATTACTGCTGTAATGAATTTCTTGTTCTTCTTGTACCAAACCATTGCCCGCCTGATTCGAAAAATATAATGTAATATTTGCCGTCTGGATAGTATTGATCTGTTCTCCTGGATTCTCAATAAAACTCTCAGCAGTCATCACTCCCACCGGAGTACCCTCTTTGTCAACCAACGGCGCATCCCCAATATAGAAAGAAATACACTCCACACCCTCGACTTGAATCAAGGTCCTCACCATAGCGGCACGGCAAAGTACCTCCTCAATATTCCCCATCTCCTCATAGGCGCTATTAAAATAGAGGAATAACTGCCCATCACTGAGTTTCCAGGATTCCAACTTTACGCCCTTGGGAGCAGGTCTGCGGCAATGTGGATGTTTGGTATCTTGAAACAGAACATTTAGAAATTCCTGTATCATATCCTTAGTATCTGTCTGCTCTGGCTCATAGCCCACAGCGACCGTTTTCGTTTGTTCCTTATTGATATAATAAATATAATAATCAGAAATCTCCTCCTGATGATTTCCACAGCTCGCAGCTCCTGCCACAAGCAGTACAAAACACACAAAGAGAAGATTCCATCTGACTTTTTTCATGCAATTCCTCCTATACACCTAAAACTCGCTTCGAGGTAAAGTTATATTCTATTTGATATAGGTCAGTGGTATTCGAACGGTAAAAATCGTTCCCTCTCCTTCCTTACTGTGCGCCTTGATCGCACCCCGATGCATCAGTACTGCATTTCTGGTAATCGCAAGTCCCAGCCCTGTGCCGCCGATTTCTTTGGAATGAGATTTGTCCACGCGGAAAAATCGTTCATAGATATGCTCTAAAGATTCCTCTGGAATGCCAATCCCAGAATCCTCCACCCGGACAAAGAAATATTTATGATCCGAATTGAGAGATACATGAACCCATCCACCTTCTTTGTTGTATTTAATCGCATTCTCCACCAAATTTGTGAGCGCCAGAGATAATTTGACCTCATCAATCTCCGCGCTGACAGGACGAAAACTCTCCAAAACCAACTCTATATTCTGCTTCTCCGCAATCGGACGCAGACGCTTCATAATCGTTTCCAGCAGATCATTGACATTTACCACTGTAATATTCAGACCTCCGGCTGACTTATCCATCTTTACCAGAGAGAGAAGATCATTGATAATTTTATTCTCCCGCTCAATTTCTTCTGCAATATCTCCCATAAAATCTTTATACAATTCTACTGGAACATCCTCCTGTCCCAGCAGAGAATCCGCCAACACTTTCATGGAAGTCAAGGGCGTCTTTAACTCATGAGATACATTTGAGACAAATTCTTGTCGGGAATTATCAATCAACCGCATGCGCCCCAACATCTCATTAAAGGCATCGGATATCGCTTCCATTTCCGAATAACCAGAAATCCGAAACTCTTCTTCCTCATTCTCTGTCTGAATCTCTTCCAAGGATTTGGTCAGTTTGCGGAAAGGCCTCACTAATTGCTGGGCAAAGAATAATGCCAGAGACAAAATAATCACTGCGCTGGCCATCTCAATAATCTGAGCATTTTTCTTCAGATAATCATAATTGATCATAATACTGTCGGTGGAGACACTGACAAGCATAACTCCCAGCTTTTCTTTGGTATCTGGATTTTTCAGGGGAACCGCAAGTTCAATATAACGATTATCTGCATCATATTTGGTGATTTCTTCTCCCAAAAAACATTTTACCACTTCCTCAGAGATAATTGTCTTGCCCATATCCAGTCCATACGTATCTTTGACAATCTGAAAATGATTATTGATAATCAATAATCTGCCGTCATAAATATTGGACAACTGCTCTAACTGGGCATTGACAATATCCACAGATGTATCTGTCATGTAATTGTATTTCAGTACCTGGTTTCCCAGCATTTTTACCTGGCTGAGAATATCAATGCTGCGGTTGGAAACTGCCCTGTTCTCATAACTGGCAAGTATTCCAAACCGCAGAACATAATTGGGGATAATCCCAATCAATGCAATCAGCAAAAACAGCCGGAATTTCATGCTGCGCAAAAATTTAAATTTCTTCATCCTGGCCCCCGCTGCCTATCCTTTGTAATAATAACCTACGCCCCATTTTGTCTGTACATATCGCGGCTCGCTGGGATTGACCTCAATCTTTTCACGCAGGCGTCTTACATGCACGTCCACCGTGCGCACATCCCCAGGATAATCAGAACCCCACACCCGCTTTAAAAGCGTCTCCCGACTATATACTTTGTTCGGATTCAAGATCAATAGTGCAAGCAAATCAAATTCTCTTGCTGTAACCTTGATCTCCCGATCCAAAATAAACAGGCGGCGGCTCTCACAATCCAGACGCATATCTCCATTTTCTACAACCTTGGGATTTTCCTGTTTCTGCTGTCTGGGTACGGTTCTGCGCATAATCGCCTTAATACGTGCTTTGACCTCTAAAATATTAAATGGCTTAGTAATGTAGTCGTCTGCTCCATATTCCAGTCCCAGAATCTTATCCATATCGTCCCCTTTCGCCGTCAACATAACGACAGGCACCATTGAAAACTCACGGATATGCTGGCACACCTCAAAACCGTCCATTTTGGGCAGCATGACATCAAGCAGTATTATGTCATAGGTATTCTCCGTTGCCAGCCGCAACGCTTCCTCACCATCATAGGCACAATCCACCTCCATGCCATCCTGTTCCAAACTAAAACGGATTCCTTTTACTATCAACTTCTCATCATCGACTACAAGAACCTTTTTTGCCATTCTTTCACCTCATTGAACCTTGACGCTGTCCTTTATCTTGGAAAATACGCCTTCTTTAATTCCTTCTATTTTCATAATATCTTCAATCTGTGTAAAACTGCCGTGTTCCTCTCTCCAGGCCACAATACTTTGTGCTTTTGCCTCCCCAATTCCGGGTAACGTCTGCAATTCTTCCTTTGTGGCAGTGTTGAGATTCACCTTTCCATCATCTTTCGCCAAGGATTCTGGCTGCTGCTTTGGCAGTGCGGCTGCTTCCTCCACCGTGGGCACCCAAATCATCTGCCCATCTTCAAGCGTCTGCGCCTGATTTATACTCTTTTCCTGCGCTTCTTGTGTCATGCCTCCGGCAAGTTCCAATGCCTGAAATACCCGGCTTCCCAATGGCAGTTCATAGACGCCAGGATGATTTACTGCGCCTGATACCTGAACATAAATGATGTCTGTTTCTTCCTCTTTCTGAGGTTTTGCCTCCGCCTCTAACCAAACTTCTTCTTTGCCATTTGAGCCAGCTTTTACCTCGGCAGTTTCTTTGCTTAAAAGCAATTCTTTGGCTTCCTCTCGCTGATTTGCACAGCCAGATATTCCAATAGCCAGCACCAAAATACAGATCAAATTTTTTACTTTTTTCATACTTTTCTCACCTTTCTTAACTATGAATACAACGATTCAAAGACAGCATGAGAAAAGCCTTATTCACAAATCCATTCTATTGTAACGAAAATTTCAAATTATTACAAGAGGATTTGTAAAAAAGAATCTCACTTACAAAATTTTCGTTACAGTTCACGCATCAGCCCAAGTAAATGGTAATGAATCCAAAGGAATTTCCTATAAGAAAAAAAATCCTCTCACTGTATCTAAAACACAGCCAGAGGATCCTTTCTATCAGCCGGAGGCTTATATCGGTTCTTGTACTTATTCCCATTTAAACAAAATGATGCCGCCGATACAAATTGCCATTCCTAAGATTCTGCGCCATGCAAACGGCTGCTTATCAACCCCAAACATACCAAACAACTCAATCACATAAGCGATAATCAACTGAGAAACTACAATCAGCATTACCGCCTGCGCCGGCCCCAGCGAGGCCATTGCCTTAATCACTGTATAAGTGATAAACGCCCCAATCACACCACCTAAGAGCATATACTTAGGCTGGATTTGAAACAGCGCTGTAAAACTGCTGCGGTCTGTAAACAACCAGGCGCCAAGACAGACAATCAGCGCTGAAAACTGCACCCAGCTCGTACTGACCCACATACTGCTGCCCTCTGTCACTTCCGTATTAAATACACCCTGTACACTCATCAAAGCTCCTGATATCAGTGCAATAAAAATTCCAATCATTGGCTTCCTCCTACATACATTCTTTGTCAATAGGATAACCAAGATTGGAATTTTTATCCGTGCACCTGTGATCTGGCCCGATTTAATGTTCTGTGACAGACGACAAGACCACTTTTATTTTCTCCATCATTTCGTCCACATGTTCTTTTTCAATCACCAAAGGCGGCACAAAACGCAGCACATTAGTTCCAGCGGTGATCACAAGCAATCCCTGCTGTAAGGCTTTTGCCGCCACATCACCGACAGGTATGTTAAGCTGCAGCCCTTGTATTAGTCCCACGCCTCTTCTGTCTGCGATACAGTCATATTCTGATTTTAATTGTTCTAACTGGGCTTCCAGATAACCCCCGATCTCCTTTACATGTGCCGTTAGATTCCGCTGTGCAAAAATATCAAAAACTTTGCTCACAGCCGCTCCCACAAAAGGATTGCCGCCATAGGTAGTGCCATGATCTCCTGGTTTTAAGGAAGCTTTGGCAACTTTCTTTGTCATCACAAAAGCGCCCACAGGAACTCCACAGCCCAGCGCTTTGGCTGTCACCATAAGATCTGGTTTTACATCATAAGCCTGCCATGCAAACATTTCTCCGGTTCTTCCCATGCCGCACTGGATCTCATCCAATATCAACAGAATATCATTCTTAACACAGATCTCTTTGACTGCTCTTAAAAATCCTTCTTCTGCCGGATAAATACCGCCCTCTCCCTGAACTGTTTCCATGATAATGGCGCAAGTTTTTTCTGTTATTAATGCTTTGACACTGCCTAGATCATTGTAATCTGCAAACTTCACAATGCCCGGAAGTGGTTCAAATGGCTCTCTGTAATGGGCATTTCCAGTGACAGAGAGGGCTCCCAAGGTTCTGCCATGAAAAGACTGATTCATGGCAATGATCTCATGATCTGTACAGCCATCTTTCAGATAGGCGTACTTTTTTGCCGTTTTGATTGCGCCCTCAACGGCTTCTGCCCCGCTGTTGGTAAAAAAAGCATAATCCAAACCAGAAGCCGCACAGAGCTTTGCAGCGGCGTCAATAATTGGCTGATTGTAATATAAATTAGAGGTATGTAATAACTTGTCAATCTGTGCCTTCAATGCCTCGTTGTACTCTTGGTCGCCATAGCCTAATGCCTGCACTGCTATCCCTGCCGTAAAATCCAAATATTTCTTTCCGTCTGTATCATAGAGGTATACCCCCTGACCATGATCCAGCACAATCGGAAAACGATTATAAGTGTGTAAAATATTCTTTTCCGCCTGCTCCATCAAAACTGTTGCTTCCATTCTCACTGCTCCTTCCCGCTGTGGTGCACTGTATAAAACCGCTCCTCGCTGTCTCCTAAGATCGCCGTTCCAATTCCTCTATTGGTAAAGATCTCCAAAAGCAGGCAATGCGGTATTCTGCCATCTAAAATATGGACTCTGGAGACACCGTCCTCAATGGCTTCCATACAGTTGTTCAGCTTAGGCAGCATCCCTCCGCCGACTGTCCCACTGTCAATCAGCTCCCGCGCTTCTGAGACAGAAAGTTCTGAAATCAAAGAAGATTTATCCTCAGGATCCCGATATACACCTTTTACATCTGTCAAAAATGCCAGCTTCTCCGCACTGACTGCCTGAGCAATAGCACAGGCCGCATCATCCGCATTGATATTATAACTCTCAAAATTATCATCCAAACCTACTGGACAGACAATCGGCAGAAAATCCTTTTCCAAAAGGTCATAGAGTACTTTGGCATTTACCTCTGTGATCTCTCCCACATAGCCAATGTCCTGCCCCTTGGAATATTTTTTCTTCACCTTTAAGAGGCCGCCGTCCTTGCCGCTGATACCAATGGCATTCACACCCAATTCCTGTACCATCTGCACCAGAGATTTATTGACTTTTCCAAGCACCATCTCTGCAATCTCCATTGTCGGAGCGTCTGTCTTGCGCAGTCCATTGATAAATTCTGGTTCCATTCCCACTTTGCCAACCCATTTGCTGATCTCCTTACCGCCGCCGTGCACAATAATCGGCTTAAATCCCACCAGCTTTAACAAGGTGACGTCCTTGATGACATTTCTCTTTAATTCCTCATCCACCATCGCACTGCCGCCATATTTGACGACAATAATCTTGCGGTTAAAACGCTGAATATACGGCAATGCCTCAATCAGTACCTCTGCCTTCTGTAAAATTTTCTGTATATCCTTTTCTTCCATCTCTATAATCCTCTTTTCTGTCTTATCCTCTCTGGGAATCTCTTATTTGTTTTTATGAGCGATAATCTGCATTGATTTTCACATAATCATAAGTCAGGTCACACCCCCAGGCAGCAGCCTCTTCCTCTCCCGTCTTCATATCTACAAGAACCGTCACTTCCTCATCAGATAAAATCTTTGTCGCTTCATCCTCACTGTAATCTGTGGACACGCCATCCTTATAAATCTGAATCTGTCCTGATTTGCTCTGAAAATACAATTCAATTTTTTCTGGGTCAAATTCTACCCCGGAATAGCCCAAGGCACACAAGATTCTGCCCCAGTTGGCATCATGTCCAAAAATCGCAGCCTTCGTCAAGGAAGAACAAATCACAGATTTGGCCAAAATCTTGGCATGTTCCTTGGTATCGGCATGAATCACTTTTGTCTCAAAGAGCGCCGTAGCGCCTTCGCCATCCCCCGCCATCTTCTTGGCCAGAGTGGTATTGACAAGCTTAAGAGCTTCCGTAAATTTCTGGTAATTTTCATCCTTCTTAGTAATCTTATCATTGCCAGCCATACCATTTGCCAGCAATAGCACAGTATCATTTGTGGAAGTATCTCCGTCCACAGAAATCATATTATACGTGTCGTCCACATCTTCGCGCAATGCCTGCTGCAGCAGTTCCTTGGATATGGCTAGATCCGTGGTGATAAAACTTAACATGGTGCACATATTGGGATGAATCATCCCAGAACCTTTACACATACCGCCCACTGTCACTGTCTTTCCATCCACCTCAAAAGCTACAGCCACTTCTTTATATTTGGTATCTGTCGTCATAATAGCACAAGCCGCTTCCCGCCCGCTCTCCTCAGATTCACTGAGCGTTGAAGCCAGCACTTTGACACCAGCAGAAAGTTTTTCCATTGGAAGCTGCATCCCAATCACCCCAGTGGAGGCAACCAACACTTGCCCTGTTGGGATGCCTAAGAGCTCTTCCACCGTTTCTGCCGTCTTTTGGCAGTATTCCATTCCCTCTGCTCCAGTACAGGCATTGGCAATTCCCGCATTGATTACCACTGCCTGCGCGCATTCCTGCTCTGTTACCACACGCTGATCCCATTTTACCGGAGCAGCCTTGACCACATTTCTGGTAAACACTCCTGCGGACACGGCTGGTACTTCACTGACAAGCAATGCCATATCTGTCCGATCTGTATATTTAATTCCTGCTGCGGTCGCCGCTGCCTGATATCCTTTTGCTGCGGTCACGCCGCCTGTAATGATCTTCAACTTTATTCCTCCTCTACACAAATTAGGCGAAATCCGCCCTATTGAAATGTCGTGATATTGGCGTCATTTAATACAAAATCATAATAATTTAAATCCTCCCGAAATGTCCATCCCACGCTTTTCCAGAAGGAATTTCCAACTTCATTTTTCTTAAATGCGATCAAACAGACCTTATTGATCTGCTCCTTTTGCAAGGCACGCATCGCACAGACCGCCATTTCCTTGCCAATTCCCTGATGCCTGTAGTCTTCCCTGACACACACATGATAAAAACAGCCTCTTCTGCCGTCATGCCCACAGAGAATGGAACCCACAAGTTTACCATTTGCTTCCGCCACCATACTGGTGGTTGGATTGCGGCGCAAAAACCTTGCCACACCTTCCCTGGAATCGTCCATACTGCGGATGCCAAAACCTTTAATCGTCCGCCAGAGACGATAAACCTGATCATAATCTTCTTCTGTCATTGCCCGCACAGACGCCGGAGCAATTATTTTCTTCTGTTTTGTTGTCATAATTTTGTCCTTTATGGGAGCTGAGTGTTTGGTTTTACAATTACTATGTGCCAAAAGGACCTGCTGCATAGCAGCAAGGTCTAATTGCACCAGATTGCACTTGGAAAATAAATTTTCCAGATGCAATCTGTATGCAATGTTCCCCTGTCACCTGATGTGACAGGGCTTTTGGCACGATTTCGATCATCAAATAAATAACAAAAACTCAAATCTACGGAAACATTGGCACAAGCTTGAGCCCCTCTGTCTCTGGGAAACCAAACAATAAATTCATATTTTGCACGGCCTGTCCTGCTGCGCCTTTTACTAGATTATCTATGGCTCCCATCATCACAATCCGTCCGGTACGCTCATCAATCTGAAATCCAATATCCACAAAATTACTGCCTTCTACCCATTTCGTCTCTGGACAGGTTCCCTGCTCTAAAAGACGAATAAAATATTCTGTACCATAATATTTCTCATAAACAGCCCTCACTTGCGCATCGGAAGGGTAAGCCACTGTCCCATCTGGCTGCTTGATCTTCTTAAGAGAAGCATATTCCGTTGCCAAAATTCCACGGTTCATCGGCACCAGATGAGGCGTAAAACTAATAGTCACAGATTCTCCTGCCGCATAGCCTAACTGCTCTTCAATCTCCGGTGTATGCCTATGGCTTGCCACTCCATATGCTTTGATACTTTCATTGACTTCACAGAAGAGATTGGGAAGCTTCGCCCCCCGTCCTGCACCGGAAGTCCCTGATTTGGCATCCACAATCAGAGTATTAGGCTCAATCAGCCCTTCTTTTACCAAAGGATATGCCGTCAAAATGGAACAAGTGGTATAACATCCAGGATTTGCCACCAGCCTGGCCTGCTTTACCTGCTCACGATTGATCTCACATAAGCCATAGACTGCTTCCTGCAAAAATTGCGGACTTTTATGTTCTATTTTATACCATTTCTCATAAGTTGCCACATCCTTAAGACGGTAATCGGCACTCAAATCCACCACTTTTGTACGTTCCAAAATCTCCTCTGTCAAAACCCCTGCCAGAAATCCCTGCGGTGTCGCTGTAAAAATCACATCCACCTGTTTTGCCAGTTCCTCTATACGATCATCCAGACAGCTATCTTCCACAAGCTGAAACATATTTCCATAAACCTTGGCATATTTCTGATCAATGTAACTTCTGGAACCATACCATTTTATCTCCACTTCTCTATGTCCAAGCAACAGCCTTACCAGCTCTGCGCCTGCATATCCGGTCGCCCCGATAATTCCTGCTCTTATCATCTCTCTTGTCCTCACTTTCCGCTGTAATCTATCTTCGTTATATATTCCCATGATACCCTTTAGGGCACGCATGCCATTCAGCGTTCATAAGGTATAATAATACATTTTCCTCTATCCGTAAAGACTTATTTTTATTTTTCTGTATATTTATTCAATGTTTGTGCTTTTTTATTCATTTAAAAAGACTACTTTCAAATTTTCAGGCAGCATTCAAGAGCGCTGAGGTGTTCTTGCTGCGGAAATCACCCCATCTGATATACTTTATTTCATATAGAAGAGCTGACGGGGAATACTTCTCGCCAGCTCTGTACCGTCTATTCAGAAAACACCTTACTTAATTCAAACCTACTTGCTGCTTCTCATGCACTTTGCTCTGTGATATTTTCGTCACCTCTCGCTCATCATTATAACATGGACTTAGCGTTCATTCAACTGCTCCTATATTCCCCATAACACCCTTTGGTGTGCCGTTTGATCTCATAGAGAGCCTCGTCTGCATGTTTTAAAAGTTCCTCTAGATTCTCCTCTCTATTTATTGTCCAAGCAAACCCACAAGAAGCGCTGACACTTCTGGACTGGCCTTTACATAATTCTATCTCATGTTCTTTCAGGGACTCATAAAAACGATCTAAAAATCCTGTCACCTCAGACTTATCTTTACAACCAAATATCATCATACAAAATTCATCTCCAGAACGCCTTGCGGTCAGAAAATGCTCCTGAGGCATGGACTGCATCACAGCCGCGAAGCTCTGCAGATATCTATCGCCAGTATCATGTCCAAAAGTATCATTGATGGACTTAAAGGAATCCAGATCCAACATTACAATGGCACCATTCTCCCCCTCATTCATATTTTGCAGCATTTTCGATGCACACTGTTTAAAATAAGAATATTTATACAATCCGGTCAAGGCATCATGTGTATTTTCATACTGCATCTGTTTCTTTTGTAATATATCCCTGCTTACATCTGTGATCACTCCCAAATGCTTTTTCTCAGATTTTGTCATATGAATGCGTACATATCTGTAATCATTGATTTGAAAGATATCATTTTCCCCTTCCAATGGTTTTGAGGTAATCTCATCAATATACCTTCCAAACTTCACACTATCTTGATAGAACTCTTGCGCCTTCCAGTCTGGAAGATCCAATAATTCCCGCAGTCCTGAAGTGACAAACACATGGCTTACCCCAGGCTCATATTCAAATGCTGCCAAAGGAACACCGCTGATTTCTATTATAGCAGAGATGCGGTCAGAAATACTGACAATACTCTTAACCATTGTATTGATTCCCTGACTCAACGCTTCAAATTCCCGATTGCCGCCCACCGTCACTTTCGTATCTAAATTTCCCTTAGTGATAGCAGTGAGATGATCTATGATATGATGAATCCCATCCACTGTTTTGCGTTTTACCAGATAATTGAGAAGTACAAGCACAACTGTCTCAATAAGCAGCAGATAACATAAGGTACTGATCACCTGATCCAAAAGTTTCTGAAATAAAATATCAAACGGCAGCGCAGCACAGATCAAAATATCATGATATTTTCTGGAAAATACATACATGCGCTGTCCGTCCCTGCCTTTTTTATAGGCGCCATCGGAACAATCCCAAAGCTGCTCTAACTGATAATACTCTGCCGAATAATCCCCGCTTAAACCGTCAGAATGCCCTTCCACAGTTCCTGTCATGCAGTTTACAGCAAAAAGTTCTTCCCCAACATCTGTGGGAAACTTAGAAAAAATATATTCATAGGTATTTCTCGACTGTGCCTCCATCTGTCTGGTAGGTTTAAAACCTACCTGTACAATGCCCTTTTTCCCCTCTCTGGCTACGCCAACATACTGCATAATTTTATTTTCTGCCGCATTGGGCTGCGCCTCCTGAATCAGATAAGCATCCTCCTCTTCACTGTCCAAAATAGCGAGAAACGCCCGCGTCTGCTCATGAGCTGCCATATCAAACCCAACATATTGTGAGACAGAGGCAGAGGCGATAATGCCATTTTCATCAATCATATGCAGCTCATCGACATTGAGCAGATTTGCCAGATACTGCATTTCCTCGACATCCATTGACACTTCCTTCTGCCTGTCTAATACATATGCGGCTGCCCTGGCCCTGGTAAGATAATCCTCATCTAAATTTTCCCTCATCAAATCTAATTCTTCCTGATTGTTCTCAAGAGTATGTATCACCTGCTGCGACTTTGTATAAAAAGTCTTATACTGCTGCGACTCCAATGTGTGCAGCGCAACAAAACAATTGATAAAAAAAATCACAAAAACAGCGGCTGATATAATGGCAAATGTATAGCGGATAAATGTTTTCTGCATGGGATATTCCCTCCAAAAAAAATCAACAGTACCCCGATATTTGTACTTTGGGGCGCAAGTCAGCTATGTTCCCGCACCCCTGCAATCCACACCGGAGGTTCTGTCAGATAAGGATATTTTTCTGCATGGATATCCGTTTACATTTTCCCATCCAGAGGTGAGAGAGTTCCCTTCTGACTAGAACTGTTTGTATTATATCATTTTCTTAAGACCAAATCCTGTTTATTTTTGCACATAAAGGCGTCAATTTCTAACAATCCTCTTAAAACTTGGCAAATAACATAATCCAAAAAATTCCATCCTGACAAAAACAACCAAAATCTCCTTCAATTTTATCAGAAAATGCCAATACGCTCTGCATTCCCAATCCATGATTGCCCCCCTTTTTACTCTTTGGAAGTCCAGTTATGGGATCTAAGTCAATCTCTCCCTGATATTCGTTTTGCGTCTGTACCAGTAAATGCTCCTCATTACAATGAACTTTTATCTCTATCTCCCTTTTTTCCTTTTTTAAATCCTTGACCCCAATCAGCGCATTCTCAAACAAGTTCGCGATCACTGCTGTAAACTCATACTCATTGACTGGCAGTTCCTTTGAAACAGTCAGATCTAGGTGTACTTTAACATCAAACCGCTTTGCCCGTTCCATCATTTTAGAGATAATCGTATTGACAATTAGATTATTACAATATTTCTTTACTTTATTTTCATTTACAACATCATTGATATGTGTGATAATTTTTTGTATTTCCGCATATTCACCCTGATCTAAGAGATGTCTGATCATACTAGAATAATGCCTCATATCATGGCGCAGCAATTTCATATTTTTCTCCGCCTGTTCTACCAGATAAAATTGATTTTCTAATCCTTTAATATAGGACTCAAAAAGCACATTTTTTAAATAGATGTCCTTTTGCTTAGCGTCACTCTGCAAATATCGCAGCACCACCACATAGGAAACAAACATTGTCGCCAAAATACAGAGAATTCCTAGAATATTTTGCGGATTTTCTTCCAACGTATAAGGAAAATATGCAATAAAAGTAAAACTACAATAAAAAAAGACTGGGATCAGACATAATTCCCACCAGCCCTTGGTATATTCTGTCTCATACTGTTTTATCCAAAGTTTCCACATCGCCTGATATACAATATATAAAGCAATAAGATGTATCAAAAAACTTCCTGCCAGAGCAACAACTGCACTCTTTGTATAGATATACAAAATAGAGGAAGACACACTTCCTACAATAACATAATTGGAAGCGCTAAGTCCTATAAACAACGTTTTTTGATTTCTTTTATTCGAAATCAGAATACCTGTAAACTGTACGAGAAGTATTTGAACTATTGTGACAACTACATAGCACAGATCACTATCTGGAAAAAGATTTAGCTTCAAACAATCTGAAATACATAGAATCAAAAAAGACATAAAACAAATTCCGCCTGTAATAACCTTTGAATAACGATGTACGCTGAACAAATAAAAAAACAACATTAAAAATACATGACTCACCATATATGATACATTCTTAAAATAATCCATCCCTTTTCCCTACCCATACTGTTTTGACACAAACAAGAGATATTCCCGCTTGACATTTGCGGTATTCTTTTTGCTGATTGGAATACTGCTGCCACTGTCCATAATAATATTGCTGCCATCCAATCTTTTTACATGTCTCATATTGACCAAAAAAGATTTGTGAACCTGCATAAAACTTCTGTCTTTTGCAAGATTTCCAATCTCTTCCTCAAAAGATTTTCTCATGAATATACTTTTTATCTGCTCTCCATTTGTCAGATGGACTTCCAACATTCTGGAACAGTTTTCGATATATTCAATTTGAGAATAAGGCGCTGATACTAGACCATCCTTTGTCTTAATCAGATAGATTGGACTATTTTTGACCTCTGTATAAGAAAAAGCATAATCTAAGGCTTCAAAAAAACGCTCCTCATCAATTGGCTTTAACAGATATCTTGCCGCATGTACATCATAGGCATCCAGTGCAAAATCATCTGAGGAGGTAATGTATATAATAGTATGTTCCCGACCCGCTTTTCGAATCTGGTTGCCCAGATCAATTCCTGTTGTTTCCGACATAATAATGTCCAAAATATAAATATCCGCCAGATCTTTCTGCTGTATTTTGCTCTTTAGTTTGACCGGATCCGTAAATTTTTCCACCTTAAATTCTGTCTTTGCATATAATTCCTTATATTTTTTCAGCAATTTATCAATCCCGACCAGATCTCGAATGCTGTCATCGCAGATTGCTATTTTCATTTTATTATCCTCAGTAATATTCTTTACTGCCTCACAGCGGCAAACTATATGGATATGAAAATTCCATTTTAGTACAACCATGCAATTATATCACAACATACAGAAAAAATCCAATTAGAATTTTTTATTAGATGTTCTTGTTATTGCAATTTTTGCAAGATGATTTTTATGCATTCTGTCTTTGCTGTTTTAGCAGCAAAACCTTTTGAGTAAGTGAACATTTCTGTGCAGCAGATCCTTTGGGTATATAGCGAGTACAAAAGAATTTTCCGTCCATGCTTGCCATTTTACACTTAGTATTGTATATTATACAAGAACAGAATTTGGATTTTCAAACTATGGAGGAAAATATTATGAAAGAAAAAGTAATCTTAGCTTACTCTGGCGGCTTAGATACCACCGCCATCATCCCTTGGTTAAAGGAGAATTATGACTATGACGTAATCTGCTGCTGTATCGACTGCGGACAAGAAGAAGAACTGGATGGCCTGGAAGAACGCGCCAAATTATCTGGCGCTTCCAAACTCTATATTGAGGATATCACTGACGAATTTGCAGAGGAATATATTCTTCCCTGTGTACAGGCTGGCGCAGTATATGAGAATAAATATCTGTTGGGTACTTCTATGGCTCGTCCTGGCATTGCAAAACGTCTGGTAGAAATTGCCAGAAAAGAGGGCGCTACTGCAATCTGTCACGGCGCTACTGGCAAAGGAAACGACCAGATTCGTTTTGAGCTTGGCATCAAAGCTCTGGCTCCTGATCTGAAGATTATCGCAGCCTGGAGAAGTGACAAGTGGAATATGCAGTCTCGTGAAGAGGAGATTGCATATTGTAAGTCACATGGCATTGACCTTCCATTTTCTGCTGACAGCAGCTACAGCCGCGACCGTAATCTGTGGCATATCAGCCATGAAGGATTAGAGCTGGAAGATCCCGCTTGTGAACCAAATTATGACCACCTGCTGGTATTGGGCGTATCTCCAGAAAAAGCGCCAGATGAAGGGGAATATGTGACCATGACTTTTGAATCTGGCGTACCAAAAACAATCAATGGACAGGAAATGAAAGTTGCCGACATTATTCGCGAATTAAACCGTCTCGGCGGCAAACATGGAATTGGCATCATTGACATAGTGGAAAACCGTGTGGTAGGCATGAAATCCCGCGGCGTCTATGAGACACCTGGCGGAACGATTCTGCTTGAGGCACAGCAGCAGTTGGAAGAACTGGTACTTGACCGCGCTACTATGGAAGTGAAAAAAGATTTGGGCAACAAGATGGCTCAGATTGTATATGAAGGAAAATGGTTTACTCCGCTGCGTGAAGCAGTGCAGGCGTTTGTCACCTCCACACAGCAATATGTTACCGGAGAAGTAAAATTCAAACTCTACAAGGGAAATATTATCAAAGCTGGCACTACTTCCCCCTACTCTCTCTACAGTGAATCACTGGCAAGCTTTACCACTGGCGATCTGTATGACCACCATGATGCAGAAGGCTTTATCACTTTGTTTGGCCTGCCATTAAAAGTTCGCGCCATGAAGATGGCTGAACTGGATAAAACCGAAAAATAATATCAATACAAACGACCATGTTAAGTTTCCTTTAGCTATACATTGGTTTTTTAGAATGTTGCAAATGTAAATACCCCGTACAAACTACGGGGTATTTTAATTTGTATAATGCCCTTTACAGGACTTCACAATTATTTGATTATTTAACAATTCATATACAAGACGATTTTCTTCGTCAATTCGTCTGCTATATAAACCTGCTTTATCATATTTCAAGAGTTCTGGTTTTCCTATTCCTTGTAACGCTCCGTCTCGTTCTATGCTTTTTAAAAGTTGATTTATTCGTTTAATTACCTTTTTATCTTGCCCTTGCCAGTTTGTATACTGTTTCCAGCCTGTATCTGTAAATACAATATGCATGTTTTAATTCTCCATAGACTCCAATTCTTCCATAGTCTTGTAAACTACTTTTCCTGCTTTCAATTCCTCATCGGATTGTCTCAACATGGTCAGGTATTCAGCATTATTTTTTGCCTTTTTCATTTCCTCATAATCCTGCACAGAAATAACAACAAGATTCTGCTCATGATCAAAAATTGGTTCACCCTGCATAGCCAATTTACGATACTCATCACTTATATTGATAGGTTTTGTCACAATCATTTTCTAACCTCCTTTTTTAGTCTTTGATAAGTTCAAGGGCACAAGCAAACCTTGTGCCCCAAATTTATGAGATTGACATCTGTTAAAATACATTATTTACTGGAATAAAAATGCTTTACTCCCTTGGTGACGTCCACTGCATATACCATCTTACAACTCTTAACTACTTCATTCTCATCATACAAAAAAGCAATGGCGAGATGCGGCTGATCTGGGATTACAAAGTTGTTTTCTGTCAATTCCTCGTCTGAGATCGTTACATACTTTCCCTTTTTTAACTTATATTTCCCAGTGACAACTGTCCCATCCTCAAGTGTCTCTTCTATCTTGTAAGTTCCATAGAATAATCCCTTTTTGACTTTAAATTTCTGGTCTGTATCTACCTGATCATCTAGGACAATCACTTGATGTCCTTCGCCATTAGGAACGTCGTTTTTCCACTCTCCATTGTACACTTCCTTGTACAATTTTCCATCTTCCGTGTGGCTGCTGGTATAATACCAGATTCCGCTGCCGTCCCGTTTCCCATCCTTATAATCGCCATAATACCACTGATAACAGTCGCAGTCCTTAAAATTATAAAAACCGATTCCTTTGCCGCTGTCTCCACCCTTAGGCAAATACAGATAGCTGCCGCCATTTCCCACCATCTTAGAAAGTGCTCTGCCCTCTTTGCTGTCTTGTAGTTCATCCAAAGCCTTGGCATCATCTTTCTTAATGGCTTTGATCGCTTTTTTCATGGTTTTATTGTAGCTCTCCATCTGTTCGTCTTCCTCAGCGGATTTCTCTGCAGCTTCCTGTAATTCTTTTTCTTTCAGATCATTAGTATTTTCTTGCGCAGATTGATCTGCGGATTGCTGATAATCATTTGTCGCTTCTTTTTGGTCTTGTGTGGTACAGCTAGTAAGAAAAATCATTGCGCACGCCGCCGCTAACATAGCCGTCGGCATCACTCTGCTCTGTTTCTTCATGCTTCTGTCCTCCATTTACCTCTATACTAAATTAATTGGTTACTGCGAATCGATTTCCTGTCTGCATCTATTTTCTCAGCTCTGCGATAATATCTTCTTTTAATTCCAAAGCCATATCTTTCATGCGGCGGCTAGCCGAGGCAGACGTCAACACGCTTTGCAAGAATTTTGAAGCGATCTCATATTTTTTAAAATGAAATGCCATACAAGCGAGAAGATAATCCACCGTACACTGCTCCATCCCGCACATTGGAAACATTTCCCCAGCAATTGCCTTCTGAAAACCTTCAAATGCCTGTTGATAAAACTCTTCCTGCTCCTGTTGACATGCTTGCTTTGCCTGCTTTTCCTCTGAAGTACCCTCTGACATTGTCTCCGCTTTTCCCCGCAGCAACCAAGAAAGTTTCAGACAGGTGAAAGCTTTCTCACTGTCTCTCCCTCTTTTTACCACGGTATTTAAAAGAGATAATTTATAGCGGTCCACTGCAGTATCATAACTGTAGAATTCATCCTCTGACTTTGTTTTTGCCTGAAATTGACTGGCAATCTGTTCGCGGATCAATTTAATCTGTCCAGATGAAACCATATCAAAATAACGATTCATCGCTGTATACCCACAGAATGGACAAGATGTAATATCATATTTTAAGGTATCAATATACTGGAATCTTGGTCTTAAGTCACGGTCTGGCTCTAATCGTTTTACTCTGCCATTCTTAACCACTTTGGTCTTAAATACCTGATCGCAAACCTTACATCTCACAGTCTTTTCCAGAATAAAATCTTTCTCCAGAGGAATTTCCTGTTCGGCCGGCTTTGTCTGCTGCTTATCATTTTGTACATTTGACTTCTGGCCATCTTCAAATAATTGCACAGATTCTGGTGATTTTAAGCCAAATTTTTCCAATCCTGAAAATATATTCATGGCACTTTTCCTCCTCTTTACGCTACTGATTCTGTGTCGGCAGCTTATAAGAACTCTTTAAAGAAACAATCCGATTAAATACCAAAGCATCTGGTTTGGAATCTTTCGCATCTGCACAGAAAAATCCCTGTCTTACAAACTGGTAACTGTCATAAGGCTTTGCTTCCCCCAAAGCAGGTTCAATATAACATTTTGTTTTGACAGTCAGTGAATTGGGATTCAGATTTAAGCTGCCATCCTCCTTGTTGTATACCCCTTTTTCTTCATCCACCAAATTTTCATAGAGTCGAACCTCACACTGTTTCGCAAATGGAGCTGGTACCCAATGGATGGTACCCTTTACCTTGCGGCCCGTAAACCCACTTCCCGCTTTTGTCTCTGGGTCATAGGTGCAGTGCACTTCCGTTACATTTCCCTGTTCATCCTTAATAAAGCTTTCGCATTTGACAAAATAAGCATGCATCAGACGTACTTCATTGCCTGGAAACAGTCGGAAATATTTTCTGGGCGGCTCCTCCATAAAATCTTCCCGCTCAATATACAGTTCCCGGCAGAATGGAATCTGCCGTGTCCCCAGCTCCTCATTTTCCAGATTATTGGCTGCATCCAGATATTCTACCTGATCTTCTGGATAATTATCAATCACCAATTTAATCGGATCTAACACCGCCATCATCCGCGGACGCTTTAATTTTAGATCTTCACGAATACAGTACTCCAACATCGCGTAATCCACAGAGCTATTGGCCTTAGACACTCCACAAAGTTCCACAAATCTCTGAATAGATTCCGGCGTAAACCCACGTCTTCTCAAAGCCGCGATGGACACCAGGCGCGGATCGTCCCAGCCATCCACAATCTGCTCCTCCACCAGCTTCTTGATATAACGCTTTCCTGTCACCACATTGGTAAGATACAACTTAGCAAATTCAATCTGCTTGGGGGGATTCTCATATTCCAGTTCCCGCACGACCCAATCATACAACGGTCTATGATCCTCAAATTCTAAGGTACAGATCGAATGGCTAATTCCTTCAATCGCATCCTCAATCGGATGTGCAAAATCATACATTGGATAGATACACCACTGATCTCCAGTATTATGATGCGTCATATGCGCTACCCGATATAACACGGGATCTCTCATATTGATATTGGGAGAGGCCATATCAATCCTGGCGCGGAGAACTAACGCACCATCCTCATACTTTCCAGCCTTCATCTCCTCAAAAAGCTTTAGATTCTCTTCTATATTTCTTGATGCACCAGGATCTTCTTTGCCAGGCTCGGTCAAAGTTCCCCTAAATTCCCGAATCTGCTCCGCATTCAATTCTGATACATATGCTTTGCCTTTTTTAATCAGTTTCACGGCTGCTTCATACATTTGGTCAAAATAATCAGATGCAAAAAACAGACGCTCCTCCCAATCAGCCCCCAGCCACTTTATATCCTTCTTGATAGAGTCTACAAATTCGGTTTTTTCCTTCGTGGGGTTGGTATCATCAAAACGCATATGAAACTTACCCTGATACTTCTTCGCTAATCCATAATTCAATAAAATAGATTTGGCATGTCCAATATGAAGATAACCATTCGGTTCCGGTGGAAAACGTGTCCTAACCGTCTCACAATGTCCCTCTTTGATATCTTCCTCAATAATCTGCTCAATAAAATTCTTGGAAACTGTTTCGTTTTCCATCTGTGTTCCTCCTGGTTTTTTCAAATTCCGATACAGGTAAAAACAAAGTGTGCCGCCATTGATACTGATATTGCTGCTTACCGCCAAAAACGGAAGGCATCCCCTATCGGATATATAAGCGAAACACACTTTGATGTTTTTCCTGCTCCAGTAGATTCTATTATAAATTCTAATTCCCTATTTGTCAATCAAATCCCCCTCAGCTAGCACCCTCTCAACTTCGTCTTACATGCTGATGTGTAAACAGATGATCTTGACAGTATTCATAGTTGCCCTCACATTTCGAACAAAAACGAAACTCAAGCTGTGCGCCATCCTTCTCGGTTCTGCCACAAATGGCACATTTATGTTTGGTAACATTCTGCGCTTGGCGCATCTGCTGACGATAGACGTGCTTTCTGTGAATCTCCTTCGGCGAAATTCTCTGATAATTTCTGGTACAGAAAAAGAAAATCAAGAAATTCAATAAGGAGGCGATAATGGCCACTTTTCCAGCCCAATTGCTGGCAATAAACATAAAGGCCATCCACACTGCATCTATAATTCCCAGCCATTTTGCCTTAAAAGGAATGATAAAATACAAGCGAAACTCAGTATTGGGAAAAATCGCTGCAAATGCCATAAACAGTGACATCGTAACATATTCTGTACTGAAATAATATCCAATCCCCGTCACTGAAACCCCAGAAGTAATAAAATAAACCACATACAGAAGAAAAGCTCCCAACATAGAAAACAATAATCCGCCAAACAAATAGACATTATAGCGAAAGGTTCCAATCGCCTGTTCAATGGAACTGCCAATAAAATAATAACAAGATAAGAAAAAAATTAAAAATAAGATATTGACTGCAGGCGGAATCAAAAGCCAGGATACGAGACGCCAAACCTGCCCCCTAAGAATCAGATATGGTTCCAGAGTCAGCAAACTCTGTACCTGGGGCATAGTATATTGGATAATAAAGCCCAATACCCATGCCCCAATTAGCCAAAAAGTTAAGTTGGGGATTGCATACCTGCCAAATTTCCGTTCCATTTTATTTAGAAAATTCATAATGCACCTCACTCGATTTTGTTAAAGTAAACGGCAAATTTATCTGTTATTTACTATTATTATCTTTGCAACTATTCAGAATCCCAAGCCATAGACATGCCTGCCTGGATGTCATATGCCTTTGCTAAGGCTTTCGTCTGTGACTTTTGGGATTATCACCCTCATGAAAATAAATATTCATCCCTATCCAAATCTATTGGAATGGTCTGAATATCTATTTTCATCGGGTTCTGAATCGTTACTTTTCATTATAAATTTTCTGATATAGTTTGTCAACGAATGGAACCACAGTTCATAAAAACTTTATATTTCATCCATACTCTTACGACTGAACACTTCTTCCTGGTCAATCCAATTTTCCTGACCAGGCATCTCTTTTTGGTCATTCCAATTTGGTCTGTCTGACATGTCTTCCTCGTTTGCCCAATTTGGCCGATTTGACATGTCTTCCTCGTTTGCCCAATTTTGCATATTCTCTCTGTCATTCCACTCTTCCTGATTGGGCAGTTCCTCTCTGTCATCCCAATTACCAGGCTGCTGCATTCCATTCCAGTTGTTGGCAGTATTTGAGTCAGACATTTCCTCCCAGTCTCTTGGCATTCTCTCACTATCCATGTTTGTGAATTGCTGACGCTCACCAGCGCCAACAGCTCTTGGCTGAATGGTTGCCGGAATGCACAGCTCATCCCCAATCTGCAAATTATAGACATCTACGAAAGGATTTGCAAACATCAATTGCCCTACACTGACATGGTATCTTTTTCCCAACTGATAAAGGGTATCTCCCTTTTGTATCACATGTATGATTCCTCCGCATGACCCTCCTGGGAAAATTGGGCCAATCGGAATTGGAATAATTCTTGCCATAAATTTCTTTCCTCCATACTTAATTCCAATCGTCTTTGTTACTATTATATTCCATCTATGCGAAACGGTTCTATCCTTCCATTTGCAGCATATATTGGACAAAGTAAACAACAGAATAGGAAAAAATATTTGTAAATTCTAAACATTCTATAAAATCCACGAAATCAATTGTTTTTTGCAAACTCCTGTCGTATAATAAGCAATGTTCATTTTCAGAACACCTATTAAATAAGAAGAAACAGTTAAAATTTGCCATAATCATATGCAATTAATCTATTTTCTGCATAAAATGATGTTGATACAGTGACTATGTATCAGCACTATGATATAAAAACCTGGAGGAAATGATATGGAAAAACAGAATTTACATCGGCTGGGCATTGATATCGGCTCGACCACTGTAAAAATTGCAATCTTAAACCAGGAAAATGAAATGCTTTTTGCTGACTATGAAAGACATTTTGCAAATATTCGGGAAACCCTTTCTGATCTGCTCTCAAAGGCCAAAGATGCTCTTGGGAATATCTATTTATCTCCTATGATTACTGGTTCTGGAGGGCTGACTCTTGCAAAACATTTGGGTATTCCTTTTATTCAGGAGGTTATCTCTGTAGCTAGCGCCCTGCAGGACTATGCGCCCCAGACAGATGTTGCCATCGAGCTGGGCGGAGAGGATGCAAAAATTATTTACTTTGAAGGTGGAAATGTAGAACAGCGCATGAACGGCATCTGTGCTGGGGGCACTGGTTCTTTTATTGACCAAATGGCCTCCTTATTGCAAACGGACGCCACTGGCCTGAATACTTATGCCAAAGATTACAAAGCGCTTTACCCAATTGCGGCGCGCTGCGGTGTATTCGCCAAGTCCGATATTCAACCCTTGATCAACGAAGGCGCTTCCAAAGAAGACTTGTCCGCATCCATTTTCCAGGCAGTGGTAAACCAAACCATCTCTGGTCTTGCCTGCGGAAAACCGATTCGCGGCCATGTCGCTTTCTTGGGCGGCCCGCTTCATTTTTTACCAGAACTCAAAGAAGCCTTTATCCGCACCTTGAAATTAGATCAGGAACACATTATTGCCCCCAAACACTCTCATTTATTTGCCGCAATCGGTTCTGCCTTAAACTGCAAACCGCAGACAAGTATGGAATTAAATCAGATTTTACAAAAGCTCTCCTCAGAAATTCATATGGAATTTGAAGTGGAGCGCATGGAACCTCTGTTTGCATCTCAGGATGATTACCAACGATTTCTAAGACGCCACAGCAGACACCATGTGATCACTGCCGATCTATCCACCTATGCCGGAAATTGCTATCTGGGTATTGATGCCGGTTCCACCACTACAAAAGCCGCGCTTGTAGGAGAAGATGGATCTCTATTGTACTCCTTCTACAGCAGCAACAACGGCAATCCGCTGGCCACCGCTACGCTGGCCATTGAAGAAATCTATGAATTGCTGCCCAAAGAGGCTCATATTGTACACTCCTGTTCTACCGGATATGGTGAAGCCTTGTTAAAATCTGCCTTCCAACTGGATGAAGGAGAAGTGGAGACGGTTGCCCACTATTATGCAGCAGCTTTCTTCAACCCTGATGTGGACTGTATCTTAGATATCGGCGGCCAGGATATGAAATGCATCAAAATCAAAAATCAGACGGTAGAAAGTGTCCAACTCAATGAAGCCTGTTCCTCTGGCTGCGGTTCATTTATTGAGACTTTTGCAAAATCTCTAAACTATTGTGTGGAAGATTTTGCACAGACTGCCCTGTTTGCTGAACACCCAATTGATCTTGGAACACGCTGTACTGTTTTTATGAATTCTAAGGTTAAACAGGCACAAAAAGAAGGCGCAACCGTTTCTGATATTTCTGCCGGTCTGGCTTATTCTGTCATTAAAAATGCTTTATTTAAAGTAATCAAAGTTAGTGACGCCAAAGATTTGGGGGAACATATAGTTGTACAGGGCGGAACCTTCTACAATGACGCTGTACTGCGCAGCTTTGAAAAAATATCCGGCTGCGAGGCTATCCGTCCAGACATTGCTGGAATTATGGGGGCATTCGGCGCCGCTTTAATCGCTAGGGAACGTTTTGAAGACAATCCAAGAACTGCCATGCTCTCACTGGAGGAAATTGAAAATCTCAAAGTAGAGACCAGGCTGACCCGCTGCCAGAGCTGTGCCAACCATTGTCTCCTGACAATCAACCGTTTTTCTGGAAATCGCCAGTTTATCACCGGAAACCGTTGTGAAAAAGGATTAGGCAAAGAAAAAAACAAAGAACAGATCCCAAATCTGTTTGAGTATAAAAACAGCAGGCTGTTTTACTATAAGCCACTTGCAGAGGAAGAAGCCGTGCGAGGAACTGTGGGTATTCCCAGGGTATTGAATATGTATGAGAACTATCCTTTTTGGGCTGTTTTCTTTAAAACTTTAAAATTCCGCACGCTGCTCTCTCCACAGTCAACCAGAAAGATTTATGAGCTGGGTATTGAATCGATTCCCAGCGAATCAGAGTGTTATCCCGCAAAACTGGCACATGGGCATGTTGCCTGGTTAATTAAAAATCAGGCCGATTTCATTTTTTATCCTTGCATTCCCTATGAGCGTGACGAATTTCCAGACGCAAATAATCACTACAACTGTCCGATTGTCACCTCATACGCAGAAAACATTAAGAACAATGTGGATGAAATTACCTCTGGCAAAGTACGGTTTCTAAATCCATTCCTCTCCTTTGCCTCCGAAAAAGCACTGACGGAACAGCTCAAGCTGATATTTGGCCAAGAATTTTCCATTCCGCCGCAGGAAGTAGAGGCGGCAGTGGATGCGGGCTGGCAGGAACTAAAGCAGATGCGGGAAGATATGCGCCGCAAAGGTGAGGAAACACTAAAATATATGGAAGAAACCGGTCATCGGGGCATTGTCCTAGCCGGCCGGCCTTACCATATTGATCCAGAGATCAATCACGGGATCCCGGAATTAATTAATTCTTATGATATTGCTGTATTGACAGAGGATTCCATCTCGCATCTTCAGGAAGTAGAACGCCCGCTTATGGCTATGGATCAATGGATGTACCATTCCAGACTCTATGCTGCCGCAAATTACGTAAAAACCAGGGACGATTTGGATCTGATTCAATTAAATTCCTTTGGCTGTGGACTGGACGCCGTCACCACAGACCAGGTAAATGATATTCTTTCCAAATCTGGCAAAATCTATACGTGCCTGAAAATAGATGAAGTCAATAATCTGGGAGCGGCACGGATCCGCATCCGCTCCCTGTTGTCAGCGCTTCGGGTAAAAGAAAAACTGCATGTATGCCGTACAACGCTGCCTTCAAATTACAAACGTATGATATTTACAGAGGAGATGCGTAAAAATTACACGATTCTCTGTCCGCAGATGTCACCAATTCATTTTGAACTGCTAGAGCCTGCCTTCCGTGCTTCTGGCTACCAGATGGTAGTCCTGGACAATGACGGCAAATCTGCAGTAAATATGGGATTGAAATATGTCAACAATGACGCCTGTTATCCTTCCCTGATGGTTGTGGGACAGATTATGGATGCCATTCTCTCCGGCAAATACGATCTCACAAAAACTGCCGTGATTGTCACCCAAACTGGAGGCGGCTGCCGTGCTTCGAACTATATTGGATTTATCCGGCGCGCTCTTCAAAAAGCAGGATATCCTGATATTCCGGTAATCTCACTCAATTTAAGCGGTCTTGAGGAAAATCCTGGCTTCAAGCTCACTCTGCCTTTGCTGCAAAAAGGACTTTACGCTTTAATTTTTGGCGATATTTTTATGCGCTGCCTGTACCATACCAGACCTTACGAGGCGGTTGCGGGTACTGCCAATGCACTTCATGAAAAATGGAAACAAAAATGTATTGATCTGGTCTCCACCACAAAATGGGTCTCTCATCGGAAATTTAAACGCTATTGCCGGGAGATTATCCAAGATTTTGATCATCTGCCCATCACTGGAGAACTGAAACCCAAAGTAGGCGTAGTCGGAGAAATCTTAGTAAAATTCCTCCCCGCCGCCAACAATTATCTGGTAGATTTGTTAGAGGCAGAAGGCGCGGAGGCTGTGGTGCCAGATCTGACTGACTTTCTGCTCTACTGCTTCTACAATCAGAACTTTAAAGCGGCACATTTGGGCACTAAAAAATCAAGTGCCCGCAATGCCAATCTAGGTATAAAGACACTGGAATGGCTGCGGAGCGCCGCCAGGGATGCATTTGAAAAAAGCCGCCATTTTGAGGCTCCCGCACGAATTGAAACTCTGGCAAAATATGCAGACCCGATTGTCTCCCAGGGCAATCAAACTGGAGAAGGCTGGTTCCTTACCGGAGAAATGTTGGAATTAATTCACTCTGGAACCAACAATATTGTCTGTGCCCAGCCCTTTGGCTGTCTGCCCAACCATGTTGTGGGCAAAGGAGTAATCAAGGAACTTCGCCACCAATACCCACTGTCCAATATTGTGGCCATTGATTATGACCCTGGAGCATCGGAAGTAAATCAGTTAAACCGCATTAAATTGATGCTCTCCACCGCACAGAAAAATCTTGCAAAAACTCAGAATAAGGAAGATGTATAAAAAAACCGCTCATTTGTAAATTATTGCAAATGGGCGGTTTTTTTGAAGTCGAATCGCAAACTTACTCGTTATAATAATTAGAACATTGTGAGTATTGTTTTTGTGAAATAGGAGGCACTACATATGAAACGTAATAAAATTTTGACACTGATTCTCGGTATCGCCATTCTCTTTGGCATAGTTTCCTCTGGCCTGGTAATTGCACAGGGAATCCAGAATACCAAAAATTTTTCAGAGCGCACTGTATCTTCCAAAAAAAATTACCCCCATGCATGGGAATTAAAGAAGACAAAGCTGGAAAAATTTTCGGAGATCTCCATTAGTTTGAGCTACAACAACCTTTCTATTCTTCCAGGAGACGACTACTACTTAGAATACCGCATGGACGGCACCTGCACAGAACCAGAATATCATGTCACCGACGGCAGATTTCAGTTGAGCGAAGGGCACACCCAGTCTAAATTTAGAATCGGCTTCCACCTTTTTTTCAATCCTGGCTATCTGTTTTCGGATCATGAACCTTATTATGTAAATCTCTACATTCCCAAAAAGGCATATTTCGATATGCTGACCATCTATAATGACAGTGGAAATGTGGAAATCTGTGATATCCAGGCCGCAAAGACGGAAATCGAAGCAGACTATGGCAATGTGACTTTAAAAGACTTTACAGGAGAAAAACTCACTATCAACGCTGATTCTGGAAATATCAAAACCGGCAACATAACCTGTGATAATCTGGATATCTCTGATGAATATGGAAATATATCTGGCGGCGATTTCCAAATTTCCGACCAGACTACCATAAAACTAGACAGCGGCAATCTGGAACTCTCCCAGCTAAATACCGATTTACTGACACTTTCTGATGAATACGGAGACTGCTCCATTGATAATATCAAAATAAAGGACGGCGATATCGCTTTAGAATCAGGAAACCTTACATTGAAACATGCCAAATTTGGGACTGCTGATATTAAAAATGCCTATGGCAATATCACTCTAACACTTGATGATAGCGTTTCTAATTACAACTATGATTTGGATGCAGAATATGGTGCAGTAAAACTGGGTGGAGAAAAACTTGAGGAAGACGAAGATTCTGAAATCCACTATCACAAAGACAATGGGCAGAAAAATGAAATTCGTATTACCTGTGAGAGTGGGAATATTACGATTCGTTGACACTCCTCATAGTGAAAGCAATTGGCGTGTCAAGATATAAAAATGAGGGTTCATTACAAAAAATCCACAAAAGAGAAACAACTTCTTTAAGAAATGTCTCCCTTTTGTGGATTATCTGTAAATTTGAACTGTTGTTAAACTTTAAGATCCATCGCCTGATACAGATAGCGATTGCCTGCGGCGCTGTAAGCATTCAGCTGCCTTGCTGCAAGTAATCCTCCTGGCTGCTCCTGATTTCGCATTTGCATATTCTCGATTTCCTCTGAAAGTTCTTCCAATGCTCCCTTATCTTCCTGCGCCTGCGTCAAACTTTGCTGCACTTGCGACTGGCCAAGATTCTCGGTTTCTCCCTTTATTTCCTGGGATTGTTCCTTCATCTCCTCCACTTCTTCCAACATCTCGGCTGCATCCTCGACAAGTTCCTCTGTCTCCTCCACCATGTCGGTGACTTCCTCGAGCATTTCGTCCAGTGCACCCTTTTCTTCGTCTGTTCCCAGAGCCTCTTCTGCCAGTTCTTCCTGTCTCTCTTCGGCTGTCTTTGGTTCCATCTCTTCTGCAGCTTCTGCAATCTTTTCTCCGCGCTCTTGTGCTTCGTCCAGCACATGCCACATCTGCTCATTGTTAAATGCTTTCTTGGCCGCTGCAATCTCATCTTCATAGCTGTGGAGCGCTTCCAATTTTTTGGCAATCTCCTCTGGGGTCTCACATTCCATATTTTTTAGGCTGTCTTTCTGTTTCTCCCAAAAGGAAACTTCATTCTGTGCCTGTTGCTGCCGTTCAAGCTTCTCTTGGGTGCTTTTCAGCCCATTATTCTGCAGCATTGGCAGGCCGCCAACAAACACAGAACCTTTTTTGTACGTATCTGCCCCGATACTCATAAGCGAAACGTTCATGGCTCTCCTCCTTTCTCTCTATTGTTTCGGAAAAAATTGTAATTTTCTTTAGGACTTCTGCTCTCTTGCATTTGGGTTTCCCCATTTTTTAATTCATAGTGCAGATGCTTGAGTTCGGGAATACTGGATGGTAGACCCACTAGAAGAACAGATATTGGTATATATCTATTTCCACGCGAAGATAACTCTAAAGCCACAGACAAAAGCCCCCAGACGCCAAATGCCTGAGGGCTTTTCAGATTCCTGCTACTAACTATTCTTTTATATAATTCACATGCAAAAGCTCATGTTCCCGATTTTTGAGCAGATCCTTGTACAATGTATCAACCAGCGGATTTTCTTCACTGCGCTTAATCTGCAGCGCCTTATCATCTTTATAGAGACCCTCAGCGCGCATGCGTTTCTCTGTGGAACGGGCAAAGGGCTGTCCGGCTCCGGCAACACAGCCGCCCAGACAGGCCATAACTTCCACAAAATCAAAATGCTCCTCACCACTCTCAATTTTTTGAATCAAATCATCTGCATTTCCAAGTCCGCTGACAATACCAATCCGAACCGTACGCTCACCCAAATCAAGCTCGCAGACTTTCAGACCTTCCATGCCGCGAACGCCGATAAATTCAATTTCCTTGAGCGCCTTAGGGCTTTTATCTGCCACCACTCTGCGCACCGCCGCCTCTGTCACTCCTCCGGTAGCCCCAAAGATCACGCCTGCTCCAGAATAGATCGAGAAAGGCATGTCAAACGCTTCCGGCGCCAGACGGTCAAAACGGATTCCAATCTCCTTAAGCATCCCAATCACTTCCTCAGAAGTGAGTACATAGTCGACATATGGTATCCCATCCTTCTTAAATTCATCTCTGGACGCCTCAAATTTCTTCGCAGTACAGGGCATAATCGCCACAGATACAGTCTCTTTGCCTTCCTTCCTATCCTGTTTGCGATAGTATTCCTTGATCACTGCGCCAAACATCTGCATTGGGGATTTAGAGGTAGAGACATAAGGCATTAAATGCGGATACTGTGTCTCTACATAACGAATCCAGCCTGGACAGCAGGAGGTAAATAATGGATATTTGCGTTCTGTCTCCTCGAGGCTTTCCAACAATTCCTCCGATTCTTCCATAATGGTTAAATCAGCTCCCACAGAGGTATCAAAAATTGCATCTACGCCCAGCATACGCAGAGAGGCAATCAATTTTCCGATCGTATTTTCCCCTGGATCATAGCCGTACGCCTCGCCGATCGCCACCCGCACAGCAGGCGCAATCTGAATTACCACCCGCTTGTTAGGGTTATGAATGGCCTCCCATACATCATGGGTATCATTCTTGATGGTAATTGCTCCTGTCGGACATACTGCAGCACATTGTCCACAATTTACACAGTTAGTATCTGCAATGTCTTTGCCAAAAGCAGTGGAAATCTCCATATCCGCTCCACGATGGGCAAAATCAATTGCCCCTACATGCTGAATTTCACTGCAGACTCTCACACAATCACCACAGAGAATACATTTGTTGGGATTGCGCACAATTGCTTTGGAAGACGTATCAATCGGACGAATGGGATTGGTATTTTCAAACCGCACTCCAGGAATGGAAAAACGGTTTGCAAGCTCTTGCAGCTTACATTTGCCGTTCTTTTCACAGGTTGTACAATCTCTGCAATGTGCAGCAAGCAGCAGCTCTAAAATGCGCTTTCTGTGATAATAAAGCTGCGGCGTATTGGTGCGGATCTCCATGCCGTTTTTGGGCGGTGTGGAACAGGAAGCCACAATCCCCCCTCTGTTGTCTTCCACTACGCACATGCGGCAGGCGCCATAAATAGACAGATCTGAATAATAACAAAAGGTCGGTAAGATAATCCCTGCCTTGCGAATCACTGCAAGAATATTTTTTTCATCGGTGAACGGTACACGCTCTCCATCAATAATCATATATTTTTCCATGTCCGTTCCTCCTACACTTCTCTTATTGCGTGGAAATTACAGCCTTCTTTGCAGGCGCCGCATTTAATACACTTGCTGGTATCAATCGTGAATGGTTTCTTAATCTCACCGGAAATAGCGCCCACTGGACAGACTCTGGCACACTTGCTGCAGCCTTTACACAATTCTGGATCAATTTGTAGTGTCACCAACGCTTTACACTGACCGGCAGGACATTTTTTCTCTACCACATGAGAAATATATTCCTCTCGGAAATATTTCATGGTACTTACCACCGGAGAGGCCGCTGTCTTACCCAGCCCGCACAGCGCTGTTGCAGAAATCGTCGAGGACAGTTCTTCCAAGAGTAAAATATGATTCATTGTCCCCCGACCCTCACAGATATCATTTAAAAGTTCCAACATCCGTTTGGTGCCTTCCCGACAGGGAATACATTTACCGCAGGATTCTTTCTGGGTGAAATTCATAAAAAAGCGTGCCACTTCCACCATACAGCTCTTGTCATTCATCACCACCAAGCCGCCGCTTCCAATCATTGCGCCTACTTTTTTCAAAGAATCAAAATCCAGATGCAAATCCAAATGATCTTCGCTGGGATTGATGCACAGACAGCCGCCAGAAGGACCTCCAATCTGTACTGCTTTAAAACCGCCGCCTTTGACGCCGCCGCCAATATCAAAGATCACCTTGCGCAAGGTAGTCCCCATAGGCACTTCAATCAATCCGGTATTCATAACATTTCCTGTCAAAGCAAACGCTTTCGTTCCATGATTATTTTCCGGTCCAATTGATTGATACCAGGCTGCCCCTTTGCTGATAATAGGAGGCACATTACAGTAAGTCTCTACATTATTGAGCACTGTGGGCTTCTCAAACAGCCCTTTTTCCACGGTACGGGGCGGTTTGACTCTGGGCATACCACGATTTCCCTCAATGGAAGCGGTAAGCGCGGAACCTTCCCCACAGACAAACGCTCCTGCTCCCTGGCTGATTTTAAGCTCAAAATCAAAACCAGAGCCTAAAATATCGGTTCCCAACAACCCTTTTTCTTCTGCTTTATCAATAGCATTTTGCAGACGTTCCACAGCAAGCGGATATTCTGCGCGCACGTAGATATAGCCAAAATGTGCTCCTGTGGCGATTCCGGCAATCAGCATACCCTCAATCACCCGATGCGGATCTCCCTCCATCATACTGCGGTCCATAAATGCGCCTGGATCTCCCTCGTCCCCATTACAGACTATATATTTTACCTCTTCCTTCTGTGCCAACACCTGCGCCCATTTGCGTCCGGTTGGAAAACCACCGCCGCCGCGTCCGCGCAGACAGGCTTTTGACACTTCATCTACAACTTGCTGCGGCGTCATATCAAACAAAGCTTTCGCTACAGCGCTGTAACCGCCCACTGCTATGTATTCTTTGATGGATTCTGCATTGATACGGCCGCAATCTTCGAGAGCCACACGAGTTTGCTGCTTATAAAAAGGAATATCATCCTGCTTCTCATAAGCCTTTCCCTCCTGGTCATGATAGACCAGACGGTCAATCACCTGATCCCCAACTATGCTCTGCTCGATAATCTCCTCACAATCCTCCACTTTTACCTTGACATATAAGATACCTTCCGGCTCAATGCGAAGCAAAGGACCCATCTCACAAAATCCATGACAGCCTGATTTCTTTAAACCAATACTATGGTCATGCGGTTCCTTTTCCAGTACCAGAGAACATTTGATTCCTCGTTCCATTAAAATTTCCTGCATTTTCGCATAGATATCCAAGGAACCGCCAGCCACGCAGCCTGTTCCGGCACAGATCAAAATCTGTTTGCTCTGTGTCTCTAAGGATGCCGCATATTCTTTTCTTCTCGCTTCCAGCTCTTCTCTTGTATTAATTCTCATCTGCTGTCTCCTCTCCGGCAGCTTCGCCCTCCTTCAGCTCTTTGATCAATGCTCTTGCCTTCTCTGGATTCATCGCCGGATGAACCACATCATTGACGGTACAGACAGGCGCCAGACCACAAGCGCCCAGACAAGATACCGTCTCCACCGTAAACATCATATCTTCCGTGGTAGGCTTTGCATCCGTCACCCCTAAAATACTGCGAATCTCCTCCAAAATGGCTGTGGACTGCCGCACATGGCAGGCAGTCCCGTCACAAATCTTGATCACATATTTCCCTTTCGGCTCCAAGGAAAAATTCTCATAAAATGTTGCTACCCCATAAACCTTGGCCTCACTTAAATGTAACTTTTTCGCAATATAGCAAAGCATTTCCTCCGGCAGATAGCGATAGACTTTCTGAATATCCTGCATAATCGCAATCACTGCTGTCTGGTCGTAATCGTGAGATTCCAAAATCTCATCTAAGACTTTTTGTTCCTTTGTTCCCAAACCTTCTCCTCCTTGTAAATATCTTTTCTGTCACCATGAATTGCCGCGCAATCAATGGTTGTCTATGCACATTCTTATGCATATAATGCTGTCAAACATTATATGCTCAGTATAACATTGATACCTGATCAACTCAAGCCTTTTGCATTTCTGCCACAAATCTGGAAATATCTAGTTCCCTGCCATTATATTTCTTAACACTGTGGATATGAAGTTCCTCGCGGGCACGAGTGATCCCCACATAAAACATGCGCCGTTCCTCCTGGATATCTGCATCTAAAATCGCTTTTTTATAGGGCATCAGCTCCTCATTGACATCTAAAATATGTACGATCGGGTATTCCAGCCCCTTGGCGCTGTGAAGCGTGGCTAAAGATACGCAGTCCGTCAGTAACTCCTGCTGCTTTTTCTGATTTTGCAGTTCCTTGGTATACTCCTCCATGTGGGAAAACCATGCCTCATAGGTGGGAAATTCCTTGGCACCGTCCTGCAGTTCGTCCAAAATTTCCAGCAAATTGTCAGCGTTGATTCTACGATATTCGGCATATTCCTGCAGAAACGTCTCGTAACCTATTCCCATACGGATATAATTGATGGCTGCAAATGGCCCTATGCGGCTTATGACCCGCAGATCCGCTTCCAACTGCTCAATGCGCTCCGCCACCCAGTGCTGTTTTTTCTGATAAAAATAATCTGCCCAGACGTCAAAAGCTACTGTCTCCTCCTCTAAGCTTTCCCTGGTAATATAACGATTGGGGCGATTCATAATTTTCAGCATATCTTTGCGTGTGCGGCTGCCCTGCGCCAGACGAATATAAGTTAAAATATCGCGGGTAATCCAGTGTTCATAGAGATTGGGAATATTATCTCTGGTACGAAAAGGAATATTGTATGCCATAAGCTGAGACATAAACAACCGCGGTTGTGTATTGGTGCGAAACAGTACTGCACAGTCATTGTAAGTGTAACCCTTACGACAAGACTGCAAAATCTGTTCAATAATGTTCTTCCCTTCCTGCTGCTGACTCTCCCAGAGATTGTAATGCACGTGATTGGATGGTCTTATCTTTTGTTTTTCTGCTTTCTGCTTTAATTTTTGATTTACAGATTCCTCATTGGCATATATTTTCTTATCAAACCGTTGTGTATTGTGGGAAATCAGGCGCAGAGAGGTCTCCACAATCTCTCTCGGCGAACGGTAATTGACGTCCAAAAGCACTCTTCTGACATCTGGATATGACTTTTCAAAACCCAGCATCAGCTCTGGTTTTGCCCCTCGAAAACGATAAATTGACTGGTCGTCATCCCCGACGATAAATAGATTATTCTCTGGCAGGGCCAGCATTTTAATAATATCAAACTGAACTTTATTGATATCTTGAAACTCATCAATTAAAATATATTCAAACTTGCGCTGCCAAGCCGACAATATATCCTTGCGCTGATCAAACAGCTCATAACAATAGACTAACATATCGTCAAAATCAATCAGACGCTTACTGCGCATCTTATCATCATATAACTGATAAACCTTTTCAAAAATTTCCTTGGCACAATTTTTGGGATAATAATGTTCCAGAGGGATTCCAGTATTTTTTACCATACCAATTTCCCCCAAAAGTTCCCCGATAAATTCATTTTCATCTTCATATTCCAGATGCAGTCCCTGAATAATCTCCCTCATAAACTGTTGACGTTGTTCTTCTCTGGCAATATTTCCGCTGTGAAATCCATAGGCATATTTTAAGATCTGAAAAAAGACCGCATGAAAAGTCCCGAAAGTAATGGGATATTTTCTGCCGCCCATCAAACGCAAGAAACGCTCTTTCATTTCCAGTGCCGCTGCTTTTGTAAAAGTGATTACGAGAATTCGCGAGGGATCTACGCCATGATGAAGCACCAGATTTTTGGTTCGTTCTGTGATTACAGTGGTCTTACCGGAACCTGGACCGGCCAATACCATCATTGGTCCGGTCACATGTCCGATTGCCTCTGTCTGAGACTGATTAAAACTCATAGAGATGATTCCTTATCTGTTTCTAATTTTGTAATTGCTGCCTGGATTCTAGCCAAGGATTCCTCTTTGCCCAGTACTTCCATCAGCTCTGTTGCACCGCCAGGAGTCATCTGCTTTCCTGATACTGCGGTGCGCACCGGCCACATCACATAACCATTTTTGCAGCCCTTGTCCGCCACATACTTACAGAGCGCTTCATACAAGGCGTCATTGGAATAGTCTTCCTGTGCTTCTAAGATCGGAAGCAGTTCTCTCAATACTTCCAGAGAAGATTCCGGTGTGGTCTTCATCTTCTTATGCTTATACATAGCACAGTCATATTCAGGCACCACCTCAAAGAAATCCACATGTTCTGCAATATCTGGAAAAATCTCGATTCGTGTCTTGACCATCGCCGCAATCTTCTTTAAATCATAGTCTTTGGTCAGACATTTTGTAAGATATGGTTCTGCCAGCTGATAAAACTGATCAAACTCCATCGCCTTGAGATATTCCCCATTCATCCATTTCAGCTTAACAATATCAAACACAGCCGGAGATTTGCTGATTCTGTGATAATCAAATTTCTCAATCAATTCCTCTAAGGTAAAGATCTCGCGATTTTCCTCCGGGCTCCAGCCCAAAAGTGCAATATAATTTACTACTGCCTCCGACAGAAATCCCTGCTCCAGTAAGTCCTCAAAAGAAGCATGTCCGCTGCGCTTCGAGAGCTTCTTATGATTTTCATCGGTAATCAATGGCAAATGAATATAAACGGGAGATTCCCAGCCAAATGCATCATAGAGGCGCTGATATTTGGGCGCTGAAGACAAGTATTCATTGCCGCGCACTACGTGGGTAATATTCATGGTATGGTCATCGACGACATTGGCAAAATTATAGGTGGGATAACCGTCAGACTTGATCAAAATCATGTCATCCAGCTCTGCATTTTCCACACTGATATCCCCATACAGCTCATCATGGAACGTAGTGATTCCCTCTGTGGGGATATTCTGACGAATTACAAAAGGTTTGCCAGCCGCCAGATTTGCCTCCACTTCCTCCTTGGACAGAGATAAACAATGCTTATCATACATCATAATCTCTTTGCCTTCCACAATCTCAGTTTTCAAGGATTCCAGGCGTTCCTTATCACAAAAACAATAATAGGCTTCGCCGCGCTCCACCAGCTCCTTGGCATATTTCATATAGATGCCGCTCTTCATGCGCTCACTCTGGACATAGGGGCCAAATCCGCCATCTTTGTCTGGCCCTTCATCATGTGCTAATCCAGCTTCCTGCAGTGTGCGATAAATTATTTCCGTAGCCCCTTCTACAAACCGTTCTTGATCGGTATCTTCAATCCGCAGCATAAAATCTCCGCCGGCATGTTTGGCAATCAAAAATTCATACAGTGCAGAGCGCAAATTCCCCACATGCATTTTTCCAGTCGGGCTTGGCGCGTATCTTGTTCGTACTTTACTCATTGTAATTCTCCTTTTTCTAAATCTAGTACAATAAATATTACTGTGATACACAATAAACAGAAATTTTGATAGGTCTAATATAAAATGATCTGATATTTTTTGTACTGGTTTTGGCCTATTATATAATACCCTGGTGAAATTTACAAGTGCGGATATTCCCATAAATTTCTTTAAAAAATAACATCTCACCCTGTTTCTTCTCTAAGTTCCCGCTTCAATCTCTCCTCTATATTTTCTTTGCCTTCCAATCTTCTCAGTCCAATAATTCTTCCATTATGTAAATCATCCTTTTTTATCTTACCAGAAAAAAGATAATTTACAATTTATTTACTCATTTTGAGTTTCATTTTTTATAACAGCCGATCTTTTAGTGTCAAAAGGTTTTGCTGCCTTTGGCCGCATAAACATCTTGGTACTATGAATTGCAAAATGGGGAAACTCAAAATATTCTAAAATGATTCCAATTTCTGTTAAAAAAATATATTGGATTGTTGCCTGAAGTTTATTGGAGTTACCAGTTTTTGTCAAAGGGCTGTCCGTTGCTTTAACGGATGAAGATCAGTGTTTTATGCTTCTTAAATTTTAATTCCCGCCCGTCAGTCCGCGTTTCTTTAAGATACGCTGTTCCGCGATGGAGAAAATACATTTATCAATAATAATACCCACCAAAACGATGACCAGCATAACCAGCATAACTTGGTTGATGTCCGCCAAATCTCGCCCCATAATCAATGTCTGTCCAAGACCGATAGAAGTCGTCATCACCTCACCTGCCATCAGTGCACGCCAGGCAAAAGACCAGCCTTGTTTCATACCTGTCACCAGCTCTGGCAGACATGCCGGCAAAATCACATACAGATAAAGCTGCTTTTTAGTCGCCCCCAATGTCAGCGCTGCCTTGGTATAGATTGGCTGCACATTTTTAATGGCATTGTCCACGGAAATGGCAATACTGAAAGCGGCGCCCATCACCACTACAAATAAAATGGCCTGCGTGGAAAGCCCAAACCACAAAATCGAAAAGGGTACCCAACAGACACTGGGCAAGGTCTGGATTCCCAGCACCAAAGGCTTTAAATTCTTTTTCAGATAACGGGAACGATTAATTAAAAGCCCCAGAATCACACCAATAATCACCGCTATCACATAACCACTAATTCCTCTTAACAGTGAATTTGCAGTGGCCTGAAATAACTCTCCATCCTCACAAAGCTGCAAAAAACTCTGCGCCACGCCCACGGGAGAGGGCATTGCATAAGGCTTCCACAAGCCCAAAAGATCTACTCCGATCCAGTAACAGCCCTGCCAGGCTGCAACTAATATCACCAAAAACAATAAAAAACCCATTACACTGCCTCCCCTCTGACTTCTTCTAAGATTTTATGACGCAGTTCTACAAACTCTGGCGCATAGACATGTCTAGGACGCTTAAGTTCCACTGTTACCACTTCTGCTACTTTCCCAGTATTTGGCGACAGCACTACAACTCGGTCTGCCAGATAAACAGCCTCCTCCACACTGTGTGTAATGAAGAGAATCGTCTGTTTTGTCTCCATCCAGATACGCTGTAATTCTTCTCGCAGACGATTGGAGGTCTGCTTGTCCAATGCTGAAAATGGCTCATCCATCAGAAGTACTTTGGATTCCATCGTCAGAGAGCGCGCCAATGCTGTACGCTGACGCATACCGCCAGAAACTTGATGAATTGGATAATCTCTGTAATCCCAGAGATTCACCATTTCCAGATAATGTTTCGCTTTCTGTTCCTGTTGTTCTTTTGATACGCCAGCCAGCTTCATGCCAAACTTCACATTTTCCGCCACCGAAAGCCACGGGAAAAGACCGTGTTCCTGAAACATTACTGTGCGGTCTGAACCTGGCCCTGTGATCTCCTTACCATCCAACAAAACTTTTCCATCTGTTGGCCTTTCCAGTCCTGCAACTAAATTTAACAGTGTGCTTTTGCCACAGCCAGAAGCCCCAACAATACAGACAAATTCACCGCTTTTTACTTCCAGGTCAATTTCATGTAAGGTATCTTTTTCACTGTTGTCAAAACGCTTGCACAACCCCTGCAATATCAACGACATAACTTTCCTCCTATCTGATCTTCTCTGCAATTTCACTGTTTTTTACAAAATTTAATCTGTAAACAGTGTCTTTTCGTCGGGAAGCTCCTTGATAAAGTCCTGTTCCTTGCTGATATTTGCAAAATCAAGCACAGATTCCCGATTTAATTCTGTACTGACGCCAATCCGTTCAAAAGATTCTGAAATAATATCTTCTCCCAGCGCTTTTCCAGTGGCACTCTTTAATTCCTCATTGATGATAGTCAAAGCATTTTCTTTGTCTTCATTGATTTTATCGGTAGCAGCCTGATGCTCTGCTAAAAACTTTTCCACAATTTCAGGATTTTTTTCCATAAATTCTTTGCGCACAACTACCACTGCCACATTGTAGGCTCCATCCATATAGATTTCATCATAATCCATCAACAGCTCAGCACCATCTTTCAGCAGAGTAGCTCCCCAGGGTTCTGGCACCAAAGCAGCATCAATATCTCCCCGCTCCATCATATTGGCTACATCCGCATTGGCCACTGCGCTGACGGTCACAGTACCGCCCTCTGTCACAGGTTTTAGATTATTATCAGATAAAAGTTTTAACAATGAAAGATGCTGTGTATTGCCAATCTGCGGAATTGCCACGTTCTTTCCATCCAGCTGGTCAACACTCTCAATATCTGCTTCTGGACGTTTTACTAATATCGCTCCGCCAGTAGAAGAACCTGACAATATCACCACATCACCTTTACTTTTTACATTGGCGCTGACAGCAGGCACGGGTCCAATATATCCGATATCAATATCACCAGAAAACAATGCCTCCACCTCTGCCGGCCCAGCATTAAAGGCTGTCCATTTCACATTGATATCCTTGCCCAAACTGTTTTCTAAGGTCTTTTGTGATTTCATATAGAGAGCCTGCGGGTGTGTGACATTATTAAAGTAACCAATCGACACTTCCTTTCCGTCGTCCTTGGAACCACATCCTGCCATTCCCAAACATGCCGCTGCTGCTATCGCACATATACATAATTTCCACAATTTTTTCATATATTTCTGCCATCCTCTCTTTCCTTAACATCTGCCGATATTGATGTCCTAACTTCATTTTCAACATGATTTAGTTTATAATAATTTTTTTTCTTTTCATACCCCTTTATTTGCAAACGTTTTCACTTGATTTTCATTTACTGCTATGATAATATTTTATTATAAATATCACTGTAAACACTCTAATTAATTACTAATTACTGATAAACTTATAAATACTTCCCGATCTGATAAATTGACCAAACTATGGTAAATCCTGCTCTTCATTTATTTTATACATCCATATATTTGCAAACGTTTTCAACCCATATTCCAAAAATTTCCTATATTTGACCCTCGTGGCATTCGTCAAATCCTGTGGGGTATTGCCTGTTGGAATAAAACTTTACATATTGAAATCTCAAACATTCCATTTACATGGCAGTATAAAATCAACTTACAGACTATTTGATCCTTAAAAAATCATTTTCCTAGAAAGAGAGGTAACACAATTGTCACTGAAAAAAATAGCTAGTCTCGCTGGCACTTCCATATCCACAGTCTCCAGAGTACTAAACCATCCAGAACATAACTGCAACCAACCAGGATTGGCAGAAAAAATCTGGCAGCTTGCCGCAGAACTTGACTATCTGCCTAACACTGCTGCCAGAACTCTAAGAATGGGCACAGAGAATACCCCTGTGCCTTTTACGGTAGATATTTTCCTAACTCGTTTTGATTCTCTAAATACCGATCTTTTTTTCCAGGAACTTTTTCAACATATCAAAGAAGAACTGATGGCTGAGAATTGTTTATTGGGAGAACTTCTATATCCCACGGATCTTGCTATGACTGATATTTCAAATCCTGGCATGGTTCCTTACCGCTCCTCAGAAAGCATCTTGCGGGAAAATCCACTCAGTTTTCCGGCTCTGATTTCCCATAAACCCAACACTGGGCTTATCATCTTGGGTAAATGTCCAGAATCTTTCATCCCTGCTCTGCGAAAAAGATACGATTGTCTGGCAGGAATTGACCGTAATCCTACGGATTATCTCTATGATGAAGTGTTTTGTAATGGAGCTGTCGCTGCCGCCAAAGCAGTAGAACATCTGATTTTCCTTGGGCATCAGCGTATCGCCTATATTGGTGACTGTACCTATGAATCCCGCTACAATGGCTATTACCAAGCTCTGTTAAACCACAAAATCCCGCTCAATTACCAAAACATTTATCCCAGCAGCCAGACAATGGAGGAAGGTTTTGAGATCATGTGCAATATCATGCGTTTAGAACAACCTCCCTCTGCAATCTTCTGCGCCAATGACAGCACTGCCGTTGGCGTGCTAAAAGCCTTAAAACAACATAAAAAAAGAGGATATATGCCTTCTGTGATCTCCATTGACAATATTGCCGCCTCAGAAAAAACCACTCCTTTACTGAGCACCATCCATATTCCAAAAAAAGAAATGGCCCATCTTGCCCTGACGCTTCTGCTTGACCAAAAAAAGGGAGGACACAGGGAAGCTGTGCGCCTGGAACTTCCGTGTTGGCTTATAGAGCGTGAAAGCTGCAGCTACTATTCCGGTTAATCAGTACAACGGCAATTATTGAATGGCAATATATTTCTTCTGCTCCACTGCTGGAGCTTCTTTTTTGGGAATCACCAGTTTTAAAACACCATCCTCAAAGTTTGCCTTTACATCCTCCTGCGTGATATGTTCTCCCACATAGAAGCTTCTTCGGCAGCTTCCAAGATAACGTTCCCGCCGCACAAATCTGCCCTCACTGTCCTTCTGATCCTGCTGCTCTTTTTTCTGTGCAGAAACGGTCAGATAACCATCTTTGAGGTCTGCTTTCAGATCCTCTTTCTTATATCCTGGCAATTCTACTTCCATCTGATAATGCTCACCCAAATCTTGAATATCCGTAGACATTAGAGAAACCTTGTTTCCACGCTCAAAGGGTGCGCGGAACATATCCCGAACACTGTCCATAGAATCATTAAAAAAATCATTGCCCAGGCTGGTATTGAAAATACTTGGTACTAACATAGATCTTTCCTCCTTATATTTTGCCTCTTTCCTATAGTATTTTCGATCCAGTTATTTTTATTCCTATCTCTAATAACTGCCGTTATATCATCTTGCGGTTCCTTGCTTCATTGACTGCGGCCGCTTTTCCTTTGACTCCAAGTTTGCGATAATTCTTTTGACTGTGATATTTTACAGTACTCTTGGAAATGCCAAGCATCTGTGCTATCTTTTCTGTAGAAAGCCCTTCTGCCTGCAGACGCAAAATTTGCAAAGCATTGTCAGAGAGCACAATATTCCCTGGCGTCTTTTCTTTTAAATAACTGGGATAATATCTTGCCATACGTTCACATTCCAAAAGCACTTGTCTTTGAAACTCCTTGTCCTTCCATACAAATTTTTCTCCTCTGAGCAACTCTTTTATGGCTCCGCCTTCCCTGGACAACAACCTCACAAAATGGTACTCCTGTGCCTGTGTGATACATCCCTGAAGTGTCTCCTGCCACGGTTCCCCCAAACGATATTCCGTAATAGCCATTAAAAGTTTTGTTTCCATATAGATATAGGTACGTTTTAGCTTCTCTGCATAATAGATCATCTGCTGTAATAGCCTGTAAGCTTTTTGATATTGACCATTTTGTAGATAAACCCGTACTTTTGTCAGATAACGCAACCGCTCCATTGTACAAAACTCTTCATTTTCATTGGGGGCAGTTTCCATCCATTCCATGACCTCTGCCAACCTGCCCAGATAAAGTGACACCCGACACTGCATCGCATAGAGATTTGGTAAAAGCTGAGGAGCTTCCTCCTTTGCATGTTGCTCAAAATCTCCCAAGATATCCCAGGCATCCTGAGCATTTCCATTTAACACAGACAACCAGGTGAGAATCCCTGCCGCCACAAAGCATTGTTCCGCCTTGCCTCCGCTCTCTGCCTGCATTCTGCCCTTCTCTGCCAAAGCCGCCACCTCATAGTTGTCCATGCCCTTTTCCAGATAACTTTCTGCCAATGCAAGACTGACCAGTCCCTTTCCATATTTTCCAAGAATTTTCTCTACCAGCTTACCAATACTAGCAGCAAGTTCCTGGTCTTTTTTACTCCATTCACAGAAATCCTTGCCTCCTGACATCTGAGACGGCAGATTAGAGGTAAGAGAAAATTCCGGCAACGCCACTTTTCGATCTCTCAACAGCGTCCCTGCGTGTTTTAAAATATCTGCCATATGTACTGTCCCTCGGTGTGGAAGTGCGATATCTAAGTACAACAAGCGGCTGTTGGCCTCTCGCTTAGCGCTTCCTGTCAATTTCTGCGCCTGTTGTTTGAGAAGATCATACCAATACTCACTTTGTTCCTCATTCATCAACATAGACTGTAACATACTCATCCCCGCCATCAGCACAGGACTTTTACAAATGTCTTCCTCAGACAATGAGAGATAATATTTGCGCAATTGAAAATAATGCCCAGAAGCAGGATTTTTTCTGGCGTTGGCAATTAATATTCTAGCGATTCCCTCCTCATTTCCAATGATCTCATACATCTTTAATGCTTCTGTGACCTGATCCAGCATCTCATACATATGCCCTGCATTGTAATAAAGCCGATTAATCTGTTCTAAATTGCGCTCCCTGGCCAATCTCCTCCTCATAGAGAATTTTACAATTGGCCGATATTCATATATCCCATCTTTTTCAAAGATAAAATTGCCAACTTCCTGCACTCTGGCAATCATCTGCTCCACATCATTCCTGCCTGTAACCATGCGTGCCATCTGTACATCAAACTGCTCCACCACTGACAGTTCCATGACAAATTCTTGAAGCTCCATATCCCATTGGTCATAAACATGGGTTTCTAAATAGCTGGCAAAATCCTTTCTCCCCTGCTCAATATTACCTTTTACCAACGCTGTGAGGCGCAATGTCAGCGGATTGCCGCCTGTAATACGAAAAATTTCATCCGCAGTATCAGACGTTAAATGCAGATTCCACTTTTCAAAATAAGCATCTTGTTCCTTGCGGCTTAAATTTAAGTCTTCTTCATCTATCACCAAAAATATCTGCTGCACATAGAGCGGCATCAGCCAGCGGGGAATAGAACTTCTAGAAATCAAAATCAGCCAAATATTTCTTTGTGCGATCAATTTTTTTAACAATGCTGCATACTCTTCCCTAAGTTGCTGATCTGTAACCAGATACAAATCATCAATCACAATAATCTGCTCTTTGAAATCTTTTGAAATTTGAATCTCTTCTAGGTTTGTCTCCTCTGCAGAATAATAACTATAAGTTCTGCGATTTAACATATCTCTAACCAAGGAAGTCTTGCCACTTCCTGTGACACCATATAGATAAACTGTCTGATTCATGCTCTGCGCCAATTTCATCTTCTTTGCCGCCTTTTGAGGACGGACATAAGTTGGATCTTTGATTTTCTTTTGTCTATTATTTATATTCTGCATCTTTCTCTCCGTCAAACATCATCTTTCTTCAAATATATTCATATACTGATATGGAATAAAATTCGTAGCACATTCATACATTACTCTAGTTTCAATAACTGGTAAATAATCAAATGATAACCATTTAATTCTAACTCAGCAGTGTCATTATAATCCTCTAACAGTTTCAGATTAACATTTTACTTGTTTTTTACAATCCCTGCTGTGCCGGTCCGCTGTGGAGCTGGCCGTCGGCTCCAAAACAAGAACCATGACAGGGGCATTCCCAAGTATTTTCATCTGCATTTTGCTCTAATTTACAACCCATGTGGGGACATTTCCGGTCAAATTCTTCCACGGAAAATGCTTGTTTTGTCAACCCTTTTACCGCCTGCATTACATTTTGTGTAAAATTTTTAGAGAGCGCTGTCACTGGAAAACGCTGAGGAGCAAACACTTCCTGATCCTCGTTTTTATGCCCAATAATCTTATCTGAAATAATTTCTGCCGCCGCCATAGCAGAAGTCATGCCCCATTTTTCAAATCCTGTGGCCACATACCAATTGGGAAGTTCTGAGGTAAAACAGCCAATATAAGGTATATGATCCATCGGCATACAATCCTGCGCTGACCAATGGGCAATTTCGCTACAATTAGGAAACCAATCGCGTGCATGTTTCCTTAAATTATCATATTTTCCACCAGAAGTATTCTCACCAGTCCGATGGCTCTGTCCACCCATGAAAAGCACTGTTTTGCCTCGGTTTTCACAGACACGAAAAGAATAACCTTCCTCTTCTACCCCAAGATACATCCCTGTCATGTGCTTCTGATCTCCTGGTAATTCCAGGGCAATGACATAACTGCGCTCCTGATGCATACGCAGAAAATAAAAACCTGGCACAACCTGCCAGGGATAATGCACTGCAAATACCACATGTTCCGCCTCCACCGTTCCCTGTTCGGTACGAACCGTGTTCCCCTCCACTTGAACCACTCTGGAATGTTCATAAATCGTCAAATCTTTAGATAACCCTTCCAAAAATTCCAAGGGATGAAACTGTGCCTGCCCTTCAAATTTGACCGCCCCAGAAATCGTAAAAGGCAGCTCTGTCTCCGTGGTAAACTGCGCTGGTATTCCCAGCACTTTTGCCGCCAGCGCCTCATTTTCCAATTCCTGCACACGATTTTGTTCTGTGGTATAGAGATAAGAAGGACATTTTTTTAAATGACATGCTATCTGTTCATTCTCTATAATTTTTTGAAAACTCCCAATGGCCTTTTGATTTGCATGTGCGTACTGACGCGCCTTTTCCTCTCCAAATTTTTCAATTAGATACGCATAGATCAGATTATGTTGGGAAGTGATTTTTGCTGTGGTATTTTGCGTCTGTCCACTGCCAATGCGCTCCGCTTCTAATACTATAGATTCTACGCCCTTCTGTTTTAACAAATACGCGGTTAAAATCCCCGCCATCCCCGCACCGATTACCACTGCCTGTGTATGAAGTTCTTCCTTTAAAGAATCCCTTTTGGGAATTTCCACTGTCTTTTTCCAGATTGATTCCATTTTTCTGCCTCTTTTCACTCTGCAAAATCCTTAATCAAGTAGGGAAGACTTTCTTCCCCTGCTCGCTACGCGCGGGGCGCATACTGCATAAACAGTAGAATTCCTTATGCGCCCCTGTGCATATACTCAAAAAGCCTGTCTTCCCTTTGGAACACAGGCTTTGTACTCTGAAATTTAGTATGGCAGATTTGTTTTTGATTATGCAGATGATTTAAAGTCTATAAATCAGAAATATATTGTTTATATTTTGATGTGTCAAATATCTGAATAAAAAGAATCCCCAACTGTATTCGCAGTACAGCTAGGGATTTGTTTCTTCTGTCAACATGGACGAATAATCTCTATTTAGAAAACATCACTTTTTCATTATCAAACATCTTTGCCAGTACTAAAACGCCAATTCCAGCATAACAAACATTTGCCACTACTGTTACTACAATATTAATGATATTTGGCTCCATCGAGAAAATACCATTCATGCTCTGTACACTGTTATACAGAGGAATCAAATACCATACCGGATCTGTCATACAGAGACTTTCCACCATAGAGGTGACTCCCAGCAGCATAGAAATAATCATCACAGGCGTCACCCATCCAGTTGCTTCTTTAACATTTTTGGCAAATGCAGAGATAATAGAAACCAAAGTGATAATGACTAATACCGTTGACAATATCACCAGAAGTGTCAGAATATAATCTCCGACCCCATATACACTGGCATCCACACTCTCTTCCCCTCCCATCAGCTTTGGCAAGGAAAGCATGGTTCCCAGGAAACTGGATAGTCCGCTTAAAACAGCGATCACACTTAAACTGATAATTTTACCAATCGCCAAATGGCTGCGCTTGATGGGAGTAACTAAAAGAGTGGCAATCGTCCCGCGCTCTTTCTCTCCCGCGATTGATTCTGGGGCTACCGCCATACAGCCGCTAAAAAGAAATATCATCAATAACATAGGCACCATCATTGAGAAAATCTGTGCTGACATATCCTCTTTGGTAGCCATATCATAGCTTTCTTCTCCAGGATTGACATCAAACTTATTGGCCAGCGCCGATTCGTATGTATCAAGCATCTCTCGCATCATATTGTAGGTCAACTGGGAATCCTTGTTTGTAGAGTTATAATATAACTTTACTGCCGGAGCCTCTGTGCCTGCGGTAACATCAAAAGCAGCCACCTGCGCATCAAAATCCTCTGGGAACACTGCCACCAGATCACAGCTGTCTTCTGACTGCTGCAGCTTTTCCAAAGCCTGTTCCATTCCTTGTTCAGACAAATCTTTAAATTCCATCGGTGTTTCACCCTCACCTATTGTCTGCATACTTTCAGGCAGATTTTGAACAGCGATACTTGCTACAAAATCCTCAGATTCTCCTAATTTAGAACCCAAACCGCTACCCATAAAGGAATACAAAAAATAGATCATAATTCCTGGCATCAACAGCGTTGTCACTACCATTCTGCGGTCGGTGAAAAAACGCATAAATTCTTTTTTCATCACTGTTATGATACTATTTCTCATAAGTCTCACCTACTCTTTCCGCATAAATATCAAAGAATTTTTCTTCTAATGGTTTATCGGCTGTAATATTTTCGAGCGTATCACAGACCGCCATCTTGCCATCAATAATCACTCCGACCCGATCACAAATTTTCTCAATCAAACTGAAAATATGTGTGGACACAATCACTGTCTTTCCTTGCTGTTTCAATTCTAACAGAAAATCTGTCACCACCTTTGCAGTCAGTACATCCAGACCATTTGTAGGCTCATCAAAAATGATAATATCTGGATTGTGCACAATGGAGATCACCAACGACACTTTCTGCTTCATTCCTGTAGAAAGATTACCCACCTTTACCTCTGCAAAATTAGTAATCCCAAATCGCTCAAATAATTTCTGTTTTCTGGCTGCGGCAGTCTCTTCCGCAACCCCATGCAGTTCAGAAAAAAAGTCAAACAGATAATTTGGCGTAAAAAACTCTTCCAATTTTAACTCACTAGTGAGAAATCCAATCTTGCTGCGCACCTCATCTGGTTTTTTCACTACACTGGATCCATCCACCAGCACATCCCCCTCATCTGGTTTCACCAAAGCTGACATCATACGCAGTGTTGTAGTTTTACCAGCTCCGTTTGGCCCCAACAGGCCGAATACTTCTCCCTCATATGCGGTAAAGCTTAATCCATCTACCGCAACCTTTATCCGCTGCTTGGTATTTTGGATCTTCTGCTGCTTTGCAGAAATCTTAAAAGTCTTTTTTAAGTTCTGCACACTCAATAATTCTTTCATATTTTACACCAAGCCTCAAGCGAAAATGCTTGCATTTTCATGTGAGGCGCAAACAAAAAGGGTGAAAGAAGGGTGTTTGCATTTTGTCCTTTCCTCTTTATTTCTTTCACTCTTTATCCCCTCTCTATGCACTATTGTACTATTTATATAATACAATAAAACAGATTTCAATTCTTGTCAAGAAAAATATTTTTTTACTACTTAAGTTCCTGAATCTTCCCGGTAAGCTGGACAATCACAGCTATCAATTTTCCCACTATAGCATACATAATTCCAATGCAAATCAATTCAACGATAATCATCATATATATGCTTGGATGCCAAGGCAGACTAATTGTATAAACAAAATTCACTGTATCAAAAATACTCACTGCTAATTCCAATAATAAAACTGCAAAAAACAGCTTTCTGAAACGCTGATACAGTTTTATCTGTGATTCTGGATCCGTATACAGTTTAAAATCTCCTTTTTCCTTCTTTTTGCGGAAAATCATATAAAATCCCCAGGTACACACATACTCTGCTCCTGTCTCCTCGATAAATTCAATATACTCCCGCTTTTTTCTATCCTTGTCATTTGTAGATGTCCCCCACAAATCAGGTAAATCAACCTGATAGGTATATTCATCTGGAATACAGGGTTCAAAGGTATAGACCCCCATAAAAAATCTTGTCATTCCCCATCCCTTACTGCACATCTGATTGAGCCATATCTCCTCTTTGTCCTTATCATAATACAGTCGAAACTTCCTCATCATGTACCTCCTCACCTAGAAATCTCCTGCCATTCTCCAGCAACTCTTCCAGCCGCTTGATCTCCTGACGCAAAGCCTGTCGCCCTTCCTCTGTCATCAGATACTGTTTTTTCTTTCTGGAATGTTTATCCTCGCTGTAGAGTTGAATCCAACCCTTATTCAACAATGTATTGATAGCTCCATAGAGCGTACCTGCCCCCAATTCCAGCCTTCCTTCTGTCATCTGTATGATATTTTGAATAATGCCATATCCATGATTCGGCGTTTGCAAAGAGAGGAGAATATAGTAGACTGCCTCAGTCATTGCTGTCTGCTTTTTTTCCAAAATAATTCCCTCTTCCTTAAATTTATCATTTCCCGATATATCATCTAACGATATATTTAATATATCAGCTGCTGATATATTTGTCAAGAATAACAATTCAAAGAAATTACCAATAATAAAAAGGAACTATCATTTTCTGATAGCTCCTCAATGAGTAGAACTCAATATCATTCTGATAAGTTTGTGATCTAATGCTGTGCGAAAAATATACTAATACTTATATAATAATACACACCAACCCACCATTGCTGTCATTGACAATTTTTTGCATGGTATCTTGCAGTTTCACCTGACTTTCATCATCCATCATCGTGATCTTGCTGCGAATGCCATCCTCCACCAACTCCCCAATGGATTTTCCAAAAATATTCGTCTGCCAAATTCCCTCATCCTGATCTCTTGAGGTTTTGATATATCCAATCAAATCCTGTGCCTGTTCTTCACTGCCGATAATCGGGGCAATCTCAGTCTCCACATTAGCTCGAATCATATGGATAGAAGGCGACTGCGCTTTGATTTTGACGCCAAATTTATTGCCATGACGAATCAGTACCGGCTCCTCAATTTCAATATCTGTAAGCTGCGGCGTCACCACACCATATCCTTTTTGTTTCACCGCTTCCATCGCGCTTCCCACTTTGTCGTACTCTCTCTTCATCGCAGACAATTCGCGAATCATAGAAATCAACTGATACTCGCCCTGTATTGGCACACCTGTCAGCTCACTCATATTTTCATAGTAATATTTCTCATCAATATCAAACACAATCTGCACACAGCCCCGTGAAAGTTCGACTTTATCCAGTTTCATCCTCCTGATATACTCACCCTCCGGCAAAAGCTCTGTACCTCGAATATCCTTGGCAAATGTAAATTTCTTTAAAATCTGCATGGCATTTTGAATCACATTTTCTTTGATCTTATGCGAATTTTCCAGCATTTCCACCCATTTTGGCAAAAAGAAATCCACTCGTTCAATAGGAAATTCATAGAGAATACTCTCTAAAATATGATAGATATCATCTTTTCTGAGCTGTTCACAATTGACCGGTAGCACTGCCACACCATATTTTAAAGTCAGCTCTTCCGCAAGCTTCTGGCTCTCTGTGCTGTAGGGTTTTTGGGTATTTAACAATAAAATAAACGGTTTGCCCAGCTTCTTTAAGGAAGCAATGGTTTTTTCTTCTGCTGGAATATAGCTCTCCCGCGGCAGCTCTGTGATAGATCCGTCTGTGGTAATGACAATTCCAATATTAGAATGTTCTCGTATTACTTTCTGTGTGCCAATCTCTGCAGCTTGGGTAAATGGAATCTCATAGTCAAACCAGGGGGTTTTCACCATCCGTTCTGCCCCGTCCTCCATATGTCCGGTAGCCCCCTCCACCATAAAACCCACACAGTCAATCAAACGCACACTGACCTCCAGATCTTCATTAAACTTAATCTTTGCAGCCTCTTTGGGCACAAATTTTGGCTCTGTGGTCATAACGGTTTTGCCCTGCGCTGACTGCGGCAGTTCGTCGGTGGCACGCTCTCTACTATGTACATCCTCCATCTCCGGCAGGACCATCACATCCATAAACCGCTTAATAAATGTGGATTTTCCGGTTCTGACAGGTCCCACCACCCCAATATAAATATCCCCGTTGGTTCTGGCGCTGATATCTTTGTAAATATTATATGTACCTGTACTGATTTTTTCCATACAAAAACCTCCTGTTCTACTGTTATTAGTATATGCACAAGGTTTTTGATTAGAATCAAAAGATTCCCGCATTACGATTGCTGTCCAGATATAATTCTTCCTCCGTCAATCACATAGGTACGGTCACAGATATACTCGATATCCTTCTCATTGTGGGAGGCAAGCAAAATCGTTTTGCCCTCCTGTTTCTGTCTGGTGAGAACCTTACGCATCTTCTCTACCATATGCTTATCCAGCCCGTTAAAGGGTTCGTCCAAAATCAATATCTGTGGATGTTCCATCAGCGCCTGTGCCAATCCCAAACGCTGCTTCATACCAAGAGAGTATTTTTTTACACTCTTTTTCTCTGTGGGATCTAAGCCAACCAATTCCATATAGCCGATGATTTCCTTTTTGCCAATTACTTTTTTGATATCTGCCAGCACTTTTAAATTTTCATATCCATTTAAGTAGGGCAAAAAACCTGGCGCCTCTATAATAAATCCGGTCTGAGGCGGAAATTCAAGATCTTTGCAGATTCTTTTGTCCAGTACCATGATTTCCCCCAAAAAAGAACGATGAATCCCACAGATACATTTCATCAGCATGGTCTTACCAGAACCGTTTCCCCCAACAAGACCTACCGCTTCTCCCCTGCCGACCTCCAAAGACACATCTCTCAAAATTTCCTGCTTTTTTATTGTTAAAGATACATGATCCACTTTTATCATAAGAATACATCTCCCCCAATCATATCTAAATTCACCTTCTTTGCCTTCCGGTAGCACAGGACAGCCAAAATTGTGAGAACGGATAAAAACAAGAGTACAGAAATGTTGGGAGGAAACGCATATTTTCGGAAATATTTTTGATAATGTACAGTCAATACAGAATGGCAGAATGGAAAAATCCACATCAAAACATGCTTCACCTCACACATTCCGCAGCCCAATACAATCTGCGCGATCACCAAAAAGAACGCCAACAATTTCCTGCCGCACAGACAGCCCCATAAAAACGCCATCGAACAGAACAATAAAAATAACGCCAGCAGAAAATACGACAGAAACAGCGCCTTGTACGGCGGCATCTGATAGAAGAGATTGGGCGGAAGCAATGTCCCCATATGAAAACCAGTAAGCGCATAATCCATTTTATCAAAATCAGTGACAGCGATAGACCAGCCATTGGCCCAAAATGATGTCCCAGCCGTCTGCACCACAATCAAAACAACTACCATCAGACAATAGGACAGCACACTCATAAGCTGGAAAAGCATTTCCCCCAAAATCCAATTTTTTCTTCCCATACGCACAATATAAAAAAGCATATTTTCATCTGCTGTTGGAAATGATGCTGTCAGTACAAGATAGATCAACGGCAGTAAAAGCAAAACCACCCCCGAATTTGCAGCCGCGATACAAGTCTCAAATGCATTGAGCGGCTGACCCATCTCCTGCGCTGCCCTGGACATAGGAATAATAATCATTTCGCGGGTTGGTATCAATATGGTCAATACCATCACCATGCGCAGATTGAAAAGCCATTTCACATATTCACTGCGCGCCACAAGGAAAATATTCCTCCATTTCAACCTCACAGCTTTTCACACCTCACCTTCCTGACTGTGGCATAGACAACGACTAAAATCAATAACACTGCAATGGGATAAAGCATTTTATCTTGAAAAAATTGATTTTTTAACAAATAATTCAGTAAAAAAACCAGGCTTAGATTTACAAACAGATCATTGTATAGATAGATCAGAAATGCAGTGACAAGAGACATCGCTGTACTGTAAACTAACAGGTATAGCAGCTTCCCCGCAATATGAAAACAAAGCCCCTGAACGCTGACCGTTTCCACACCTCCTACTATAGTTGCTCCATCATGGTTTGGATTGAGGTCAAAATAAAAATTGATCAACAATGTATAACTCCCTATTGCCGTAAAAAGAACAGCCGCGCTGCTGCACAGCGCATATAAACATCTGGAACACAGATAATGCAGCGTCCCCTGCCGCCCTTTGAGATACAGATAAAATTTACTTTTGCGCTCGTCCGAAAAGTAAGACGCAAATGGCACAGAGACCACTGGTATCAAGATATACAGCCAGCCTGTGGTTCCTATGTCGAAAACTTCTTTTACCCCATAGTTCTGAAATGCCGACTGAGGCAGTTCCCATATTACATTAAAAACGGAGTAATTCTTTCCATCAACAATTAGAATCCCCCCCAGCAGACAGATCAACGCTGCCACAGCAGCGCTGGCAAAAAAATATACTTTTTTCTTACGAAATAAGATCCCCATAAACCCTCACCCAATATTTGTACAAACTTCTCCTGTCACCATATCCACAAAAACAACTTTACAGGCATTATTTTTGGTAATTCCAAATTCAGACTTATCCTCCACCTCTTTTATAATAAATGCATAGACAGGCCTGCCCTCCACCTTCTGTCCAGGGAATGAGATCAACTCTTCCTCTGTGTTATACTTTGGATATAGTGCATAGAGAGGCAGTACTTTATCAATCTTTAATTGATGAAACCCAGAAACTTCTCTATTTACCAGCCGAATGGCGCTTTCCAAATCCACAATCTCAGACACCTTCTCTGCCGAATCTATCTTAAGCCTTCCCACGCTGTTAGAAAAAAAGGACATCTGATCACGGTTATCATAATTCAATTGTATTCCATATGCAGCCAATTCCATTTGTGATCCCGTTTTCGCCATCCAACTTGCATAACTGTTAAACCGCACTCCTTGATAGGAAATCTCCGCATAAAACGAAAGCTGTTTTCTGGAACCTTCGGAAGTCTCCATCTCCCGCACATAGGCGTCAGAGACAATATAGTTACATTGGGCGATCGGCATATGTTCTTCCAGCCAATCCTCAGCTAAATCCCGAACTTCAGCAATGCCAGCCTCCCCGTCCTGAAACCCCACACGTTCCTTAGAGATATCATCCAGATCTAAATCATACTTTTCCAGGATGCCCTTATGCTTTACTTTATCATTGATATAATCGTAAGTAACTCCAGAAACATAGGACACAAAACCATTTTCTTCCAGCGCCAAATATTTTTTATCTGTTGCACTGTCATAGACCACTTGTCTTCCGATTTTTGTTTTCTCATCTGACTGCAGAGATTTTTCCTCTATTTTAAATAACCCAAGAATGTTTTCTCTATTCTCTAAATCCTTTTTCTCAAACGACAATTCCAAACGCGCTATCCCCTCCAGCTCTGAAAAATCAAGCTTAGCCGGTAAGGTCATATTGTCAAGCTCCACATCGATATCGGAACGTGTGGTTTCCCTCAATTCCTCCACTGTACAATAACTGATCTCTTCTGAGGCAATCTGTTTATTCTCGCCATAGTTCCCCATGCGCTGCTGTACTTCCTTAGGCGTCTCCTGGCAGCCACCGCAAAGCATTGCCAGGCAAAAGAACAGAAGACATATTTGTATTTTTTGTTTCATCTTTCCTCCACAGTTCTTAAATTTATCAGAGTTTCACTATGACTGCAGGGCACAAAATATTTACAGATATAAAAATTTTTCTGCACCCCACAGCCTGATCATTATCCGGTCAGAAACTCTGACCAACTCCATTTGCTGTCAAATCGTAAACGCCATATTTAGTTATTAATATGTAAAGCTTCCGCTTGGTGAACTGCTTGAGGAACCATATTCACTATACCTCACAGAAAGATCTATGCTCTTGCCAACTGCTGCGGAAGTACTTCCACTGCCAGCCTGGTGAAAATCCGCATGAATACCATTTGAAGTACGCGCCTGTATCCAAGAACCTCCTCCAACATTATTAACTTTAACTGTTGTAGTTGAAAGCTTGGTGACTTTTGTTGTACTCCAACTCAAAACATTTTCACCTGGCGATCCTGTTGGTGAATGGTGCAGTCTCCAACTTACAGACGCTGCAAATGCGGTACTGTCGCAAAGCTGAAAACACACGGCACATGCCATTGCCAAACATACCATTTTTTTCCATAACTTTAATCTGCATTTACTCATAAATTTTTACCTCCTTATCATTTGTGTTGTCCGATACAGACGTAACATTTGCTGCAGTGATCTGCAAACATTTCACTCCTCACAGCAACGAGGAGTACCTTCCCATTTTACGGCAAACTTATCCTTCTGATCTGCCGCAGATTCTCCCACCTCCCTCAATATGAAATTTATATCAAGAATCCCATACTGCTATATTGATCTGTCTCCTATACATATTGCTAAGAAACCATATTTCAGAAAACTTACAGTAACAGGATTACTGGATATCCCCTTATTAATCTTATAATTATTCAAATTCAAAATACTTTATAAATAAAATATATAGCATAAGTACTAATTTGTCAATATAATTTTCTAATTCCGCGTTATTCTTCGCTTTTTGAAGGTCGATATAATCAGTTTCATTTTTCAATTCCATTTTCACATAGTTTTCCTATTTACTTTTTTATAAATTATTTACTTTTTAAATTTTCAATGTTATATTATATATGATTTGTTTTAAACTTATGTATTCAATAGTATCTAATACAAATCTGCATTTAGGAGGTGATTTTGATCAAAAAATTAAGAATAACAGGAAAAGAAGACAGTTTTGCAGAAAGTCTCCAGAGCTGCCTTGGCGAAATGTTAGTCCTATTCCTTTTAAAACAAAAACCAATGTATACTTACGAGATTACGCAGGAAATTCACCGCATCAGCGATGGGATTTTCACTTACAAGTCTCTCTATCCTTATATATACCGACTGAAAAGTGCAGACTGCATCGCAGAGCAGAGCCAGGAGGTGGCAAAAAACCGGACACGAATCTACTTCCATATCACTGATCGGGGACGAGAGCATTTGGTTAATATTAAGAAAAAATACCGGCAATTAACCACAGCCGCCGATATGATGCTCGATCTCGATGAAATAATTTATCATATGGAAGAAAACTCTGCTTCTAAAAATAATCAAATACCCCACAGCAAGCTGACGGAGTATCAAGCTTGATGCGCAGCAGAGCTGCGGGGTATTTGACCCTCGCGGCATTCGTCAAATATCCATGCAAGCATGGCTATTTTCCTCATTGCTCGCGGGAATAAATAACACTAATACTATTATCATTCTTGAATAAGGGGATATAAATTATGGTAAAGAAACATTTAGATAAATCAATCACAAAATACATTCGAATTACAAAACATTTTTTACACTGTCCCAAAAACTGCAGAAACCAATTTATTCAGGATATGGAACATGATATTGCGCAATTTCTCCTGGAAAATCAAGACGCCAAATATTCTGATGTCATCCATTATTTTGGCACCCCAGCCGAATTGGCACAAATTTATCTGGATAATGTTCCAACAGAAGAGCTGGCTCTTTATAAAACCAAAAGAAATTTTTTTCATTCAAGATCAGTTATCATTTTATTTATAGTGTCAACCGCTATTATGATTTACTTATTTTTATCACTGCAAAAGGTTCGGAAAATAAATTTTATCTAATATGATAGATTGTAACTATTCAGAACCCCCTGAAAATAGCAATTCAGAACGTTCAAATTTATTTGAAAAGGGATGAATTGCTATTTCCAGGGAGGTGATAATCCCCTCAGCCACAGACAGAAGCCTTGTCAGAGGCGAATGACAGCTTTGCTGGCATGTCTGTGGCTTGGGGTTCTGAATAGTTACGATAGATATATTTAAAATACTGCACAAGGACACCAAATACAATTATTTAAGATTGATAAGGAACTTTCCTAAAAGGGGCATAAGACATGGATCTAAATTTGCAAATTACAGATATGGCTGGAGCCACACCAGAACATTCCGCTGTTATCGTAAATTTTGTGGCAGCCATACGCAGACAATTGAAAAACAGCACCTGTTTTGTCTACTCTGACAATGTACAATATCGCTGGCAAACAGACGACGGCAGAGAAAAAGCCGTAATTCCTGACGCTTCCATCAACTGCCAGACAAAAAAGAAACGCGGCAGCAATTTCATTGGCATCCCACGTTTTGTGATGGAAGTATTAAGTCCTTCCACAGAACAGTATGACCGTGGGGAAAAGATGGAATTATACCGCCAGCAGGAAATTGAAGAATACTGGATTGTGGACTGGCGAGAAAAAAAAGTGGAAATTTATGAACTTGACTATGAAAACAAAATACCAAAATATTATTTATGGAAAGTGATTACAGAGACCAATAAACAGGAGCTAAAAATCATCCACTTTCCAAATGTAACCATCACTTTCGATGAATTATTTGAGGAAATCGAATTATAAAAATTACAGGATATGGCTTCCTACCGCTGCCATATCCTGTAATTTTTTCCTTTACAATATCTATTTGCTCTCTTCTGTTTCCTTTGGCAGTCTTCCATACAATTCCACCTGTTTGCGGATCTTCTTGGTCAGTTTACTGTCAATGGCGCCTGCTTTCATGCGCCACATCCAGTTACAGCCCAGTGTGGACGGCGTATTCATTCTGCCCACACTGCTTAGCCCTAACAAATCCTGCATGGTAACAACTGCTGTATCGCTGACACTGGACCATACCGCACGCATCACTCCCCAGTGATAGCCTTCTTCCTGTGTCAGTTTTAAGTATTCTTTTGCATAGGCAACACAGCTTCTGGGCGCCGTCTTCATCCATCCCAAAATGGTATCATTGTCATGGGTTCCAGCATAGACTACAGAATTTCTGGTATAATTGTGAGGCAGATAATCTCCATCCTCCCTGCTGTCAAAAGCAAACTGAATCAATTTCATACCTGGAAAACCAGAATCCGCCAGCAGCTTGCGCACCGAATCTGTGAGATAGCCGAGATCTTCTGCGATAATATCCAACTTTCCTAGCTTTTCTTCTATGCAGCAAAACAGCTCAATCCCTGGCCCTTCTCTCCACGCTCCATTTCTGGCCGTCGTATCGCCATAAGGAATAGCATAATAGGAATCAAATCCCCGGAAATGATCAATACGGACTACGTCAAATAGGTTAGAAACCTTGTCAATCCGTCTCGTCCACCAGCGATAACCATCTTCTTTCATCACATCCCAGCGAAACAGCGGATTCCCCCAGAGCTGTCCATCCTCAGAAAACGCATCTGGCGGACATCCTGCCACATCAATTGGCAAGAGCTCCTCATTAAGATAAAACTGTCTGGGATTTGCCCAGACATCTGCACTGTCCAAAGCCACATAAATTGGCAGATCACCAATCATACGGATTCCCCTGTCATTGGCATACTGTTTTAAATCGTGCCACTGCTTATAAAAAAGATACTGCAGCATTTTCCAGAAATCAATTTCCCCTGCGAGCTCCTGCCTAGCCTGAGCGATGGATTTCTTCTCACGCTTTTTAAGCTCTGGCTCCCATTCGGTCCACGCCGCGCCCTGATGGGTATCTTTGAGCGCCATAAACAATGCATAATCCTCCAGCCAGTCTTCTTGCTGTTCACAAAAATCTTGATAATCCTCTGGAATCATTTTTTGAAACCGCTCAAACGCCTTATGTAACAGCGGGTACCGATTCTTATAGAGTATGTCATAATCTATCCTTGTCAGATCTTTTCCCCAATCATATGCCACACACTCTGCTTTTCTCAGCAATTTTTCTTTGCAGAGAATATCCAAATCAATAAAATAAGGATTCCCTGCAAAACTAGAAAAAGATTGATAAGGGGAATCCCCATAGCTGGTCGGACAAATTGGCAGTACCTGCCAATAGCTCTGTCCCGCTTTTACGAGAAAATCTACAAACTTCTTTGCCTCCTTCCCCATAGTGCCGATCCCATAGGGAGACGGCAGAGAAGAAATATGCATTAAAATTCCACTACTACGCATACCGCGCATACCTCCTGTTACTTTACTGTAATTATTTTAGAAGCAGCCATCCAAACCAGATTGCAGCTTTTTGACACTCTCCCCCTGAAACAGATGAAATGGCACCACCTCATGAACAGGCGCTTGCCCGCCACTGATACTCTGCAGCAATATCTCCATACTTTTATCTGCCAAAATTTGATACTGCTGCTGAATGGTGGTGAGTTTTGGATTATAATATTCTGCCAGAGTAATACCATCAAAACCCATAACAGAAATATCCTCTGGCACTCGTTTTCCACAATCAATCAGGGCACGAATCGCACCAATCGCCATCACATCACTCATTGCGAACACTACTGTGAGATCCTTGGCTTTTTGGAACAGTCTCTTCATTGCCTCATAAGATTCCTGATAAGAAAAACGTGAACTCTCATAATATCTGTGCTTATCAAATTCCATGCCATTTTTTTGAAAGCAGCGTATACAGCCCTGATACCTCTGACGGCTGATATCTGATATTGCAAAATCCCCTCCCAAAATACCAATCTTTTGATGTCCCTGGCTAAAGAGATAATCTATTGCAAACTCCGCTGCCGCCTCATCATCTATTGCCACGCTGGAAAGGTTTGGAAAATTGAATTTATTGCCCCGAACTGTCACCAAAACACAGGGCACATTTACATGTCCAAAAGATTGCTCCAGAAATTTTGGATTTCCGCCCAAAAGCAGCATTCCCAAAGGCTTACGCTCTCGGCAGACAGCAATTGCTTCCTTCCCCTCATTTGCCTCCTCATCCATATAAATGATATTTACCAGATATCTGGTCGTCTCTGCCTTTTTCTGAATTTGCTCCACAATACTGGAAAAAAGCATGTTAGAAGTGCCCTTGACTAGAACAACAATTGTCCTGCTGCTCGTCTGTTTCAAATGCCGTGCATTGTTATTGGGGACAAAATGATGTGCTGCCACGATCTTTTCTATCTTTCTCTTCGCTTCTGGGCTTACATCATTGCGGTTATTCAGTACCCGAGAAACTGTACTGACCGAATAGCCCGATTCCCTCGCAATATCTTTAATCGTCAACATTTTTTGTCCCACCTTATCCTAAACTAGTACAATGAATCACTAGCCTTTTACCGCGCCTGCCACTACTCCTTCAATAATATATTTCTGACAGATCATGTAAAAGATGATAATCGGGATAATTGCCAGCACCAGCATCGCCATCATTGCACCCATATCCACAGACCCATATCCACCTTTTAGATATTGAATTGCAATGGGAATTGTCTTCCAGCGCTTAATATCCAATACCAAGTATGGTAATAGGTAATCATTCCAGATCCACATAGCCTGCAAAATTGCCACTGTAATACAAGTAGGCTTTAGAATCGGAAATACTACTCCAAAAAAAGTCTGTATCGGGTTACAGCCGTCAATCATAGCAGCTTCCTCAATCTCCAGCGGAATACTTCGCACAAATCCGCAGAACATAAACACTGCCAGTCCAGCGCCAAATCCCAGATATACTAATATAATACCAATTGGACTGCTTAAATGCAACATATTTGCCAATTTCGACAATGTAAACATAACCATCTGGAATGGAACGATCATCGAAAACAGGCACAGATAGTAAAATCCGGAGGAAAACACAGACTTCACCCTGGATATGTACCAGGCGCACATAGAGGTACATAAAATAATAGCCGCCACCGAAAAGACTGTGATAAATAGAGAATTTTTAAAAGCATCAAAGAAATGGATTTTCTCCATTCCCCGCATATAGTTTTCCAGTTCCACAAACATTTTTCCCAATGGAAGTTCAAAGGGTCTGCGGCTGATATAAACTTTCTTCTTAAATGAATTGACCAATACCAGCACAATGGGAAATACCCATGCCAGTGAGAGCAGACTAAAAAACAAAGTAAACGCCCATCCATATCTTGTTTTTCTTACTTGCATTACTGCTGCACCTCCTTTGTTCTCGTCAATTTCGTCTGTACCACGGCAATCAAGGCTACCAAGATAAAAAATACAACTGCCTTTGCCTGGCCTACGCCCTCATAACCAGTACGTCCATAAAAGGTATTATAAATATTTAATGCCAGCAGTTCTGACATACTGGAAGGCTCTCCATTGGTCAAAGCTAGATTTTGGTCAAAAAGCTTAAAACTGTTGGTCAATGTCAAAAACGTACAGATCGTTATGGATGGCATTACCATAGGGATTGTCACATTCCATAAGATTTGGCTTGACTTTGCCCCATCAATCTTAGCCGCTTCAATCAGTTCTCCAGGAATATTTTGAATCCCAGAAATATAGATAATCATCATATAGCCAATCTGCTGCCAACAAATCAAAATCACCAGCCCCCAAAAGCCATAGGTGGAACTATATGTCAATGTTTTTTGAAATTTTGCCAAAATACCATTTAATAGAAGCTGCCAAACATACCCTAGTACAATGCCGCCAATCAAATTTGGCATAAAAAATACCGTACGGAACACATTTGTCCCCTTGATTCCCTTAGTCAAAAGCATTGCCACTGCAAAGGCCAGCACATTGATCAAGATGACAGACATAATGGTAAATGCAGCCGTATACCAAAGTGCATGGAAAAATGTTTGATCTGCGCTAATTTTTAAATAATTTTCAATTCCCACAAATTTTGCATCTGTCACAGTGGTAAATTTACAAAACGACAGATATATTCCCATAAGAAAAGGGATGAAAAATCCAATGGTAAACGCCAACAATGTCGGAAACGCAAAAATAGGGAAATATTTTTTTAATGAATTCTGCATTCCTACCTCACAATCTCAAAAACAAAATCATTGCCAGGGGCAAAAATGCCCCCAGCCGATCTGTAACATTCATATTGTCTTTGTATTATTCATTTACCGCCTTATATTCAGAAGCCCATCCATCGACAAACGCCTTCTTCACTGCCTCCCAATCTCCAGTTCCCTGTGCATATTCCAGCAATGCGCTGCCTACGCCGTTCTTCCAGCCTTCTGAGGGAATCGTACTGAATGCCCACGGAATTGCTTTTTTTCCAGATTCAAGATATTCATTAGCCGCTACAATCAACGGATTCTTAGGCTGATATTCATCTGTAAATGTTTTGAAGGGTGTTACAAATCCCATCTCATCACGGAAAAATTCTCTTCCTTTGTCACTGGTAATCACCCATTCCACAAAATCTAAGGTAGCGTCAATATCTTCCTGAGAAGCTTTCTTATTTACACACCAATAATTTTCAGAACCAGTACAAAGACCCTGGTTTGCCTCATCACCAACTCCAATATAAATCGGCATGATTCCCAAATCTTCCTCTGCCACATCATTTCCAATAATGTCATTGTAAGCCCAGGTTCCATTTTGATAAAATACTGCTTCACCCATAGAAAATTCTGCTGCTGCATCCTCGCCAGTCATACTAGAAAGCATGGAAGGCTCCACAGTAGAATCTGCAAGATATAAATCCCAAATATTTTTGTATGCATCGAGATAAGTTCCCTTGATGGCTTCTGTAGTCTCAATCTTATCATTCTGGTATTCAAAATAAATGGGAAGATTTGCCAGATGTGTCTTAAATCGCCAATCTGAGGAAGAATCCATGCCTGCGGAAGCGAATACTCCTTGAATCCCCAGTTCTTCCTTGCGTGCCTGCATATCATCTGCTACTTCTTTCAATTTTGCAAAACTATTGATCTCAGAAATATCTTTCACTTTTGCCCCATCCATTGCAAAATATTTGGATAAAATCGCATTATTATAAATCAACCCATAGGTTTCAATCACATAGGCAACACCCTGCACTTCACCATCGTCATTGATCAGTGCAAACTCATCACTCTTTAAATTTTTATAGAGAGCGCTGTCCTTTAAGTCATAACAGTAATCTTTCCAAGAGGCAAGTCCTGCTGGACCGTTTACTTGGAATAAGGTAGGCGCCTGTTCCTTGGCCATCTCTGATTTTAAAGTGGACTCATAAGTACCAGAGGCCGCTGTCTCTACTGTCACCTGTACGCCAGTCTCATTGGTGTATTCCTCTGCCAATTCCTTCCACTGTTCTGCCTGCTCTGGTTTGAAACTCAGATAATAAACGGTTCCCTCTGTGTTCGCTGTCTGATTTTCATCCGTCTCATTCTCTGTCACATTGTCCGTTCCATTTTGTTCTGTATTCTCTTCATTTGTAGCATTGTTGTTGTCTGCATTTTCTAGATCCTTTTTTCTCCCGCAGCCTGCTGCCGCGGTCACTGCAATTGCAGCAGCCAACAAAACGGATACCCATCTCTTTTTCATAGTTTCCTCCATTCTTACTATAAAAGTAGCCAGCACAGATAACATTCCTTGATCTGTTTTGGCATAGTAAAATCTATATTCTTTAGTATGGAGATTTTGGGATTTAATATTCATAAAATTGATACTTTACCTGTTGACAGATAAAGCGAAACCACAATCTGCAAATGGTAATTGTAATTCATAGTGCCAAAAGGTTTCCATCATAAAGTGATGGAAACACTTTGCACATAAAAGCGTTATGGAAAGCTAGCTTTCCATAACGCTTTTTGTGCAAGATGTCTATGCTGCCAAAGGCAGCAAGACCTTTTAGCACTATAAGATCAGTTATTATAAAAAATGGGAAAACTCAAATAATATAAATACATATATTTCCTATAAAAAAACGTACCTTCCCATTGCAAACTGCATATTATTAATGTATAATAAGTCAAAACTCTTTGCACTGCATTTAATCTACAGTACAAACTGAACAGGCCGGGAAATAACCTGTGTAGCCGGGTCGCAGGCAGCGACAGTAGATGATACATCTGCGGGACAGTAGCTTCTATTACTGAGAACGTGGGTGTTTTTATTATCGAAAACTTTTCTAATCTTTCTAAATAACAAACCCCCACACCTTAGCAAGTGCCATAGAGCTATCACACCATTTTTAGGAGGTAACTGTTATGGAAAACCAATTTGAACAAGTGGCAATGAAGGTATCTGTTGTCACCATTATTGCAAATCTGCTCTTATCTGTCTTTAAATTGTTTGCAGGTGTATTTGCCCATTCTGGGGCAATGATTAGCGATGCGGTTCACTCTGCATCAGACGTATTTAGCACTTTTGTGGTTATGATAGGAATAAAAATTGCTGGTAAAGACTCAGATAAAGAACATCCCTATGGACATGAACGAATGGAATGTGTGGCAGCTATTGTCCTGGCCACGATTCTTTGTATTACTGGTATTGGCATTGGCTATTCAGCAGTGACCGCCATGATCTTAGGCGAATACCACACATCTGTGATACCAGGCATCCTTGCTTTGATCGCAGCATTCATCTCTATTTTAGTGAAAGAGGCCATGTTTTGGTATACAAGATTCTATGCCAAAAAAATTGATTCCAGTGCATTGATGGCAGATGCATGGCATCACCGTTCCGATTCTCTCTCTTCTGTCGGAGCCATAATTGGTATTGTTGGAGCAAGAATGGGATATCCGATTATGGATTCGCTTGCCAGTCTTGTAATCTGTGTGTTTATCATCAAAGCTTCCTATGAAATTTTTAAAGACGCTGTAGATAAAATGGTTGACAAAGCTTGTGATGATGCCACAGAAGAAGAGTTAAAGAAATGTGCCCTCTCTCACCACGGTGTCGCTGGCATTGATTTATTGCGCACACGTATGTTTGGAAATAAAATCTATGTGGATTTAGAAATTCGCATTGATGGCAGCCGCTCACTTTGGGAAACTCATGAAGTGGCCCAGAAGGTACATGACAGTATTGAACGCAACTTTCCCAAAGTAAAACATATTATGGTGCATGTAAATCCTGTGAAGCAATGATTTCGCATTTAAGGAAATCATGATGGATGAAAAAGCCCGCATTGGATTCCTGTCTGCGGTGCTGAAAATCAAACCAGAGGAGATCAAGGAGGATCCGCAAACTACAATCTGAACAAATTTGAGCTGGAATTGCAAAACAGGGACTGTCGCATTATTATATTTCTGTTAATGCGACAGTCCCTCATAGATAAAATCTTATCAAATCTTTCTTACACTTCCAAATTTGTATATCCCATCAGACTTAAGTCTACTTCCCTGGCAACCTCACGGCCCTCCCTGATTGCCCAGACAACCAGAGATTGTCCTCTGTGCATATCACCTGCCGTAAAGACATTTTCCACATTTGTATGGTAATGTCCTGTCTCAGTCTGCACGTTGGTGCGTTCATTGAGAGATACCCCGAAAGCATCCGCAACATACTTCTCTGTGCCCAAAAATCCCGCTGCAATCAGAACCAAATCCGCCTCCAGTTTATTTTCTGAACCTGGCACTTCTTCCATCACCATACGGCCAGTCTTTTCATCTTTCTTACTCTCCAGCTTTACAATCGTCAAGCCGCAGAGATTTCCATTTTTATCTTTCAGAAATTCTTTTACAGTAGTCTGATATTTACGTGGATCATGCCCAAATACTGCGATTGCTTCCTCCTGACCGTAATCTGTCTTGCAGACCTTCGGCCACTGCGGCCAAGCATTGTCCTCTGCCCGCTGATTTGGCGCTTTTGGCATCATCTCAAGCTGTGTCACAGCGGCCGCTCCATGCCGGATTGCCGTGCCCACACAGTCATTTCCGGTATCGCCTCCGCCAATCACCACTACTTTCTTACCCTTGGCAGAGACATATTTCTTGTCCTTCAGCTCTGAATCCAGCAGGCTCTTGGTGGTTGCCGCCAAAAAATCGACTGCAAAATAGATGCCTTTGGCGTCTCTGCCAGGCGCCTTGATATCTCTGGGATTTTTAGCGCCGCAGGCAAGAATTATCCTGTCATACTCTTTCAGCAATTTAGTCGTCTTGACATCCTTGCCCACATTTACGCCAGTGATAAACTCCACACCCTCCTCTCTCATAATATCAATCTTGCGGTCAATCACATGCTTTTCCAGCTTCATATTGGGTATTCCATACATCAGAAGTCCTCCCACGCGGTCATCACGTTCATATACTGTGACCAGATGTCCGCGCTTGTTGAGCTGGTCTGCCGCTGCCAGTCCTGCCGGACCAGAACCAATGACTGCTATCTTTTTTCCAGTGCGCACTTTCGGCGGTTTTGCCGCAGCAAAACCCTGTTCATATGCATGTTCAATAATGCCAAATTCATTTTCCTTGACTGACACCGCCTCGCCATAATTACCGCAGGTACATGCCGCTTCACAGAGCGCCGGACACACTCGTGCCGTAAATTCTGGAAAATTGTTGGTCTTTCTCAGACGATTGTAAGCCTGCTCCCAATTTCCCGTATATACCAAATCATTCCATTCTGGCACCAGATTGTGCAATGGACAGCCTGAAGTCATACCCATGATATCCATCCCCGACTGACAGAAGGGGACGCCGCAGGCCATACAGCGCGCCCCCTGCTTTTGCTGCTCTTCTTTGCTCAGAGGGGTATGGAACTCATTAAAATGTTTGATACGCTCTTTGGGAGCCGCTGCCTTAGCTGTCTGTCTGTCGTATTCCATAAATCCTGTTGGTTTTCCCATTCCTGCTTCCCTCCTTAATTCTTCATGTTGGCATAGAATGCTTCAATCTGTGCCTGTTCGGAACTTAAACCTTTTTCTTCCATCTGTACAATGGCCATCATCATCCGATGATAGTCATAAGGAACAATTTTCTTAAATTTGGGCAGATACTGACTGAAATTATCCAAAATTTCCTTTCCTTTTTGGGAATTTGTCAATGCTACATGTTCCTTAATCATATCCTTTAATTCCATCACATCATATTTGGAAGTGATTTCCTGAGAAAATACCATTTCTTTATTGATTCGGGTATAGAGATCATTGTCTTCATCCAGTACATAGGCAATACCGCCGCTCATTCCTGCGGCGAAGTTTTTCCCAGTCTTGCCCAATACCACCACAGTACCGCCTGTCATATATTCACAACCGTGATCACCCACACCCTCTACCACTGCATTGGCGCCAGAATTGCGCACGCAGAAGCGTTCTCCAGCCACTCCATTGATAAAGGCTTTGCCGCTGGTGGCGCCATAAAGCGCCACATTTCCAATAATAATATTTTCATCCTGCCGGAATTTTACTCCTGCTGGCGGATAAACTACCAGCTTGCCGCCGGACAATCCTTTTCCAAAGTAATCGTTGCTGTCTCCGACCAGTTCTAAGGTCAGTCCCTTAGGAATAAACGCTCCAAAACTCTGCCCGCCGGCTCCGGTACATTTTACCAAAAAGGTATCTTCCTCCAGACGATCTACATAACGTCTGGTAATCTCAGAACCAAAAATTGTACCAAATGCACGGTCTGTATTTGTTACTTCCATATTGATGCTGCGTTTTTGCCCAGTCTCCAAGGCCGATTTCAACTGCTTGAGGAGCACTTTTTCATCCTTGGTTTTCTCCAATTCAAAATCATATACTTGTTTGGGATCAAAGATAACTTTTTCCTTGGGCCCTGCAAATGGATTGTTGAGAATTTTAGACAAATCCAATTCCTTTTCCCTCTGATTCAAATCCTCACGCACTTTTAACAAATCACTGCGTCCCACCAGCTCATCCACCGTTCGGATGCCCAATTTTGCCATATATTCCCGCAGCTCTTCAGCGATAAAGCGCATGAAATTCATCACATATTCTGGCTTTCCTGCAAACCGCTTCCTCAGTTCTGGATTTTGAGTGGCAATTCCTGCCGGACAGGTGTCTAAGTTACAGACACGCATCATCACACAGCCCATTGTCACCAAAGGCGCTGTTGCAAAGCCAAATTCCTCTGCTCCAAGCATAGCTGCAATTGCAACGTCACGTCCTGTCATCAGCTTTCCATCTGTCTCAATGCGTACCTTATTGCGCAGACCGTTTAGTATCAAGGTCTGATGCGTCTCGGAAAGTCCCAACTCCCAGGGAAGCCCTGCATTGTGAATGGAGCTGCTTGGTGCAGCGCCGGTACCTCCGTCATAACCAGAAATCAGCACTACTTGCGCCCCTGCCTTGGCCACGCCAGCGGCAACAGTTCCCACACCTGCCTCAGATACCAGCTTCACGGTAATCCGCGCCTGTTTGTTGGCATTCTTTAAGTCATAAATCAACTGCTCCAAATCTTCAATCGAGTAAATATCATGGTGAGGCGGAGGAGATATCAAAGATACTCCTGGGGTGGAAAGCCTGGTCTTGGCAATCCAGGGATAGACTTTCTGTCCTGGAAGATGTCCGCCCTCTCCTGGCTTAGCCCCCTGCGCCATTTTAATCTGAATTTCTTTCGCACTCACCAAATATTGGCTGGTGACACCAAATCTTCCTGACGCCACCTGTTTAATGGCGGAACAACGGTTAATTCCGTCTCTGCCTGTCACCAGACGTTCTGGATTCTCTCCGCCCTCACCGCTGTTGGATTTTCCATGCAGGCGGTTCATGGCGACTGCCAAAGCCTCATGTGCTTCCTGAGAAATCGAACCATAGGACATAGCGCCCGTCTTAAAACGTGTGACAATGGATTCCACACTCTCCACTTCCTCAATCGGCACGCCCTTTTTGGGAAATTTAAACGCCATCATCCCGCGAATATTGGCATCCTTCTCCTGACTGTCTGCCGCCTGGGTATACTGCTTAAACAACTGATAATCTCCGCGCTTGGTAGATTCTTGCAGCAGATGAATTGTGACAGGATTATAGAGATGGCTGTCTGCACCACTGCGCATCTTATGACGTCCTCTGCTTTCCAGTGTCAAATCTGTCTCCAGTCCAAGAGGATCATAGGCGCTGGAATGAAGTGCATTGACATCCTCCTCAATATCCTTTAAGGTAATTCCGCCAATTCTGCTCACAGTATTGGTGAAATATCGCTCTATCACATCAGCGCTGATTCCAATCGCCTCAAAAATCTTTGCCCCTTGATAGGATTGAATCGTAGAAATGCCCATCTTTGCTGCAATCTTTACAATCCCGTGAAGAATGGCATGGTTATAATCTTCAACGGCTGCATAATAATCTTTATCCAGCATATGTTCATCAATCAACTGTTTTACAGTATCTTGAGCCAGATAAGGATTGATGGCACAGGCGCCATAACCGAGAAGCGTTGCAAAATGATGCACTTCTCTTGGCTCGCCAGATTCCAGAATCATGGCCAGCGCAGTTCTCTTTTTGGTCTTGATCAGATACTGCTGCAACGCTGATACCGCAAGCAGTGATGGAATCGGCACATGATTTTCGTCTACGCTGCGGTCAGATAAAATCAAGATATTGGCACCGTCCCGATAAGCGCGGTCCGCCTCCACAAACAAGCGGTCAATGGCCTTTTCCAGACTAGTATTTTTATAATAAGTAATGGGAATTTCCACTACTTTGAACCCTTCTGCCTTCATAGATTTGATTTTCATCAGATCGGTATTCGTCAAAATCGGATTATCCACTTTCAATACCTGGCAGTTTAAAGGTCTTTCTTCTAATAAGTTTCCATCCTCACCAATATATACTGTGGTGCTTGTCACCACTTCCTCGCGGATGGAATCAATCGGAGGATTTGTGACCTGTGCAAATTTCTGTTTAAAATAATTAAACAATGGCTGATGATCGCCTGCCAAGGCTGCTAACGGGGTATCAATCCCCATTGCCGCCGTCGCCTCCCCGCCATTTTTGGCCATCGGCAAAATCGATTCTTTTAAGGACTCATATGTGTAACCAAAAGTTTTCTGTAATCTCTGGCGTTCTTCCTTGCTGTACTCTGGCACACGTTGATTTGGAATTTTTAGATTTGCAAGTTTGATCAAATTCCGATCCAGCCATTCGCCATAAGGCCGCTTGCCCGCATAGCGCTCTTTTAATTCATCATCATCAATCACTCTGCCCTGTACGGTATCAACCAAAAGCATTTTGCCAGGGCGCAGACGTTCCTTTGAGACAATCTTCATAGGGTCGATATCAAGCACTCCCACCTCTGAGGATAATACCAGATAATCGTCATCTGTAATATAATAACGGGAAGGACGCAGACCATTGCGGTCTAAGATTGCCCCTAAAATATCGCCGTCACTAAATAAAATGGAAGCTGGACCGTCCCACGGTTCCATCATTGTGGCATAATACTGATAGAAATCCTTTTTCTTCTGGCTCATAAGATCATTGTTCGCCCAAGGTTCTGGAATGGTAATCATAACCGCAAGCGGCAGGTCCATACCGCTCATCACCAAAAATTCCAAGGTGTTGTCCAACATTGCTGAGTCGGAGCCTTCAGCATTCACTACTGGAAGTACCTTCTGCAGTTCTCCCCGCAGATGTTCCGATTCCATTGTCTCCTCGCGCGCCAACATTTTATCTGCATTTCCGCGAATGGTGTTGATCTCTCCATTGTGCACAATAAAACGATTGGGATGGGCGCGCTCCCAGCTTGGATTTGTGTTGGTAGAAAATCTGGAATGCACAGTGGCAATCGCTGATTCATAATCTTTATCTTGTAAATCTGCAAAAAACAAGCGCAATTGTTCTACCAAAAACATTCCTTTATAGACAATCGTTCTGCTGGATAAAGAAACCACATAAGTATCATCATTGGACTGCTCAAATACTCGTCTTGCCACATATAACTTGCGGTCAAAATCAAGACCTTTCTCCACATGCGCTGGACGCCTGACAAACCCTTGCATGATATATGGCATACAATCCACTGCTTTCTGCCCTAGTTTCGCCGGGTCAATGGGAACCTGCCGCCATCCTAAAAATTCCATACCTTCTTTCTTGACAATCACCTCAAACATTTTCTTAGCTTGATTGCGCTTTAATTCATCTTGAGAAAAGAAGAACATACCAATTCCATAATCCCGTTCTTCTCCAATGACGATCCCTGCCTTTTGCGCTGCTTTGCTGAAAAATTTGTGAGAAATCTGTAAAAGAATCCCTACGCCGTCGCCAGTCTTTCCCTCTGCATCTTTTCCAGCTCTATGTTTTAAATTTTCTACTATCTTTAATGCATTCTCAACTGTTTTATGCGTTTTAATGCCTTTGATATTTACCACCGCACCAATTCCGCAGTTATCATGCTCAAACCTAGGGTCGTACATTCCCATTGCTGTCCTCTTTGTCTCCTGCATCTAATCATCCTTCCTATTTTGGTATTTAACGGAGCAGAATGCAAGAACGCCGAGGCGTTCTTGCGATGGGAATCATCCCCATCTGATCTCTATATATTTATCTGAAAAATACTGTCAAATATTCTCCGTTCTCTGCTCTGCTACGGTAAAGTATTTCTCTGAAAATTAATATACACCTTTTTTTTACTCTTGTAAACAGTTTTTTTCTTATATTTGTCTGATAATACGATTATATAATATTTTTATTTATATTATCTGATAATTTATAATATTTTTTTATTAAAATTAGGTCTTATTGTACAATTAAGCGCTATATTTACCATTATTATTCAAAATTTTTTCTTTTTTCCAGTCCTAATTTATGGTGTTAAAATTGAATTGTTTGAGAATTGTTGAAAAAGTGAGCAAGAATGGAGGGGAATTGTATGTATACTTTACAAAAAAATAAGGTCATCAGCAAATTTGATAAATCACTATAATGAAAATTCTAAGCAATGTAGAGAACAAGCATAAACTCTCTTATATAATTTTTACTCTTTTACACTTATCGCCTTATCATTATCCCTTTCATATATTGTGTTTCATTATGAGTTTGATATATTAATTGTTTTTCTTCTTCTGTACATCCAATCAAAACTTTGATTTCAGAATCTCGTTTCATAAAATCAACAATACACATAATAGCATCTATCTGTTTTTTACCTGAGCCAACCCATACATCAATACCTGCACCATCCATTGAAGAAGTGTTCTTTATATATCCATAATCAACCTTATAAATAAAATTTGGATATCGGGGATGTGCTGTTCCTTTTGGTCTATCTATAACTATTTCCGAATCATTAACTAAGTCATCTAATATCTCCCAAAAATCATTGTCAAAACTATTCATTAATGTTCCTTTCTATATTTCAACATATTTATTTTCTAACACAATCAACGTTTTCTCGTCTTCGACAAGATAAAATACTTTTTCTTCCAGGTCGTAACAGCAGCGATAACATACATCATCTTCAAACTGCGAACGATATTTTTTCATCTCTGAAAAGCAAATATTTCTCTGTAATAAATCCTGTTTTAGTTCTTCCTGGCTCCCATAATCACAATTCTTCCACGAAGTATTTTTCAATACTCTTTGTGCGGTAGAATAATTTCTACAGGCAAGAATATCACAGACAATATGCATAATAAAACCTTCTAAGGTATCATAATAAATGTTCCACTCTGTCAATGGATCTGCCTCATTTTGCACATAGACAGCAGGATTATCCTCTGATAAATTTTCTTTGCGAATACCAAAGCTCACCACCCCAACGCCGTAATCACTGCCAATCAACAGATAATCAGAGACAAGCTCTGACCATTGTTCTTTGGGAATCTGTGAAAATGGAAAATAAGGATCCTCAGAACATTCTTCTGGACATTCCTCCCAATCTTCCTGACGTTCTTCAATCTCTTCTTCGATCCACTCATAAAAATATCCCAAATTACTACTGTCAGTATAAATGTCCGCGGTAGAAAACAGAGACTGATCCATTGCCACACTTAAAAAATCATCTAATATCCGTGGCAGCTTTTGTTTATTCTCTCTCCCAAACGCTTCCAGTTTCGTTTTCTCCACTGTCTCCTTCAAACCCAATAGATGTAATATTTTAACCGCTGTCAAATCGTATATAACTGCCATAATAGATTCCTTTCAAACATTCTCACTTTACAAAAATGTGTTCCAAGTCAATATTTTTCTTACGACCTTCGATTCCAGATTTGAATAACTACAATCAATACCACTGCCAAAACTGCCAACCCAGCGGTCGCCCCATAAAATGCCGGTTTGGGGGTCTCCATCCAGGAAAATATCTCAGTCTCTACTCGCAGCACAGCCATGAGATTTGCTCCCATATGTGCCAGAAAAGCTCCATAAAAATGTCCTGATTTTTCCATCAGCCAGGCAAGCAAAATCCCCAACACGCCTGCATAGATAAACTGCACCAAATTCATATGCAGCACCCCAAACAGCAACGCAGATATCACCATAGCAAGAATGCGGCTGTTTCTTTCCCGTTTTTGTCCCTGTTGTGTCTTCTCCTCATTATCCAAAATCATCATATCACATAGCCTGCCATATACTACACTGCGGTATAGCAATTCTTCCAAAAATGGGGTCAGCAGACAAGCTCCCAATAGTTCAAACAAAATGCCGCCTGCAAAAAATTTTAGGTTGACTTCCTGATATCCCTGTGAAATTTCTTCTAAACCGGTAAGCATCAACAGATTGTTTAACATCATTCCAGCCGCCGCGCCAACAAGAAACATAAAAACACCGTTCCCTACTTTCTTTGCAGTTGTCTTTTTCTCAAATTCCTGTTCCATATGTTCCCAGAAAACCGTAGGCTGCTTTCTATCTTTTTGATAATAACGGGCAATAAAAGGAATTGTCACCGCCACTGCCGCTGTCTGCAGCATCATATACTGTTCCTGGGGATCCGCCCCCAGGAATGCTGCAAACATCGTAAACACTGTCATGGCAAGATTTGTCGCCACAAAATAGATAAATATTGGATAAATCATATTCCATGACTTAAAAATCGGACTATACTGGATGTTTTTTGGATCCATAATTTTTATCAAACCTCTCTCTTTTAATCCTCTGACTGGTACTTGGTTTGCGTGTCAGACGTCTTTGCGTGGCTGGCATCATCCTCGGGATGCTCTAGTACCTCCACGCCGCTCGTCTGATCCTCAATCTCCATCTTCGTCTGCCTTACTTTAGCATCCTGAGCGATGGCACGCATAATCTGATTGATATCTTTTGGAGAAAACATATCAATCGCTTTGACCAGATCATCTATATTGTTGCGGTTAAAGACCAGACATCCTCCGTCTTCCAAGGGAACTGTAATACAATTCTCTGAATTTGACACATCCCCCAAACAGAGACGATTGTGATCATAATCACACTGAAACACTACCCCTTTATATTCTATGACACCATTCTCATCTGCCATCGCAGAATAGGGCGCCTGTTTTCCCTTTCCCAGCAACTTATTGATCGCTTCCTCTGTTGTGATATACGCAACCGTATCCTTGATATCTGGCTGTTCTGGCTCTTTTGAGGAATTCTCGCCAACACTGTCTATATTCATAAAACGCATCACACGAAAACTGCCTCCTAACATTACACTCTGTTCAAACTGTTGTTCTTCTTTTGCAGCAGTGCCCAAGATATAAGATTCTCTCTGCTCCTGCTGCTTTTGAAGCGCTTCTTGTTTGCGCTGGTCTAAATCTTCTTTGTATTCTTCAATTGCACTGTCCACTTTATCTAACAGTTTTTCCCATTCTTTCTCTGAAAATTCAGCGATTGTTTTTGGAGTTCCCTCTCCCATCTTTTCACTATTTGCTTCCATGCTTTTGGCATATTCTGACACTGCCTGTGAAAAATATCCATTTCCTGTGTTGTTCTGCAATTTTTCCAACATAACAATTCCTCCTCAATCAATCAACAAATTTTTAAAAACATTTAAATCGCTTCTGCCCCTTAAATCCCTTAATTTTGATAGAAATTTCCTATCACAGAAAAAGGATGGCACCTATCTCTGTCTATCCATAGAAATAAGCGCCATCCTTAGCAGAAACTAAATATGTAAACATTATTTATATCGGAAAAATGTGGAAAAATATAACAACATCAGAAAAAAATCTTACCACAAATTTACTTTGACGCCTTCATTATAATCACTAAAAAATATAATCATATAAATTCATTCTATGATACGAATATCGTAAACTTATCATATTCCGTATCTTAAATAATTCACAACATCCCTTAAAGTATCAAAAACTGCTAACACTCCGGCTTTGTGCATTTCTTCAACATCTTGTTCAAATCCATAAGTTATACCAATACAGTCAATCCCTGCTTCTTTGGCGCCTATGGCGTCATATTTGGTATCTCCAATCAACACTGCCTGCTCTCTCTGCTGAATATCAAACCGTTTAAGAACATCCTCAAGCACCTGAAATTTTGTATTAATACCAAGAGCATCCCTCGCACCGCCAATCACCTCAAAATATTGGGTAATCTGCAGATATTCAAGAATCTTTTTACAAAATCTTTCCGGCTTGGAGGAGGCAACGCCTAGCCGAATCCCTTTTTCTTTAAGTATTTGCAATGTTGCCTTTACTTCTGGATAAAGCTCGCACTCATACACCCCTTTTTTTGCATAACGTTCACGATAAATTTTTATAGCTTGATTTGATTTTTCTTCTGAGAACCCATATTCTCTTTGAAAAGATTCTAGTAAAGGCGGACCGATAAATCGCTCCATTTTCTTTTGATCTGTCTCAGTCATTCCAAAATGTTTTAAAGCATATTGAACACTTCTCGTAATTCCCTCAGCGGTATTGACTAATGTTCCATCCAAATCAAACAAAATCAACGTTTTCATTGTATTTCCTCCATCCTCTCAAAATTCTCCACTGACATTTAAGAAATCCGTTCTAACAGGCTCCTGCGCTTTTCGTCAAACAAAAGTTCCTTATTATATCGATAATACCGCTCACATTCATATTGCTGTAGAAAACTAACACTACTGGAATTAGAATTTAACTCGGTAATAAATATCACCATTTCCTGGCTATTTCCAAAAGCTCCTTCTAGAAAATCAAAAGCATGTTCTAAAATTTTAGAAGCACTCTGGCGCTGTCTCTCAAATACTTCATTTTCTTGTTCAAACAGTTGCTTAATCCTTCCGAAAGCAGTCCCAGGCTGCTCAATATGTTCCAATTTCAAAGTCTGCTGAAAGTTCTCCAGTGCAGAAAACAATTTGCAATACTGTATATTTTCTTCTTTTCCTAGTAATTCCGCCTTTTTTCTCTTTTTATAATTGATATTATATTTTTGATACACATTCGACAACAGTTTCTGTCCATCCATGCCTTCCGTAACGGTCTCTGTCAATTTTTTAAATTCCAAAAGACAGGTTTGAAGCAATTCCATATAATTTTCTGTCTGCACCGACGCCTTTAACGCTTCCTGAACTCTGGAAACCAAAAGTCCTAGAACACTGAGACGCTCATCAAAGGAAGCATGCGCCACCTTTTTTAATAAAATTGGATCTAAATTTCCTTTGAGAACCTCCTCAATCTGATAATCTGTGCGATATTTGTAATAAAGCTCCAGATAATTTGCAAAATCCTTGGCAATCTTAGGAAACTGAATATATTGTACCACCACTTCACGGTTCACCGTCTTTTTCAGTCTCTCATATACTTGAATCAGATTAGAGAGATCCTCCCAGCCTCTGGGCGTGGCAAAATGTCTGCCATCTATGGTAGTTTCCATCTGATAAAAATTTTGTTTTTTGGTATTTAAATAAGAAATTACTGCCCCATGAAGGCCCTGATTGTAGGCATATTCTTTCCAAACTTCAAAATCTGCTTCCACCTCAATCTTCTTGACACGGTCCATTGTCACCACATCAAACTCACGCACAGACTTGTTGTATTCCGGCGGATTGCCAGCCGCCACAATGATCCATCCTTCTGGAATCTTATGATTGCCAAAAGATTTGCACTGAAGAAACTGCAGCATTGCCGGCGCAAGTGTCTCCGATACACAATTGATCTCATCCAGAAATAAAATCCCCTCTTCCAATCCAGTCTGCTCCATCTTCTCATAGATAGAAGCCACAATTTCACTCATCGTATATTCTGTAACTGCATATTCTTGCTGTCCATATTGTTTTTTGGAAATGAACGGCAGTCCAATAGCGCTCTGCCTGGTATGGTGCGTAATCGTGTAGGCTACCAGCCCGATTCCACATTCCCTGGAAATCTGTTCCATAATCTGAGTTTTTCCAATACCTGGCGAACCCAACAAAAAAATAGGCCGCTGACGGATGGAAGGGATCTCATAAGCGCCGTATGCATCTTTCAAGAGATATGCCTCAATTGTATTTTTAATTTCTTCCTTCGTCCGCTTAATATTCATGTCCTACCTCCAACTGTAATTTCCAAATCTCGTTGATCTAAAATTAATTTCATGGCCCAGGGCGGCACATCCACATCCAGGTAATCTTCTTTAAAAAACACAAAAGCAGTGTCATAAATAGGTTTTTTTACTGGAAAACTGCCATATCCATCCGTAAAATAAATCAAACCTCTCAACTTATGAAACGCCTTTCTTGCAAGCAGAGTATTGACATATTCAAATGCTGGCCGAAAATCTGTTCCTCCCATGCCCTGTATCTCAAAATGTTCCATATAATCTGCAAGCTGTTCCCTGCTCTCAATCACCTGGTCTGACTGTACTCGTTCATCACATTGCAAAATATGAATACAAAATCTGCGGTAAAAAGATTCACATTGGCTTAATATACTATAAGTTTCCTCCAAAAATTTCTGCACTAAGGAAGCTTTACAAGACATAGAAGTATCTATCACAATCACAAAATCTTCAATTTTTTGTGTCTCACTAGTCTCCAAAGGTTCAATCAATGGCATATTTCCATACAATTCCATGCCATAATGATAAAAAATATAATCAAAACTATCCAGATCTAACTTCATTTCTTCCTTTATAACACAAAATTTCTTCAAAAACTCCCGATAATCGTAGCGTTCCCGATTTTCCACATGGAGTTGTTCTCTCAGTCCCTTAGATTCCTCTGCAGCTTCTTTAGAAAATAGTTCCAACTCTGTTTCCATCCGCTCACGAATATCTTTCCATTGATTTTGATTTTCCATAGGTGCTTTGGGATTTCTCTGTGGCTGCCAGAGAAAATGGTCATCCACCATAAACTCCTGTATCAGACGTGCTACAGCCCGCAGATCCAAGTCTGCCTTTTGCAGTAAATAAAAAATTCCTTCCCCATTAAGTACTGGCAATTTTTTCTCCAGCCCCTGATAGACTGCTCTGCGAAACGGTTTGGAAGGATTTCTAAGACAGCGGTACGGCAATCCGTCCAAAATGGATTCCACTGCTATATCACAGGCAAGATCCCAAAGCTGCCGATTTTCTGACCCTCTGGGATTCCAAACGTGCCCCATCAGGCAATGTAAAATACTGTGAAGATAACAGCGGTTGACTGGCACATTTCCGACACGATACTGTTCTATGAGATATTCTGGATTGTAGCGCAAAACTGCCCCATCTGTTGCTGTCCGCCCTAACTCCATAGACGCCAAAGGTCTCAGAGTGTGAAGCGCTACATCCAAAAAGCGCATATTCAAATAGAGCTCATTACGACAATCTCTCCAAATTTCCTCACAAATATCCACTTTTTCCAGTAATTGTTCCTCAAACATTATAATGCAAACCTCTTTTTCTTCCCTGGAAATCTTTGATGCTTGAGATCCATCAACATGCTGATTGCCTCTGTTTTTTTGTAACGCTTGGCCTCATCCAACAACAAATTCAATTGTTCCTCCTGTGACACAAACTCCCCGGCAAGCCAGCGCAAATTTTCAGTCTCATCTTGTTCTAGGATGATTTCTGCCGCCTTCTGTAAATGGTTGGACAACCACTGTTGATAAGATTCCCCTTCCCGCTCTCCTAATTCATAAGGATAGCGAAGCCTTGACACTGTCATTTCCACAATATTAATAAAATCTATATTATACTTTCCAGACTCAAAAAGTTTATCATATTCCGCAAAAATCACCTGTGTATTGCGAAACGCATTGCGATATTGAATCCCCATTCCATGTGTCTGAGTAGAGATAATTCGTGCAGGCGTATTTTCCACAGCCTCCTCAAAAAATTCTGGGTAAACAAGACGGCAAAACAGCGAACATGCCACCCCTGTCTGTTCCCTGTAAAAATCAACGGTCACTTTCTGTTTTAAATCCTGCAAAATCTCACACAGACAAGACCTGCCTTCCAGCCAATGCAATTCCAGTTCTGAAAGATTTTCACAACCAGTAAAAGCTCCTGCCCCGATCAATGCAAGATTACTATAAAAAGACAGATGGCGCAGGCAGATACAATTATAAAAAATATACCGTCCCAGCCTGCGGATGCTCTTTGGCAAAACTAATTTCTCCAATTTTCTGCCACAAATACAGGGATAACCACTGGTATTTTCTGGTTCCTTGTCCTGTTCTTCTGCAAACGCATAGTCTGACAATTCTGTCACAAAATATCCATCCAGCTTCTCTGGTATCACTACCTGGGCGCTGCTGCCATAACAGCGCAAAATACAGATTCCATTTTCCCTCTTTTCATATGCGAAATATTGTTCCACCCGCACATTCCTCCTATATCCATCTTTCCAAAAATCCCTCAAAAAATTTACATTATTACTCTATGATAACTTCTTTCACAACTCTAAAACTACAGACAGACAACTCTTGATAGGCGTATAACAGCCTGCTGGCATGTCTGTGGCTTGAGGGCAAAGAGTTACATAGATTTTATAAAATTACTTATAGCTGTCAAATTTTTGCCAACCCCAACTCTGTCAGCTTATAAATTTCTGAGCACACTTCCTGTATATATTTGCGGTCATGCGAAATACTGATAATGGCGCCGCCAAAATTTTTCAACAGTTCCCGAATCACCGGATTGGACAAGGGCGAAAAATTACGGGTAGGCTCGTCTAATACGAATACATCATTTTGCCCCATACTCATTTTTAAGAAAAGCAGCTTTGCCTTCTGACCGCCGGACAATTCTCCAATTCCATGCTCCATCTCATCTGCAGTATATTTCATACTGCCCAGATAGGTACGGATTTTACTGTACTCCTCTTTGCTGTGTTCCCGCTGCAAAAATTCCACTGGAGTCTTTGAAAAATCCAAAAGCTCCTCATAATTCTGCGGCATATAGGCAGCATTGATATCCTGGCGGCTGGATAACTCTTTTGCAATCCTGCGCAAAAGCGTCGTCTTTCCTGCGCCATTTTTGCCAATGATACAGATTTTTTCTGCTCCCTGCACCCGCAAATGAATATCCCTTGCCAAAATTTGTTCCCTCTCGCCGCCACTGACCGTCAGTTGATCTAAATTGAAATCCAACACAATCTTACCACTGGGAATGGAGATATCCTCTGAAAATTTGGCAAAGATAGCCGTCTCTGCCTCTGGCTTCTCTGTCATATCCTCAAATTGGCGCTCAAAACGTCTTTCCATAGATTTGACACTGTGCATCTTCTTTTTCAAAAGCTGCCCTCCATGCGGATTTTGCCGTGTAATAATATTCTGCTGATATTCTACCTTCTGCTGCACTCTGCGAAAACGCTCCATCTGTTTTTGATACTCACTGTGTTCTTTTTGGGCCAGCCGCTGCTGCCGCTCAAAATTACCCAGACGCTCCCTGATATACTGCTGATAGCTCATCTTTGCCACCGTATGCCGTGCCTGCGTCTTATGGCGAATCTGCTCTAAGTGAATCACCAGATTTGCCGTTTTTTCAATCAAGGTCTCATCATGCGACACATACAAAAGCGGTATCGGACATTCTTGCATAAACTGTTCCAGCCATTCCAAAGTTTCCACATCAAGATCATTGGAAGGTTCATCCAACAACAAGATCTCTGGTTCAGTGAGTAAGATTCCAGCAAGCTGCAATTTTACCTTTTCCCCGCCAGATAAGGAATCTACCTTACGATCTTCATAGAAAAAATAAGGCGCCAGTCCTAATTTGCGCGCAAGTTCTCCAAGCTCCTTGGGTGTTTGATCCAAAAATTGTGGGATCTCATAAAAATAATCCATCACCTGCATTTGTTTCTGCTGATCAGAAAGTTCCTGTGCCAGATAGCCCAAGCGCTGATTTCCCCTGATAATTTCTCCGGTATACTCTGCATAAGGTTGAATCAGCTCCTCCTGATAAATCAACTTTAGTAATGTAGATTTTCCATTTCCTTCCTCGCCGATAATCACCGCTTTATCTCCTGGATTCAGCACAAATGAAAAATCTCTCACAATCTCACGCAGATCTTTTTTGTGTGTAATTGTAATATTTCTTAACTGTAACATAAATCTCCCTTCTGTGTGTAAAATATGTGTTTAATCAATCCTTTTCAATTCGGAAAGGATTTGACAAACAGTCTTTCCAATCAGCGGATGGCGGTAATAGGGAGCCAGCTCTGCAAGTGGTTTTAAGACAAACTCCCGATTTTGCATATCAGGATGGGGAATCTGCAAAGTGTCCTGATCTATCACACAGTGATCATAAAAAATGATATCCAAATCCAGCGTTCTTGGTCCCCAATGTACTTTGCGCTCCCGATCTTGCTCCTGTTCAATCTGATGAAGCAATTCCAACAACTCCATCGGAGAAAGTAAGGTTCGTATTTTAAGCATTCCATTTAAGAAATCTGGCTGCTTTACACCACCATAGGGTTTTGTAGCAATAATTTGAGATTGCTGTTCCAGCACACAATCTTCATTTGCCCCCAACGCTGCAATTCCATTTTGAATATATGTCTCCCTGTCACCCAAATTAGAACCAACCGCAATATAAGCATGATGCCAGGCTCTGGTAATTCTCACAGACACAGATTCTAAAGGAAGTCCAATCGGTGCCCAAGGCTTTGCAATCTCTAATGTAATTTTTTCCAGTGTTGGAAATTGAAGCAGTACAGCTCTTGCCAACTGCTCTGCTGCCGTCTCAATCAACTGAAATGTATGCTCCATCATATATTTGGTCATAAAATGAGAAACTTCTCCATAATGAACAGATTTCGTTAAATCATCATTTAATCCTGCTTCTCTGGTATGGATATACAAAACTGCATTGATCAGAAATTTCTGTCCTAATTTATTTTCTTCTGGAAATACTCCATGTCTGCCAAACACTTCCAAATTTTTTATATAAATTTGATCTAGGTCCCAGCCTGTCATTTTCTCCACCCTTCCCGAATCGCCTCTGTCATCTGGATGGCGCGTTTATTTTCCTTGACATCATGTACACGCACAAACGCACATTGTGCCATCACACCTAATACTGTCGTCACCAAAGTCCCTTCTATTCGTTCATTCACTGGAAGTTCCAGGGTCAGGCCGACTACTGATTTTCTTGAAGTTCCCAACAATACAGGATAACCCAGCTCTTGTAACTGCTTCAACTTATAAATTAATTCCAGATTATGCTCATAGGTTTTAGCAAAGCCAATTCCCGGATCCAAAATGATCTTATCTCTGGAAATCCCGGCTGTTTCAGCCAACCTCAAACTTTCCTTTAAATCTGATTTGACATCTTCCATAAAGTTCTGGTATTCCAGATTATTCCGATTATGCATCAGACAGCAAGCAGTATTAGATTTAGCAATTAGACCGGCCATATCTGTATCATATTTTAGTCCCCAGATATCATTGACCATAGACGCTCCCGCCTGTATTGCCGCTTCTGCCACCTGAGCTTTATAAGTATCAATTGAGATTGGAATGTCAAACATAGACTTTATAAGTTCTATTATAGGAGCTGTTCTCTCTATTTCCTCCTGCGCTGTAATCTGTTGATAACTAGGTCTGGTAGATTCCCCGCCAATATCAATGATATCTGCCCCTTCTACAATCATCTGTTCTGCATGGAAAAGCGCTGCATCCGCATGATTAAATTTTCCGCCATCAGAAAAAGAGTCTGGTGTCACATTTAATATTCCCATAATATAAGTATGGTTTGCCACATCAAAACTCCTGCCCCCAATATTCATCGTCGTAATTTCTTTCTGCATCCTTATTCCTTTCTTATCTCACACAAAATCATTTGATTCTTTTTTAACTGACAGAATACTCCACTAATTTTTCATCTCCTAAGATTAATATAAAACCGTCTGATTTCTGCGCTCCACACTCCAGTTGCATTGTCCCTGCGCTTCGCAGAAAAAACAATTTCTAGAACTGTTATCTGCTCGTTTTATCAAGTTACTTAAATCATGATTTGTTTTTTCTTCCCCGGAATGTTCTCCGACAGCATAAATGATCTCTCTGGCTTTATGCTCTGGATAACCAATCCGCTTTAAAAATTTCCAAGCCATGCTCACCCCCTCCTGTGCATGTCCCTGTGACAGTTTCTGATCATATTCTGCGAGCCTTCCCAAATCATGTAACAGAGCCGTCAGATAAATCTTATCCTTCTGCTGTGCTAAATGCTCCACATTCATTCCCTCTTGTAGCGTCTGCTCTAAGGTGAGAATCCAGGCAATGCGAGCCACATCCAAAAAATGAGACAACCCATGTTTGCAAAATAGCCGTTGCTTCTCTTTTTCTTCCAACTTCTTGACCAGCGCAAGATACCCTTGATCTTGCAATAACTGCCTGGTATACGCTAAATCCATAAGATCACCTTCCAATCATTCGCCAAAATTCTTCCTGCAGATCATGATTTTCCGAAAAAGCTCCCCTTGTCGTCAGCGTAACAGTCTGTGCTCCTGGCTTCTTCACGCCTCTCATAGTCATGCACATATGCTCTGCCTCCAACATCACCATCACTCCCTTAGGCCGCAAGTATTCCATCAAAGCATCTGCTATTTGAGCCGTCAACTGTTCCTGTAGCTGCAAACGACGCGCATATACCTCCACTGTCCTTGCCAGCTTACTCAAGCCTACCACTTTGCCATCTGGAATATAGGCAATATGAGCCTTTCCATAAAATGGCAGTAGATGATGTTCACAAGTTGAATAAAACACAATGTCCTTTTGCAGTACCATTCCTGCTTCTTCCACCACAAAGGTCTTACTCAAAGCCTCTTTCGGCGTTTGCTCCAATCCTGCAAAAATCTCCTCATACATGCGGGCAATTCTGTCTGGCGTCTCACACAGCCCCTCCCGCTCTACATCCTCTCCAATTCCTTCCAATAATAGAGTAACTGCCTGTCTAATCTTTTCCTTATCTATCATGATTCTTTCTCCTTAAAGGCTTCCCGCAATTCTCCCAGATATGACAGTGAACCAAATGCAAGTATCATGGATTTATCCTGCCTGGCACATTGCAGTGCCCTGTCAACGGCCTCTTTTATACTGGAACAATACGTCACCTCATTATGGTACATAGCTGCCTCTTGTGCCAATGCCTGCCCCTCCATAGCCCGGGGATTCTTTGGTGTGACAGTGAATACACTCTGTGCCAGCGGAAGCATCGTCTCCAGCATTTTTTTGTGCTCTTTATCTGCAAGTACCCCTATTATATAGATAATTTTGTAATTTGTAAAACCCATTTTCAAGGTTTGCCGTAATTTTTCTGCTGCATCCTCATTATGTGCACCATCCATCACGAAAAGTGGTTCCTGGCACAATACAGAAAATCTGCCCTGCCACTTTGCCTTCTGCAGTCCTTTTTCTATTTGATTATCTGAGATATTAAAACCAGAAGCACGTAATACTTTTACTGTCTCAATTGCACAGATGGCATTTTCCACCTGATAAATCCCTGCCATCGACAAGGAAATTTTTCCTATCTTCTTATATTGAAAGGAAAGAAACATACTGTCTGTCTGTTCATCAAATCTGTTTGTTGCTGCTTCCTGCACTTTATTATGCAGACAGGATGGTTTCTCTCCCACCCCACACAATTGTACATCTTCTGCATATTTTGCCTCTGCATAAGTTAAAACTGCATGTTTTTCGTTACAAATGTTCTCCAACACCTCACACACTTGTGCTTGCTTTGGTTTTATTGCGACCACCGGACAGCCCTCTTTGACAATGCCAGCCTTCACTTTGGCGATTTGTTCTAGCGTATCTCCTAAAAACTTTCTATGATCCATGCTGATAGAAGTCAAAACACTGACTAATGGTTTCTCTATGATATTTGTGGCGTCAGTTTCTCCTCCCATTCCAGTTTCCAGCACTGCTATCTGACAATTGTTCTGAAAAAAATACAAAAATGCCGCCGCCGTCTCCACTTCGAACACAGTAGGGTGATTGTAACCCTTTGCACATAAGCGCTCACATGCCTGCTTGACCTCTGTTATCAGCGCTGCAAATTCATGACTCGATACAGGAATGCCATTGATTTGATACTGCTCCTTTCTGTCAAACACCGCCGGAGATGTATAAGTACCCACCTTTAATCCCGCTTCCATAAGGATCGAAGAAATCATTGCACACACAGAACCTTTGCCATTTGTCCCTGCAACATGGATAAATGAAATGTTCCTGTGTACATTTAAAAGCTCCTCCATCAGTCTTTGCATACTCTCCAATCCCAGTATACAGCCGCTTTTGCTGATTTTGTTTAAATACGCCTCTGCCTCAATTTCCCCTAACATTTGCCTGTCCTCCTGCATATATATTTATAAAGAAATTCTTAAATTTCACTGTACGAATCGTAAATTTTATTTTTTTCCATTGACTTTTTCTTAAAAGTGAGATAATCTTTGCTAAGAAAAAACACAATTCATAGTTTGTTCATAATTGATTCACAAATTAAAAATAAAGGATGATGAAATGATGTTTAATACTGCAAAAAACACTTTACAAAAGTTTACTGCAAAATACAAGTCTTTTCTAAAAAAAGATAAAGTCAAGGAACGAAAACATTTCCTGGAACCCGGGCAGAGAGAAAAGCTTGTGTCATTATTTAACCGCTATTCCCTAATCTTTCATTACATATTGGCATGCAGTGTCTGCTTTCTGATTGAGGTTATTTCCAGACACTCCTTCGGGGATGCCTTTGTATTTATGTTCGATCGGGGACTGGTATTTTTGTACAATTCACTGATTGTATTCACTTCTCTGCATCTGGTTTATTTTTTCCGCCGCAGAGCTTTGATGCGCACAATAATCAGTGTCCTGTGGTTACTGTTGGGAACTGTCAATGGCTGTATTCTCTCAAAACGTGTCACGCCATTTACCTACACAGATATGAAACTGATCAATGACTTGTTTACCATGCAGAGTAACTATTTTAGCAATCTGGAAGCTCTGGGCGTGATCTTGCTGATCGCTGTTGTGGTTGCTGGTATCGTTGTATTGTGGAAAAAAGGACCCAAATACCAGGGCAAACAGAATCGTCTGGCAAGTACGCTGGCCATCGGAGCTTTTGCATTTTTTATCCCAATGGTGACAAATGCGGCTGTCAGCAACAATATTCTGGCAAGTTATTTTGAAAATATTGCACAAGGCTATAAAGATTATGGATTTGTATATAGTTTTTCTGCCAGTATGGTAGACCGCGGCATGGCCGCTCCAAAGGATTATTCGCAGGAATCTGTGGATTCCGCCTTATCCAAGGTAAATGTCAAGAAATCGGACAAGGAAGAACTTCCCAATGTGATTTGTGTCCTCCTAGAATCTTTTGTAGATCCTAAAGAGATCAATTTCTTAAATTGCTCCAAAAATCCGGTACCTAATTTTGATCATCTGTATCAAAACTTTTCGTCTGGTTATCTGACAGTACCAGTAGTAGGCGCCGGCACTGCCAACACAGAATTTGAAATTTTGACTGGTATGGGCATGCAGTTTTTTGGACTTGGAGAATACCCCTATAAAACGATTTTAAAATCCAACTCCTGCGAGAGCATTGCCTCCGATTTAGGAAATAATCTGGGTTATGGTACTCATGTAGTACATAATAATGGCGGTAATTTCTACAGCAGAAGAAATGCTTTCTCTCAGATGGGATTTGACAGCTTTATCAGCAAAGAAATGATGAATATCCAGGAATACACTCCTCTTAACACCTGGCCAACTGACAATATCCTTATCGGTGAGGTAGAAAAGGCTTTAAACTCCACCACACAGCAAGACTTTGTCTACACGATTACGGTACAGGGACATGGCGCATACCCAACTGAAAAGGTTCTGGAAAATCCTGAAATTACTGTCACAGGAGCAGCAGACGAAGCTAAGAATAACGAATGGGAATATTACGTCAACCAAATTCATGAAGTGGATAAATTTATTGGCAACTTAATCGATATGCTCTCTAAGAGAGATGAAAAAACGGTTGTTGTATTTTTCGGGGATCACCTGCCTACAATGGGACTAACCGACGAAGATATGAAAGCGGGAAGCATTTTTAAAACTCAATATATTACTTGGAACAATTTTGGCATGAAAAAGACAAGTCAGGACTTAACTTCCTACCAATTACTTGCAAGTATCACAGATCAAGCAAATATTCATGAAGGAACTATGTTCTCCTTCCATCAGAGCAACCGTTACCAAGTTACAGACGATTACTCCAAAGATATGGAATTATTACAATATGACACCTTATATGGCAAGCACTTTGCTTACCACGGAGAAGACCTCTATCCCGCATCCAACTTACAGATGGGTGTACAAGATATCATAGCTGACCAAATTCAGGAATTGGAAGATGGACTTCACATCTATGGAGCCAACTTTACCAAATGGAGCAAAGTATTTGTGAATAATGTTAAAGTTCCCACCGCTTTTGTCAGTGACAAAGAACTGGTTATTTCATTAGGTGATTTAAAAGATGGTGCAAATACTCTGGTCGTCAATCAGATGGGATCGTCTGATACGATCTTTAGAAGCTCAAATGAAATTTCCTATCTGAAATCTTTTTCAGAAGCCCCAGAGACTGTACAGACTGCTCCAGTGGAAGACACCATAGAACAAACGCCTAACAGTACCGATCAGGCAATCAACGGCGATCATTCCGAAGACTTATCAGAAGATATTGAGAATCAAAATGAGCCGGCAGATAACAGCCAGCCCACAATTTAGATAAAATTATTATGATAGAAACAACGAAACCTGCCATCAAGCTAGATATTAGTTTGACAGCAGGTTTTATTTGTATAATATAGCTTACAATTCTAACAAAATATCTCCAACTCAATTTTATAGTTCTATCTATCGTGGAAATATCTGCAAAATATAATACTAAACCACCGAATCCACTGCAATGCCCTTAATTTCCTCCTGCAGCAGTTTCTGCTCTTCCAGAATTTGCTGCGTATTTTTAAGAACTTCTTGCTGCTTACGCATCATCTCACTCATATCAGAATCCATTCCCTGCGTTGATGGTACATAAGTTTTCTTTTCTTTCTCTATGCGCTCCTGTACCTGTTCTTCGACCTTTTGCGCCTGTTTCTCACGTTCCAGCCGCGCTTCTTCCTTCTTGGCCTCTTCCTTTACATTCTCCTCCTTTTGATCCTTTGCCTCTTCTACAACATCCTCAAGATCCTGATCCAACTTTTCCACGGCCTCATCCTTCAGCATCCCTACAATCTCATCACTTGACGCTTTCAAAGATACTTCTGCCAACTTTGTAGCGTCCACCATGCCATGATGCTTTAAAGACTCTTGTTTGATGCCCTTGATGCCGTCAGTTGCCGCTGCAATCACATTATGCGCCTGGTCATATTGCTTCTGCCATTCGCCGGCTTGCTCATTCAATGCCTTCATACGCTCCTGATAGTCTGAATCGTTGGTGGCATCTCCATACTCTTGCTTCAGTTCTTCCATCTCTTTACGGATAGCTCCCAGCTCCTGGGCTGCCTCTGTAGCCTCTTCTTTGCTGGATGCGATCTCGCTGCGGAGTTCATCCATAGCTCCATCCACCATTCCATCTGATTCAAACTGTTTCTTGATGAAATCCATCGCCTCTTCCTTGGCCTTTTTCTTCTTCTCCTCAATGGGATCCTGCAAAAGATTCAACTCAGATGCTTTCAGATTTCCATTTTGTACTTTGCCCTTCTGTTCCTGCTGCACAGCATCCTTGTTTTCCACTTGGCCTCTGCTATTTGAATTAGCAACAGTTTCCGCACTTGACAGATTATTTATCTTCATCCTCCTGCTCCTTTCTTATACTCACCCTCTCATATCCTTCAATATATTTATCGGTTTTCTAACCACTATTCTTAGAATTCATGCATAAAAGGCCGTTTTTATGTCGTGAACTGCGCATAACAATAAATCTAACATTATAATTCCTTTATAAACGCCCTGTCTAATGCCGGAATCTCAGTTTCATCAGACACATACTGTTCCACCCTCATATGCAGGTCATACTTCTCCCTAAGTTCAGTAATCTTTGCCATCATGGGAGAGGCATGTATTGACAATGCCACTTGAAACCATCTCCTCCGTATATTTTCTTGCATTTCCATTCACTCCACTGTAATAAATGTTTACTGTAATCGCCACTCCATTTACCTCCTCCTGTCCTGATTCACAAAACTTCATGCTTCTTTTTACTCATATATCTTTCCCATATACAATATTTTCGCAAATGTTCTATAATCTACCTTTTCCCAATCTACTGTATCATCAAAACCAGAACAGTCATCCACCCAGCTTGCCATCTGTCCCAAATAATCGCTAATCGTAGTATTTACCCATTCCTCAGGATGTTCTTTTGAATCCATTGCTAACTGGACAACAAAATTTAAAAAATCATCCATATTAACCATATTATTTATCTGCTCTATTAGATTTTCCATATGTGCTCCTCCTTATTAATTTCCTTTACCATATCCCATACTTCCGAAAAATACAGTCCAAATCAGCCAGGCTGATTTTTCAATAAGTTGCTCTTCGCCTAAAAGTGGGAGTCATCTCCTGTCTAATATTACAATTTTCCATTTTTACATCACTAAATCACAAAATCCATCGCTCCATTAATCTCACGTTCCCAGGCGACCAAATCCGCCAGTGTCACCTGGTCCACCACACCATTGATCGCCTCATAGAGCATTTTCCAGAGCCGCAATGTCACACAGCTCTCCTGCCGCAGACAATCATTCTCTTCTCCGTCCAGACATGCTACTGGAGCCAGGCTGCCCTCAATCTGACGCAAAATCATGCCCACAGTATATTGTTCCGGCATTTTTGCAAGCATATAACCGCCGCCAGGTCCCCGCATACTTTTGACATAACCACATTTCTGTAACACAGAGATAATCTGTTCTAAATATTTCAGAGAAATCCCTTGTCTTGCCGCCGCATCCTTTAAACGTACTACTTGATTCTCCGCCAATGCCAGATCAAGCATCAGTCTCAGAGCATACCTTCCCTTTGTAGAAATCCTCATAATATTCCTCCCTGCTATTCCTCCTCTTCTCCATTCTCATGTTCTGTGAGGCTCTTATGATAATTCATATGAGCGATCACCAGCAGCGCTATCTTAAACAACATTGCATCCTCAAAAGTACGAATATCCAGACCTAATGCTTTTTCAATCCGTTCCAATCGATAGACTAGGGTATTGCGGTGCACATAGAGCTGCCTGGCCGTCTCAGAGATATTAAGATTATTTTCAAAAAACTTGTTGATTGTGGTGGTAGTCTCCTCGTCCAAATCATCTGGAATCCGATCTCCAAATACCTCCTTGAGAAACATCTCACAAAGACTTGAGGGAATCTGATAAATCAATCGGCCGATTCCCAATTTACTATAGGAGACCGTCTGACTTTCGGCATTGAAAATATGTCCCACCTCCAAGGCCATACGCGCCTCCTGATAAGAACGTGCAATATCCTGCAATAATTCCACCTGATTACCATAGCCTACCCGTACTTTTACCATTGCTTCCATCTGCAGGTTGTCCACCAACATTTCTGCCAACTTTTCTAGTTCTTCCTCAGAAGAACTATCCCGCACATCCTTGACTAAAATGACAGATTTCTCATCAACCTCCGTCACAAAATCCCTGGCAGTGGCCGCAAAAAGGTTTTTTACTGTTTCCACTACCTCGCCTTCTTTTTTACCTGACACTTCAATGATAAATACCACTCTCTGTGCTGTCTCAATATGAAGTTTTTTCGCCTTATTATACATATCCACCACAAGCATATTGCCCAACACCACATTTTGCATAAAACTATTGCGGTCAAATTGTTCTCGATATCCGCTGACCATATTCCTGATCTGACAGACAGCTAAGCGCCCAATCATATAGGCTTCCTCACTGCTGGCACGCGCCAAAAGAATATATTCCAATTCACTATCAATTAACACTTTAAAAAAATGGCATCCTGACAACATCTGGCTTTCTGCCATAGAACCTGCAAATAGGCAGATGTCCTCTTCCATAACCTCTTTTTGCTGATACGTAGACGCCAAGAGCTTTCCCTTATCACTATACAACGCCAAATCAATCCTGGAAATATCTTTGATTTCTTCCAATGTCACTTGTAATTTATGATTTGATAACATAAACTTTCCTCACTTAAAATAGAATCCTCCTCCGCAGTATTCCTTCCTGCGATGGGTTACTTTTGTAACATATTTTTGCTTCGCTCTCGTGCATTCCTTCAATGAAATATGTCGCGAAAGCGATCCGCCGCAGGCGGAGAATCCTGCAAAGCAGGATTCTTTGTTCTATATTAAGAACTCTAATATAAAAAGGAAGCAGCACATCTCTGCGCTACTTCCGTATATTTGTGCTATGCAATTATATTACCGAATTAGTGGGTAATTGTCAATTCTGTTTCCTTATCAAAAACATGGATTTTCTCAATATCCATTGCCAAACGAATGGAATCTCCAAGACGCGCCGGCGTTCTGGAATCAACCTTAGCTGTCATGCTTGATCCATTGATTGTATAGTACAAAAGAACCTCAGAACCGAGAAGCTCATATCCTGTTACCTTGGTATCGAAGATACTGTCCTTATGTGTCTCAAGAGCGATCTGGGAATCATCAATATCCTCTGGACGAATACCAATTACTACAGTCTTGCCATTATATTTGCCCTCAATCAATTTCTTGCCCTTTGCAGGAGGCAGAGCGATAGTATTTTTGCCAACTTTGAGGGATACTTTATCTCCATCAACGGCACATACCGCATCCAGGAAGTTCATCTGCGGAGAACCAATAAATCCTGCTACGAACAGATTATCTGGCTCATTGTATAATTTCTGTGGAGAATCCACCTGCTGGATAATACCATCCTTCAATACAACGATTCTGGTTCCCAGTGTCATAGCCTCTGTCTGGTCATGTGTTACATAAATGATAGTTGCGCCTAATCTCTGATGCAGAGAAGCAATCTCAGCACGCATCTGCACACGCAGCTTTGCATCCAAGTTAGATAACGGCTCATCCATCAAAAATACCTTTGGTTCACGCACAATCGCACGTCCCATAGCAACACGCTGTCTCTGACCACCGGACAAAGCCTTTGGCTTACGATCTAACAATTTCTCCAAATCAAGGATTCTTGCAGCCTCTTCTACTTTCTTTTTGATCTCCGGCTTAGGAACTTTTCTAAGTTTTAATCCAAACGCCATATTATCAAATACTGTCATATGAGGATACAATGCGTAATTCTGGAATACCATTGCAATATCTCTGTCTTTAGGCTCTACATCATTTACAATCCTGCCGTCAATGGAAAGCTCTCCTGAGGAAATCTCCTCCAAACCTGCAACCATACGAAGAGTTGTAGATTTTCCACATCCTGACGGTCCAACGAAAATGATAAATTCCTTGTCTTCGATCTCCAGATTAAAATCCTTTACCGCCTCAAACCCATTGGGATATTTTTTACAAATGTTTTTTAATGATAAACTTGCCATCTTATGATTACCTCCTGCATCTACTCTCTGTGTCTACTCTGCCAAACAGAATTTCTTGATAGAAATATACTACCACACTTCGCTCTTAATTACCACTGTGAACTATACAAAAAGCAACACCCTTTCTTGTAACATCCAACAAGAAAAAGTATTGCTTTTTTATTACTTCGTCATAATAACGAAATATTTATAGTTTTTTATACAGATTGACGAACTACAATTTAGAATACCCAAAACCATTGACCATCGCATCCAGCTTATGCCCTTTCTGACAGAACGGGCAATTTCCTGGCTGATAAGCAGCATATCCTGGAATATCATCCTCCTCAAACACACTCTCAATTGGAAATCCCTCAATCTCCTCCAAGGTACTAAATACAGAGGCCACACCGACAGCATTACCTCCGTAATACCTCACACATTCCAAAGCGCGTTGAATGGTCGCTCCAGTTGTGGTAGTAGCCAACAATAACAATATATGCTTGCCTGTAATCGCCGGCTTAATGTTATCTCTAAAAATCATTTGGCTATTGCTGTTAAATTCTGGTGATACCACATAGACTGTCTTATGCTGATTGATTGTGGATAAAATATTTCTTCTCTCCATCTCTTCCGACAAAAATGCCCCAATTACCTCTGTCCCATCCATGCATACAATGGTGTCTACGGTAATATGACTGGTAAACCTGCTGGCAAGTACCTTGGCCACTTCCTTGGCCTCGTTGATACGTGTCTTTAAACTTGTAATATCAATATAATAATTGATATGTGAATTACTGGTAGCAAAATGTCCCGGCAGAGCATGGATTGCCGCTGCGTTGCTGCCTTTGGCATAAAATTTTATTTGACGTTTTTCCATAATGTCCTCCATTCTGTGATACTGTAACTAATCTTTGATCAATGCACCTCAAAAGCAGCTCTAACAGATCCCAGTCGTACCAAAGCCGCCTCGATTTTTATGTTCCAGAGAAGTAGTCTCCGCAAAGACAATATGAGGCTGGTTCTCCATAATCCGAAACTGGCAGATTCTGTCATTTTTATGAATAACAGTATCTCTGGTAGCATACACAGGCATCTTCCACATATCTTCATCTCCACAGTAACTGCCGTCTATCACGCCGCAGCTATTTACCTGCAAAATGCCATAATTTTTAAACGTGGAGCTTCTGGGCACTACATGTGCTTCATATCCTTTGGGCAGCTCCATCGCCACGCCCAAAGGAATCAATTTAAATTCTCCCGCCTTTAACTCCACGGTCTCACTTGCCCGCAAATCAATCCAATCTGACTTCCCATCTATATAGGTAAGTTTGTCAATTTCCTGTGTAAAGTATTTAATCTTAATGGTCTGCATTTACCTCTCCCTACTGCCCAAACAGATTCATGGCCACAGGACTGTACTTTAATTCTTGATATGCTAAGAAGGAATCTGACTGTTTCTCCTCCTGCTTCTCCTGCTCTTCCTCCACCTGCCTCTGCTGTGCCTCCTGGATTTTGGTATACATATCAATAAACTTCAGATAATCCTCATAAGAAAACAATTGTTCTAGAATACTGCGGTAATAACTGTCCTCCACTTCCTGCACAGAGGCGGCTGCTACGCCTGAATTTACAGTATAAGTGCCCTCGGGAATCTCAATTCCACCATTCATATATCCAGTCACTTTCACCACATAATTCTGTGTCTCCTCAAAAGGCGGGATTCCCCCATATTTCTCCACGTTATTACTTCCTGCATTGTAAGCGGCAAGGGCAAGACTTACATTGCCATTATATTTTTCCAACATCTGACTGATATATTTCGTACCGCCCATAATATTCTGATAAGGATCATAGGAATCTGTGACCCCAAGTTCTCTGGCGGTGGCAGGCATAAGCTGCATAATCCCTTGCGCCCCTGCACCGGAAGTAGCATTGGGGTTAAAATCTGACTCTGCCTTGGCAATGGCTTTGATCAAATCTTTTGGCACATGATATGTATTTGCCGCTTCTGTAAAAATTTCTTCCAGAGAAGCTGTGGTCTGCAAATAAGAAGAAAAATCTTCTCCTTGTCCTACAGAAGAAGCGGCGGTTTGAGTTCCCATTGCATCTGTGCCCTGTATCGCATTTACTCTCATATCACTGTGACTCCCTTCTATTTCTATCACTGCAATTTAATTCCAGCCAGAAGATCTCCTAAGCTGGTAGATGCTCTTTCATGAGAAATATATTCTTCCACCTTCTCTGTCTTTTCCACATCCACCATCTCTTCTTCCAGCGCTTTCATGCTGAGGCTTACCTTATTGTCATTAGTATTTAGTACTTTTACCTTTACCTTCTGACCAACACTCAATACCTCGGATGGTTTGCCGATCCTTTTCTGGGAAATCTGAGAAATATGCACCAGACCACTGATCCCATCTCCTAAATCCACAAACGCGCCATAAGGCATTAAAGATTCCACTGTACCTTCCAGCACACTGCCTGGCACCATCCTGGCAATCTTGCGGTCATGCTCTTCCTGCTGCTTTTCCTTTAAAATCACTTTTGCAGACATTACCAGTTTCTTCTTGGATTCCTCCACAGTGATTACTCTGACCTGAACCTCGCGTCCCAGCCACTCCTCAGTAGCCTCCACATAAGACAGAGCCAACTGTGATGCAGGGATAAAACCGCGGATTCCCTCCAGATATGCAACTACGCCGCTGGGTACAATTCCAGCCACTTTAACCGAAAGCTCTGTGCCTTCCTCCAAATAAGTATTTAACTTTTCCCAAGCAAGTACATCATTGGCCTCTTTTTTTGACAACTGAATATTGCCCTCTCCGTCATCTGTCTTTACCACAGTAGCTTCTATTACATCTCCTTGGTGTACCTCCTCTAAAATCTGGAAATTCGGATCATTGCTTAGATCCTCCACCTTAATAATGCCCTGTGTGTAATATTTCAAGTCCAGTGTAACTTCCTCCTCTGTCACACCAATCACTGTTCCAGAAATAATATCGCCTTCCCTAATTTTGCGGAAGGATGCTTCCAGTTCTTCCTTGTAATCTTCCATAGATTCTGCCATAATCAACTCTCCTTTTCCGTCGTATACTGCATAATTACTTTTATTTTAACAGAACTTTTTATAAAATACCAGAAAAATATGTACAAAATTCTTTTTCCTCTCTATGCTATCACTTAAACACTGTATACACAAGGAAACATAAATCTATAAAAGAAAATACCAGAAGAAAATTCATAATATATAAGAATTTTTTTCTAAACGCACCAGACATTTCCTCTATATTTTTTACATATAACGAAATACCTATCATAATTATTCCAAAACTCATCACCTCGCAAGTCCTATATCCAGAGGCATATATCGTTGGGGAAAATCCCATATATACTCTTGAGGCCACGCTTGAAATCAAGAATGTAAAGTGGACAGTAACTATTCAGCACCCCGTTTAGGGCATATTGATTTTTGGTCAAAACAGAGAAAATAAAATTTCTGTTTTACCATTGCTTTATCACGAAAAGTGGATAACTTTTCAATATAACTGCCAAGTGCTTTTGGCCTGTGGATTATGGCATCATCAATC
>CAJTIR010000011.1 GCA_910576385.1 Lachnospiraceae bacterium
CTCTCATAGCATAGGACTTACCAACTTAATAATACCTACAGTTTATTAAAGTGCGCCTAAAATGCTTCGTTATCTTCTTTTTATTCCAGAATTCGCATGATATGTGAATTCTTCTTTGTTTCTGTTCAGGATTGCGGAACTCGGACACGAGTTTCGCAATTACCTATATAAATTTTAATATTGTATTAGATAGTTTGATTTTATAATTCTTCTACAAGTATGTGATAAGTATGTGCCAGAGGGACCTGCTGCAAAAGCAGCAAGGTCTAATTGCACAAGATTGCATCTGGAAAATTCATTTTCCGAGTGCAATCTTAATGCAATGTTCCCCTGTCACCTGAGGTGACAGGGCTTTTGGCACTATCATGATCAGCAAATAAAACATGAACAAACTCAAAATTAGACAAATCTCTTGTCCTTTAATCGTCCCATTCTGAATCAAATTTTATAATCTCGCCTGTTGCTGCAAGAATCTCATATTCATATTCCATACCATCCTGATAAAATTTAATCTCATAAACCAAACTGCCATCTTCTTTTTCTAATTTTGCTTTGGAAAAATAAACCTCCGAGATGGTAAGTCCAGCATGGCTGACAGCAATAGACTTGGCTTGTTCTACCCCAATATCGGCTCCTGTATTACTGTGATGATTGTCTTCGATACTGGTTTGAAAAGCCTCTTTATCTTTGCTGCGTATTGCACCAGTGGCGGCGTTAATTTCATATTCATATTCATCTGTGGATGTATAAAACTCAATCTCATACACCGCAACGCCTTCTTCATATTCAAGCTTCGTCTTCGTATAAGTGACCTCAGAGTCTGATACGCCTGCATCCGAAATTACAATCTCCTTGGCTGCATCCAAGCCAATTTCTTTATTACTGTTCTGTTGATTTTCTTCCGATTCTGGCAAATCCGTGGGCTTTTTCTCAGCCTTATCCTCAATAACCTGCTGGGCGGTTTGCGATTCTGGCTCTCCAACCGCTTGCGTTTTTGCCTGACCGCTTGTTGCTATATCCATTTCCTTCTTTACAATTGCTCCATCTGAAGCCTTAATCCAATATTTATACTCCACGCCTTGAGCCATAAACTCTATTTCATACACAAAATGCCCTTGTTCAAAATCAAATTCAACATCTACATCTTGTACAGACAGCGGATCAATCCCCAAATCTGCAAAAGCAAAATTTTTGGCATTCTCTTCCCCTATAGAAGAACTTCTGGCAATCGTAGTTGCCGCAAAAACAGTTCCGGTTCCCACAAGCACTATAATTGCCACTATACAGATTAAAGTAATCACTGTGTTGCGTGGAGTTCCAAAAAACTGTTTTAATTTCTTCATAGCCATTTCTCCTCCTTCCCATTGGCTTTATAATTATTATATAAAACCAACATTAAAATAACATTAGAAAAATTAATTTATATTTTTGAACGTTACGATAAATGTGCTCCCGTTCTGAAGTTCACTCTCCACGCTGATCGTACCATCATGAAACTGGACAATCTCATACACCATAGATAAGCCTAACCCTGTACCGGCGACTGAACGAGAATTATCTGCCTGGTAGAAACGTCGAAAAATTTTTTCCTGCTCCTCTGTGGCAATACCGATTCCATCATCAGCCACAGACAACTCTATCTCCTGTTCTAGATGCTTTAAACTTACAAATATATGTCCCTGTTCCTTGCCATAGCGATAGGCATTACTGATTAGATTTGTCAACATCCTGGAAAGAAGCTGATAATTCCCAACAAATTCCACCTGTTCTTGCACTTCATAATTCAGAACAATCTCTTTCTCCTGAATTAATGCCATATCAAAACACACAGATCGCACAAGCTCAGTCAAATCTAGTTTCTGACGCATATAACTATCTGCTCTCATCTCCAGTCGCGTGAAATCCAACATATGATTAACCAACTTAGACATTTTTCTGCCTTGCCGTTGAATCGTACGAAGCGCATCTTCATACTCTTCACTGCTCCTTGGTTCCTCCAGTGAAAGTTCACATTGTGCTAAGATCACTGATACAGGTGTACGCAGCTCATGGGAAGCATCAGAAGTAAATTGATGTTCTGCATCAAACGATTCTTCCAACCGTTGAAACATGGCGTTAAAACTCTTCGCAAGCTGATGCAGTTCATCCTTTCCATCACCTATGGCAATTCTTTTTTTTAAATCTCCGCCTGAACTGATTTGGGAAGCGGATTCTGAAATCTTTTGTATCGGCCTAAGCATTCTCCCTGCAATCAGATAACCACCCGTCACAGATACCAAAACCATAAACGGCAATAACAATAGTGATAATCTTGTAATATCAGACATTTGTGTCATTCCCTGTTTTTCGGAAACCACCCCCCGCAGCCACAACTCTTCCAGACCTTTCAACGTCAGTTTACGGTCAAAAATATAATATAATGTATGATGAACTTTGATCCTCTGAACCTTAGAATCCACAAACTCTAAATCAGATACTTGCCTTGAAATTGGATTCTCTCCATAAATCAAGGTATGATCTTCATGATATAAGGCCGTATAAACCTCATTGACCTGATCAAGAAAATCATCATCAATCTCAAGATAACCACCGCGGAATCGAATAAAATAATCTGACTCATTGTGTAAATCTACATTATTAATATTATTATAGAACTCAATCTCATCTACGTTATGTTCCACAGTCATAATCAGATTATCTCGAATATTCTTTTGTATCACTTGACGGTTGGCGGATAATACAATAAAAAAAGTGAAAAACACTACCATCAGCAATGCCATTGTAAACCACAATGTAATTTTGGAACGTATTGAAAAACTTTTCACTTGCCTTCAACCTCTCTGAGCACATATCCTTTGCCGCGTATGGTATGAATTAATTTGTTATCATATCCTCCGTCAATCTTTTTGCGAAGATAACTGATATATACGTCAACTACATTCGTGCCGCCCTCATAGTCAAAATTCCAGATATGATTCTCAATCTTCTCCCTCGACAATACAATTCCCTGATTATGCATCAGATATTCCAATAAGGCATATTCTTTGGCAGATAAACTAATCTCCTGCCCTCCCCGTTTTACCATATGTGCAGCACAGTCAAGCGTAAGATCTGCTACTGATAAAATATTGCTGGCAGCGCCAAATGCTGTTCGTGTCATTGCTCGTAAACGAGCCGATAATTCCTCAAATGAAAAAGGCTTTACTAAATAATCATTCGCCCCACTGTCTAAGCCTTTCACACGATCTGAAACCGCATCCCGCGCCGTCAGAAACAAAACAGGCGTAGTTCTGTTAGCCTCCCGCAGAAAACGTAGAACGGCAAATCCATCCGCTTTCGGCATCATAATATCAAGAATCACCGCATCATAATCGGTATAAGATAAAATATCCATTGCTTCCTGACCATCAAAACAGCTATCTACACTATAGCCATCCGAGGTCAATTTTTGTGTTATAATATGATTTAAATCCTTTTCATCTTCCGCAAGTAAAATTCTCATCTTCATCACCTCAGAGATATTATACCATGAATTGCTTCGCAATGATATGATATACTTATGCGCACTCCGGCGCGTATACTATTTTTAATTGTAAGAGTCATTACCAAAATAAGCATAACACCAATATCGGTGCTATGCCTATTATTTTCAGATTACAATTCCAATACCAATCATTATTTTGCTCTAAATTTTATAATTTTGGAATAACCCCCATAAACTTTTTTCTTACCAACTTTTCGATAGGCCCGTATCTTATAATAGTAATTTTTGCGTGATTTGACTCTCTTATCTGTAAATTTGACAATTTTTCCTTTGGTTATCGTCTTTATCACTTTATATTTTCCTTTCTTGGAGGCAGCGCGAAAAACTCGATATCCATTGGCGCCGCTGACTTTCTTCCAGGACATAGAAATTGACTTCTTCTTGATCTTTCCTTTTTTGAATCCTGCCACTTTAGATAACGCTGGTTTTGCCGACACCACCGACGAAAATTTACCTCGCACAGTCTGACCAGATTCTTTTCGATAGGCACGCACCTTAAACTTATAGACTGTTCCAGTCTTTAACCCCTTCTTTGTATAACTGATTTTTGTTGTCGAACCAATTTTTTTATATTTTTTGGTCTTACTATTATACTGGAAAATCTCATAACCAGAAGCATTCGTTACCTTCTTCCAGCTAATTTTAATTTTATTATAGGCAACACTTCTGGCTTTGACTGATTTGGGAGCTGCAAGGGATGTTACTGTTGGCGGCTGTGGCTCCTCCACTGCTTTCAGCACAAGATTTTTCACCGCTGTCTCAATCGCCTCTGCCATTGCATTTACTTCCTCTTGGTGGGTGATATCCAGATTTTGCTCCACTGCTTCTAAGGCTTTATTTAGAGCTGTCACAGTCTCTTCTGTATATTTTGTCAGATCTTTAGGCGCGCTGGCAATCGCCTCTTCCACCTTGCTGTAATCTGCTGGCTTATATGTAAGATTTTTCACTGCTGTCTCAATCGCCTCTGCCATTGCATTTACTTCCTCTTGGTGGGTAATATCATACTCCTCAACGACTGCTTCCAAAGCTTCATTTACGGCTCTCACTGTCTCTTCTGTATATTTTGTCAGATCTTTAGGCACGCTGGCAACTGCCTCTTCCACCTTACTGTAATCTGCTGGCTTATATGTAAGATTTTTTACTGCTGTCTCAATCGCCTCTGCCATTGCATTTACTTCCTCTTGGTGGGTGATATCCAGATTTTGCTCCACTGCTTCTAAGGCTTTATTTAGAGCTGTCACAGTCTCTTCTGTATATTTTGTCAGATCTTTAGGCGCGCTGGCAATCGCCTCTTCCACCTTGCTGTAATCTGCTGGCTTATATGTAAGATTTTTCACCGCTGTCTCAATCGCCTCTGCCATTGCATTTACTTCCTCTTGGTGGGTGATATCCAACTCCTCAACGACTGCTTCTAAGGCTTCATTTACGGCTCTCACTGTCTCTTCTGTATATTTTGTCAGATCTTTAGGCACGCTGGCAACTGCCTCTTCCACCTTACTGTAATCTGCCCTCAGTGCAAGTTTTTGCACTGCCGCCTGAAATCACTTGCGCCATTGCATCGACTTCTTGCTGATGCCGAATATCAAGACCTCGAACCACAGCTTCCACAGCCTGATCTACCATCTCTGCTGTCTGTTTTGTATATTTTGATAAATCCTTTGGCACGCTGGCAATTGCTTGATCTACAATTGTATAATCCGCGTCAAAAGGTTTTCCTTCTAGGGTAATTACAGCCGGCTTACCTGGCATAGCAAAAGAATTACCTGTAATCTCTTGCCCATTTACCAAAATTTTTTCCACTAGGTAATTCTCAATTGAAAAGGTGACTGTCTCGCCCACCTGATAAACAGTTTTCTCCAGGGTGATGAAATCTTTAAACTCTTTTGCAGCTGTCACATAGAAAGTCAGAGGTTTCTGCGATACAAACTCATCCACCTCAAAGCTTTCTGCCCCTGAGACAGTAATATTCCCTTCTTCTCCTGTCTCCAGTGTTCCCGCCTTGACATTGCCGCCGGTGATGGTAACATTATTCATACCAGCTACCTGACCTTTATGATTTGTGGCAGAAACATTTAATGTTCCACCGTTTATGGTCAAAGTATCCATTGCCCGCAATGCATGAACCTCATCTTCCTCTGCTCCCTGCGTATTGACTATTGTGACATTACCAGAATCATTGATAGTAAAATTATTAACACGAACCGCATTTCCAGGAGCTTTCACCGAAAGAAAAGCATTCTCATTTACATGAAATGACATCTTAGGACCATATGCACAGACATTGCTCTTTCCTTCCAAAGTCAACTTTGAACTGCCGTTTAAATTAACCTCCACAGAATCTGCATCATTCATATTCCAATAATCATACAAGGTCACAAAATCACTGTCACAGGTGAGCTCTGATTCTCCATTTAATTCCAAAGCTTTCCAAAATGTGATGGCCATAGCATAATCTGTACCACCATTTTTATCTGCCTTAATAGAAGCATTGATCTTTGCAGAATCATCAAGAAACAATTTTCCCACAGCAATTGCTGAACAGTTCTCTCCAGAAATACTGAGGCTGGCATTTCCCGAAAGGTACAGTTCAGCATTTCGGGTGGTACAGATCCCATATCCATGTTCCACATCACTTTCTGGATCTCCGCAAGTCAACTCCACAACTGCATTTCCAGCCAACTCAAAGGTGCCAATCACACTTTCGTCCTGTCCGCCGTCAAAATAAACAGCGGAGCCATACATAGTCTTGCCTTTTCCGCCCTGTGCCCTGAGCTTTGCATTGCCCAAAAGACGCATGGAACCACGAACATCTACAGCAGCCTTATCAAAATTATAGTACTCTAACACAGCAGTAATTTCTGTATCAGTCACAGAAAGGCTTCCTGTCACACCGATTCCTTTGGGGGCATCGATGACACCAGATCCTTGCATTGTTACATTGCCGGAAAGAATCCTTAAACTGGAAGCATTGTATTTGCCCCAATTTTCTTCCGTAATTCCATCTACTTCAAGGGTATTTTCACCAGACACTTGAATGGCCAAATCCATATTTTCACAGAGAATCGCCGGCTCATTATACACATTTGTAGTGATTCCAGAAATCGACAATGTATTACTCCCTGCATCATAAGCGGCAGTCCCGCCTCCAATTGTCACAGGTTCTGTGCTGGTCAGCATATCAATACCGTTTACCTTAAGCACAGGCACAGCTTCCTCTGCATGCACAAAAGCCAGTTCATTACATTGCAGACAGGAAACTGCCATCACCAAAGAAAGCAGTATGGCAAAATATCTTTTCCACCAGACAGCCTTGATTTTCTTCTCTCTCATTCACTTTTTCTCCTTTTTGATTTTCAGAACCCGATTGTCTCTTGTATGGATTCTGTTGTACAAAATAGACAATCCACGACTTTGTTATATTATATAATTTTAGAAAAGTCAACTGGCCAAAAGGATAGTCCATTACCATTTGAGATTTTTCTGTGAATCAAAAAAATTGCCGTATCAAGAAGAAATACAACAAAATACTGTTGTTCGCTACTTAAGAATATACAGTATCTTGTTTCTATTTCTCAATACGACAATTCTTGATTTTGAGAAAAAATAATATTATAAAAAATCCTAACCTCCTGGAAAACATGATATAGCAAATATGTTTTTGTGCAATCTGCTGTATCTAATGACACATATGCTATTTCGTAAACACTGCCAAAGTAATGCTCTCATAACACCATCGATATTTTCATTTATCCTCTGCAATCGAGCATTGACATCCATTCGTCTGGAAAGAACTGTTCCAGCAACGCCTGCTGCGTGTCTGAATTCTTCAAAGAGCTGCTCTGCCCTTCCTGATTGGCACCCTGCCGCCATACTTTTGAAGATTCCTGCTCCTCAAGAGTCTGCTTGAACGTCTTTTTCTTACTATCCTCAACCGCCCCTTTGACTGCTTCCCCGAGCAGCATTCCAAATTGTTCATTTTTCTTACTGACTTGCATCACCATCTGATAAGCCTGCTGTATCACTGCCTGCTGCTGTTCCTTGGTGGAAGCCTGAGACAGAGCATGTTTGATCCGTTCGCCCTCTTGCCTGGCAAGCTCCGCCATCTGTGCAAGCTTAGGATCCACCTGCATCAAAAAACGTTTTTCTTCCGGCGACACAGACGCCCCTCTTGCAATCCGTTTGGCAATCTCCAAAGCTTTCTTGACATCTTTCTGACTGTCCTCCACTTCCTTAGGTTCTAAAAGCTGCTGCAAGACAGATTTCTTTTCTTTGATCTGTTCTACACCTGTCACATTGCGGATTACTTGAGATAAATTAACAGAATTTACCTGTGCCTGTCTCTTTGTCTCATCAATTGGAAACATTATATTAATCATCAAAGCCCTCCCTTCGTACCATATCATTTCATTTACATGATATATCGGCACGAAGGGCATATCTATATATACTGTACTAGGAAATTTCAGGCAGAACGCTTCTCGGCCAACACAAAACCGCCAATTCCCAGCACCAATATCACAATGGAGATCATCTGTGAGGTGGACAGCGCTCCCAAAGCACCCCGATGGTCATTTCGGAACATCTCAATCACAAAACGACCTATACTATACAAGATACCATAGCCTGCTGCTATTTTTCCTTTTTTTGGTTCACGCTTTGCATAAGCCATCAGCAGAAATGCGAGCGCAAAATCACCAATACTAGAGTAAATCTGTGTAGGGATCAGCTTCACGCCATTGGGGGCATACTCTGACTGCCAGTACTGAATATGAAATATGGAATCCGTCTCTCTTCCATAACAACACCCTGCAAAAAAGCAGCCAATCCGCCCGCAGCCCTGGGCAAATGCCACTGCTGGAATCACCAGATCAAGATAGCGCACAAAATCTGCCTTCTTATAACGGCAGTAAACCATACTCGCCAAGACGCCGCCTATAATACCGCCGTAAACTACCCATCCATTCTGAAAATTCCATAAAATAGAAGGGTCTCTTAAAATATCGCGGAAACTAACGATATAATAGAGCAGCCTGCTTCCGGCTGACCCTCCCAGCACGGCACACCAGAAAATCCCATAGAGAATATCTGTGTCCATCCCCATCTTCTTGCCTCGCCTTTCACTAATTAGAAAGGCGCTCAGATAACCAATTGCCGTCATAATCCCATATACATGTAATGTCAACGGTCCAAGCTGTATATTATTGATCATTTTCTTTTCCTCTCTTATCTTTTGGTCTGATTAAGATTATACGCAATTCTTTGTCTCATTGCAAGGAAAGGTTGATCTTTGGTTGTTACCTTGTAACAGTTCAGACCACGCCCATTAGACAAGCCACAGACCGCCTGCAAAGCAGGCTATCCGCTGCTAATGCAGCTTCTGTCTGAGGCTTATTGGGCGTTTTGCTCATCACCAATATAATATCCGCGTTCATGCCAGCATGACTCGTCTATCATACTGGTGATGGCTGAACTGTTATCTTATATATTAACCGGAGGCAGACAGCTTTTTTCCCTACAAATATAGAGCGTTGTCTTGTCATTTAAAATTGGATAAGAAACATTTTCTTCGCTGAGTACCAAAATATCTGCACCCTCGCTCTGCTTTGCCTCCAACTCTTTGAGATCCTCTTTTGTCTTTAACACACAGACAACATGTTCCGGCGGATTCTCTAAGATCAATTTAGCCAACAGAAAAAAGCTCTGCCCCGCTGGATAATTTTCTGCCGTCGCCGCCAAAAATTTCATCTGTCGTTCCACACAGGGAAGCCATTCTTCCTGACCAGTAATCTGCCACAGCTTCACCAGATTATAGGCCATCACAGAATTTCCACTTGGAATGGCGCCATCGTATGTCTCCTTAGGTTTTGCAATCAACGATTCATTTTCTCGCCCATAGAGATAATATCCGCCGTTTTCTATATCCTCAAACAATTCCAGCGCTCTACGGCAATAATGGGCTGCTTTCTTAATGTAATCTTCCTTTAAGGTAGCTCGGTAGAGCTGCAATAAACCAAATGCAAAAAAAGCATAATCATCTAAAAAAGCATTTCCCTGGCGCTTTCCTTGTCGAAAACTTACAAAAAGCCCTTGCTCTAAAGCCTGTTCCTCTATAAACGCACAGGCACGCTCTGCCAATAACAGACAGCTTTCCTGCCCAAACACACGATACATATTTGCAAATGCTCCAATCATCAAGCCATTCCATGCTGTGAGCACTTTATCATCTAGGTGCAGGCTGCTGCGCCCTCTTCGGTATTTATAGAGTTTTTCACGTGTTGTTTCAGACACGGGCTGACTAGGATCAAATAGTAAATTTGGAATATTTTTTCCCTCAAAATTACCTTCCTTTGTAATGTGATATGCTCGTTTGAAAGCTTCTCCTTCTGCCTCTCCCAGTACTTCCTCGATCTCATCATACCCCAAAATATAATATTTACCTTCCTCGCCCTCACTGTCTGCATCCTGAGCAGAATAAAAACCCCCCTCTGGGGCAGTCATCTCCCTTTGTATATACTCCGTAATCTGCTGCGCTACTCTCTGATACAGCTCTTTTCCAGTCAGTGCATATGCCTGGGTATAGGCCATCAAGAGAAGTGCATTGTCATAAAGCATTTTTTCAAAATGGGGCACCAAAAAATATTCGTCTGTGGAGTATCTGGAAAACCCATAACCAATATGATCAAACAATCCACCACGATACATCTGTTCTAATGTTTTTTCAGCCATTTTTAGCGCTGACTGCTCCTGGCTGATCTGATAATATTCCATCAGAAACATAAGATTATGTGGCATTGGAAATTTAGGTGCATTTCCAAATCCTCCATAAGCAGCATCAAAACTGTGCTGAAATTGTAAAAAAGCCTGTTTTGCCAACAAATGTGGTTCCACACAAGACGGCTTGCTCTCCACCTGAAGCTGTCTGGTAATTTCCTCCGCCGACTGAAACAGACTGTCTCTGTCCGTCTTCCATTTTTGATCAATTGCTCTTAGCAGCTCTAAAAATCCCATATGACCATAAGCACTTGTCTTAGGAAAATAAGTGCCTGCAAAAAATGGTTTTTGTTCTGGTGTCATAAAAATACTGGTTGGCCATCCGCCGCTGCCCGTAAACAACAGGCATACTGACATATACACACTGTCAATATCTGGACGCTCCTCCTTATCCACTTTAATAGAGACATAGTGCTGATTCAACTCCTGCGCCACTTCTGGATCCTCAAAACTCTCATGTGCCATTACGTGGCACCAGTGGCAAGTACTGTAACCAATACTCAAAAAAATCGGTTTGTTTTCTCGTTTTGCTTTTGTGAATGCCTCCTCACACCAGGGAAACCAATTCACTGGATTTTCAGAGTGCTGCAGCAGGTAAGGGCTGGTCTGATCTTTTAAATGATTTCTCAATTTTATCACCTCACCCTTACTATTTACTTTTTGCAGATGCTATATTCCGCAAATACTTATTTTACTGCTCGCTTTTACGCTGGCATCTTTTCTCTTTGTGGTTTTCTGTTTCTATTCAATCTCATTCTCTCCTTGTGATGGCTCCTCATTTTGTTCTTCTGTCTCTTCAAATATTTGATGCACCTCGTCATCCGCTTCCATCCCTGTTTCCACCGCTACTGTCATCGCTTCTTTTTCTGACAGCTCACTTTTCAATTCTATCTGCTCTTTTGGTTCCAATCTCACTGACTCTTCCTGCCCCTCTAGTCCTGTCTCTGTTGTCTTTCGCTTTTTAAAAAAGGAAAAAAATGTCTGTTTGCGCATTGCACGCGCCTGAGATTTTTGTCGTTTGCGGATCGCTTTTCGTTCTGCTTTCTCTCTTGACTTGCGATTCTTTTTCACTTCCTTGCGTGCTGTCTTTTCAATATCGCGAATCGTATCTTTGGCCTCCTCGGCAACACGTCGGTCCGCGCGATAAGGATTGTGCAGGAAATAGGAGGCAGTGCCAATCAACAGCGCTGCCAGGCCAAATAAAAGAAAAATCGGCAGCAACCGATCATATTCCAAATATTTTAGTTCAAAACAGACAAAAATTACCATCATCATTGGAAACATCAAAAGATATAACATCTTACAACAAACATTCAATACTCTGCCGCGCTTTCCTTCCCCTGTGAGAAGCGCTCCCTGAATAGCTGTAAAGGCAACCATAAAAAGACAAATCTGCGACTGTAAACCGTGAAGTACACCACACAGTGCAGACAAAATCACAGATAATAAAAACAATGAAAATGCACACCCTTGATAATAGGCATTGCGATATTCTCGCATTCCCTGCAGCTTATCGGAACTGATACCATACATAGCGTACACCTGGGCATCCATACTCTCCTGAAATTCCTGATTATATTTCCGCGCCTCCAAAGTTGTCTGCATATTTTGGTTCATGGAATCTCTCAGTGAATCCAATATCTCTTGTTCCTGTTTCATCTGCAGAAACAGCGCGTCCTCTTCCTGACGCTGTCTCTGAATCTGTTCCTGAATCCACTCTGTTTTTCGTATTCGCAGATTTTCTCTATGCAATTCTTGCTCTGATTGCTTTTTTATCTCTTGTTTTTCTTCCATCCTTTTTCTCCATATCGGTAATTTACTGCTCTCTGTTTAAAAACTTCCATACATCCTCTAACTTCTCTAAATATATCAAAATAAAATCTTTTTTTCAATCAATATTCTCCAAAAGCAGAATTAAAACTTGTGACTGTCGCGGCAGGTGTGGTTTGCCGCCTCATCAGCAAATGGCTAGACAGGCACGACAAAGGCAACAAATAGCCTAGTGGACGCTTTGCCACTATAAAAAGAAAAGAAGAATCCCTCGACCGTACGCCATTACGGTCGGGGGATTCGTTCTTTGCCTACATGGAATTCTCCACATTTCTTTGCCTATCGGCATTGTAGCATATGCAAATTTTAATTGCAAAATACATTTTTTCACAAAACAAAAATTATTTTAGCTCTCCATCGGCCATCTCTTCGGCCAAGTCCGCTATTTCCAGATGTTCCTCACCAGAACCTTGGACGGATTCCTGTTCCTGAGAATGGCTGTCATTCTGCATCTTGGTAGCCTCTGACAATTTCAAACTCATAGTCGTCTCCATCCCTGCAACCATAACTTTAACCAAAAGTACTCTGGAGCCATCCGGCCTCACTAAAATCTGTGTATCTGTCTTATTTTCCTCCTCTGTAGAATCCTCCTTTTGTTTGCAAGATTCTAAGTCAGAATTTTCTTCCTCTAAAGCAGTCTGTCCCTTGAGGGATTCTAATTTATCCTGTACAGTATTTTGATTTAAAGTTCTCTCCTCCTGCATTGCGACATCTCTGAATGTTCTACTAGGAATAGCTGATTTTTTAGAAAACTTATTTTTTTCCCATCTGTCTGTATATCCATTGAATTGGTTGAAATTAATTCCATTATTTGTCATCTTCTTCTCCTCTTCTTCTCCTCGTGTATTTATATACTGTATCTCAGATATGGCTCAGTATCTTGTAACGCTCCGCATCCTGAATGGCCCGTTCAAAGACCTCCCCGAAAGCTTCTTCCTCCACTGGCTCCAGCAGAAAATGAGGCGCTGTTGGATCTGCCTCATCATATCCCTTCTCTGCTGTCATAACGACAAATACAGCATCTTCTCGGAATCGTCTTAACTGTAATGGCTGCAATTCTTCCCCTTCTGCCAAACTTTGTTCCCAAAACACAATATCAAAGGGGTGTCCTGTTCCCAGAAACTCCGGCTCTGTGATACTGACTACTCGGCAGTCTGAACGTTGTTTCTTAATCAGATTTCTGATCTTATCTTGGGTATAGGCATCTGCCTCTACAATCGCAATATCAACCATAATACACCTCAAAAATGGCTACTTTCTATGAAAGTTTTTTACAAATCCAATCTGTAATCCTGAAACCTATTTACCCTCTGCCGCAGCCGTTCCAGATTTTTGTCTGAAATAGCCTGCATATATGCTTTTTTTGTCTTTTGTTCTATAATCAGTGGACTCTCTGAAGATTTTTTGCCTCCAAAAGCCTCCTCTATCTGCGCCATCGCTTTCTTAGAAGAGGCGATAAAGGTTGTCTTTAAATCATAAGCATATTTAAGCTCTGCTAATCTATCCTCCACAGTTTCTTCTCTTCGTACCCCTGTCACCTCGTCCATCACATAAGTTGTATCTCTGTCGCTCCTAGCAAATTCATCCACAATACGGTCATACACCACTTGATAGGCTTTGGCTCTGAGCGTAGCGGCGCTTTCCAGGGAATCTCCTGTGACCTGACTGCCCCATGCAGCACGCTGTTGTTCCATCACCTCATCCATTTCACTGAGGAAGTTACTGGTGTAATCCATAATTTTCGTGTGAAGCTGTTTATTCACCTCTTCTAAATTTGCCTTAATGTCAATTCTTTGGTTCCATCCATTCTCATTCAAGTAGTTTCGCATATCCTTGGCGCTCTCTAATCCTTGCTGAGAAAATGTAATCTTATCTTTCGCAAATTGTTGAACCTTCGGCTGCCGATGCTGTTCTTGTTCCTTCGCTCGCGCCGCCAATTCCTCATATGTGGGAACATGTTTGTTGAACTTTGGAACCTCTGTCCTTCCGGCATAGATTTTCATAGACACTCACCTATCCCCAGAAATTATATTTATTGGCCTCAGTAAAATAACTGTTTCCCCAAGCATTATACTGACTGGCAACACTGCCGGCATTGACCTTGGCATTGTCAGCCACGCGATCCGCCAGAAATGATAGTTTGGAAGTAAACTCTCCGCCCAGTACCTTTTCTAAGGTGTCCACATCTGCCTGTTTCAGTTTTTCCTGATCGAGCGTTAAGGTTCCGTCTTTTCTCTGTGTGATGCCAATGCTCTTTAGCGCTTCTTCCTCATTAGAAGCCAAACCAACAAACGTCTGACGATAATAGTTATTTAAAGGTGCAGCGCCAGAAGTGTCCTTCAATGATTTCACAGTGCTGTTATAATATTTCACCAAATGCTCTGCATAATCACAAATTTCCTTGGTATCGCCGCTTTTCTTCGCATCTTCATATAACTTCTGTGAGTTCAGTGCGTCTGCCGACTGCTGTAAATCCTCTGCTGAATTTTGCAGACTCTGATAATTCCTCTTTTGTATTTTGGATGTTACCTGGTTGGTTTTATCCAAATTGCTAAGCAAATTGTTTCTTCGAGTACTTTTATAACTCATAACATCCAACAATGACACACTGTTAATTGGCAAACCTGCCTTTCTCATAGTTGCCTGAAACATTTGTGTTGAAATTCTCATATTCCATCCTCCTTTTACTGATGTTCTCTTGCCACATACTCTAAATACGCCTTTACAAAATCTGCATATTTATATTTGGAGATCAAAAGCTTCTCACCATTGCTAAGCGTAACAGCAGATTTGCTATAGCCATCCACAAAGGACAAGTTGACAAGATATCCCTTATGGATCCGAAAAAACTGTCCATACAATTCCTGTTCTAATGCTCCAAGCTTTGCATAATACTCCAGTCTTTCCCCCTCCATATGGAGTACGACTTTATGTCCCTGGCTCTCTACATAATATATACTGTCCAGAGCAACTGCCTTGCTCGCCCCTGCAAATTGTATCACCAAAGGCTGTTTTGGTTGTCTATCCCCAGTAAGTATCTGCTTTACCGCACGCCCAAACACCTTAGCAAACCTCTCTTCATCCACCGGTTTGAGTAAAAATTGAAATGCATCTACATCAAAGGCGTCATAAACATATTCCTTATAAGCGGTTATAAAGATAATGAGCGGCTTTCTAAAACATCCTCTATTACGTATTTCTCTCGCCAACTCCAAGCCGTCTCCAGGATTTTGCAGCTTGATATCCAAAAATAAAAGATCAAATTTTTGATTGTCTGCCAGATATTCTTCACTGGAAGAATACCCTCTAATCTCACAATCTACCTGCTGCTCTGACACTAGAGCGGAAAGGTAGCTTTGCATGTCCTTTTCCTTGTCACATATTGCAATTCTTATCATATTCTCCTCTGCTTTCCTTATGTTTATCGGAAACCAGAAATTATTTTTTAATATATTCCGCACAAATTGACGCTTTGATGACATGAATGGTAATATTACAGTTGACGCTGTTTTTCGCTAAGGATATTACTCCGGCGGTTAAATGTCAATGAATCTAACGCAGAATAAATATTTATCGGCAAGGCGGAAGAATGAGTAGTAGCGAGTGCTACAACGATTGACGACAACGTAGCAGATAGAAATTTAGGCAAGTAAAAACGTTGATATTTAACCGCCGGAGTAATATAATAAAGGCAATCAAATTTATGTTATCTAGGAAGGAAAATAATATGTGGATTGCAGACAATTGGAATGATTATCAAGTAATAGACTGCTCTGCTGGCGAAAAGCTGGAACGCTGGGGAGATTATACTCTAATAAGACCTGATCCCCAAGTAATCTGGGACACGCCCAGAAAACATCCAGGATGGAAAAATAAAAATGGGCATTACCACCGCAGTAAGAAAGGCGGCGGTGAATGGGAATTTTTTGATCTCCCAGAACAATGGACGATTCATTATAATACTCTAACCTTCCAGCTAAAGCCCTTTAGCTTTAAACATACTGGATTATTCCCAGAACAAGCGGTAAACTGGGATTGGTTTTACAATAAAATCCGCAATGCCAATCGCCCGATTAAGGTCTTAAATCTCTTTGCATACACTGGAGGAGCTACGCTTGCCGCAGCAGCAGCCGGAGCCAGTGTCACTCATGTGGACGCCTCCAAAGGTATGGTAACTTGGGCAAAGGAAAACTCTGTTTCTTCTGGCCTTGCAGATGCCCCTGTACGCTGGATTGTGGACGACTGTGTAAAATTTGTAGAACGGGAAATCCGTCGTGGCAATCATTATGATGCGGTGATTATGGATCCGCCCTCTTACGGCAGAGGTCCCAAAGGAGAGATTTGGAAAATTGAAAATGCTATCCACCCTTTGATCAAGCTCTGCACACAGCTTCTTTCTGAAAAACCACTCTTTTTCCTGATTAATTCCTATACCACTGGCTTACAGCCTGCTGTACTTGCCTATATGCTGGGCACAGAGCTGCAGCGATTCAATGGTTTTGTGGATGCTCAGGAAATTGGCCTGCCTGTCTCATCCAATGGACTTGTACTCCCCTGCGGAGCAAGCGGCAGATGGGAAGCATACAAATAACTACATGGTATCAACCATTATTTACGCCTGTCTCAAATAAGCCTGTGCACATTCCACGGTATGGCACAGATATCGAATCACTTCTAATGGGTAGCTGCCTGCCGCCGTCTCTCCTGTCACCATGACACTGGCAGCTCCCTCCGACACGGCCCGAAAAATATCCGATACTTCCGCTCGTGTAGGCACTTTATTTTTCTCCATAGAAGCTAACATCTGTGTCACCACCATAAAAGGCTTCCCAGCTTTCTGGCACATGGCTGCTATTTTGGCCTGAACAACTGGAAGCTCCCACATGGGCATACGATTGCCCAAATCTCCTCTGGCAATCACAATCTGATCCGCATAGGGCAGCAAACTATTTAGATTCTCAACCCCTTCCAAATTTTCTATCTTAGCAAATATTTTCAATTCAGCTGCTCCAGCGTTTTGAAGCTCTTGTCTTAAATCCTGCAAATCTTGCGCCCGGCGCACAAAGGGCAGCATCACTCCTGTAACCCCGTGTTTTTTGGCTTCTCGAATATTCCTTTGATCACTTTCTGTCAATGTGGGCAATTTAATCTCTGTCTTTGAGAGTGCAATACTTTTTCGGGATGTGAGCAGCCCACCACGCTGTACTAGACAACAAACCTGTTCATTATTTCTTTGTTTTATGGTCAGTAAAATCTTACCATCGTCTAACAAAATCTGCTGCCCCTGCTTCAACTCAGACAACAAAATGTCTGGCACTGGAAGGATATTGTTCGCAGAGTTTTTCATACCAATGTCTTGTGTCTGACTATCCTTTTGTTGTCGGTTTAAGGGTTTGAGTAGTACCTCATTTCCTTCCGTCAATTCCAATGGCAGCTCTAACGCCCCAATCCGCAATTCTGGTCCCTGCAAGTCAATGAGAAGCTGCGGGATAACACCCGCAGCTTCGGCTGCATCTCGAATCCACTCCGTCCACTGCTGACAAACCGCCAATTCTGCATGTGAGAGATTGAGACGTATTCCTGTCATTCCCAAACGAAACATCTCTGTAAGCAGCTTACGATCTGCACATGCAGGGCCAATGGTTCCATATATATCCATATCAGCCATCTCCTATTCCTCTGGCACCTGCATATCCTCTGCATCTTTTTTGTCTGGATCTACATAAGAATATGCATTGGAAATCTTGGCATTCTCTGCCGTCAGTTCAACTTTTTCTCGGTAAAATGCAATCACCGGAGTTCCCACTTTAATACTTTTATAAATCTTATCTGCAACTTCATAAGGCAAATTGATACATCCATGAGAACCGCTGGTTTTATATATTTCACCACCGAACTGCCCATTTCGCCAAGAAGCGTCATGGAGTCCCACATTATAGGCAAACGGCATGAAATATGTAACGTCTGACTCATAGTCTTCCCCTTTTAAAACTGCCGGGCTATCCTTGTATACAATCTTAAATACCCCGTCTGGAGAACCATTATTTTTGCTGATGTTACCTGTGACAATATCACTTTCGACCGCCAGCTCTCCATTTTCATAATACCAAAGATGCTGCTTGGTATAATCAATTTCTACATAGGTATTTCCAATATCATCTTTGCCTTCCACAAAGGGACGCTGCGCATAGCACAACTCTCGGCTGACCGGCTTACCAGCGTCCAGGTCGGCCTTTATCTGCTCTGCCTCTTTTTCTTTGTTCACAATCCAACCGTAGTCGCCGCCGCCAATTTCTATCTTGTCTCCTGAAGAAGTCTGAAAGGATCGCACATCCGCATAAGTATTATATTTACTGGCTAGAGATTGTACATATGCTGTAATTTTTTCCTCATCCAATGTCACCGAAAAGCCTTCTACCTGAAGAAACTCTCGAATCTGCTCCTTGGTTAGTTTTTCCTCATAATCTTTTATTTCATAACTGATCTCGGCGTTTTCATAGCTGTCAATCCGCTCCATCAATCCCTTAATCTCATCGCTCTCACTGGTATATTCTGGACTGACATAATCTTCATCTGTCAATTCAATGGAAGAATCTCCTGCGGCAACAGCCTGTTGCACTTTGGCAAGCACGTTATCAAAGATCATATGATTTCCTGGTTTTTCCGGTTCTATGTAATAACCGTCATCCCCAAGCTCTACCCTGGCGCTTTCCGGCTCAGTGATATTTTGTTCTTGAAAACAGTCCAAAGCAGCTACCGCATCCGACATCAATTCCTCATCAAATTTCATGGTAATAGGAACCTCCTCTTTGTTTTGCTGAAAGATTCCAAACACCCATTGATAAGGATTCTGATTTTCAAAAAAGTCATGAATAGAGCCGTCTGGCACATAACTGCAGCCAATATCTTTGCCATAAATATGATGTTTTCCGCCATCTCTGTCGTACACCGTCAGCAAATAATCCTCAACACTATTGCCAACCTTTTGCTCTGCTTCTGCTAAGCTCATTCCTCCTACTTTCCAGCCATTGATTTTCGTGCGAAAGAAAAAATGGTTACTGAAATAGAAGGTCATTGCCAAGTATACTGCTGTCAAAACCAGTATCACCCCAGAAATGCTCCCTATGATGATCCCCTGTCTTCTTCTGCGTTTTCTTTTCTTCATATTCATCCCTCGATTTCCTTTTCCAAATTTTCTTTCTTTTCTGTTATCAGGCTGCAGAGCATTGAGGTGACTAAGTGTATACAATTGATGGGCTATTCTTCAATAAAAACATACATCATAAATTCTTCCAATTCTCCATGTTCTCCCTGCCTGCTCGGATAGAGCTCTGTTGTCACGCTCATTACTTGTCCCTCAATCTTGCGGCGATAAGAATATGCCACCTTTTTTTTGCCATTTTGAAATTCTTCCTGTAAATGCTGCAGCGAGAAAATATGGAAAAATTCCTTTTGATAACTTTCTTCTATCATTTCTCTAACTACCAATTGAATCATTTTCTCATATCTGCTGATATGATAATCATCTAAAAGAGCTTCTACAAGCCGTCTTTCTTCCTCTGGCCCCTTTATAATCTTGCAGCTATCCGGCTTAAGGCTCACACATGTAATCTTATAACAGTCTGTGTCCTTAAAATTATCCTCAATCCTCATACTCTAATTTCCCTTTTTATTTTATTCCATATAAAACAGAATGTATTTTATCTTTTGCAAATATTTTCTTATTGTTTTCTTAAATATTTTAACACTGATACAGGCACACTCTACCCTGTCTATTACTCTCCGCCATATCAATCAGCCTTTGATTTTCTGAACCTCGGAAGGCCAAAGAAATATTTTTTTTCGCCTGAACAAATTCGCCGTCCACCAGCACATCAATCAGCGAGAGCAGTTCCTCTGTCACCTCGCATCTGGCTCGGCTTTGCCGCCATAATTCCTGGTCTAGAAGATAACCAGTATAACACCAAATATTCTTATGCGGAAACTGTTGTTTGACCTGTTTTAAAAACGGCAGCAAGGCACGCTGGTTTGAGGGTTCAAACGGATCCCCGCCCAGCAGCGTCAATCCTGAAATAAACTCTTGATCAAGAAGCTTAAACAACTCTTCCTGCGTCTCTTTTGTAAACGGTTGTCCATAATTAAAATCCCAAGTTTCCTGGTTAAAACATCCGCGGCAATGGTGCGTACAGCCAGAGACAAATAGAGACACTCTCACCCCTGGCCCATTGGCAACATCCATCTTTTTTATTTCCCCATAGTTCATTATAAGTGCAATACCCTCTCTTGGATTTCCTGGGTTCTTCCCTGATTCCAAAACTGTGTGCCTATATATCCACAAGTCCTACGCGCCACATTCATCTGATCTTCATTGCGGTTTTGACAGTTAGGACACTCCCAGATCAGCTTTCCATCCTGATCAGAGACAATGCGAATCTCTCCTTCATAGCCGCACACCTGACAATAATCGCTCTTGGTGTTCAATTCTCCATACATAATATTTTCATATATATGCTGCATCACTGTCAGGACTGCACTGATATTGTTCTGCATATTTGGTACTTCCACATAACTGACGGCGCCGCCTGGGGATAACTTCTGAAATTGTGCTTCAAAAGTCAACTTTCCGAAAGCGTCAATTTCCTCCGTCACATGGATATGATAACTGTTAGTGATATAATTTCGATCTGTCACCCCCTCAATTACACCAAAACGCCGCTGCAGGCATTTAGCAAATTTATAAGTCGTAGATTCTAACGGCGTTCCATAGAGACTAAAGGCAATATCTGTTTCTTGGGCCCAGCGCTGACATGCCTGATTCATATATTCCATAATCTTTAATGCAAACGGCGTTGCCTGTGGATCCGTATGGGATTTGCCTGTCATGTACCGTGTACACTCACACAGACCAGCATACCCAAGAGAAATCGTAGAATATCCATGATACAAAAGCTCGTCAATTACCTCTCCCTTATTCAGACGTGCCAGCGCACCATATTGCCATAAGATTGGCGCTACATCTGAGGGTGTTCCCAACAATCGCTTATGCCTTAGCATCAGTGCTTCCTTACACAGTTCCAAACGTTCCGCAAAGATTTCCCAGAACTTATCCATATCTTTGCCAGAAGAACAGGCGACGTCTACCAGATTTAACGTCACCACACCCTGATTAAAGCGCCCATAAAATTTGGGCTGCCCCTGCTGATCATGGTACACCGTCAAAAAAGAACGGCAGCCCATACAGGGATAACAATTGCCCTCTTTATTCTGTTTCATAATTTTCTCAGAAATGTAATCTGGTACCATCCGCTTTGCCGTACATTTCGCTGCCAGTTTGGTCAATTCCCAATATGGGCTGCCCTCTCGGATATTGTTCTCCTCCAGCACATAGATCAACTTGGGAAACGCCGGTGTAATATAGACGCCTTTTTCATTTTTCACGCCTTGCAGCCGCTGCAATAACATCTCTTTAATTACCAAAGCCAAATCATCCCTGAGACGCCCCTCTTCCACTTCATTCAAATACATGAACACTGTCACAAAAGGCGCCTGGCCATTGGTAGTCATCAAGGTGATCACCTGATACTGGATCATCTGCACGCCGCGCCGAATCTCCTCCTTCACCCGCAGCTCGGCCACCTCATTTATTTTTTCTTCCGATAATGGCAGTCCTGCTGTCATATACTCCCGCCGCACCATCTTCCTAAGTTTCTGGCGGCTGACCTCCACAAAAGGCGCCAGATGAGAGAGTGTGATGCTCTGGCCGCCATATTGAGAACTGGCTATCTGAGCGATCGCCTGAGTTGCCACATTGCAGGCTGTGGAAAAACTTTTGGGATGCTCAATCATTGTCTCACTGATCACTGTTCCGTTTTGAAGCATATCCTCCAAATTTACCAGACAGCAGTTGTGCATATGCTGTGCAAAATAATCGGCATCATGAAAATGAATGATTCCCTCTTCATGCGCATGGACAATATGTTGTGGAAGCAAAAATCTTTTGGTAATGTCTTTGCTGACCTCACCCGCCATATAATCCCGCTGTACGCTGTTTACCACTGGATTTTTATTGGAATTTTCCTGTTTAATCTCTTCATTATTACATTCAATCAAACTTAATATCTGCTGATCTGTGGAATTTGATTTGCGCACCAAGGCACGTTTATAGCGATACGTAATATACTTTCTGGCCACCTCAAACGCCTTATAAGCCATAATCTCATTTTCAACTAGATCCTGAATCTCCTCTACATTATATATCCGGTCCATCACCGCACAGGTCTTAGAAATACTCTGCGCAATCGCCTGAACTTGCTCCTCAGCCAATCTGTCGCTTTCTGCTACTTCTTGATTGGCTTTAGCCACTGCATCCACAATCTTGCTGCTGTCAAATTCTGTCTCTTTACCACTTCTCTTAATGATTTTCATTTCGCTTCCTCCGAAATAACTAAATATAGTATTATATCTATTATTTTATACCATATATGTTTGTTTATTATAGTATTATCTTTCTAAAAAAGCAAGACGAAAAATAAAGGTTTCTGTCACATATCTTCATTAATAATCCTTGCATCTTAGCAAAAAAGGTATTATGATAAAGATAAATATTTTTTAACAGGAGGCATAGATATAATGAACCGCAAAAAATTGATTTCTTTGGTCTTAAGCTGCCTAATGATCTTAGAGACACCCTTTGTCTCTCAGGCAGCTAGTTTTTCGCCTGAAGCTTCTCAAAATTCCCTTGAGAGCATATCTTCTCAGTACGAAAAAACAGACGTCCTCTCCATAAAAAGCCTGGACGATCAATCATACCAGACAACTACAGAGGATTTCTCTACCCAGAGAACTCTACAAGGCACATCTAATCAGACAGACAAACCACAAATACCTGCTCAGGGAGATTCCAGCCAAAATGAACTTTTGGTAAAATTAAACTACAGTACATATAAGCTCACACTCCCCTCTGCTGCAACTCTGCAGTTATCTTCCTCAATTACCAAAGCAGATAGTACGTCTATCACTTCTGACGAACCGTTCCAGATCAATTGGACATCTGATCAGCCCGATATCGCTTCGGTATCTAAGCAGGGGCTGGTGACTGCTCATAAAGCTGGAAGCGCAGTTATCACTGTCACAGCAAAGTTACAGACAAAAGACGGCATATACAGTGGTTCTGCCTCCTGTACAATCACGATCGAAAAAAATAATATTTCCTTAAACAAACGCAAGCTGACCATGTACACCAGCGAGACAAAACAGTTAAAGGCAAAAGGTGTATCAGACAAAATTGTCACCTGGAAATCTTCCAAACCTAAGATTGCATCTGTCAACTCTAGCGGAACCATAAAACCGAAAAAAACAGGCCAGACTACCATCACCGCTACGGCAAATGGCGTATCTGCCTCTTGTAAAGTAATCGTCAAAAATCCATCTTTACAATTAAAATCCAGTGCAATTGTATATTTGGACAACTCCATTACTTTACATGCTGCCGCCGTTCCCAAGAACAGTATCTCCTGGAAATCCTCAAATTCTAAAATTGCAACAGTCACTCAGACAGGTAAAATCATTCCTAAGAGAACTGGACAAACAACTGTCACTGCTTCCTGCAATGGATTGAAAAAAGCTTGCAAAATTACTGTAAAAAAACCTTCTGTTGATTTAAACAAGAACACAGTTACTTTCTTTGCAGAGAATAACTATACACTAAAAGCAAAGGCTCACCCTAACAGCCAACTCAGTTATCGATCCTCCGATCCTAAAGTTGCCACTGTGGACAAGCATGGTAGAATCAAAGGCCTAAAAAAAGGTACTGTCACCATCACTGCCTCTGTACCCGGCGCCAAAGAATCTTGTAAGGTGACAGTGTTAGAAAATAATTACAAACTCAGCCGCAGCTCACAGACCTTGATGAAAGGGCATAGTGCAACTATATATCTGCATCATGCCTCTGATTCTGTCTCCTTCGAGCTGTCTGACAAGTCAGTAGCAAAGCTTTCTGCTTCAGGAAATAGCTGTAAGGTGACAGCGCGCAAAGCTGGCAAAACAACGCTCAATGCCTACTATAAAGTATATGAAAATAATCAGTGGGTAACATGTAAGCGTTCTTGTACCATCCGTGTAATTGGTTCTGGAATTACGCAGCAGCAAGCTGCTGTGGCAATAAAAGCTACTAAAAAACTATCACTAAAAAATGTTAAAAAATCTGGTGTACATATCACTGGCACTGTCTGGACTTCCTCCGACCCAGCAATTGCTTCTGTAAACCGCAAAAATGGAGCTGTCACCGGCAAAAAAATGGGCGCTGTGAAAATTACGGCAACAGTCAGCTATTCTGACGGAACTTCCGCTGTATACCCTACCAGTGTAAAGGTCTCTGCCCCAAAAACAAAATATGCCTACACCGTACTTTCACTGGGACGCTCAAAGAAAGTTTCCCTCACTGGGCTGACTCCATACAGCACAGTTAAGTGGAGTACCGATAAATCTTCCTTGGTCTCTGTCAACTCCAATGGAACAGTGACCGCAGGACAGATATCTGGCAAAACCACCGTAAATGTTACCGTAGATGGAAAGACCATTAAACATACAATATATGTGACCAACCCCAGTTTAAGGCGTACAGATGCCACTTTAACCCCCAAAAAGAAAACCAGAATTACATTATCTGGCATCTCCTCCCACAGTAAAATTACTTACCGTTCCCGCAAGATGTCTGTTGCCACGGTAAATAAATCTGGTGTAGTGACTGGCCGCGGTCACGGCAATACAGAAATCATTGTCACTGCTGACGGCAATACATTTATCTTCCGGGTATCAGTATTTTCTAAGCGCGCGCTAGATGCCTGCAATACAGGTTATAACATAATTAACAGTTCCACTTACAGTCAGGCAAGACGCATGAGCCCTGGATTCTACGATTGCAGTTCCTTGGTATTCCGCTCCTACGGTTGTGACGCTGGACTTCTTGGCGGCACTCCCTCCTGGGCGCCTACCGCAGCTTCTATGGCACAGCACTTAGAAAGCACTGGAAAGGTACTCTCCTATCATGGCCTCAGTTCCGCAAAACTGCGTCCTGGAGATTTGATCTTTTACCGTTCATCTTCCTCCAATGGCAGATATAAAAATATTTACCATGTTTCCATGTACTATGGCAACGGCTACCGATTGGAAAAACCACTGTGTTATTATTATCCAGAAAGCAATATTGCTATGATTGCCAGACCGATACCATAAACTGTAAATATCATGATAAAGTCAGAACCACCGGCTTAGCCGGTGGTTTGCTCACGCCCTATAAGGGCTCATTACCAGCTCTGGAGTCTAAAGACTCATCGAAAGGTTCTCCAGCGGCAACATCATTCTGTACGAAGTCCTAAAGGACTTTTATTATTTATTCTTTTTTACCGGCTCACCCGTAAACGGGTCAATATACTCTTTGAGTGTTATCTGATCATATTCATAATCTTCTTTTAATTGATTCTGAATATATTCCTGTATTTTCTTTGCATTCTTGCCTACTGTATCCACATAGTAGCCTCTGCACCAGAAATTCCTGTTCCCAAATTTATATTTCAGGTTCGCATGCCTCTCAAATATCATTTGCTATATCCTGTTTCAATTGTCCATAATATGATCTTCCTTCTAAATTTGGGTGCAAAAACAATATGATATTTACAATTCCACTTTGTATGTGATAAATTATTACTATCCATATGGATAACCTCCTATGTCTTTCATGCGGTTGGCGAACCAGCATTATTACAACATTGGAGGTTTTTTACTGTAAGCTAAAGCAATGCTGACTCACCTGCATAGCAGGTGGTTTATTTGTTTCCCAAAGTTCCGTTTCTCTTTTGAGAAACTACACAATGTGAAACAGGCTAAAGCCTAACAAAAATGAATGGCATAGCCCCATATAACTATGCCATCCACTCTCTTAAATTAACCTTCTAGAAATTATACAATTCAGCACCACAGACACTAACAAAACTATCTCCACAATCCCCTGCGCTTGCGTATCGTATAAAACATATCATTTTCCATTGCCAACACCTTTTCCATTGGCACGCTTTTAAATACTGGCATCTTCATTTTATACTTAATCCAGAAGAAAGAATAAACGGCCAATACTGCAAAAGTAATTGCTGTCAATATCCAGATCATATTGCGTTCGACTGGATCTGTAGAAATATTTAAGATCATATAGACTGTTCCCGCAATTCCAATCAGCGGAAAACAAGGTCCTAATGGTACTTTAAACGAACGGGGCGCTTTGGGCAATTTTCTTCGTAAAATCAGCACATCCATATTGGCAAGAATATAAGAAATCATCCAAAATACAGAACCCACCAAAATCAAGAAGCTGATCGCCTCAGAGGAACCATCGCTGAAAGCTGCAAAGCCAAAAATCACGACACTGACAAAAACAACACCCACATAAGGCACATCATGCTTGTTGGTCTTTGCAAACACACGCGGCATCATGTTCATCTTTGCCATTCCCTGACAGATGTTTGCCAGGCCGTTGACAGTAGAATTTTGGGTGCTGATCACAGCCAGTGCTCCTACCAGTGTCATCCATATTTTCCCTGCAGAGCCTAACAAATTTTCTCCATACAGCAGATGCGGCGCTGCAGAAACCGCAAGCTCGCTCCACGGCGTATAATTGTGAAACCCAAAAATCATAATGGACTGCACCACGCAAAGCACTGCCAGACCGATCATCATACCCAGGGGAACATTGCGCTTGGCATTTCTCACATCCTTAGAGACAGGAATCACATACTCTGCCCCGATAAACAGCCAAAATGCAACCGCTGTCATAGAAATAACACTCCCAGGCTCTGAGGCCATAGCATAAGGCTGCTCTACCACTGTTCCAGTGCCCAGACGCATCATCCCAAGCAAACCAAGACCCAGCATGGAACCCAGCAGAAGAAATGCCACCCAGTCCTGAATTTTCGCAAACATGTCTACACCATAAAGATTTGCAATAGTAATCAGCACAGTCACAATCAGCGTATAACCAATACTGGGAATTGGCAGCGGAAACGTATCTGCCATTGCATAGGAGAAAATCGAAGCCTCCACCCCAGTAGACAACATATTACAGATCAGATAACCGCCTACCATAGATATCAAAGTGGGAAATGGTCCCATTCCGGCAAGCGTATACTGTGCCAGTCCGCCTGTGGTATTGGGCATCAATGCATTTAATTCTGAGAGAGAGGCCACTGTGGTCATATTCAACAGGCAGGCAATTACCATTGCGCCGATAAACACAACACCCACCTCACCGGCACCCTGTCCCAGAGATACCAGGCAGCTTGTGGCAACAATCAAGCCTACTGAAATTGACACAACACTTGCAAGTCCTAATTTTTTGTCATTATGTTTCATAACAATCTCTCCTTCCAGCTCTTTCGTTTGTGCACCCCATATAATTCTGCGGCTTTAAAGCGCATCAATGCCTTCATCCCCAGTTCTCACACGGACTACATTGGAGAGTTCATATACAAAAATCTTGCCATCTCCGATATGCCCTGTATACAACTCCTGTTTAATCAGTTCTATAATCTTATCCACCTTCTCTGTCTCCACTACAATATTGATCTGCTGTTTGGGAAGCAGTTCCATCTCATAATTTTCATCTACTTCATATTCCTTAGTCCCCTTCTCCACACCACAGCCTAAAACCTGCAGCACCGTCATTCCGCGGACGCCTGCTTTGCTCAAAGCAGTTTTTAAACCTGTAAACTTTGACATTCCTGTAACGATTTCAATTTTTGATAAACTCATCTTCTCATCCTCCACTTTTCTAATATACAATACCAACATCGATACATCTAAAATTTATCTATCATAATCCTGTCCCGAAAGATGTTCTAAAACCAGGCGCCGGTAAACTTCTGGCGTTACCCCCGCAAAGGCTTTAAAATCTTTCATCATATGAGATTGGTCATAATAGCCGCATCCAAGAGCGATCTCCTCTATACTGTCATGGCTTGTTCTTATCTCAATCATCTGAAGCATACGCTGAAATCGTACAAACCTTTCAAATACTTTTGGCGAAAGCCCATGAATATGCTGAAAGCAGCGGCGAATATAACATTCTGAATATCCAGTCTCTCTTCCAAGTTCTCTTATGCTAATGTTCCCATGACTCTCGTAAATTCTTCCTCTGACATATTGTTCAATCGCCCCGATTGTATCAAAGGATTTCTGATCCGGTAACTTAGCGGCATAATATTCTAAAAAAATCTTTGCCCGCTGTGTGATATCCTGTGCTTCGGCAATCTGCTCTGCAAGAAAGCCATATTCTGACGGATTAAGTTCCAGATCTGCATCCACAACTTCATGGATTGTAAGTCCGCCTGGAAGTATCTGTTTTCCGGGATGAAAGCACACGCCAAAATGAAGCCTCCCCTTCTCAAACTGCCAGCGTTTCACTTGAAATACAGTACCGCCAATAAAAATTCTGACATTCGTATTTCCAATACTGAAAACCAGATCTGTACTGCCGTCCGGCACTGCCTGAAATTGACCGTTCTGCCCCTGCCCTACTTTAAATTCATAAAAATGGGAAATTCCAGTATTTTTTATAAACAGTCTCTTTAACCCTTGCGCCTGCAGCACTAGAAAGGGCTGTATCGGCGTCATTTCATTTCTCATCTGTATGCTCCTATCTTTATTGCCAATAGAAATATGTTCTATGAATTATGCCATCTCCGGTATGTCCCACAGTGGCAGCTTTACTCCAATCCCTTTTTTGAGCGCATTGCGGTAAAGCGTACCGCCCCAGGCAATATCCTCAACCGGCATACCGCCAATGGAATAAACAATAATCTCCTCATCGCTCTCCCTGCCGGGATGTTTGCCAGTGACGATATCTGCGATATCAATCATATCCTCTGCACTGATTTTTCCTTCATGCTTTAAGTCTGTAAATTTTGTACCGATTATCTGTACCTGCTCATAACTGGGATAGGGATATTCTTCTTCCCAGGCCTCATACAGCTTATAGTTATCCACCACCAGCTTACAGCGTTTTGCCAGAAAATCATCTTCAAACCGTGCTGCAGACGGAAGGCTGATCAGCGCCCCTTTCTTAATCCAGGATTCGTCTATGTAGGGAAACGTGGAAATATCATCCCGCACTACCGTAGTCATACTGACAATATCACTGTCTCTTACTGCTTTCTCAACGGTCTCACATACCTTGATATTCTTGATCTGCGGGCACTCTCTTTTCACAAATTCCTGGAAAGCATCAATAGATTTCTGTCCCCGTCCCTTAATCTTTAAAGTATCAAGCTCTGGACAAACACTGACAAAAGCGCTGAGCGATGTTCTTCCCATCACACCAGGTCCCACCACGGCGACCGTTTTCGCGTTTTTCCTGGCCAGATATTTAGCACCCACGCCAGGAATCCCGCCTGTGCGGTAGGAGCTGACTAGATTTGCTGACATCAAGGCCAATGGCGCTCCGGTGTCTTTGTCATTTAACATCATCATCAAAATCGACCTGGGCAGCCCCTTCTCTCTGTTATCCATATTAGAACCATACCACTTCATCCCTGCCATCTGGTATCTTCCGCCCAGATAGGCTGGCATCGCCATAAATCTGCGCTCGTCTGCATTTTGCGGCATCCCTGGAAACTGCGGTTCATCAGGAAAAGTCACCATACAGCCGTGTGAATTATGGTTTTTGCCGCCCATCACATAATCACCCTTCTGAAGTGTCACCAATAAATCTTCCATAACCTCCACACACTGCTTCATATCCTTTGCACCAGCCTTTATCATATCTGGTTCACTTAAATAGAGAAATTCAATTTTTGTATTCATGTTAATCCTCCTCGCTCACAGAGCACAATCGAGTAGGGAAGATTTTGCCCTACTCGCTGTACGTGGGCGCATACTGCGTTAGCAGTAATTTTCCCTATGCGCCCCTGTGCATAAAAAAAGACGCCAATAGTATTATATTGACGCCTTTGTCTGATTTCAGTATATCATACTATTATTTTGATATCTATTATTATTTTATTCTTTTGTTAAATGGCTGCCTGGAAACGGTCATACCGAAACTCTCTGATATCTAAAAATGTCTCCTCACCAAGCGCCATCTGTGACAACAGTTTACCCACCACCGGAGAAATCCCAAATCCATGTCCTGTAAAGGCACAGGCTAGAATTAGTCCTGGAACCTCTTCCACAGAACTGATCACTGGCACCCCATCGATACAGAGATCCTCATAGCCTGCCCAGGTTCTGACGATCTTAGCATCTGCCAGTTTCGGAATATATTTCATAATCCCTCGGCAGATACAGGGCGCGGTGATACTGGACACTGCCATATTTCCATTATCTTTATTGACACTCTCCATTCCAGAAGCGCCTCCAAACACAAAGGAACCATGATCTGTCTGATGCCCATAAAAATCGGCGTCCGCCGTCCCCAGCATCTGGGCAAACATTTTAGGCTCCGCTTCAGTCACCAATGCCTCAATCAACTCTTTTCTCATCGGGATATCTATCCCTACTGTGGAAGCTATGGCACGGCTCTCATAGCCTGCCGCCACAATAATCGTCTCTCCCTCATAGACTGCTTTTGCAGTAATTATTCTTCTTGCCTTTCCTCTGATTTTTTGAATCGCCACAACTTCCTCTTCTGTGCAAAACCGAACGCCCAATGCTCTTGCTTTGCGGTAATAACCCAGCGTAGTCAACAGGGGATTTGCATGCCCGTCAGTAGCGCACCAACTAGCGCCAATCACTTCATCACTTAGGTAAGGATTGATCTTGCGCACTTCAGCGCCATCAATCATATGTACATCCAGCCCACAGGCAGCCGCACGCTCGGTAAGTCCCTGTAAAATCTCCATATGACGCTCAGTTTTGCCAAGACGAAGATTTCCTTGCTTATGGTACTCCACATCAATTTCCAGTTCTTCAGACAGTTTCGGCCACATATGCTCTACCGCATACATTGCCAAAGGCAGTTCCCTGGGATCGCGTCCAGACTGCCGGACACCGCCGCCATTCCGACTGGAACCACCATTTCCAATACTCTGGTCTCTCTCTAAGACTAAGACAGATACCCCTTGTTTGGCCAAATAATATGCTGCTGCACAACCGATTACGCCGCTTCCAACAATAATCACTTCCGCTGTATTACACATGACGCCCCTCCTCCTTTGCCAATACTTTCATTTCCACCGGACGCATTGGCGCCCTGGAAGTTGCCGGAATCAATTCCGCTGGAGAGATACCCAATTCTTTTGCCACAATTCCTTTTACCAGCCTGGCACAGGTCTGCCCCTGGCAAAGCCCCATGCCCGTCCTAAGATATCTGCGAATCTCTGTGATCGTATACATTCCCTCATGGACAGCCCTGCGGATCTCTCCCTTGGTCACTTCTTCACAGCGGCAGATTATACGATCGTCATCCGGCTCTGGAATAAATGTTCCTGGCGCAATTGCTCTATCATTAATATGCTGCATTCGTTTCTCCTTTCTAACTCTCTTAGCCAAAATTTTTCTATCCTTTTAAAAGATTTTCCTATAAAATCTTGCTTTGCCAACCATATCCACAGGAACCCGTATCGTCAACAGATTGGTATGATCAAACGTTTTTGCTGTCTTCACTTCCATCACCTGTGCCTCACAGACGCGCTGCCCGCTTCTGTCTAGTCCATATCCCTTCTCCCCTTTCTGCGGCAGCGGCAAAAATTCGTAGGGAATTGTCACCGTTCCATACCCAGGTTCATAATCCTCCTGTACCAGAAAAATTGCCTGGCCGGAACAGGCCGCAACACACAGACCACAGCCAACACACTGTGCACTCTCATCCACCACTGGCAGAGATGTAATATGGGAACCAATTTGAATACAATGTCTGGGACAGGCATCTTGACAGGGATTGCAGGGAATATTTTGAGAACATTCCATCACAGGGTGAATCCCTGCTCTGTGGGTTACTCCTGGATAACGCTCAATCTCATCCTCTGCGATATATCCTTTTGTCAGCAAATTCATGGAAACTGGTATTCCTTCCTCTGTACGCTCTATCAATTTCCCCCTGTTCTCTGGTGCAAACATTCCCTGACGTAATCCTTCCAAAGCCGCCTTATTCTCTTCAAATTTTTCTTCCAATTCCTCAATGCCGATATAGCCAAGATACTGTGCCGCTGCGATTCCTGCTATTCTTCCTTCAATCATAGCAGAACTAGCCTCCTCAACGCCGGACACATCCCCAGCCACAAAGATTCCTTTGATCGAAGTCTCCCCATATTCATTGCAAATCGGAACCTGGCCGCCTCTTTTCGGGTTGTCTTCCATCTCACATCCTGCTATCTTTAAGAGCTGAGACATCGGAGATAGCCCGACAGCCAGGCAGATTGTATCTACATCAAAATGTTTTTCTGTCCCTGGAATAAATTGAAATTTCTTATCCACCTCTGCAATCGTTACTCCAGTCACACACTCCTCACCCTCCGCTTTTACAATCGTGTGGGATAAATAGAATGGCACCCCACATCTGGCCACTTTCGCCGCATGGACGCCGTAACCGCCTACTCTGGGCGCAGCGTCCACCAGCGCTGCCACCTCACACCCACACTGCAGGAGCTGAAAACTGACTACTAAACCTACATTTCCAGAACCTAACATTAAGATTCTATTACCCGGCTTCACTCCATGTAGATTCATCATGGTCTGTGCCGCCCCCGCCCCAATCACTCCAGGAAGCGTCCAGCCCTCAAATGTTACCATATTTTCCGCTGCACCCGTGGCAATTAAAATGGCATCCCCTTTATAGTGATAGATGGTATCTGCGATTTTTACCACAAGCTCCTTATCCATATACAAACCAGTTACCGTCGCATTTAGTACAACTTTTACACCCAGTTCAGATGCCTCCTTGAGAAGCTGTTCTCCAATGACAAAGCCGCGTATTTTCGCTTTATGTTCTTTGGAACCGAAAAATTTATGGATCTGTTTAAAGAGCTGTCCGCCCGGCTTCTCATTTTCATCAAACACGACTACTTGAAGCCCTCTCTTAGCTCCCTCAATTGCTGCTGACAAACCAGAAGGGCCTGCTCCAACTACAATCAAATCATATCTTTTCATACTGTTTTCTCCTCTATTGCTTTTCAAATGGCTTTGGGGAAACACCATACTGTGTCTGCACTTTCATTCCCTGCTTTAGAGGAGTTACGCAAGTGCGAATATTTGGTTTCCCGTCTACAATCATCACACAATCTGTACATCTTCCAATAGCACAGAAAATCCCGCGGGGGGTATGTTCTTTCTTGGTATAACGATGTTTCATTATGCCAGCCGCCCGCAGCGCTGCTGCAATTGGTTCCCCCTCATAGCCCTCCAGTATCTCTCCATCACATAGAAAAGTGACCTTTTCTCCTTTTTCCTGCACTCCCAAAATAGGATGCTCTGCAATTCGTCTACTCATATCCATACCTCTTTTCCTAATTGAGTAGGGAAGTTTTTCTTCCCCTACTCGCTGCGCGCGGGGCGCATACTGCGTTAGCAGTAATTTTCCTTATGCGCTCCTGTGCATTAAAAAAGACGCCTGTATATGATTACAGACGCCTTTGACTGATTGAATTTTCTGTTCAATTGTTAATCCAATCATACAACAATTATTCTATTTTGTATTGTAAAAAACGATACTCCACTGTTCTTATAGTACAATTAATCTTTTACTGTTTCATACCTAAACGAACCAAGGCCTTCTTCAATGCAATCTCTGCACGCGCCACATCAATCTCTGCACTGTGGTTATGCAGCCGTTCTTCTGCGCGCGTTTTCGCTGCCTGGGCACGCGCTACATCAATCTCATTCGGCCATTCTGCAATCTCCGCGAGAAATGTCACCTTATCCCCGAGAATTTGCACAAATCCAGCATGAATCGCCGCATCCTTTTTACCGTTCTCTTCTGTAATGGTGACAATTCCGGGCGCTAATACGGTAGTCAGAGGGATATGATGTTTATAGACACCCATCTCTCCATCCACGGAAGTAAACTCCACCATAGAAGCCTCTCCCTCATAAAACACCCGATCAGGGGTAATAATCTGCAACTGAAAATTTTCTGCCATATGCGTACCCCCTATTTCATGCGGGCGCGAACATCATCTATAGAGCCTGCATTTAAGAAATGTCCTTCTGGAATATCATCATGTTTGCCCTCCAGAATTTCCTTAAATCCGCGAATTGTCTCCGCAATCGGCACATATTTGCCGTCCATTCCAGTAAACTGAGTTGCCACATAAAATGGCTGAGACAAGAATCTCTGCACTTTTCTGGCACGGTTTACCACCAGTTTATCATCCTCTGACAACTCATCCATACCAAGAATCGCGATAATATCCTGTAATTCTTTATATCTCTGCAAAATCTCCTGTACCCCGCGAGCCACCTCAAAATGCTCCTGTCCCACGACACGAGGATCCAAGATACGTGATGTCGAATCCAAAGGGTCTACCGCAGGATAAATTCCAAGCTCTGAAATAGATCGGGACAATACAGTTGTCGCGTCCAGATGGGCAAATGTGGTTGCCGGAGCTGGGTCCGTCAAGTCGTCGGCTGGCACATACACAGCCTGTACAGAAGTAATGGAACCATTCTTTGTGGAAGTGATACGCTCCTGCAAAGCACCCATCTCTGTCTGCAATGTGGGCTGATAACCTACCGCTGAAGGCATACGTCCAAGCAGCGCCGACACCTCAGAACCTGCCTGCGTAAAACGGAAAATATTATCAATAAACAGCAAAACATCCTTGCCGCCCTTATCTCTAAAATACTCTGCCATTGTAAGACCTGTCAAGCCCACACGCATACGCGCTCCTGGAGGCTCATTCATCTGACCAAACACCATACAAGTCTTATCAATAACGCCAGATTCCTTCATCTCATAGTAAAGGTCATTTCCTTCACGCGTCCGCTCTCCTACACCGGTAAATACAGAATATCCACCATGCTCTGTGGCGATATTATGAATCAACTCCTGAATCAGTACTGTCTTACCTACGCCAGCACCGCCAAACAAGCCGATCTTACCACCCTTCTGATAGGGACAAAGAAGGTCAACGACTTTGATACCTGTCTCCAGCATCTCTGTAGAAGTTGCCTGCTCCTCAAATGCTGGAGCTTTTCTATGAATTGGCATATGCTCTACTTTTGTGGGGGGAGCAATCTCATCAATTGGTTCACCCAATACATTAAACATACGCCCCAAAGTCTGCTCGCCAACTGGAATGGTAATAGCCGCTCCAGTTGCTTCTGCGTCCATTCCCCGAACCAGTCCGTCTGTAGAACCCATGGCAATACATCTCACTGTATCATCACCCAGATGCTGGGAAACCTCAACCACCAGTTTTTTTCCCTCTTTGAGCGGAATATTGATGGCTTCATTGATCTCCGGGAGACTGCCTTCGGAAAATTTAATATCCAAAACGGCCCCGATAATCTGAGTGATTTTACCTATATTTTTTCCTGGCATACTTTCACTCCTTATAATTGTTAATCTCAGGCTCTTACACTTCCTGGCCTGATTACATTAGAAAAGCCTAAGAGCCTTCCTATGCTTAATTCAGAAAAGCTTTTTGCTTTTCTTCGCGCGGCTGGCTCGCCGCTTCGCGGCTTTTTCCTCTGAGACAGCCTGCGCATCCTTCCATCTCATAGAAATGCTTTGCATTTCTATGAGATGGCCTCGGCGCCGGCAATAATCTCCGTCAGCTCCTGCGTAATGGAGCCCTGGCGCGCTCTATTATATTTCAAAGTCAAATCACTGATCATTTCATCCGCGTTGCTTGTCGCAGAATCCATCGCCTGCATCCTGGCACCATTCTCACTGGCAACTGCTTCCACCAATGCTCCATAGAAGAGACTGGTCAAATATTTGGGGATGATCAGATTCAATGCTTCTTCCTCATTCGGTTCATAATTCATCAGCACATTGCTGTCCGCCTCATTCAGCTCTGCCTCATCAAATTCTACCGGTAGCAGCTTCATCAGCGTAGGCTCATGGCTTACCGTGTTCTTAAAGTGCGTATAGGCAAGATAGATTTCCCCGATCTCTCCTCTGCCAAACGCTCCTAAGACCTCCTTACAGATCGCAGAAGCATCCTCGTAAGTGGGACCCTCGATCACATCCGAATAATCCGCCTTAATCTCATATCCCTTGCGCACCAAAAGCTCTTTTGCCTTGCGCCCGATCATATAAATCTGGATATCCTCTTTGGCGATACCGCTGCCTGTGACAAGTTTCACTACATTGGCATTGTAACCTCCGGCAAGTCCTCGGTTGGAAGCAATTGTTATAATTGCCTTCTTCTGCGAATTACCTGCCTTTAGATAAGGATGATTCAAATTGCCGCTCCTGGCAAGCATGGAGGTAACAGTCTGATACATATAATTAAAATATGGATTGGACTGTTCCGCACGGTTGCGCGCCTTCTGCAACTTAACAGTAGAAACAAGCTTCATGGCTTTTGTGATTTGCTGCGTACTTTGTATGCTGCCTTTTCTTCTTTTAATGTCCCTCATGGACGCCATAATGATTCACCACCTAACTGATTTCTACTTGAACTGTGCCTTACACTCCTCAATGGCTTTGATTAACTTTTTCTCCGTCTCCTCTTTGATCTCTTTGTCGGTACGGATTGCCTCTGGGATTTCTGGATATTTGGTATCTACAAATTCAAACAATTCCTGTTCGAACCGCAAGATATCAGCAACCGGAACATCCAAAAGATATTTTTTCGTCGCCGCATAGATAATCATAACCTGATATTCTACAGGCATGGGTTGATACTGTGGTTGTTTTAACATCTCACGGATACGCTCGCCCTGTGCCAGCTTCTCTGTGGTATCTGCATCTAACTCAGAACCAAACTGTGCAAATGCGGCAAGCTCACGGAACTGCGCCAGCTCCACACGAATCGGCGCTGCAATTTTCTTCATCGCCTTAATCTGGGCAGAACCTCCTACACGAGACACCGATAAACCTGCGTTGATAGCTGGGCGGAAACCTGCATTAAACATCTCAGTTTCCAGATAAATCTGACCGTCTGTAATGGAAATTACATTAGTGGGAATATATGCCGAAACATCGCCCGCCTGTGTCTCAATAATCGGCAGCGCTGTCAAGGAACCTCCGCCTAATTTGTCAGATAATCTCGCTGCACGCTCCAATAACCTGGAATGTAAGTAAAATACATCGCCTGGATAAGCCTCACGTCCTGGCGGACGACGCAGCAACAGGGATAGTGTACGGTATGCTGTCGCATGTTTGCTCAAATCATCATATACAACAAGCACATCCTCTCCATTTTCCATCCACTCTTCTCCAATGGCACATCCAGAATATGGTGCAATATACTGTAAGGGCGCCAGCTCACTTGCAGTGGAAGCCACCACAGTTGTATAATCCATAGCCCCAAATTCTTCCAATGTCTTGACAATGGTTGCTATGGTAGAAGCTTTCTGGCCAATTGCAACATAAATACATTTTACATTCTGACCCTTTTGATTGATAATTGTATCAATGGCAATCGCTGTCTTACCTGTCTGACGATCGCCGATAATCAACTCACGCTGCCCTCTTCCAATCGGCACCATAGAGTCAATCGCTTTGATTCCGGTCTGCAGCGGCGTATCTACAGATTTTCTTGAGATAACACCGGATGCCACTCGCTCAATCTGCCTAAATTTCGTAGTCTCGATTGGTCCCTTTCCATCAATTGGCTGTCCCAATGCATTGACTACACGTCCGGTCATGGCATCGCCCACTGGAACCTCAACTACCCTGCCAGTGGTCTTTACGGTATCACCTTCATTGATATTCTTCTGGTCTCCTAACAATACGGCGCCAACATTATCTTCTTCCAGGTTCAACACCATTCCATAGACTTCACCGGGAAATTCCAGCAGCTCGCCCTGCATGGCATTTTCCAGGCCGTGAATACGTGCAATACCGTCTGCAACCTGAATAACGGTACCAACGTCAGATACTTCAAGCTGTGCGGCATAGCGTTTCACTTGTTCTTTAATGACGGAACTTATTTCCTCTGGTCTTAAATTCATGGAGCGCATTCACCTACTTTCAACTGTATTTTTGATAATTCCCGGGTCAGTGTCATAAGTCTGCTCTTTACACTGCTGTCTACCACTCTGTCACCGATTCGAATTACCATACCGCCTATCAAACTCTCATCCACATCATAATGAAGTTCAAACTCCACATATTTTGTGGTTTCCAGTAATTTTTTCTTGATCTGCTCCTTTTGACTGTCCGAAAGCGGCATTGGTGCAGTCACATAAGCAGTACCAATATTTTTATATTCTTTTACCTGGTCAATGAAATATGCGAATACAGATTCCATTTCACCGTAATGACCCTTGGAAACAAGCATGCGCATTAGTCCTGTGATCTCAGCCTGCACTCTGCCTTTAAAAATCTGTTCCAGAATCTCTATTTTCTCTTCTTTTACGATTTTCGGGTGATTCATCAGTTTGGAAAGCTCGTTGTCTTCATGAAGAATCTGCTGTATACTTCTTGCCTCATCCAACATTTCATCCACCTGACCAGATTCCACAGCAAGCTCAAACAGTGCATCCCCATATGTTTTGGATACTAGCTTTGCCATGTACTCTCACCTAATTCCTTTAATGTTTCTTCCACCAATGTATCCTGAACGGATGTATTGATAGCGGCTGCAACTACCTTGCCTGCCATCATGGAGGCAATGGTAATCATTTCCTGCTTTGCCTCGTCCATTACGCGCTTCTTCTCCAACAGAGCCTCCTCGTTGGCACGCTTGATGATACGGGCAGCCTCTTCCTTCGCCTCATCCACAATTCTCGCTTCATTTTTTAAAGCTTTTTGGCGGGCCTCACTTAAGATTTCCTCAGCTTCCTTTTCAATACCCTTAAGCTTCTGATCATATTCTTTTTTTACTGCTGAAGCTTCTTCTCTGTCCTTACGCGCTGTATCAATATCATTTTTGATACGCTCCTGCCTGTCTTTGAGCATCTTCTTTGCTGGATTAAACAACAGATAAGACATTAACGCAAACAGAAACAAAATGGCGCACGCAGCAATTATGGTATCTTGTATCAACTGGGGATTTAAGCCAAATAACTGTTCCAAGGCCGGGCCTCCTTTCCTATTTATTGCGCTGCTTTTTCGCGCATAAAGGTATACCCATAGGGTGTTTCCTATTTATTGCGCTGCTTTTTCGCGCATAAAGGTATACCCATAGGGTGTTTCCTATTTATTGCGCTGTTTTTTCGCGCATAAAGGTATACCCACAGGGATTCCTATAGGTTGTTTGTGTCCTTCGCCTTATTTTAATGGCTGTACGAACATTAAAAGGATTGCTACCAGCAAACCATACAAACCTGTGGTCTCAGCCACCGCCTGGCCCAAAAGCATGGTAGAAGTGATATCAGATTTTGCCCCTGGGTTTCTTCCTACTGCTGCCGCCGCATGTCCTGCCGCGATTCCCTGTCCAATACCAGGACCGATACCTGCGATAACTGCAAGACCTGCACCGATTGCTGAACAAGCTCTGATTAATTCTGCTCCTGTAATGTTATCCATAGAAATTTCCTCCTTACATTTACATAAATTTAAATTGAATTGCTAATTCCCATTGAAACGTCAATGACGTTGCTCTCAGTCTAAGACAAAACTCCCACTAAGACGTTTTTATATACCCGCCATTTAAAAGAGGAGTTTTCTCAGACAAGATAAAAAGTTCTAATCCTCTTCACCGATTGCATTGCTGATATATGTCATAGTCAACATACAGAACACATAGGTCTGGATGCATCCAGAAAAGATATCAAAATATGCATGCAGCGCGCCTGGCCAAAAATACGCAACTTTAGACAACAGCGCATAAATCAAAGCCATAATAATGGTTCCTGACAAGATATTTGCAAAAAGACGCAGTGACAAGGAAATCGGCACTGCAAACTCACTGATCAAGTTGATGGGAAACCAAATAGGCAGCCACGGCGGTAATGGGGAACACATATCTGTCCAGATTTCTTTGGGCGTCTGATATTTAAACTGATTAAAATGAATCAAAATAAAACTCAACAATGCCAGCGGCAGTGTCACCCCATAATCTGCTGTTGGCGGACGCAATCCAAACAAGCCAGAAATATTAGAAATCAAGATAAAAATAAATATGGTTCCAATATAATTGACGAATTTATCGCCGCTCTTGCCCATAACACCATGAACCATTTTATCCAACATCTCAACAATCAGCTCTACCACATTTTGAAAACCGCTGGGAACCTCAGACGCATGTTTCATGGCACGATTCGCCGCAATAGAAAATCCTATCAATACTAACATCACAATCAGCAGACACACATGCGTGGTAGTAATCCAAAAGGTATGCCCAAACAATTCATAGGAAAACAATCCATGCACCATGATATCAATATCTGAACTGGAAGACAGCAAAATCACATCCTGCACTCTCTCACCTCCTTACTGTATCATTTTTTATCACTTTGGATTACAAGTGATATTTTCATACTTTGTTTGTAGGCTTATCACCTCTTTTTATGATTCTTTTCTGCATCTGCAGAATAAATTTATGAAGAAAAGGCTGTAAATAAGCAGATGCCTTAAGCCCCATCAACCCCAAAAACATGACAAGCGGATTGCCAATCTCAAAATACCAGGCACCGACAAAAACACCGACAACCACCAGATACCGCAAAACGGACCAAAGTCCAGTCCTCACCGCTGTACCTCTGGAAGCCATTACATCAACTGCATCTAAAATCACGACAGCCATATTGATGGCCATTCCCAGTGCCAGCCCAATTCCAATCCACAACCCTATCGTATATTGCAGCTTATCAGACATAAACCAGACGCCGCCAAACTGCAATACTATCCCATATAGTACAATCCCTGCCAGAAGCTCTGGCAGCGCTGCATTAATCCTTCTTAGCATGGCCATTGCTCCTTTCCTGCTTCTTGTACTGTTCTCTGTGTACAACGGGACTTCTTGAAGATGTGGAATCTGCCGTGTAAATCCGCTTTGCCATAATAAATACATTGCGAAATCCTGCCAAGGCGCCTACCAGAAACAGGGGAATGGTAATCCATTCAACAGCAAATTTTCTGCCAATATAGACCCCCGCGATTGTACACAAAAAAATAGGCACCAACATGTTAATCCCAAACTGCGTAATCAATACCAGAGAACGGTATACGCTCTTGTCATATTTCACATGCGGCACCTCCCAAATATTGTTTTCTCTGAAACCAAAGTATGATTCCCATCTGGACATATTATATCTATTTTTTGTAGAAATGTCCATTCATTCCTTAACTTTTTTTAATTTCTTAAGATTTTATGAAGCTCTTGTTCTATTTTTCTTCTTTATTGTATACTTATAGGCGAAACTGGAACAAACGAACTACAAGGAGTGATTTACTTATGAAGAAACTACCATTTATCGCAACTCTAATCTGTGCCTTTGCACTGCTATGCTGCTGCGGATTTCTGGGCTTTCAATATCAAAACCTAGATAAAAACTGCCAAACACTTCAAACACAAGCTTCCCAGTTAAAAAAAGATAACTCCGCGCTGAATGCAAAACTTTCAGACAGCACAACTAAACTGGAAGAGACAGAAAATTATCTGGAAGGGCAAAAGCAGTATATATCTGAATTGTCAGAACAGATTCGTTCCATCACACAAAATACCGCTTCCCAAAACACGGACGCTGAGGAAGAGGACCCATATGTCACAGATGAAGATGGTGCTGACACAGATCCCTATCCAACACTCTACGCTGCCGACACAGAACCTCAAAATGCCACTGGTGAAAAAATCGCCTATCTTACTTTTGATGACGGTCCCTCCAAGCTGACCCCTCAAGTTTTGGATCTGCTAGATCAATACAATGCCAAAGCAACCTTTTTCGTTGTATGTAAAAACAATGAAGATTATGCGGAATATCTATCACAAATTGTGGAACGGGGACATACGCTTGCACTTCACTCTTACAGCCACGACTATCATCAAATTTATGCCTCGAAAGACGCCTTCCTGGAAGATTATCAGAAAGTCTATGACTGGGTGGTAGAACAAACCGGATACACCCCTTCTCTCTTCCGCTTCCCTGGGGGCAGCAACAGTCCCTCCTCCTATGTGGCAAAAGAGATCATTGAGGAAATGGAACGGCGTGGCTTTACATATTTTGACTGGAATGTCAGCTCTGGTGATGGCAGCAGTCTTACTACCACAGAAAACATTATTGACAATATATGTGACACGATTGGAAATATACCAACACCTGTGGTATTGATGCACGACGGCAGCGGCCGGAATGCTACGCTGGCCGCCCTGCCTACCGTACTGAAAAATCTGTCAGAAGCCGGATATGAGTTCCGTTCCCTGGATAAAACCGTGCCGCCTGTAAAATATCGTTAAAACAACCTATGACAAAATCTTATTCAAGGTTTCAAACAGTACCTCAATATCAATCGGCTTAGCCAAATGGCCATTCATTCCACACTTTAATGCCTCTTGTTTATCTTCCTCAAAAGCATTGGCCGTCATAGCCAGAATTGGTATCGACGCCAGCTCCTTATTTTCAAGTTTACGGATCGTCCTAGTTGCCTGATAACCATCCATCTCAGGCATCTGGACATCCATAAGCACTAACTGATAATAACCAGGCTTAGATTTCTTAAGCATCTCCACCGCAATCTGTCCGTTTCCGGCAATCTCTGTGCAAAATCCTGCATCTCCCAAAATTGCCGCGGCAATTTCTTGATTTAATTCATTATCCTCCGCCAACAAAATACGTCCTGTATGGTGCTTCACCAACTCTCTGGTTTCCTTTTCTTCTTGTTCTCCCTTATCAATAATCGAATGCAGACAGCTTCTCAATTCGGATAAAAATAATGGTTTGCTGCAAAATGCCGTCACCCCCGCCTCTTTTGCCTCATCCTCAATGTCAGACCAATCATATGCCGTCAAAACAATAATTGGCACATCCTCCCCTGTCTCTTTGCGGATCCGGCGTGTAACCTCAATCCCATTCATATCCGGCAAAAGCCAGTCTACAATATATACATAATAATGATCTCCCCGCGTCACGGCCTGGCGTGTCCGCAATACGGCTTCCTTTCCCGACAACGTCCACTCCGCACGCATCCCAATCTGCCCTAGCATATAAGATACACTGTCGCAAGTATTAAAATCATCATCCACAACCAGCGCTCTGCAATTCTTTAACCTTGGGATATCCTGTGGCTCCTTCGATCCTGAATGAATACGGAAAGTGAAGGACACAATCACTTCTGTCCCTACATCCTGTTCACTCTTAACCTCAATTGTACCATTCATCATATCGACGATATTTTTGGTAATTGCCATTCCCAGGCCTGTTCCTTGAATTCCACTGATCGTACTATTCTTTTCCCGCTCAAATGGCTCAAAGATATGTGATACAAATTCTTCACTCATGCCAATTCCGGTATCTTTAATCGTAAATTCATAATGCGCATAACCTTCTGGCGCTCCAGCTTTCTCCGTAATCCGCAAGCTGACAATACCGCCTGCACCTGTATACTTCACCGCATTGCTGAGTAGATTTAAAAGTACCTGATTTAAACGCAGCTTATCACAATATATTTCTTCATCTAAGACGTCCACTGCGTCAATATACAATTCTATCTGTTTCGCATGTACATCCGCCTGTAAAATATTGCGAAGTCCATGCAGGATATCTGGCAATTGGCAAGGCTTCTCATCTAAATGCATTCTGCCGCTCTCTATACGGCTCATATCCAAAACATCATTGATCAAACTGAGCAAATGATTTCCTGAAGTCATAATCTTCTTCAAATATTCCTCTACCTGATCTTTCTGATCAATATGTGCCGTTGCCAAAGCAGTAAAACCGACAATCGCATTCATCGGTGTGCGGATGTCATGTGACATATTCGAGAGAAATACACTTTTTGCCTTGCTTGCCCGATTTGCCTGCTGCAAAGCATTCTCCAACAAAGTTTTCTTCTCCATTTCTCTGCGGGTTTCACCATCTACACTGCGAAAGCCCAACACAATACCGAAATTTTCTCCCTCTGTTCCAGCACGCACAGCTTTCATTTGATAATAAATAATCTCATTACCTTTGCCCATCATACGATAATTTACATAATACTGTTTTTGTCTTTCTAATTCTATTTTCAGCTTATCTATCGAAGATGCCTGCAGCAGCATTTTCCGGTCATCCTGATATACAAACTCCTGTATGTAATGCTCCATACTCTCTGTATAGGAAATGTCTCCATTAAAAATAGTGGAAAATGCACCTCCCTCGTGCTCTCTATTCTGAATTGGAACTCCAATCCCTGTATCTAGGTCAAAGAAGCAAACCAAGTTATAATCAATACTTAACGCCTGTACTAGCTCTTTATGCCGTCTCTCATTCCTTTTTTCTTGTAACTTTTGGGCTGTGCAATCTAAAAGAAAGCGCTGATAAAATAATTCTCCATTCTCTTTTAAGAGCTTAATATTACCCATAACATGCAGCACTTCCCCATCTTTATGCTGCACACGATACTCCACATTGACATTGTCTCCCTCTTGTTCAAGCGTCATGATACTTTCCCGAAGTTTCGGTTTATCTTCCTCCACAACAGATTCGGCAACCATGTCAAACCCCTCAGACATCAACTCATCTTGAGACTCATATCCCATGATTTTAAGAGCCGCTCTATTTATACTTAAAACTTTTGAACCATCCACAGTATGGCGAATCACTCCACAATCAATGGTTTTAAAAATGGTCTCTAAGGACTGATTTTTTTTGACAATTTCCTGTTCATAGGCACGTTCCTGTGTCACATCAATTGCTATCCCCACAGTCCCCATCACACTGCCGCTTAAATCATACAATGGAGATTTGTAAGTCTCAAGAATACGGATACCGCCGCCTGTTTGAATAATCTCTTCTGAGACAAAGGTTCTTTTCTTCTCCATCACCTCACGCTCTGATTCAATACAGGCTGGATCATCGTGTTCAACATCCCAGATATAAGCATGACCGCGCCCTTCTACCTGCTCCTTGGTTTTATTTACAGTTCTACAAAAACTATCATTTACTTTCTTATGAATACCATTTTTATCTTTATACCAGATAAGATTGGGGCTATTATTAATTGCAGCCTCAAGATAATGACTGGTCTGCCAAAAATCTTTGCTCATCTTAAAATTCTGCTGCCATCGTAAGAATCGAAAACGAATTTCTTGATCTGACATAGGATAAACCCATATATCATTAATCTTGGGTAAATCATCTTCCAAAAGCGCTATTTGGCTTTGATCTGCAAGCAGAATCAATTGAGCTTCCTTGCTCTTGCCTGTGATCAATGCACGCACACCTTGCTTCACATCCATATCCTGTAAGTCAGCAACAATAACATCTGCCTTTGCAGTCAATGCCCCCTCTGGTCTTTTGCTCTCCAAAAACTCATGGCTGAAATGTTCCAATGCTGGCATTTCTTTTATCATTTCAAATACTCTACATGGCTGTCCCATAAAATAAAAATGAATATGGCAATGGTACATACTTGTCTCCTCCTTAATGCTTTGTAACTGTTTCACTCATCAATTCGTAAAACAGATGGACACTATTGTTCCATCTGTCTTCCCAGAAATCCGGCGGCCACCTTCGCCAGTTTACTTTCTGTCTCCCCAACTTCGCCGTTTTCATCCCGATTATACATCACCACAGAACCGATTGCATCTCCCTCACAGATAATAGTAGACACAACTTGAGATTGAAATTCACCAGAATCATCTAGTGTAATTCTTACAAATCCTTTGTCATCTTTACGGGCGCAAAAAGTTTCCCGATCAGTAATCACATGCTCAAGTTGTTTGCTGATCGGTTTCCCATCAAATTCTTTTTTACCAGCGCCTGCCGCGGCAATTACATGATCGCGGTCTGTTATACATACCAGGCATCCACTGGTCTGTGCAAGGCTCTCCGCATACAATCCCGCAAACTGTCCTAACTCCCCAATCGGGGAATATTTCTTCAGAATAATTTCCCCCTCGCGATCAGTAAAAATTTCCAGCGGATCTCCTTCCCTGATTCGCAGTGTACGGCGAATCTCTTTTGGCACAACTACTCTCCCCAAATCATCTATTCTTCGAACAATTCCTGTTGCTTTCATAAAAAATCCTCCATTTACAAATATCTTATCGCTTTTATGATACTATTATCTGTAAATGGAGACATTTTATACCTTAAATTTGTAACTATTCAGAACTCCCTAAAAATGGGAAATTAGGCTCTTCAAATTTATTTAAAATAGTTACTGAATCTCTAGCCAAATCTACACCTTAATTTTATGTTAAGTATCCACCAAAAACTAACTTTTATTCAAATAAAGATACCAGTGAAGAGATTCGTTCTGTAATTTGCGCCACAGATTTTTCAATTTCGTTATAAATAACTGCTGATTGCGAAGAGAGCTCCTGCATACTCTTCGCCACTACTGCAAAGCCAGCGCCTGCCTCTCCACTCCTTGCAGCCTCAATACTGGCATTCAATGACAAGATATTCTGTTTTTTGGCAATCGCTTTTAAATGACTGGTATTATCATTGATTGTCTGAATCAGCTCATTGGATTCTTCCACTCCATGCTGCACACCACTCAATCTGCCTGCATTAGTATTTTTAAAATATTCTAGATTTACAAGCTGATTCACAATCACACCCAACAAATTTGCCGACGCCCGGATTTTTTTCTCTGTGCTCACTGGAACCTTGCGCAGCGCCTGAAGATATTGTTCTGGATCAATGCCAAGCTCCTGTGCTATTCTACGAAATTTATCTTCATCCGGCGGACTTGGCAGCACCTGTCCGCCAATAATTGCGCCTACCTTCTCTCCACTAACCACGATATCAACCGAAAAATCCATCAATCCCGCATGGCAAAAATAAGTGCCTGTACATTCATTGTCGCATTTCACACAACGGCGCAGTCCTTCCTGAGAACCTCTCGTATATTTCATACAGAAATCTGTAAAATTACTACCCTTTGTAAGATAATTACCATCCATCCCCACTGCAATCGCTGCCAACCCTGTGGCATTGGAGAAATCATCCTGAATCTTCTGCAATTTTGATAAATCCATAAAGTCTTTTAATTCCATTGTTCACCTCTTCCTTTCTGTCATCCTCGCTAGGTTTTATCTTCCCTATTGATTTCCCCATACTGCCTTACCTGTTAAAGTACTTTCTCGATCTCCTCAATGACAATCTTAAGCGCCTTAATCCTTGCATATTTTTTATCATTAGATTCCAAGACATGCCAAGGGGCATAAGAGGTATTGGTCTTTTTCATCATCTCATTAACGGCATCCTCATACAGCTCCCACTTCTCGCGATTGCGCCAGTCCTCATCGGTAATTTTCCACTGCTTTTCCGGGGTATTCTGTCTATCTGTAAAACGTTCCAATTGTACATCTTTGTCAATCTGTACCCAGAATTTAATAATCACTGCCCCCCAATCGGACAATTCTTTTTCAAATTCATTGATCTCATTATAAGCACGTTTCCAGTCATTTTCACTGCAAAAACCTTCCAATCGTTCTACCATCACCCTGCCATACCAGGTTCGGTCAAAGACAGCCACATGTCCGGTCTTAGGAAGCCGATTCCAAAAACGCCACAAATAATGTCTTGCCTTCTCATGTGGTTCTGGACTGGCAATGGGATGTACCTCATACCCTCTTGGATCTAACGCTCCGGTAATCCGCTTAATATTACCGCCTTTGCCTGCTGCATCCCAGCCTTCATAAGCAATAATTACAGGGATCTTTTTACGATACAGTTCATTATGTAGTCCACGAAGCTTATCTTGCAGCACTTTAAGCTCTTCCTTATATATTTCATCTGTCAAAGTCTTATCTAATGGAATCTCTGAAAGCTTGGGAATCTTTTCCAATGGAAATACATTCTGTAAAAGCGGCACTGCCATAGCGCTGTTCTGCAAAGCTGTCTCAATGCCGCTGACTAACGTTTCCGCAACTTGCAGAAGCGCCCATTTGCGGCTATGTGCATCTATAATATACCAAGGCGAAGTGGATGCATTGGTATCACTCAAATATTGGTCATAAACCTTTAAACATTTATCATAATGCTCATTCTGCCAGACATCATTGTTGCTCACCCTCCAGCTTGTACTCTGTTCCTTTTCCAAAGCTTTGATACGGCTCTTCTGTTCTTTCTGGCTGATATGAAAAAAGAATTTCATTACCAGATAACCATTGTCTGTCAATTGACGCTCAAACCGCTTTACGCTGTCAATCCTTTTTTTATATTCTTTGTCCTTCATAGCATTGTGCAGACATCCTCTTGTCACCTCGTCCATCCAGCCAGAATCCAGGAAACAAAATTTGCCTGCCTGGGGAATTTTTACAAAGTACCGATATAAAAATGGCTTGCGCATCTCTTCCTCTGTCGGTGTGTCCATTGTGGCAACTTTGAAAAATCTAGGATCAATATTGAGAATTAATTTCCCCAATATACTTCCCTTGCCTGCCGTTCCCCATCCTTCAAACAATACCAGTACCGGAAGCTTACGTTCCTTGACTTCCATCTGCAGTGTTTTTAACTTCAGCCGCGCTGCCTCCAACCGTTCTTCCAGTTCCTCTGCCCCCGGTTTCTCCGGTTTGTTCCAATTCTTAAGCATACCTTCTCCTCCTTTTTGTTTGTATACTCACGGCCGGTGAAATCTACCGTGAGTATATCGCGCCATACTCAATAACGCACAGAAAAACCTCCTTCTTCTTGATCAGGCTCCATGCGTTCCCTTGTAATCCAGTCTATGCGAATATATGCATCCTGATTCAACTGTTGGACAATCTGGTCTAATGCCTCTTCTCTGCCCTGAAGCTGTGCTTCCACAGAACCATCAGCATTATTTTTGATCCATCCTGTCACTTTATAGTGATGTGTCAGTCTGCTTACTTTATAGCGAAAACCCACGCCCTGCACTCTTCCGGTAAATACAAAATGTTCTCGTATTATCTCCATTATCCTATCAATTTCTCCCATTCCTCAGGTTTAAACCCTGGAAATACGCCCTGCTTGGTCACTAGTACAGGACGCTTGACCAGCATCCCATCGGTTGCCAGCAAATCATATTTTTCTTCCAATGACAGTTCCGGCAGACGGTCTTTGAGTGTCATCTCCTTATACAACATTCCGCTGGTATTAAAAAAACGCTTGATATCCAGACCGCTTCTCTGATGCCAGTCCCTTAATTCCTCACTGGTTGGACGTTCCTCTTTGATATCACGCCCTGTAAATTCCACTTGATGCTCTTGCAGCCATTTTTTTGCTTTTTGGCAAGTCGAGCATTTTGGATATTCCACAAACAACGCCTCCATATCCCTTCCTCCCAAACCTTATTGTCTTTTTGATATTTTAACATATCCTCTGAAACATTGCAATTTATTACCACGGAAAAAGGCCGTTGCTTTGGACACTTTTTGTAAGTTTCCCTTTCATAAGCAAATGGCCTGATAGGCATGATAAGGACAACAGATTATTTGATGAGCGCTTTACTACTAAAAAAATGCTGCGAAAATTAGCTCGCAGCATTTCTTTTTATCCTGTTAATCAATGAATCATCTCTTTTCTGTTTATGTTTCAATATTAAACGCAGGAAAATACCTCCTGCTATCAACAACAATTCTCCAAACAGTCCACAGATTATGGTTTTAGAAAAATGACGGATCCAGCTATAATCCAAGACCGATTTTGGCATCTTTAACAATAGTCTGCCCTGTTCCAACTTCTGTTCCCACAATGCAGTCCAAAAATAGAATTGAGACCATTTCGTGGGAATATAATCATCTGGAATTTGCACCCATTTTTTTAGAAAAAACCATGCCATGCCTGCCAAAATTAGAACCAAGCCAGCGACCGTTATCTTTCCTAGTATTTTCTCTTGACTGCGATATTGATGACAGAGATAGAGCAAAAACATGAGACAGACTGTAATTGGAACTAGCAGTACGCATCCTCCGGCCAACCCGCGCAATAATTCCATATCCAACAGGTCCACTACAAAACCATATTGATTGATCCAGGCTTCTTGCAGCGCTTGAATTGTCCAATCTCTAGGAGGATGAACTGTAAGTCGGTTTAACTGACATTCGTCTGTCTCCAACGGTTCAAAATAGTCTGCCTGTTCTCCCTCGTTCTTACTCTTTGCTTGTCTGCTAATCTGAAACGCCGCAATTTTCTCCGTGCCAGGAATTACTTTTCTTATGGTGTAGTTCTTTCCATTATATGTGATTTCCTTGCCTACTACATTGCTGCTACCAAATAACTGCCAGGCGCTCTCCTGATCTATGAGACATCCCTGGAGATCCTCTCTGCCTGGCACACGGCAGTCCTCAAACAACAATTCTGGATTCCCACACATCATAATTACATTTGCCAGAATGTTCCGGGACAGATTGTCATTGCTAAGAATCGCGCGTTCCCTCTGTCCCCAAATACAAAAATCTGTGATTTGTTCGTTATCCTCTTCTTTTGACTCTTCTTGCTCCTGACTGCTCTCAACAATCTTTACCGCCTCACTGCCGGAAATGGGCTGCTCCAAATAAAATTTTACTTGATTTTTCTCCAAAATCATGCTGCCCCAGGACGCCGCTGACAAATAGAAAAAGATTCCTGCCAGTCCCAACATTCCGGCAGCGGCCAGATATTTTAGATATTTTTTCATCCTTACATCTTCCTAACTCTGCTTCCATCCTCAATTACACGGCTGGAACTTTTGACAATATCCTGATCCCCAGTCAACATTCCTTCCGCCAGAGCTGCATTTGTACTGTTCTTATCTAAAACCTCGACTTCATAACGTTTTACCACCAGTTCTGTTCCCATCACTCCTTGCTCTTCCTGAACAATAAATACATAATAAACATTCTGTTCCTCATGGAGCGCCTGTACCGGGAGTACTGTATTATAATTTTTCGATTTTTGAACAATTTCAATTTCTGCTGATGTTCCTGCTTCCAACACACCTTCCGGCAATTCAATGGAAACATCCAGCAATGTATTGTCCTGTTCATTCTCTGACACATTAGATACTGTGTAATCTGTAATTTTCCCCTTGCTTCCAGACGCTGAAATGTTAACAGGACTTCCTTTACTGACATATTTCTGATCTGACTTGTCAATGGTCGCTACCAGGCGGCTTCCTTCTGAAGTATCGGCAATTCGGATTGCCGTGCCATTTGTAGTAAAATCTCCTGTGGTGATGGCGATCTGTGTCACCATGCCCCGCACAGGCGCTGTAATCTTTCCCTCTGCCTCTTTGAGCGCCAACAATTTATTGAGTGTCAACTCTTGCTGTTGCCTGCTGATTTCACCCTGTCTAGCTGTGCTGTCAGTAGCTGGCTGCATGGAGGCATCTTCCAGAGCTCTGGCCGCCGATTTCACACGCTCCGCCCTGGCAGAAACCGCGGTCTCATAGGCCGATCTTGCCTCTGCCACCGCTTCTTCCAGCGCTGCCTTCTGCGCCTCCCATTCGGCCTTAGGATCCGTCCCTGGCTCATCACCAGCATCCGTCTGCGGCTCAGTTCCTGTTGTCTTTGGCTGCTCTTTCTTATCTATTTGCTCTGATTGTGGAACTGTCAATTTTAATTCCTGTTCTTTTTTGTCCCTTTCCTCTGACTGTAGCTTGCTGCCGCCTCCAGCCTCATTGCTATTTTCTACTTGGCTTTCCTGCTCTGATTGTGGTTTCTGATCATCACCTGTCTGGCCAGGCTCCTCTGGACTGCTCTCTGGCGCTGGTGCAGGCGTGGGAGCGGGCGGGCCAGCCGCCAGGAAATTTTGCAGCGCAGCCTCCGCCTGATCCCAGGCGGCCTTAGTCTCCGCCACTGTAGAATCTCCTTCTGTCACTGCCTGATGATAATCCTCAGAAGCGCGATTTTTGGCATTGGCGCGATTCTGCGCTTCCACACTGTGGGCGCTCTTGGCGTCTTGATTTTGCAGCTTCATCTTCTCTAACTCCTGCTGCGCGGCCAGAATTTGCTCTTCCAAATCTTCCATTTCCACCCGAAAAAGCGTATCACCTTCCTCAACAGACTGCCCTTCTTGCACGCAAATCTCCTTGACTCGCTGTCCGTTTTCTGTGTAGACTGCAATCTCTTTTCCGGCCTCTACCTTGCCGCTTCCACTCACTTTGTGCTCAATCATCCCAGAGGAAATCTTTACTGTCTCCACTTTCGCCATTGATGCTCCGCTTACCGCCCTTGACAATATGGTAAATACAAGCATTACAGCCAGAAAACCGCCGAATATTCCAAATATCTTTTTTCTTTCCATTCGTCTGTTCCTTTCGCAATTATTTGTAATTTCATAACTATCCAAAACCATGTAAGACTGGCATGTCTGTGTCATGGAGTTCTCAATAGTTAAATAATTTTTTCTTATTCCTTTACTGCACCTGCCATAATTCCCTGTTCCAGATAATCCTGGCCTCCCAGAAATACCAGAAGCGCCGGCAAAAAGGTCACTACCGAAGCGGCAAAGGCCATACCCGATTTATTGACATTTGTGATATCTGGAAGAAAAATAGATAAGGGAAATAGACTTTTGTCCTTTAAAAATGTCAAAGGCTGTTCAATCAAACTCCAATATTCCAAAAAGCCCAATACCAGGGAGGCAATGATTCCAGAAGAACCAATTGGCAGGGCAATATACCAAAATAGCTGCCACTCCCTGGCTCCATCCAGCTTGGCTGATTCAATCAGACTATCGGGAATCTCCGTAAAAAAACGATGCACAATAAATACTGGAAACGTCGAAAATATCCCCGGAAAAATGATTCCCCACAAATTATCTGTCAGCTTCAATTGATCTAAGACCAGATAATCTGAAAGCATCAACACCTGGAATGGAAGCAGCATCAGTATGATATAAAGTAGAAAAAAACCTTTTTTTCCTGGAAACTTATATTTTGCAAATCCCCAGGCTGCCATTGTCCCCACAACCAACTGTCCAATCAGTACTCCAAACGTGATCTTAATCGAATTCCAGAACATTACAAAAAACGCCGGAGAATCTATAAAAATTTCTACAAAATGGCTCAAGGTAGGATAGCGAGGCAGCAAAGGCATATTGACATACCCTTCCTTGCCAGAGATCACTGCCCCAAGATAGGTACTTAACTCATCATCTCCCATGATAGAGCCGGCAATCAAAAATATCACCGGAAAAAGAACCGCCAACGCCAGCGCTGCCAACAATCCCCAGAGCAGCTTTTGCCCAATCTTTAACTTCCCTGCAAATAGGATTCGTCTCATTCTCCTTATCCTCCATTTGTTGCCGTATATTATACATAATCCTTCCCATCCAGCGCTCTCTGAAAAAGCACAATGAACACTAGCAGCACCGCACTCTCTAAAACTGCTGCGGCCGCCATCTTATCAAAAGAAAAATCTCGAAACCAGTTATTAAATAGATTCTGCATCATATAAATACTCTCATGTGGATAATCGCCAGCAACCAAATAGGACTCCCGAAATGCCTTAAAGGAATTGAGAAAGGATAACACAGTGATGATATACAGAGAAGACTTTAAGTTCGGGAGTGTTATTTTTAGAAAACACTGCCATTCGGAAGCGCCGTCCACCCGTGCCGCCTCATATATATTTTCTGAAATCCCTGAAAGTCCCGCCATCCACAGAACAATATCATATCCAAGATTTTTCCAGATATAAGTTCCCACCAAAACCCAAAAAGCGCTGCTATTGTTCATCCAATCTTTTCCATTTATATCCAGAGCGCTGAGCCAATCATTGAGTATTCCCTGAGAATGAAACAACAGCCGCCACATCAAGGCCACCGAAACGGCCGGCAGCGCCATTGGCATCAAAAAAGCGCTCTTGATCACACCGCCATACCTGCTCTTTTGCAGCACCACGGCACATACAAGCGCGATCAGGATCAGTGCTGGAATACAAATAAATGTAAATCGCACGGTATTTTTTACTGCTAACTGGAATGCCATATTATCAAGTACCAATCGGTAATTGTCTATCCCCTTAAACTGGTTGTCTACCGCTCCCAAAAAGGAGCGGCGGACAACATCTGCATAGGGTAAAAGATAAAACACCAGCACACCTGCAAAACTTGGCAGGATCCATAAGATTCCACGTAAATCTCTCTTGTTATTCCGCGATGTAGATTTTAACCTTCTGCATAATTTCATTGACTGCCTCCTCAGGAGTTTGTTCCCCTTTGAGCACTTTTGTTCCCTGCTCTATCACAGTCTCCTTGATCACATCATCCTGCAGCGCCGGAGTGGTCAAGGATTCTACCAACTCGGTAAATTTATCAATTTCTTCCTGAGGCGTCGGCTTTGCCATATAAGAAATATAGTCACCCTCAGCCATCCCTGCGCCGGAAAACGCCATACTCAGATCCTCCTGGCCTTCATACTGATGTCCGTCAATCACACTTAAGAATGCTTCTCTTTGCACTGGGAATCCTCCTGACTGAGAGATGATCTGCGCATCTTTGGCAAACAGATATTTGACAAACTGCTCCGCTGCCTCCGTCTGCGTGCTCTTGCTGCTGATTCCCATAATCATCGTTGGCACAAACACATTTTCTGCCTGCCCTGGCATCAGACCAAAATTGCCATTCTCCACTCTTTTTAATATTGCCTCTATCATTCCATAATCCATTTTATTACATAAGCCAATATTTACATTCAAAATTCCGCCTGCCAGCTCCAGTTCCCCCCATCCCAAGGTCTCTGGCCTTCTCTCATCCACCGTTTCTGGTCCGCCGGTTATTGTAGAGCCGAACACCTTTGTACCTACATCCTCTGTGCTGCTGTCATATTCTCCAAAGGCATTTTTTAGCTTTGTCAGGAAATCTGTAATTTTTGCCTGATCCAAGGCGCCGTCTTCTTTTTTCCATGCCGCGCCGCAGCTATACCAGAATTTCTCTACCACTGACTTCGGATCCATATTTTTAAGCAAATCTTTGCGCGCGGTAAACGTATCAAAATCCTCTCCTGGGTTATAGTAAGCGCTTCCCCCCTGAGCCATAGGAATCATAAATCTTGCCGGAACCGCGCACAGATCTTTTTCTGTTTTATAAGTACCTAGAATATGAGAAAAATAATTGTCCTCATCCTCTGCAATCATAGATGACAAATCCAGCAAAATACCTTTTTCTATATAAGTGTCCACGGGCATTCCATCCAGTACCAGCACATCCGGCCCTTTGCCAGCCATAATCTCTGTGGTCAAAGTCTTAAGGGCGTCCGATACGGTCATCGCGTTTTCCTCTGTCAATCCCACCTGATAATTCACATAGACGTCTGTATTTTTCTTCTGGTAACTGTTGATTGCCTGACCAATCTCCTTATTTTCATAGAGAGAATATACTTTTAATTCTTTCTCGGGTTTAGCTGGTGTATCGGCAGAATATGTGTATTTTAAAAGCGAAATGCCCAGACCTGATACGGCGTATGGATCATTTGCAGCCACCAAAAGATTTTGATCATCCATCATGGTCAAAGCAATTGGATAGAACGCAGGCGCTCCCAGGGAACTCATTTCCCCGTCAATCAACTGCTCCATAATACTGCCGCCAAATTTATAGTGGTACAATCCGCCGTCGAGATAGTAAAAGCTCTCTCCGCCATCTGTGGTATCAACTGCATGAATCATTCCATTTTTGAAAACATTGTTCTGCAGCGCCTCATCAGCTGCCTGGGCTTCCCCAGTCTGGGTATCATATATGGATACGCCGCCTCCGCCCACCGTTATCATTTTATTACCTACAATATATGGCGTTTGTACAGATTGTTCCCCATCCCCAAATTCATAGGTATACTTCACACTTCCATCTGAGAGATTAACCTGATAGATATTATCGGTAAGATCGCTCACCAGCACCTGGTCATTGCCCAAAAACTGTATTTCAGTAATCAGATTTCCAACAGTAAAATCATCTTCTGATTCCTCGGCTTCTGACGATTTTGCGTCCTCTAATTCTCCATCGGCTGACGATTCGTCCTCCTCTGACGGTTCGTTCTGATCATCCTTCAGATCATCCTCATTGACTTCAAAGGATGACGAAACTGTACTTTGTTTGTCATTTTGTGTTCTCTCTGGAAGTTCAAAGTCAACCTTACTTGCATTTCCTTCTTTACTCAACAGATAAAGCATCGGCTTAACGCCATCGCCTTCTGTATTACTGAAGACACACACTGCCTGCCCTTCCGCAGACAGCACAGCCTCATCCACGTACCCCACATCCTCATTCTGAAGCTCGTCTGGAAAATCATAGGCCTTTTCCCAGTTTGCCCCTGCATCTTTTGAATCCCAGACTTCCATATGTCCATTATCTGCATTGCTGATTATTATTCGAACGCTTCCATCGCTCTGCTTTTTCATATCATAAACATTGCCAATCGGCGCTGGAAATTCTACATCCGCCTCCAGAAAACGACCCATTACACGCTCCCCACTCTCCTGCGTACGATTGCTCTCCTTTAAGCTTTCCTCTCCAGTGGGGCTGTCCGTCTGTGTTTCCCCTTTACCGCTGCATCCGGCTAAAGTTCCCACAAACAGCACTGCTGATAAAATGACTCCCACAGCCCGTCTTAATTTTCTATGTCTCATACTTTTTACCTCCTTAATCACATTCTCATTGGAAATCTGAAATTAGAATATCACAATAATCTCTAATCATCCTCTAAAGAGAATAAAATTTTTTAGAGATAAATTAGAGATAGTGTGTTATACTACACCTATTAAGAATGAACAATTAGAGGGAAAGGCGGCATGCACTATGCGAATACTAATTATTGAAGACGACAAATCCCTTGCGGAGACCCTCCGATTCCAGCTACAGCACCATCAATTTGAAACTGATGTGTGCCACGATGGGGAAGAAGGACTGCACTTCATTGAACAACAGGCGCACGACCTGATTCTGCTTGATCGGATGCTCCCAATTTTAGACGGAATTTCAGTCTTAAAGATTACCCGTGAGAAAAATATTTCTACGCCGATTATCTTTGTCACTGCTCTGGGCGCTTTGAACGATAAGATTACCGGCCTTGACTGCGGCGCAGATGATTATCTGGTAAAACCGTTTGATTTCGAGGAATTGCTTGCAAGAATACGCTGTATCTTAAGACGTCCCCCCAAATGGGAAGGACAAAAACCACTAGAATTTATAGACGTCTCTTATGATATAGAACAAAAAAAGCTGTACTGCGGCAATCTTTCCTGCTCCCTCTCTTCTAGAGAAGGCGCTCTGCTGGAATTTTTTCTGCACAATCCAGGACAAACCATTCCCCGTGCTTCTCTTCTAGCTAAAGTCTGGGGGCCGGACGCTGAGGTTGAGGATGGCAATCTGGACAATTATATTTACTTCCTGCGCCGACGCCTGAAAAGTGTAAAAAGCTCCGTCCAGTTAAAAACCATCCGCGGTATTGGCTATCAACTGGAGGAGTCTCATGTTTAAAAAACTTCATATCCATCTCACTTTGTTCTGTACCCTTATTTGCAGCCTGATTCTGATCCTGATATCTCTGATCTGCCTCCCTTTCTTAGAAAAGGAATCCAGGAAAAGCCATTTTTCTGATTTTCAGAGCAATAACAATATGCTGATCCGTTATCTGGAGAGCCAAACTGTGATTTCCCGCAGTTGGCTGATTGAATTCTATATAGACACGCAATTAGAAATAGATATCCGCGACAATGACACGAAACTGGTATTGCAAAATCTGCTTCCCGTGTCCGTGGATGAAGATATTTTTACGCAGGCGCGCCAAAAAGCAAAAGAAGATTTTCAGATCATGGAGGAGTTATTTTCTATACACTCTGTATTCTCTTTACATGCTGAATATGAATTTACCAAGGATGGACAAAATTACTATGCCTCCACCGCTCTGATTCCCAAAAACACTGGCGTCCTCAATGTCGCTGTGATCCTTCCTTTAAAGGATCTAGAGCGCAGCATTTGGCAGCGTCGTCTGTTGTTTGCCAGCGCAGATATCTTTGGTATCTTTCTGCTGGGAAGCTTCTGCCTCCCATGAACTGCGCTCACCGCTGACGGTAATGCTCTCTAGTCTGTCCGCCATGAAACATGCCTCCCCAGAAGAAACGGAGCGCTTCTTAGAGATGATAACCTCAGAAGGAAAACGCATGAGCCGTCTGATTGATGATATGCTGACACTCTCTGGCACTGACAGCTCTCACTTTACCATTCAAAAAACGGAGGTTGAGCTCGATACTCTGCTGCTATCTGTCTATGAAAAATTTGAACCTCTGGCAATAGAAAAAGGAATATCCCTGCATATCAGCCTGCCTGATGCACTGATACCTCCCTGCCTCTGCGATCAGGGTCGCATTGAGCAAGTACTGTCTATTCTGCTTGACAATGCCCTCAGCTATACCCCTTCTGGTGGAAAGATTTTCCTTTCCCTGCAGTCCTCCTCCAATCAGATGATACTTCGGGTAGCGGACACTGGCATAGGAATTCCCGATTCTGAGAAAAAGGCAGTTTTTGACCGTTTTTATAGATGTGACAAATCTCACAAAGACAAAGCCCATTTCGGACTTGGGCTGTGCATTGCCCAGGAAATCATTCATCTGCACAAGGGCCGGCTGTGGGTCGAGGACACACCAGAAGGAGGCGCAACCTTTGTCATTGTTCTGGGACTATAAGACAATGCCCAACGCATGGGCAAAGAACTCTTGGAAACCTTCGTCCAAAGCTACCTCATCCTGGGCATCTTCCTTAAGATCATAATAATATTTGCCGCTTGAAAGCTGTATCGAAATACGGTCTAAGGGAAATCCTGCCTGGCTCTGTGGGTGCGGCCTAGAAGTTAATAGAAATGGTTCCCCTGACAATTTGAAATCTTCACTCTCATAGATCTCCTGTTCATTTTTATAAAAACAGACTGCATTGCGGTACTGTGCCCGCAAATTCCTGAATTTACGAGCCAAACCGCTGTAATATGCTGTCATCTGCGCGTCTGTCATCTCATACCCTAACGGCCTTCTCACATACGCTCCTGGCTGCAATTTCTCGGGAAGCCCTTCCAGATAAAGTCCAGTATCACAAGAAAACACTGGCGTCTGAAAGGCCCGATAATATGCTTTTGCCTTCAGCCTTGCATTTTCAAGCAAAGAATTGCCAGTCTCCGCCACAAACGGAATCTTTGCACTTATCTGACAAAGCCCCTTTATTGTAATTCCCAATGGCTCTAACGCACGCTGCATAACAAGAATCTTTCCCTCATTTTTCGTTCCATATAATAATTCCATATATGCTCCTTGCTGCTATCCCAATAATTCCAGCAGCTCTTCTTTGGTAAATTTCACGCCCTCAAACCCTTCCTTTGACAAAAACTGCTCTGCGAGCTGGCTCTTTTTGTCCTGAAGCTTGAGGATATTTTCTTCAATCGTGTCTTTGGCAATCAATTTATATACTGTCACTGGATTCTTCTGTCCGATGCGATGAGCCCGATCTGTGGCCTGATTCTGCACGGCCACATTCCACCACGGATCATAATGAATCACAATATCGGCTGCAGTCAAATTTAATCCTGTACCGCCGGCTTTTAAGGAAATGCAGAATACTGCCGCCTCCCCTGTCTGAAATTCCTCCACCAATTCCATACGGCGTTCCTTACTGGTGCTTCCAGTCAAGCTTAAAAATGTGATCTGTTCCTTTTGCATCTGCTCTTGCAGTCTTGAGAGCATTGTCGTAAACTGGGAAAACAACAATACTTTGTGACCACCCTCCAAGGCATTTTTGAGCAATTCTAAGCACATCACCATTTTGGCGGAACCATCTTGATAATCTTCGTACACCAATCCAGGATCACAGCAGATCTGGCGCAGTCTGGTCAGCTCAGATAGAATCTGAATCTTTTGTGTGGCAAATTCTTCTTCTGTCTGTCCCTCCATGATCAGTTTTAAACGCTGTACGCGTGCCTGATAAAGCTTCTTTTGCCCCTGCTCCATCTCTGCAAATACCGCTTCTTCCATTTTATCTGGCAAATCTTTGAGCACATCCTTCTTCAGCCTGCGCAGCACAAAAGGACGTATCATTTTCTGCAGGCGCTCTGCAGGTTCCCTTTCTTTATTGCTGACAATCGGAATCTCCAATTCCTCCCGAAACCGTTTATATGGATAGAGAAACCCTGGCATCAGATAATCAAAAATACTCCATAGCTCGCTGAGACGGTTTTCAATCGGCGTTCCTGTCAGCGCCACTTTAAAATCTGCCTGAATTTCTTTGACAGCCCTTGCCGCCTTAGTATTGTGATTTTTAATATACTGCGCCTCATCAATTATCTGATAACCAAATTGGCAGTTCTCATAATAAGCAAGATCGCGGCGCAATAATTCATAGGATGTAATCAATATCTCTTCCTGTCTGGCATTGTGAATGAGCGCCTGACGCTGCGCGGCTGAGCCTGTAACCGTAACTGCGCTAAGCTGCGGCGCAAAGCGCTCAATCTCATTTTTCCAGTTATAGACCAGAGAAGAAGGACAGACAATCAATGCAAAATAATCGTGACCATACCCTTCTTCTGCCTCAGACAGCAAAAATGCAATGACCTGCAGCGTCTTTCCCAGCCCCATATCATCCGCCAGTATACCGCCAAAGCCATTGGTCTTCAACGTTTTCAGCCACAGAAAACCCTGGGTTTGATATTCTCTAAGCACTCGTTCTAAGGACAGCGGCAGCTCAAAATCATTGTCTTCCACTGTTTTCATATTTCTGATCAGAGCGCGAAAATCCTTATTTTTACTGGCATGGATTCCGCTTTGTTCGCGCAGCTCCCCATCCAGATATAAAGCGCGATATTTGGGAAGATGAATCTTTCCTTTCGCCAGTTCTCTAGAAGAAACACCTGTCCCCTCTTGAATGCGTGAGAGCACTCTCAGACCGTCTTCCTCCAGGCTTAGGAAATCTCCATTTTTCATCCGAAAAAATCTGCGCTTCTGCTTATAGGCAGATAATATCTCTACCAGCTCCGACATAGGCATTTCTTCACTATCAACCGTCAACTCCAACAAATCTCCTTTTAGTGAAATCCCCACAGAAACCATCGGCGCAGCTTTCAACTGGATGTTTTTTAAAGCATCACTGACATAGACACCGCCCACCTGAGACAATACTTCCATCCCCTGTGTGAGAAGCAGATACAATTTCTCTTCATTCTCTGAGATAATCATTTGCTTTTTCTCTGTGTCAATATCCTCAAACCAGACTTTTACCTGCTCGGCTGTTTTCAATTCCTCCAATTCATCACGGTTGTCCAATATTTTTGGTTTATCACAGACATTAAATTTCTTCTCCCCATATATGGCAAATAACTCACAAGTAACTGTCTGCTCCTGCGGTGTATCGAGATACAACTCATACTCTGGCTTGGGCGGCAGATATTCCTTTTCCTGAAATTGTTTTCTGTTTACTTGATAATAACGTTCCAGCACAGGCAGCAATTCTCTGCAAAATGCAGGCAGTTCCGTTTTCCCCACAAAAAATTCATCATATTTGTATTGATCCAAATACTCCAGAAACGGCTGCAGCTCCTGAAAAATTTTAATCGGCATCCGATACAGACAATTATCCTTGCACAGATAAGCATAATCTCTGCCACAGAGATAAGGCAGGACTTCTTTTTCAATCAATGCGCCATCCTCTGCACCGCAAATTGTCAATTCCAATGGACATTCCTGTTCTGATAGACGAAGCATCTTTCTAGGCTCATAGTCCATATTAATTTCAAATTCCCGATTGCCAAGCGCCTGGAAAAAACTGTCTGTATTGCCAACATGAAGATGGATATAACGTCCTTTATGATAGTCATAATAGAATCCCTGTCCCCTGTCTGGTACTGCCTCTTCCTGCAGGACAAACTCCGCCAAGGGCCGGCTCTCCTCGGTAAATGCCTCCAAGGTATGGTAAAAATTTAATTCCTTTCCATAAGAGACAAGTTCTCCGCGATTCATGGCGTCCGCAAATGCATGGGTATTTTTCAACACATATTTGCGTTTGCTGCCAATCCTAAACTCCACATTTGCCTGCCCATACGACATATGAACTTCCGGTACTAACTCTACCATTCCTTTCATCTGATTCTGCTGCACATTTAAACGTTCCTTCTGCTTATAGACATTGATCAGCTTAGAAACACCTGAACTGCTGCTGCGGGCTGGAATCACGCCCCGACTGATGGATGACTCCATTGCAAGCTGTGCTTCACCCCGCTCTTTTAGGTAATGCAATAACAAAGCGACACAATGTTTACAGATGCCTTGATAGGAAAAATATGCAGGGCAGCTGCAGAATATCTCCTCAATCCGTGACTCTTCCTCACAAACATCGACTTCTACATCATACACATAAGCCCCGCTTCCCTGCACTTGCGCCTCAATCTGCACTACCTCCACACCATCTACCTCAATATTGTGCTTATGCATATGTCTGATAGAATCTTCTTTCAAAAGCTGCTCGCCTCTGCTATACACCTTGCTGCTATCACACATCCTTTTAATCTGATCTTTTTGTATCATCAAGTTTCCCCTTTCCCAGCCTTTTCATATTTCATTTTTTTATTTTTCCTATGCATTTTTTGCTAAAAGAGATATACTACTATAGTAACATAAATGACAGCCTATAAAGAGGACATGATTATGCCAGGATTTACAACACATTATCTGTTTGGACAAAACACCTACAAACAACTAAAAAAAAATTCTTTAAAAAAGATCATTCAAGCGAACCACGCCGCTTATCATTTAGGGCTTCAAGGACCTGATCTATTTTTTTATTATTTGCCTTCTTATACGATCCATGCCAATAATATTGGCTCTGTGGCGCACACAGAAGATACTGGAAAATTTTTATTTTATCTATTAAGAAGCCGTCAATTGTTCGCAGATCACAGACAACAACAAATTGCAGAAGCCTATATCGCTGGATTTCTGGGGCATTACACCTTAGATACCCATTGTCATCCTTATGTTTACTGGAAGACAGACTTTCAAGAAAAAAATAACTGTTATCACGGCCGCCATATGGGACTGGAGGTTGATATTGACACCGAACTGCTGCAATTTTACAAGCACTGCCTGCCATCCGCTTTTCGACAAGACACTACCATCCATCTTACCCACTTACAGGTTCGCACCATTGCCGCCATTTTACATTTTGTCTATCGAAAAACTTACCCAGAACTGGGAATTTTATACCCCACAATGTATATCTCCATTCGTTCCATCCAATTAGGAACCAAATGGCTGTGGGATCCATCTGGCAGAAAAAAACGGCTTCTAGGCAGACTGGAAAGACTGATTTTGGGATATCCACTGTTATCAACCTTGATTCCCAGCGACACCGAACATTTATATCTAGATCCATTAAATATTTTACACAGACCTTGGCACAATCCCTGGGATCTGTCACAAACCTCTAATGACTCCTTTTTTGATCTGATGGAAAAAGCTCAGATCAGTTATCTGGAACTTTTGTCAGATTTTAACCAACTGATACGCCAATCCCCTGCACACGCTAAGACACCGACTAAGGCTTTTCTAAGAAAATTGGGCAACCGCTCCTATCACAGCGGCTTAGATTCCAGAATTCCCAGCTAAGAACTCCTCAATCTGTCCTAAAATGATTTGCATCAGCCTTGTTCTGGCCTCCACACTTGCCCAGGCGATATGCGGCGTAATCAAAAGCTTGTCGCTGTCCTTCATCTTCCGCAGAGGATTTTCTGCGCTCATAGGCTCCATACAGAGCACATCCAGGCCTGCGGCTCGAATCTGTCCTTGCTTGAGGGCCTCATAAAGCGCCTGTTCACAGACAATCGGACCTCTGCCCAGGTTTAAGAAAATTGCAGATTTTTTCATCTTGGAAAACGCTGCCTGGTTCATGAGGTTTTCTGTCTCTGGAGTCAATGGGGCATGGACTGACACAATATCGGAACATTTTAGAAGCTCCTCAAAAGATACCTGCTGATATGCTGGCTGATGGTTCTTTCCTGTTGTGGAATAGTAAATAATATTACATCCAAAGAGCTTTGCAATCTGTGCCACCCTTTGGCCAATCGCCCCCATGCCGATAATTCCCCAAGTCATACCGCTGATCTCTGAAAATTTGCGGTCAAAATGCGTAAACATCCGATCTTCCACATATTTTTCTGATTTCACGTAATCATCATAATATGGAAGATGTTCGAGCAAATAGAACAACAGTGCAAATGTATGCTGCGCCACAGATTCGGTGGAATATCCGGCTACATTGCGCCAGGCTATGCCGCGCCTGTCCAGATATTCTTTATCGAGATTGTTTGTTCCAGTTGCCGTGACACACACTAATTTAAGCCTCTTTGCATCTCCAATCGTCTGTTCATTGACTGGAACTTTATTGAGTACCAAGATATCTGCATCCCTGGACCGTTCCGCGGCTTCCTTGGGTGTAGAAAAATCATATTTTACCACCTCGCCCAATTTCTCATAACCGGAGAGATCCATATCTTCTCCAATTGTTTTCACATCCAAAAATACAATCTTCATCCCTTTCATCCTTTCCTCCAATTTGTTCTGTCCTATGACTATACTCCTTTTATTATAAAAATCTTTCCCACAATTCTTTTCTCAGAAAGTATGCTCTTTCTCAAAGTCCTTCTCTTGAAAGGCAATCTCTTTCCCACAATTCTTTTCTCAGAAAGTATGCTCTTTCTATTCGCTATTCTGGAAAAGTAAACGCTATCTAATAGCCCTTTTCTTGAAAAGTAAACGCTATCTTACAGCTCTTGCCCAAAAAAATAATCTCCTTCCCATCGTCCTGTTCCAAAAAAACAATCTCAATCTGATATCCACAGCCATTCTTTACCTGATACTCAAAATATTCTCTTTTGGGCACTGCCCAGCGCTCCATAATTGCCATAATGGTTCCTCCATGAAGCACAAAACCTAAGGTCTGCCAGTTCTGCTCCCTGGACTGCCAAAGACAATTCAAAAATGCCAGGCAGCAGCGCTGCTTAAAGTCCTGTAGCTGTTCCCCTCCTGGAAAGGCAGTCTTTCCGCCGCTGTCAATAAAACGCTGATAATCTGGATTTCCATTTAATTCCTGATAATTGTGATATTCAAATGCCCCAAAATCCATCTCCCGAAAATCTGGGATAATCTCTAGTTCCTGCAAGACATCCTGATCTTGAAACAAGGCACGCGCGCTCTGTCGGCAGCGCAGATAAGGACTGCTAAAAATATGATCCATCTGCGGCAGGCGTCTGCCAAACTTCTCTAATTTTGTCAATTCCCCCGGCAGCACAGATTCCTCTGTGCTGCCCACATAACGCCCCTCCCGATTGCCCTTGGTAGCGCCATGACGAATTAGGAAACATTTCATGTGTATTCGCCTCAACTCTCTAGTACCCAGTGAGCGTGGCTGCCCTTGTCACTCTTTTTGATTACCAGTTTGCGGTCCATCTGTTCTTTTAATTCTGTCACATGAGAGATAATGCCCACCAACTTGGTATCGCCAGCCATTTCATTGAGAATGCCGATTGCCCGCTGCCTGGCTTCCTCATCCAGAGAGCCAAACCCTTCGTCAATAAACATCGTGTCTAAATGTACTTTTCCAGCATTTTTCTGAATCACATCTGCCATGCCAAGCGCCATTGCCAGGGCTGCCAGAAATGATTCGCCGCCAGATAATGTCTTTACATCGCGCACCTGATCCGTCACCAGATCATAGACGTCCAGATCAAGGCCTACTTCCCCCTGTCTGCCCAGTTGTTCCAGCTCCCGGCATTGCAGAAGAAATTGTTCTCCATTCATTTTTATCAATCGGCGATTGGCCTCTTCCACCATATATTTGAAATACCGACGCTGTACATAAGTCTGCAAATCCATGCGCACATGCTGCGCCAGATTTCCATTTGCTGTGCGGTCCAAGTTTCCCATCAACTCATATTGTCCTTTTAGACGTTCCCGCTCCAGGTATTGTTGCGTCAGATTGCGTTTCGCCTCCGTGTTTCTATCTATTTGACTGATCAATCTGCGCCTTTCCTGTTCTAAAAACTGCGCTTTCTGCTCAAGTTTCCCTGCTTGTGCCATAAGTTCTGGCATCTCTGGCGGTTCCTTGTCCTGAAGCTGTTGTTCTAACGCTGTGCGATTCTTAATCTGTTCACTTAATGTTCCCTGATTTTGCGCTATATTCTGTCTTAACCTTTGTAAGTTCTGTTCCAAATTAGTTCTCTGGGTTTCCAGCGCCTGTTTTTCTTTCTCTTCTCTGACAAGCTGTGTCTGCAGCTCTTTTTCTGTTGGGAAGGGAAGTTCCGCCTGTAATAACTGCAGTGCCTGCTGTGCTTTCTCAACGGCAAGTATCGCCTGAGACTGAATTTCTTTCTGCTGTTCTTGCTGCTCCTTTAACTTAGCATGACTGTTTTTACACTGTTTTAACGTTTCTTTCTGTTGTTCTAGCTGTACAGCTTTCTGTTTTAACTGCTCTAATTTTTGTCTTGTCTCTTGGTATTCCTCTTTCGAGGCTGCCCAAGCAGGCTCTATGTTCTCTATTTGAAACTCTTCCCCAAACAGCCTCTGTCCATCACGAAAAAGCAAAACCTTTTGCTGTTCACAGTGCTCCTGAATTTTTTGAAACTGCTCGCGATATTTTTCCAGATCACTATTTGCCCGCTCCCGTCTCTGCTTTGCCTGTTCTACCTGCTGTTTAGTGACAGCTTCCCTGGAAAGCTCTGCCTTCTTTGGATGCTCCAGGGAACCACAGACAGGGCAGGGCTGTCCCGCTTGCAGATCTTGTGCCAACAATCCTGCCTGTTCTTCCACAAAGGCGCGGTACAATTCATCATGTGCTCTGCTCTTCTCCTGATAATCATTGGAAAAGTTTTGCAGCTTCTTCTGTCCCTTTTTCTGCTCTGCTTGTGCCTGCTGCCAATTTTGATTTGTCCTAGCCATCTCCTCTAACATCTTCTTGCGGTCTGCGAGTTCTTTTTCTTTCTGTAACAACTCTGGAAGTTGTTGTGTCTCTTCTGCCAAACACTGATTGCCTGTCTCCAACTGCTCGATATTTTCCTCTGCTTTGGCAATCTGTCTGGTAAGTTTCTCCACAGACTCTACGGTTGTCTGCCTCTGCACTCGGACCTGCTGTAAAACTTTTTGCTGCTCTTTTATCTTGGCATATTTGGGCAGCAAATTTTTAAGAGCTGCAATATGCTCCGATAACTTCGGAAGCTGCGTCTCAAAGCGTTGTCTTAAAGTCTCAGCTTCTTCTTGCTTTTGCTGTTCTTTTTTCCTAAGCTGTTCCAGCTCTTTTTGCCTCTGTTCAATTAAAATATCTGCTTGTTGCGCCTCCGCAAAGAGACGACTGATCTCCTGCGCCTGTCTGAGCTGAAAATGATTCTCCTGCTGCTGCTTTTGTAGATTTTCTGCCTGTTGCCTCAACTGCTTTTCCCGTTCTTGCTGTTCCTCAAGAATCTGCCCTAAGACATCCAAAATCTGTCCAGGATTTGTCTCCAATAATCCCTTACTCTCCTCCCAAACCACAGCACATGGACTGTCTGCCTGACACTGCACCCCCTCGATCTCATGCAAACACAATTTGCAATTATCTTCAAGCTGTCCATAGAGCGATTTGCTCATCTCCCGCAAATGCTGCTGCAGCTTCGCATAGATCCCTGTATCAAAAATTCGCGCAAAAATCTCTTTTCGATCTTTGGAAGCAGCATGGAGCAGACGGATAAATTCTCCCTGGGCAATCATGGCCACTTGCGTAAATTGCTCCTTTGAGACGCCCAAAATCTCTATAATTTTCTCATTGATCTCTCGGATCCTGCCTGGAAACTCCTTTCCATCCGGCAGGATCAAGGACACTGCCGCCCCTTCCGTGGTATATGTAAGCTCTCCCGCCTTATTTCTGCGTTTGCTTGGACGGCTGTAGCTGGGATTTCTGCGTACTTGATAGCGTTGCCCCTGATAGGAGAACGTAAGCTCCACAAAGGTAGGCGTCTCTGGGCTTGCAAACTGGCTGCGCATCATAATACCCTCCCGTCTGCCGCCGCTTGTCTGATCGTAAAGTGCATAAGTAATGGCGTCAAATATCGTTGTCTTGCCAGCGCCAGTATCTCCCGTAATCAGAAATACTCCTCTTTTTGCGCAGTCAAAATCAATCACTTCCTCGCCAGCATAAGAACCAAAGGCAGACAGAATCAGTTTCATCGGTTTCATGCTCCTTCTCCCTCCCATCGTTCCAAAATCCCACCAAGAAGCGCTTCCTCCTCAGGAGTCAGCGGTTGTCCCTGCATCTCTTGGTAAAAACTGCGAAACACATCCAGAGGATGCATGGAAATTTCCATCTCCTCCTGTTCACAAAACAAACTTCGCGTTCTTTCATTGTCAATCCGCAGTTCTAAAATATGGTCATAGACCTCCTCCAACTGTTCCTTGGGATGGTATGGCTCTTTCTCATCTGTCAGGGTAACACTGAGAAAATCATGACAATGATCTCTGTCAGCCCTGGCGATCACTTCCCTGAGAGGACCACGCTCTCTTCGCACCTCCTGAATAGGCACCAACGGTATCGTATCAATCACTGGCTTGGTTCCTTTGGCTCCCATTGTCACCATAGTGATAGATTTTTTATGATGTTCTTCGCTGACCGAATATTTCAGCGGCGTCCCACAATAACGGATATAGGGAAATTTTACCATCTGCGCCCCGTGGATATGCCCCAAGGCCACATATTCAAACTGTTCCACTACTGAAACATCCACATTGTCCAGCCCTCCTATCGTGAGCACAGACTGCTCTGAGTCACAGAGCTCTGGCGCCTGCCCGCTGTTGGTATAAAATTGATGGGATAAAAGCACATTGCGTCTGCTCTCGTCAATGTGTTCCCGCTTTAAAATCTCCTGGACAGCACTCTGATAATCCGTGACTGCCCCCTCCTCAAATAAATGCCGTACATATCCTGGCTTTACAAATGGCATCAGATAAAAATCCACTTCTCCAAATTCATCCTTGAGCACAATTTTCTGCAGAGGTTCCTCTGATACCGAGGTTGAAACATAGATCTGATGTTTTTTCAAAAAAGAACTGGCATAACTAAGGCGTTGCGCATTGTCGTGATTTCCAGCAATCACCAACACTGGAATATTGGGAGTAATTGCGGCCAATTCCTGTAAAAATGTATCAAATATCGTATATGCTTCCCCTGACGGCACTGCACGGTCAAAAATATCTCCGCAGATCAAAATAGCGTCTGGGCAAAGCTCCTTGGCTCGCTCTGCAATCTGTGCTAACACCGCCTGCTGATTGTCTTTTAGACTATAAGAATGAAGCTGCTTTCCAATATGGAGATCAGAGAGATGAAAAAATCTCATGAAATATCCTCCTCCATTCCCAAATAACGTTTTAAATCTTCCATCTGTTTTTTAGCCTGCTGATAACCTTCCTCATAGAGCTTAGTCAATTTATCTGGGTCTGCTTCTGTACGCCCCACACCGTGCAGTGTTTCTGGAGCTATCACAAAAACCTCTCCTGATTTTTCCTTCTCCATCAGCTCCTCCATACAGGCATTGTATTTTTCTGGACGCGTCCTTAAATCTTCCACAATATTTGGATATTTCTTATATAATTTCATAGAAATGTTCCCAGCATGTCCTGGCTTCTTGATATATCCTCGCTCTCTGGTGAGAATCACAATATTTTTATCACATCCTTCCTTAATTGCCTGCTGATAGGGAATGGAATCGGACAATCCCCCATCCAAATAATAACGCTTACCCACCTTTACCGGCTGAAATAAAACTGGCAGCGCGCAGCTGGCCACCAAAACCTCAAATTTTTCACTGCGTCTTGGAACCTCCAAGTATTCCGCTTTCCCAGTATGGAGATTTGTCACACATGCCACCACCTTGCCTGGAAAAGCCTCGAACGTATCAAAATCAAAGGCTTCCAGCTTATTTGGCACCTCTCCAAACACAAAGGGGATATTATAAAAGTTTCTGCTCTTAAGCAAATATTTCACTCCCATATAACGCTTGTCCCCCATATATTTCTGGGCGATAATCAGATTTCTGCCCTTCTGTTTTGATAAATAAGACACTCCATAGGCGATTCCCGCCGACACACCGATAAAGTAATCTGGCATAATATTTTCTTCCAGCAAAGCATCTGTCACCCCACAGCTAAATACAGTACGGCTTGCCCCGCCTTCCATCGTAATTCCAAGTTTCATGTTACATTCATCCCTTTCTCAATCATTCTATTTATTTTACCAAACTTAAGCGTGATTTCTCAATACCTTTCACACCTTCATAAAATCTTCTATTCTGTCTGTCATTGCTATTTTCTCATAATATTTAATCTTCTAAGTCAAAAAATTTCTCGGCTTATGCGCGAAAAAAATGCACTTCTTTTATCTTATCACATCCTCAGTTAAAATCAAAGCATTGATATTGCCCAATACAATTGTGATTCAGAATAGAAAAGAGCACATCCTCAAATGCTGTGCCCTTTCCCTAATTCGATATGTAATTGATCTATCTATTCAGATTATCAATCTACTTCTTTATGCGTATGGTCTTGGTTACTTTCTTTTTGCCACAAGTGATGGTCAGTTTAGCACTGCCAGTCTTCTTTTTGGCCGTCAATTTCACTTTACTGCCACTCGTCTTATTTAATTTCAACAGTTTCTTGCCCTTGGCATCCAGCTTCCAGCTGATCTTACCCTTTAATCCATAAGTCTTTGCTGTCAGTGTGATAGATTTTTTCGGCTTTACCTTAAATTTGCCGCTCACCTTAATCACAGGTTTTTGTACTGTAATTTTACATACGGCCTTCACACCGCTTCCGTCTGTCGCCTGAACGGTAATTTTTGCCGTTCCTGGCGCTTTGGCAGTTATTTTTCCGGTCTTTGATACGGTAGCCACAGACTTTTTATCACTGGAATATTTGACCTCCTTTGAAGCCCCAGAAGGCGTCACTGTTGCTTTTAACTTTAAGGTCTGATACGCATACATTTTCTTTGACTTTACGGATAATTTAATCTTTTGTGCCTTGATGGGCTTCTTGTTTATCGTGCCTATATATGTACCTTGAAGCTTTCCTGTCTCCACAGAACTTGTCACCTGCACAGTAAGCTTCTTTCCAATTTCCTTCGTGGTAAGCACATAGGAAGCTTTGGTGGCTCCTACAATTGCAGCTTGATCGGCATACCACTGATATTTGAGTGTCCCAGTATTATTTGTGTCAGCCACACGGACTGTCAACTTGTCATCAGGATAAGATACCTTTCCAGTTCTGCTGGATTTCACGGTCACAGTTCCTGTCAATTCCGCTGGTTCTTCTCCTCCTGGTGCCTTCATTTGCACTGTTCCACTATAGTTTCCTTGCAGGGTTCCTGTTTCCACCGTGCTTGTAATCTCAACCGTCAGTTCCTTGCCAATTTCTTTTTCTGTGAGCTGATAGGAATCCTTCACGGCTCCTGTAATCGCTGTCTTGTCGGCATACCACTGATAGCGCAGCGTTCCGCTGTTATTACTGTTAGTTACTGTGGCTGTCAAATTATCTCCTGGATAGGAAATATCTCCTGTTCTGCTGGATTTCACGGTCACAGTTCCTGTCAATTCCGCTGGTTCCACTGGTCCTGGATTTTCGACTTCGGCTGTAAAGGTTGTAAAATTCATCATATCATTGATATAGGACTGTGAACCGTTGACTGCCAATACCTCAACGGTATTTAGTGCTCCTGCCACCGTCTCCAGCAACGCACTGTCAACTACAATACTTGCCTTTCCATCTACAACCGCAACATAGGCACTGTTATTGACCAAAACTTTCTTACCATTTACCCAAAATACCACAGAAGATACACTGCTGTCCTTTACTTCTGCTGTCGCTGTCACAGTACCACTCTCATCTTTGTCAGCAGAAACTGAAATCTGATTGGAAACCGTATTTCCCATAGAGGAATACAATGCCTGCACACTATTAAACTGCTGATCCATCCACTGTACACGTTTCTCGATAAATGTCTTCATTGAAGCAATTGCTTCATTATAATTTTGGCTCTGTGTATTGGTCTCAACTCCATTTACAAATGCTTTTCCTTTGTATAATCCATAGGTATCAGACCATTTCTGATCGTTTACTTCAGAAGCCTTCTGATATTTGCTTTCCAGTGTATCAATTGTTCCGCCGTCCTTAATCATATCCTCAATCACAGTTGAACGATATTTTTTGTAAAACTCATATGCCTTGGTCACAAAATATGGATCCTTAATCAGATAACGGTTCCACTGCTGTTTCTGATATGCCGCTTCTGCAAATCCGCCTGCATTAGTGTCCATTCCTGTGAGTGTGGTATGCCATTGGTCATAGACAAAAGGCCCTGTCATGCTGTACATATTGATATTTCCCCAAGCCCAGTCATAATCCCAGGCAGGACCCATCTTTGCCTTACCCTCCAAATCTTTGTATAGGTACGAACTATTTTTCATAGAATCCCAGTTATTGGTATATTCACAGAGAAGCCAATAGCGCAGCAAAGAATCCATATCAAACAAATCTGTATAATGAACCGTCTGGCCATTGTATTCTGTGGTAAAATCAGCGCTGCCAATGGCTGCTTCATAGGCATTCAAATAATTTCTCGCATAATCAACCATCTCACTGTTTGTCTTGGCATATTCTGGCGCACGGAAAAACATCGGCATGCCATTGTTCGTCTGGAAGGTCGAAATATATTTGTACTGATCGTTAAGGCTGCGAAAATCCATATCCAGCAAAAATCCACCCGTAAATTCTGGAATGACCTCTGTATAATAATCTGCTACTCTGTATGTATTACCCTGGAATTGGAAACTGCCTGACATCCAGCTAAAGTTCTCCTCCAGAGCGGTTTCCAGGGCAGCCCGATCCAATGTCGTTTCTTTCTTGCAGACTGCCTTTGCTATATCGTCGGCAATTCCTTCCCATTCTGTGATATTTACACGTGCCTTTCCTACCCGCACATGCTCGCTCAGTTCATAGACGCCCTGATACTGTCCGTTTAAAATCAACACTACACTGGTAACTCCCATCGCTGGTTCCATCCCAATATCCCTGGAAAAATTATTTACCAGCTCATTGCGCATATTCGTGTGATCAATAATATTTGCCAGAAGTACCCAATGCTTATTAGTTCCAGTCCCAAGTCCTAATAAATTTGCTTTCTCAGAAAGCTTTAATTTATAAGGCTTTTTCAAGTTATTTTGTACTGCATAACTCCAAGTAGAATTGCCTCTGCCCTTGATGGCCGTCTCTCCCTCATACCAAGTGGCAGGATCCTGAAATTCCTGATTTCCCTGTACTTTAATCACTGCATCTTGTGCTATTGTATTGCTGTTAATCTCTCTGCCATCGTTTGTGTCCACATAGACCACTGGCAGTTCACTGCAATAAGTAGATAAATTCCAATGTATACTGTTATCTGCTGTTGACACTGTAACAGAAATAAATTTCTCCAGATCTGCCTCGGTAGGTGTATAGGTGGCAGAAGTATTGGAAATATTGTTCCCCCCTACATTCCACTGATACTTAAGCTGCAACCCCTCTGTATTGGAGACAGAAACTGTGAGCGGTGTTCCCACCTGTGCATATCCTTGATCAAATGTGATTGCCTGCTGATGTTCCGTCAGCACCACAATTCTAAAACTGCGGCTATAACCATTTCCAGTCTCTGCCGTCAATGTCACCGCTGTATTCGTGCCAATATCAGCCGGATGCGCAATCGCTTTTCCTGCTTCAATACTCAATACTGCCGGCTCACTGCTCGTCCAAGTTATCGCCTGTTCCCCTACTGTCTGAGGCAGACCAATTTCTGTCTTTACACCAGAAGCAGTCTCACCCTCTGCAAACGTAAGTGTTAGACCGGAAAGATAGATCAGGCCAGCCGCACTGGATTGATAACAAAAAGCTGGTACTGGATAACAGCCGCTCTCTGCTCTCCAGTTGGTACTTGAAAGATTGCCTGGCAAACTGCCGCTTGTCATATCAGCGTCAGAAACTGCTGTAACCCCTCCCAGGGAAAGCTGGCCAGAAGATGCCAAAAAATAACTGTCTGTCAGGGTAGAAAGATATTCTCCTCGATTGCTCTCTGCCGCCGTAATTCCATATGCATCATAACCGTCATACTGAACCATTCCAGTATTGACACACTGAGCGATCGACTTACAGGCAGACTTGGCAACTCTTCCGATAATTCCGCCTGCATAAATCAAATCACTTCTGCTGCCGCTTGCAAGCAGCGTCGCCCCATTATAACAATCTGTCACAGAAATATTGCCATTGCCCATAACGTCCTGCGTACGGCATTCACCGATCACACCGCCTGCCCCTACGGTATCACAGGCCGAAGAACGGTTAATATTGAGATTGCCATTTATAACCGCAATCCCAGAGACATTGGCATAACCGTTGACTTCCCCTGCAAGCGTTCCAATTGCTGCTAGTCCATCTGAAAAATCTGTGTAAATATTTACATCGGTAAAAATTATATTCCGAACCTCAGCATAATCAGAGGCATTATTGGAACCAATCACACTAAATAGTCCTACCTGCCCATATTTGCCTTCCTGATCGATGGAACCATCCAGATGAATGGTCAATCCTGAAATCACATGTCCCTGACCGTCAAAAGTTCCTGAAAACACATTTACTTCTGCTGGATCACAAGTTCCTTTGTTCCCCAGATAACCACCCATCGGTGTCCAGTCGCTGCCAGACAAATCAATATCAGCATCCAGTTTATAATCCCCAGTCATTGGATAATTACTGTCTACTCCAATTTTCGCCAAATCTTCTGCTGTCTGAATAGAAATGGCATTCTCTCCCGCCGCCTGAACTAAAACGGTGCTCTCTAAATTAGAAAATAAGAGCGCTACCGCAAGTACCCAGGCAAAAAACCTCCCCCACAACTTTTCTGTGGAATGATGCTTCATAATAACCTCCTTTTTGGCTTTATTAATGTGTTGCTGTCATTGTAACATGAAACTGACATACGATAAACAAATTAAGGAAACTCAAATGAAAACTTTAAGTTTCCCCATTTTTTATAACAGCCGATCTTATAGTGCCAAAAGGTCTTGCTGCCTTTGGCAGCATAGACATCTTGCACAAAAAGCGTCTGAAAATCTAACTTTTCATAGCGCTTTTATGTGCAAAGTGTTTCCATCACTTTGTGCTGGAAACCTTTTGGCACTTTAAATTGCAAAATGGGGAAACTCAAAAAATGAAAACAAATTGTCGAATGACAAAGGATATGTTATAATCGATCTACAGAGTGACCGCGTTACAAGGTGGTAAGCCTCCCTAACTTCACAAAAGAAGGGAGGTGGCGCATATGAATACATACCAAATTTTAAGCCTGTTATTTTTGGGCGGTAATTTTCTTATTGCGTTGCTTTCCTATATTGATAGGAACAATAAGCGAAAATAAATAAGCCTACCTTGTCAACTTGGCTGGTTACAGGTAGGCTTTAGCCATATCTGGGAGGCTGACCACGCTTGTACCCATAGGGCATAATATGGGCGGTCACTCCTTTTCTCTAATATAACACTTCTAAGCCTGAAAATCAACAATGTCTTTTTTGAGTTCTTCCATTTCTGTTTGATTCATCATTGTAATGATAAAACCTCCATTTTTTACACAAATTTTACTTGTACTGTGAAATACATTTTACATTCACATACTATACTATCAAATAGGAAAACAGGAGGATTTACAATGAAACTCTATAAAATTTCACAGATACTTAGCAAATTGCATTTATTTTCCACTAATACCATCTACCTTGCTCTGAGGACCCTTTTTGTATTTTTGCTGTCCTTAAGCGGTGCATTGCTGATTTTATATCTATTTCCAATGCTAACCGATTCGCCGCATACTTTTTTATTGATTTTTTCTGGCTATGGCGCTATGATCTTTGGTTTCTGGGGCGGTTTTTTATTTTTATTGAGAAAAGAATAAGGATGTCAAAAATATCCAATTTTTGATACGATAGTCACAAAAAATGATTGTATTTTTCTTCCAAAAAGGTATAATCTAGATAAGGTAGTTAAACTTCATTGCTTGACAGAATAAGGGGGCATTTTCATGAATCAATCTGAAGAACTTCGTATGACCTACTCCGGTATTATCACAAAAAAAGGCCAAAAAATTGTCCATGTATTTTTTGAACGTGGAAAAGATTATGCAGAAGGAAGTCTACCCTCCGGTAAAATTGAAAAATCTTCTGGATTCTCGCCAGCAGAGCTAAAATTATTGAGCCATTACCTGCTGCAGAATGCAGAAGACATTATAGAACATGCAAGACATGTTGATCCACTAAGAGGCTTTATGGGAAAAACAGAAACCTAAAACCAGCAATTTTTCACTATGTTCTCCCTCTCAATGGCTGCAACGTACATTCGTGTGATTTTCCTTATTGTTCAATCCCAGTGCCACAGCACAGGGAATCAAACCCAGCCAAGCGCTTTTTAGTCCCATTGCCTGGCTTGTGGGATAAGAAAGGGCTGCGCCCAAATGAAAACAAAACAACACTTTCCCATAAAATTTTCCTTTGCGCAGCGCCTCCCTGTCGTGGCTGCAAAAATATTCCACAAAGGATGATGTGCATTGTCTGAGATTATTCGTTGAAAATATTGAAGAACATGTAAAACCATCCGCACCTGGAAAAGAGCACAACTGCACGGAACTTGCCAGGAATAATGGATATAAGGCCACAAAATGATCGGTCTTTCCCGGCAGAAATCCCACAGTCAGCAAAGCCGCCATATCCAGCAGAATGCTAAACCTTTTTAGCTTAATCGATTCTATTTTTTTGGGCAGTAAAACGGCAATGGCGATTCCAAGCATATAGATCACCATCCCCAAAAGCCGCACCAGCCAGTCAATAGTATGCATTCCTCCAACATACAATGCTAAGGCAATCATGTTTCCAGTCTGTGCAGAACCAAGAAGATCATGATGATTTACAATCGCATATCCGCCAATAAATCCGCCAATCAACGCCATATTCAGATGGGACCATCGTTCCAATCGATTTTGCATTACATTTCACCTCCTTGTAAATCACATACCACGCAGCAAAGTGACGGGGTATTAATCTTGCTATGCAGCAAAGCTGCGGGGTACATGGTTCGCGGAATTTATCTACTATTCCCTATACTGATACTTTCTCAACTTTTTCCCTGTAATGATACAGATTAAACTTCCGCTTACTCCAAGCAACAACATCATAAGCGCGGCGCCGGATCCCTTACCTGTGCCAAACAGTGTTTTTAGAATTGATAAATCACCATATACTCTCATCAATGGTTCGCATACATGATCAACCATAAAACCACCGAAAAACAATCCAATCGGAATCGTAAAAAATTGCAGCGTATTACGGCATGCATAGACCCGCCCCTGTAATTGTACAGGAATGCTAGTCCTAAGAATCACATCTAGATTTGCACTCATAACTGGTACAAGAATCCACCCGATTATCTGCCCAATGCACCATAATGCCGGTTCTCTGGAAAATGCCAACAAAAAGTTTTCAGTCCCCAATGAAAACAGCATGGTCAGATAAATAATCTTTACCCTGTTTCTCGGTTTTGGCAACACGGAAACAATCAGACTGCCAATAATCATAGCAACACCAGAACAAGCTGTAACAAGTCCCAGAACTGACGAACCGCCCTTCGGATTCGGAAGCACATAACCAGGCAGTGTTGCATCAAAGGCGGAAGCTGTCAGATTCACACCAGACATAAATAAAATTAATGCCATAATAAGCGGATTCTCTCTCAAAAACATCAGTCCCTCTTTGGCAAGGACAAGCACCCTTTCTCTCTTGTCACTTTTGTTTTCTGGGATTTTGATAAAAAAGAGTAACGCTATAGATGCAATCATAAAGCTCGCGATATCAACCGCTATTACACCGTTAAGCCCTAAAAAAGAATACAATGATGTAGCAATCAAAGGATTCAATATGGAGATCAGGCTGCTTGACAGAGTTCTGAGCCCGCTTGTCTTCTGATAATACTTTTCTGGCATAATAAGTGTCATAGCTACCTCAGAAGCAGGCTGCTGAACGGTATTCATTAATCCCGAAATCGCATTTAAAACATATAAATGCCATACCATCAGACTATTTGTCCTAAACAGCACAAATACAATCATCGTACATATTGCGGCAAATACATCACAGCCAAGCATTGTCTTCTTTTTATCAAATCGGTCTGTCAATGCTCCAGCAAATATGCTCATTAATACATATGGCGCATAAGAACAGATCGCAAGTACTGCAGTACTTAGGGATGAACCTGTCGCTTCATACAGCCACAAGGTCAGAGCAAATCCTGTAATACTGCTGCCAAGCTGAGATATGCTCTGGGTACTCCAAAGTATCAAAAAATCCTTTAACTCAAATAATTCATGCTTCTTATTAAATTTCATTTCTTTGCTCCTTTTGTTTTCTTTCTTAACTTAAAACCAGAAGCAAAGTCTGAGGATATCAGCAAAAGCGATTCCTCCATGCAGCCTCCTCAGACTCTGCATGGAGCTGTTGCAATATAAAGTTTCATTTTATCTCCTTATTCCGTTTATAATTCATGTACGTTTTATGTTGTAACATTTTATTAGACTTGATTTCCCTCATGTTTCCCTTTTATGACTTGTTCAAATGTATTGATACACAGTCCATTTTTTGCCCGATCAAAAACAGCATAAAATATCGTATCAAAATACTGGTTCATACCTTCTTCAAGAAGTTCCTTCCACCAAATGGCCACCAATTCTGGATCATTGCGAAATACTCCGCAGCCATATGCCCCCAACACCAGATTCTTTGCTCCCTGCTCCGCAAAAATTGCCAATGCCAGTTTCATCCTGCGCCTCATTGCCTGCTTTGCCTTTGTCTCATCCTCTCCTTTTAACAAAACCTGACCCATATTCACTGCCGGCAATGTCAATACAGAAGCCTTCACCACAGAAGGTACAAGCCGAAACCTTCCATTCCTGAAGAATACAACATCTGGCGAATAAATGGCATAGTCTGTGTATATCATAGAGGTCTGCAGACGATTACTGCGATAATATTCTTCATGTGCTGTCAGTGTTTTATATAAAGTACTTGACGCTGCAAGGCTCTCTTCCTGTGCCATTGCCCCGTTAAGAAAACCACCGCCTGGATTCTTGGCACTTGCAAAATTGAGTACACCAATGTTACTTTTTCCTTCTTCTGCAAGTTTTCTAATCGCGTCCACTGTAGATATATTTTCCACATATGACTTACCATTCTTTGTTATCGTATTTTCTAATGTACTGTATTTTTTCAGCAGCGCCTCCCCCTGCTCTGGCGTGAGCAGAAAGCTTTGTTTTATGGAATTTTCCATATCTAAGGAAATATTGATCTGTTTTCCCTCAAATTCATAATATCCTTGTTCCATAATTTTTAATGTTTCTCTTGCTGACGCTTTTCTATCCATATCCGCCTCCCTCCTTATATTTCAGAAAAAACCGTGGTCTCTTAACATAAGACATGTTCTCATAGAACCTTCTCTCTGCCTTTCCATCTTAAACTGGCACCTGTAACAAGGTATATTCTTTGAATCCCCCCTGCTTTCAAAGTAAACTTTTCCTTTCCAGAATCCTTAAATATATTTTATATCACTGTCACTGATTGGCTTGATTGCCACATTTGGGACATACATTTCCACCTCGATAAGTAAACCCGCACCGGTAACAGCATTTTACCTCATGCTTTTCCTGTACCAGATAAGAAATACTTCTCGATTCTGGTTTCTCCTGAAGATAGGCGATAAACTGATTGAGCACCTCCCCAAATACCCCCAGTTCCTTGGCAGGAATACCACCAGGAATCTTGGTCTTTGCTCCATTGGAGCGATTCAGATAAATGCCACGGTTTAACAGTCCAGTATTTCCCTGAACTCCAGATATCGCACGCACTGGGATCTTCTCACTATTAAAAGTACTATTATAATAAATATGATCTGGCGTCAGCAGAAATCCTTCCTTGCCATTTTTGCGGCTGGAAGAATCACAGATTAAAATTGGAAATTCGTAACGGCTGCGGTCTGCAGCATATGTATTCAGGGCTCGCGCAGTCAACTCTGCCTCCTGCGGTTCATAGTCTCCACGCATCACCTTGCGCGCCTCATAGAAATGGAGCCGTTCGCTATCTTTAATCTTGCCGCTCAAGTCCTCTTTCAGTTTTTCTACCAGCAGCGCACACTCATCCATCTTAATCTTGGTTAAACGCTTGTCAATCATCTCCAACGTATTTGTCTTTAGATCTGGAAGAAACGCCCCTCCTTCAATTTTTTCATAGGCCTCTGCTGCCTCATCAAACGTCATTCCCAAGATATTGGGGCAAATCTTATCAATCTCTGCCTCTTCCAGTTTCCTCAATCTGCCCTCTATCTCCTTGCGCATCGGGGCGGCGTCTTCCTCTGAAAAATCTTGCTCTAACTGGCTGAGCATGGTTCTTAAGCCCTTCTTGTCACTTCTTCCCACGCGGCGCAGCATATTGTCAAGCTCGATCTTCTGAGTCTGCTTGCGCCTCTCTTGTAGCTGCTGCTCATATGCTGAGACATCTACCCCATCGTACTGTGCCAATTTTTCACGAAAAATCCGATATTGATGACTGCTTACATTGGCAGGCAAAGAGGCCATCAGCTTCTCTGCCTCTATCTTTCCCTGCTTTTCTTTCAATTCCTCCAGTTGCTGGCGCACTTGTGATTTCACTGCCTCAGATGCCTGTGATTGATTCACCTCATCCAAAACACGCACTAACGCCGCATGTGGCTTATCCCTGCACTCTTCTGCCTTCTTACGGATAGACTGGTCTTCTTTTTGCACCACAGCCTGTGCAATCTGATTGTTGTAATCCTCTTTTTGCAAATAATCCAATCCTGCGTCAGACTGTACCTGTTTCTTGAGTTCTTGAAGCTGACGCAAGGACATTCGCTCTAGCACTTTCATCCGTGCGTCATATTTTTCCTGGACTTGATCCGTGTTTGCGGCAACAGATTTTTGTCTGCTAACACCATACTCTGTGCTTTTTTCAGAATTCTTACTTTCATCATTTTCCGTCTGTGTTCGCTGCTTGTGATCTTTTTGCACCCCTGTTTCTTTTGGTCTTATGTTATCCGCTGATTTTTGACTGTTGGCATCGCCGCTGTTCACTGAGATATCTGCTGTGTCGTTGATTTTTATCCCAGAGGATTTTGCTGATTTTGCACTATCTTGATTCCCTGCTGCTCTGGAAAATTTAGAAGCCTGCCCTGTTGTCCCTGATATTCTTCCCGCTAAGCTTGTTTTGCTCTTTCCATCCACTAAGCCCTGAGAACTATTCTCCTTGCTCAAAGATCCTTGTTGATGTTTTGAAGCTTGGCGCGCTCTTTTTCTCTTTAACAGCTCCTGAATCCTTCTTCGATAAGGCGCCGCCTTATTGAGCGGATAAAAATCTGCTTCCAGTTTTCCATCTAACTGCTGCAGTTCCTCCTCTGACATATCCTCCATTTCCGCGCATGCACGCTCAATAGTTTCCGGCTCTTTGATTTTACCATACTCCCATTCATATTCATTAAAATGATAGTTTGTGGTGCGCTCCCCAGCATTTCCCAAAAGCTCCTGATAATCCTCATATGCTTCTTTATCACTGCCAAACTTTAGCGCATAGACGTCTCCCTCATTCAACAGTTTTCCAGGTCTCGGCGTATAAAAGGAATTACAATTGCTGCAAGTATAACATCTTGCCAGATATACCTTTCCTTCTTCTGTCTCCACAAGAAATTCTTCTCCCTCAGGATAAACCACCATAAATAATTTTTCCTGGCATTGGGCGCAGTGAAACCCTGTGCGATAGAAATTCTTTCCCAGACGGGCGGCATGTTTCTCATGCGCAGTAAGTTCACTTTTAGAAAAGCTGCACTGTTCCACTTCCCAACGTATCTTATGCCATAATCCCAATTGTTCCTCTGGCTGCTCTTTTTCTTCCTGCGCAGCCTCCTGTGCTTTCCTTTTTCCTTCCACTATCGCATCCTGTACGGTTTCCTCATAGGTAATCTGAATCCGTTCCTTATAGAATCGGAAATTATCATCCCGAAAGCCTGGTGTGATATTCATATCCTTTAAAATCTCATAAAACAATCCATTTAATTGACTGTAATCCTGGTCAACCTTAAGTCCTTTAATCACACCCCATTTTCCAAATGCATATAAGGTCATATTCAACACATTGGTCAATACTTCATTGCCTTCTACCGGTTCCATATCTTCTTCCCGATCTGGCAATTCAATGATATTCGTAAGCACTTTACGATTATCAAAATTAAAAATTAGAGAACGGACACTCCCCGATAAAATCAGAAAATTATTTAACACTACAAAATTTCCGTTCCAGGCCACATTTACCCCCATCGTTTTGATGATCCGCCCAAATACCATTTTCAATTCATCGTTTGCTTTCAGCAAAATCATTCCCAATCCCTCGCTATTCTTCGAACCATTTTAGGATGACCACGCCTTTTGCAGCTAATGTCAAGCTCTCCTCCTTGTGATATATAGTTCCAGTCAGTAAATCAGTACTCTCTTCTGGAACGATCACTTCTTTTTGCTCCTCGTTGTGATTTAATAAGAAAAGATAATGCTCGTGATTACGCACCCGCTCTACTGCTTCCACACCAGCAGGCGTCTCGGCTGCCGGCTTAATGTTCTGTTTTTCACACAGTTCACAAATCAGCCTAGCATAAAAATCTTTCTCTGAGCTAGTACCAATATAGTATGCTTCTCCCTTGCCAAAGGAATTACAGGTGATAACCGGTGTACCAGCATAAAAATCTTCCTGATATTCTGCCAAAGCCTGAGCGCCTTCCAGATGCATAATATCACAGAGAAGCTTTGCACTGTAAGTCTCTCCTTGATATACAAAATGATTTTTCTTTGTCTCAGGGAGCGCATCAATTTCTTCTACCCAGACACCGAGGATATCACGCAGCCTTCCAGGATAACCGCCGATGATCACCAAATCATTTTCATCTACATATCCACTGAAAAATGTGGTCACAAACGTTCCGCCATGTGCTACAAATTCACGAATCCGCACATCAACGCCGGGTTTTGTCATATATAAAACAGGCGCTATCACCAGTTTATATTGAGACAATTCTGTCTCCTCGCTGACAAGATCCACGGCAATATTTTGCTCATGTAATGCGGTATAATACTTGAGAATCTCATCATAATATTTAAGATTGACACTAGGCCCCGCAGAATAATCCACAGCCCACCAATTTTCCCAGTCAAACATCAAGGCTACTTGAGCCGTTCCCACAGAACCTAAAATCTCATCCCCCAGCTTTTCCAATTCCGCGCCTAGCTCAGTCACTTCACGAAATACACGAGTATGCTCATGTCCTGCATGAGAGATCACTGCCCCATGATATTTTTCACAGGAACCAATACTGCGCTTCATCTGGAAAAACATCACTGCATCAGAACCATGCGCCACTGCCTGATAACTCCACAACCGCATAACTCCTGGCCGTTTTAAGGCATTAAAGGGCTGCCAATTCTGCTGGCTTGGAGTCTGCTCCATCAAGATAAACGGCTTTCCACCTCCAACTCCTCGCATCAAATCATGATTGAGCGCGGTCTTGCTGATGGAATCCTCATTGGAAGGATAATTATCCCAGGAAATAAAATCCATATATTTTCCCCATTTGTGATAATCAAGCGGTTTGAATGCTCCCATCAGATTTGTGGTCACAGGGATATCTGGTGTATATTTTTTTACTGCCTCATATTCCATCTGAAAACATTCCATGATACTGTCAGAGTTAAACCTCCGATAATCAATACTGATGGTCTGTGCTACGGTCTGCTCCTCACTGATATGTTCCGTACGCTGATCTGGCAGAACAATATCTTCCCAATCATACATGGTATGTCCCCAGAATGAAGTATTCCAAGCGCGGTTTAACTCCTCAAGATTTCCATAGCGTTTCTTAAGCCACACACGAAATGCCTTCTCACAATTTTCACAGTAACACTCTCCGCCATACTCATTGGAAATATGCCAAGCCACAATATTATTATAATCCTGATAGCGTTCGGCAAGCTTCTCGGCAAGCCGCACAGAATATTTCCGATACACAAAACTATTGGGACAGGAATTATGTCTGGCGCCAAATTTGTGCTTCCTGCCCGTGATATCGGTGCGCAAAATTTCAGGATATTTTCTGGCCATCCATGCCGGATGTGCTCCTGTGCTGGTAGCCAGGCAGACTTTCATATCGTGTTTTTTCGCCAGTTCCATAATCTTATCGAGCTTTTCAAAACGATATTCCTCCTCAGAGGGCTGCAGTGCGGCCCAGGAAAATACATTTAAAGTCAAGGTGTCAATATGAGCCAGCTTAAGCAGACGCATATCCTCCTCCCAGGTATCTTCTGGCCACTGTTCTGGATTGTAATCTCCCCCATAAGCAATTTTTTGATGATTCCATACTTTTTCCCACATAGCAATCTTTATTCCTTTCGTTCTTCTATTTTATCTGTAAATATTCTTCACTTCATTTTTTATCTTTTCTTCACACATTCTTCCTTTCATTTTTTTATCTATCTTCAATTATTCCTTCAATTTTTTATCTTTTCTTCAGATATTCTTCTTTTTATTTTTTATCTTTTCTTCACATATTCTTCCTTTCTTTTTTTATCTTTTCTTTACATATTTATCATTTCAATTTTTTATCTATCTTCAATTTTTCTTTCATTTTTTTATCTTTTCTTTACATATTTATCATTTTATCTCTTCTTCACATATTCTTCTTTTTATTTTCTATCTTTTCTTCTCATATTCTTCCTTTCTTTTTTATCTCTTCTTTACATATTTATCATTTCATTTTTTATCTATCTTCAATTATTCTTTCATTACTTTGTCATTCTAAATATTCATAGTAACCATTGTACTCTTACCAATTGAAAACTGCAAGCTTTTGAGCTGCTCCATTTTATAATTATAACAACTAAAAAATCAGTAACTTAAATATTAGTTACGTTTACAGAAAAAAAAGGATGTGTTAAAATCACCTTATAGCAACGATCTTAATTGTATAAATTGTATATGAAATTTAGACAATTTAATAGTTTCGCAATCACCTATTATATTGTAAGTAGAAAGGACTCTTATATTATGTCAACAATTATTGACGCCATTATTTTCGACCTTGATGGCACTTTATTAAATACTTTAACAGATCTGACCAACAGTGTAAACTTTGCCTTAAACAAGTACCAGCTTCCCACCTATTCCGAAGATGCTGTACGTCAAATGGTTGGAAATGGTGTAACAGTGCTGATGGAACGCGCCATTCCTGGCGGACATGCCTTTGAAAAATTTGAGTGTTGCCTAAATGATTTTAAAGAACATTATGAGGCGCACAAAAAAGACTTTACCAAACCCTTTCCAGGAATCCTGGAGTTTTTGGCAGAAGCCAGCCAAAAAAACTACAAATTAGCAGTGGTCTCCAACAAATTTGATCTGGCTGTCAAAGGCTTATGTGAGGATTTTTTCGCTCCTTACATCACCACTGCCATCGGCGAATCTGCTCAGACAGCCCCAAAACCAGCGCCAGATACCGTCTTAAAAGCAATGCAGGAATTACAGGTTTCTCCACAACAATGTATCTATGTCGGAGATTCTGATGTCGATATCGCTACTGCTCAAAACGCAGGCATTCCCTGTCTTAGCGTGAGCTGGGGCTTTCGTCCGCGAACCTTTCTGGAACAGCATGGCGCTAAGATCATTGCCGACACTGTAACTGAGCTAAAAGAAATTATTTTTTATTGGGAAGTGTAAAATGCTAGGAATCTATTTTAGTGGGACAGGAAATTCACGATATGCTCTGGAATGTTTTCTTCAAAACTTAGAGCCAGCGGCAAAAATATATGCTATAGAAGACAAAAATATATGCAAACATATCAAAGACCAGCAAGAGATTATCTTTAGTTATCCTGTACAATACAGCAATATTCCGAAAATGTTACAAGATTTTGTTGACAGAAATAAGCGCCTGTGGAAAGGTAAAAAGATCTTTGTCATTGCAACAATGGCGCTATTCAGCGGAGATGGCGCCGGTATGCTTGCCCGTCGCCTACACAAATATGGGGCGCAAATTACGGGCGGATTACATTTGAAAATGCCAGACAGCATCGCTGATATAAGGGCATTAAAACATCATCCGGCCAAAAATAAGGAACTGGTTAAAAAAGCGGAGAAAAAGATAATACGTGCCGCGCGCTCAATGAAGAAGGGAAACATTCCTCAGGATGGCATCGGTCTGCTGCCTCATTTAGCAGGATTATTTGGACAACGGCTCTATTTTAGGGACAAGACAACGCACTACTCCGATAAAATAAAAATTGATTCACATAAATGTGTTGGCTGTGGAAAATGTGCCAAATTATGTCCCATGAACAATATCGCAATGAAAGATCATTTGCCCAAGGCGGGCAATCGATGCACTATGTGTTATCGCTGTATCAATACATGTCCAAATCAGGCAGTCACTTTATTAGGCAAAAAAGTCATCCTACAGGGAACCATTGAAACATATTTAACACATTAAGAAAATCTATTAAAATCCCATAAAAATGGGAAAGGAAGCGCTTTAAATTTCTAAATACTTATTAAAATTTTAAAATTAGAGGGAGTTAATCTTATGGCAATAAAATATCATCTGACACCATTAGAGATTGTAAAGCTGCTTGGATATACCAAACCTGCAGCCAAAGAAGAATTACAACAATTTGAACAAGAAAATAATATAAAACTGCCTACACAATTGTTTGATTTCTTGAGTTACGCCAGAAATAATCCTCTGTTTTCCACTGCAGATATCTGGGCCAGCGAACTCTGGCCTTATTTTTCCTATCAATATATTGAGGAAGGAATTGAAGACTGCCGCCAGGATTTTACAGATCCCAAATTTTGTGAAGGAAATGATTTTTATCCATTCTCAAAAATCCCCAAAGAGCAATGGCCGGATTTGGTTACCAATTATTTACATATTGGCAGCGATTATGCTGCAGGAGTGGTATTTTTTGGCATCGAAGAAAAAGATCTGACACAGGAAAATCCACCTGTCTATCTGCAGCATGAAGCTGATCCAATCACTGATTGGAAATTGATGTTTCATACATTAACAGATTACTTAATGAACATTGTTCTGGATATTCTAACTTGTGAATATTATGACACTGGAGCATACGTTTTAGAAAAATCAGGATGGAGCCTCTTCCAGTCTGAATATGATAATGAGGAGGAAATGCGTGCATATCTCCTTGAGAAAAACATTGACTTATCTAAAATGCCAAAATATGCTAGCTGTTTTAAAGAAGATCCTTTCCATCGCTGTTGCTTTGACGAAGCAGAAAAGGTTTTGTATATCATTACAAATGATATTATTGATCATGAAATCCAGGTAGTAGCATGGAAGAAATACTAGTTTTTGCGATTTTATTATATGAAGAACTGGTAACAAAAGACGAATATAACAAAAGGCTGGATGAATTATTTCTTGATCACCCTGAAAATGATGACTTACTGTATTTAGAATGGGAAACAGATACAAACAAAGCAATTACTTATATCAGTACACATATTGACTACAATACCTTTGATTATGAACAGTTTGGTAAAATCTTAATGAACAAGTTAAAGGTATGTTACAAAAATTGTTCAGATATAAAGTGTTTTGCTGGTCAAATGTATGGTTTATGGGAACGTCTGCCCAAAATTATACAAGACAGAGAACCTTTCTTCGCGTTATGTTATGCTGATGACCCTTTATCATGGGGGGACGAGCAGCAGACCAGAAGGATCTATGAGGATATTTTTAGCTATTTTGAGGATTAATGTTATCCAATCAATCCCAGTCTTTTGAGAAGTTTTTATCTGAAATCTGGGCGGTCGCACTAAGTGCTATGCTCCCTTCTAGGCAGACAAGTGAAATAATAAAAACTTGTCACTTAGGAGGGAGCAGTTCATTTTTTAATCGTTAAAACGACAGCCTCATTTATTATGGTTATTTCTCAATTAGGAACATAAACTTATTGCTGCTCCATACATTGTCTGTAAAATGAACTTCTACAGCCTGATAATCTTGCGGAACTTCCCATCCTATCCATCCTTTCATTTTCTTCCCTGCTGCGATTTCTCCATCAAGCTGATTTCCTTCTTTTTCCATTATTGCAGCCAACGAATAATCCAGTTTATAATCATCTGCATATGCCTCAAAACTTAACATGCTGCTAATCCCAAGTTCTTCCTTCGTATTATTTACAATTTCAAATTCAGCCATAAGAAATACATTCCCATCAGAAGGCTTATTGTACTCGCTGCCTGTATTTTCTTTGTAATCCATCAGAGTAACCTGAACACCATTCAATTCAGCTATTTCACCTTTTTTAAATATTGTTTCTTTTTCATCATCAACTTTATTTTCTGATGAATCTTTATTAGATTCCGTGTTGCTATCGGCATTTCCTACCTTTTCTGGCTTATCATCTCCACCGCCTCCCGCTGCTGCTCCTATCACTGCAACGATCAAAATAGCAATAATAAACCATTTCAACTTCCCACCCTGCTTCTTCCTGCATTGCGGACATACCTTTGCCCCAGATGGAATTTCTGTTTGACAATACTTGCAAATTTTTATTGCTGATTGTTCTTTTGACATTCTAAAATTCTCCTCTCGTTTGTATTTTCTATATGTTATCATATTTTACAATACATTTTTATCGAAATTATCTCTTTCGACATTATTCGACATTTAAGAAAAGAATTTCTTGTAGGCTGCTATAATCAAAAGAAGATAGCTAAAGCAGAGAGTATGATGAGGGAAAACGGAGATTACAGTCAATTAGAACAAGACCGTCCAGTCCATTTACATAATGATAAAACCGCATCCATATATCTATAACATCTGCTTTTATCTCTATAATTAATCTTCTTCTTTTTCACACCATTCTAAATATTCAGACAGTAATGGAGATGCTGCGTTTATCCGTAAAGCTCTCTCATATTCCGAGCCATCAGGTGGCGCTATTTCTACATTAATAACCACACTGTTACGCTCTTCTCCACTCCCAAACAATCCAGCCTGGTCAAGCCTTTTCATTGCTTCTTCCATAGACTCCACTCGTATATCCCACTCAATATCATAAAGTTCATCCCTTGATATACTGTCTTCTCTTTGATCAAGTAATTCACTTACCTCTTGAAAATATTCCTCATACCCATAAATGGCATACGGAGAATCAGAATAATCCCATTTCCACCAACCTTTTTCTTCATCAGTTATTTTATTATCTACCATTGATTTTTCCAGAGCCTCGTAAGACCATGCTGAAAGATACGGATGTAAGCCAGCATCAAAAATAAAGACATAGTAATAAAAATGTTCGTTGTGCGTTTTCTTCAAAGACAAAAATGCATTGCTGACAGCTTCCATAAAAGCGGCCACAAGTTCCTCATTATAATTCATATCAATATCTAACCTGTCATTTTCATAAAATTTAATATTTAAAACAACTCCAATGCATACCAAAGTATTGCTTTAAACGAAATGTTTTAACATTATAAATTCTTCCTCTTTTTCTAAAATTATCTCAAATCCCAATCTCAGATAGATCTTATATGCACATTTCTTTTTGTACAGACAATAACAGATGAGAGCAGATCACTCTACTCTCATCTTAACAACTTCATCTGTCAAATATAATAACAGATTGTCCCATACAAACCTATTCTTCCTCTTCTACTTCCAACTCATCATCTTCATAATATTCCTCCTGAGAAACTTCCTTCAATTTGGCAGAATCATGCACAATATCAATTGCTTTTTCCCGTACAATCTGCGTCATAATATAAATCTTGCCATAATCTGACTCGTACTCTTCCAGGGTTTCATACTCATTTTCTTTTGCCATTTTCTCTGCCTCTGTAGAATATTCTTTGTCTGTAACCTCAATCCCTTCTTGTTCAAGAATTGCCCGACAAACAAGATACTCTGTGACTTGTTCCATGATGATCTCTTCCACTTCATCCTCACCCATAAAGCTTTCCATAAATTCTTCATACTCCATGCCCATCATTTCTGCATAGGACTGATAGCCAGATACTGTATCATCATAGAAAAAATCATAGAGTTCTTGTGGATAACCATTGATTTCGGCATTTTCTATTGCAAGCCTCAAGCCATTCTCTTCCGCCTCCATCTTAGAATCCTCCTTAGCGCTTTCCTCCAGATCCTTCCGTACAGAAGCCTCAAACTCCTCTATCGTCTTACAATCAGAAACTTCTTTTACAAAGTCTTCATTATATTCTGGCATAATTAGCTGGCTGACAGAATTTACCTTCACGGTAAATTCAGCTTCCTTTCCGCCCAATTCTTCATCATAATCTTCAGGAAATTTCAAGGTAAAGACCACGGTCTCCCCAGCTTTCTTTCCATCAAGATTTTCCTCAAACTCAGGCAAAAATTCTTCTGCGCCAAGCTCAAGATCAACTCCTGTGTCACTTCCTCCCTCAAATTCTTCCCCATCAACGGTACCTGTATAGTCGATATTTACTGTGTCCCCATCCTTTGCAGCATAATCAGCCTCTGTCTCCTTTAGTTCAGAACTTTCCGTCAACTGTTCGTCAATCGAAGTCTGCACATCCTCATCTGTCACTGCTGCAATCGCGGGATAAGACACTTCAATACCTTTGTATTCCCCTAGTTTTACATAATCTCCCACTTCAAACTCCAAAGCCTTTTCATGGGAATTAGCTTCTGTCTGATCTGCCGGTGAAGATTCCTCCTCCTGCTCATCCGCTGTGGAACTATCCTCCTCTGAGTTTTCTTCCTCACTCTCTTGTACAGCATCCTGTGTCTGGCCTGCATTTTGAGAATTATCCTTCTTTTCTCCTCCACAACCTGTCAAAAATACTGTCAAAGACAACGCTGTCACTGCCAGTAAATAATTTCGGTTCTTCATATTCTTTTCCTCCTGTTTCTGTGTTCTTTCCATAGTAACATTATCAAAGATATTATTACAGCCTTTTTTGAAAAAAATATGTTAGAAGTGTGAAAAAACTATTAAATTCTGGTAACTATTCCTTTCTCTTGCCCCCAAGCTGTCATTCGCCTCCGCTTATGCTATTGTCTGTGGCTTATAGGATTATTGCCCCATAAAAATAGGAAGTTAGGATCTGTCAAATAAATTTGAAGATCCTAACTTCCCATTCCTAGAGATCTAAATAGTTAAAAATTCTCAAAATTTCCATCACGGCAGAAAGGCGCTAATTCCATACGCACAAACCATCCCTGTTCATGGTCACAGACCGGACAAGTTCTGGGAGCTTCCGTTCCCTCATAGATATGGCCACAATTTAAACAGATCCATTTTGTTTCCACTTTAGACACAAAGAGCTGATTGTCCTCCAACAATTTGGCAAAAGCTCCGAAACGGTCCCCATGAAGCTTTTCAATCTCTGCAATCATATGAAATTTAGCAGCAGCCTTTCCATAACCTTCTTCCTTTGCCTGATCACCAAAATGCTTGTAAACATCATCATGTTCTTCATACTCATTGTGTTGCGCCATCTTCAACAATTCTGAAATATTAGGGCTAATATCCACTGGATAACCGCCATCAATCTGGATATTCTCACCTGCTAATTCCTGTAACTGATCATAGAATACTTTAGCATGCTCTTTTTCCTGATCGGCTGTAATCTGAAAAATCTGCTCAATCACATACAACCCCTGCTTATTGGCTTGGCTCGCCGCAAATGTATAACGATTTCGTGCCTGGCTTTCTCCTGCAAACGCGCGCATTAAGTTTTTCATCGTCTCGCTCTGTTTAAAATCCGTCGCCATAATAATTCCTGCCTTTCTATTGAAATAATATATTTTCCTCAATAGCATGTGCAGAAATGGCAGCTTTATACCAACAAAGCTTGACATTTAACGTATGTATTACTTCAGCGGTTAAATATCAAATATATCTATTACCATCAAAATAATCATTTTGGCGCCTTAAATCAATTTTAGCCTACAGGAACCGCTCATTTTCAGAGGACACTCATAGACACTTCCCGAATCGTTTCTGCCGATATAGGAAATCGGACACTTCCTGCAATTTCCAACTGCGAAATCTGAGGCAACCTCAAATTCTAACACCGCTTTGCGCACACCATTTGAAGATATTCCCTGGTTAATATTTTTCCAGCTCAATACCTGCGTGCAACCCGTACATTTGTCCATTCCCATTGTCACTGGTCTATTGCACGTAGGACAAGCATAATACATCTCGTTTCTGGCGTCACGGGCTTCAACGACTTCTACTGGAAACTGCCGCATTAATTGTAATCTTATATCATCATTCTGCATTGTCATTATCCTCCACATCTTACTCTTGAACTTTGGATAATCTCTAAACTAAAGATTCATACAACTTTGTGATATCCTCCACACTGGTTTCTCTGGGATTTCCAGGCCTGCATGCATCATCATAGGCAGACTGTGCCAGGAATGGGATATCTTCTTTCTTCACTATATCTTTTAAATCTGCTGGAATCCCCACATCCTCAGACAACTGCTTCACCGCATCAATCGCCGCTTTGCGATACTCCTCCTGTGTCATGGAATCCACATCTTTGACCCCCATAGCCCTTGCTATCTCACGATACTTCTCTCCAGTGGCCTCTGCATTATATTCCATCACCGTAGGCAGAATAATGGCATTTGCCACACCATGAGGAGTGTCATATAAGGCGCCAAGTGGATGCGCCATAGAATGCACAATCCCAAGTCCTACATTGGAAAATCCCATACCTGCAACATACTGGCCCAAAGCCATATCTTCTCTACCCTCTTTTGTATTATCCACTGCGCCTCTCAGGCTTCTGGAAATAATTTCAATTGCTTTGAGATGGAACATATCTGACAATTCCCATGCTCCTGCAGTGATATATCCCTCAATCGCATGTGTCAGCGCATCCATGCCAGTGGCAGCAGTCAATCCCTTCGGCATAGAAGACATCATATCTGGATCCACAAATGCCACCACTGGAATATCTTTGGGATCTACACAAACCATTTTTCGATTCTTTGCCACATCTGTGATCACATAATTGATCGTCACTTCTGCCGCTGTCCCTGCCGTGGTTGGTACCGCAAAAATTGGTACGGATTTATTTTTCGTAGGCGCCACACCTTCTAAACTTACTACATCTTCAAATTCAGGATTGTTGATAATGATACCGATTGCTTTTGCTGTATCCATTGAGGAGCCTCCGCCAATAGCAATCAGATAATCAGCGCCAGATTTCTTATAAGCTTCCACGCCTGTCTGTACATTCTCAATAGACGGATTGGGCTTAATATCAGAATAAACTTCATATGCCAATTGAGCATTGTCCAATACATCCAGTACTTTCTTTGTTACCCCAAATTTAATTAAATCAGGATCAGAACATACAAAAGCCTTCTCAAACTTTCTGCTCTTTGCTTCTCCTGAAATCTCCTGAATTGCACCTGCTCCATGATAAGACATCTCATTTAATACAAATCTGTTCGCCATCTTTTTTCTCCTTTCTACTACAACATTGGCTTGCATGCTGTAATTCACCATATAATAAAAGTATAACACAAGCGAACTGGAATGGAAACCGATTTTCTAAAAATCTATCTTTGATCATAATAGATACTTCTCTGCTTATTTTTTGATGTCGAAAAATAGGATTTACACTGATTTCGAACTAACCATGAATTTTAAATGAGACTACTAAAAAAGGAAAACAAATTTGACATAAAAGATAAATCATAGAACTATAAAAATTATTATTGATTAATGTAGAGATAGACCATACAGAGAAGAACAGACGCCCGCTGGACGTCTTGCTCCCTATGATCTACAAAGATATTAGTCTGGATAATTGTGTTCCATATTAAAACTTAATTTTTTTCTTCCATAACACTCATATAAGCTGGACGAATAATTTTATTCATACCGATCAATTCTTCCATACGGTGTGCACTCCAGCCAACAATTCGGGCAATCGCAAAAATTGCAGTATAGAGTTCCTGTGGAATCCCCAACATATCATAGACAAATCCACTGTAAAAGTCCACATTTGGGCTGACACCTTTGAAAATTTTGCGCTTCCCAGCAATCAGCTTGGGAGCCAATTCCTCAATGGTGTTATATAAAAGCATGTCTTCTTCTCGTTCTTTGGCAACTGCCAGTTTCTCCACATATTTTTTAAATACGCGCTCTCTGGGATCTGATAACGAATAAACGGCATGACCCATTCCATAAATCAAACCTTTATGATCAAATACTTCCCCAGCGAGAATTTTAGCAAGATATGCCTCGACTTCCTCTTTATCATAGACGTCCTTGATATTGGCACGAATATTCTCCATCATCTCCATTACCTTAATATTGGCGCCGCCATGTTTCGGCCCTTTGAGGGAAGACATCGCTGCGGCAATTGAAGAATAGGTATCAGAACCGGAAGAAGTAACTACTCTGGTTGTAAAAGTAGAATTATTTCCTCCTCCATGTTCCATATGGAGAATCAGCGCCACATCCAACACCTTGGCCTCCAATTTTGTATAACCTTTATCTGGCCGAAGCATCATCAATAGATTTTCTGCTGCTGAAAGCTGTGGCTCTGCCCTGTGAATGTACATACTGTCATTGTTTTCATAATGATTGTAGGCATGGTAAGCATACACTGCAAGCATAGGAAAAACACTGATCAGCTCGATACACTGTCTGAGACTGTTCGTAATAACATCTGGTGAGTTTAATTTATTGTCATAAGATCCGAGCGTCAAGATACTACGAGTCATGGAGTTCATAATATCCCTGGTGGGCGCTTTCATAATCACATCTCTGGTAAAATTAGTAGGAAGGGTTCGGCTCTGCGCCATAATCTGACAGAACTCCTGCAATTCTTCCTCACTTGGAGCCTCTCCAAATAATAAAAGATAGGCTATCTTCTCAAAGCCATATCCATTATCCCCGATACACTTTACCAAATTCTGTACATTGTAACCGCGATACCAAAGTTGTCCATCACATGGTGTCTGCACTCCATTTACATTTTGAAAAGATACAATCTTGGAAATAGTGGTAAGTCCAGTCAACACACCTTTGCCGTTCATATCACGCAGCCCTCTGTTTACCCCATATTCCTCAAACAATGCATCTGAAATACTATCATTTTTTCTGCAAATCGCTTCCTGTTTTATGGCATAATTCATCAATTCATCTTCATTCCGCATAGATTACCTCCTGTCTGATTTTTTGTTTCTTTGTCAAGCGCATCCTTGATATTCCCATTGACTTTCCTGGACACCTGGAGCAATACCTCATATTCTTCTTTCGTAACTCCTTGTAAGATTATGCTATACATTTGTTTGCGAAGTGCAGTAATCTCCCCCACAATTATTTTAGCTTTATCTGTCAGCATAATATGCATACACCGACGGTCTATCTGATCTTGTACCACATAAATGAGCTGTTGATTTACCATTCGACCCACAGATTGGGAAATATGTCCCTTATTAAACAGATTAAGATCACTAATGTCCTTGGAAGTATTATGCTTTCCCGATTTAAAAAGAAAATATAAAATGTCTATGTCAACTTTCCTGAGATTGTACTCCACACGTAAAGCTTCAATTTTTCGGTTATAGAGCTTTTGAAGCTGCGTTCCTTGCAAAAGACCCTCTAACATCCAGTCCATCAGTCTCACCTCATAGTTTAATTTTAAACCAATATACCACTTGTCCGCTAGGAAATCAAGTGGTATATTTCACAAAATAGAATTTTTATAAATTTTACTGAATTTTTATAAATAATTATCATAAAAAAACATCAATTTTCTCAAAGCTGAAATTTCCCATGAACATCCTTTAAATCCATAGAAATCTTTCCCATTTCACTTAAAGAAGACAATACATAGTGCTGTTTATTGGAAATTGCTCCACTGCATACTTGACTCTCATAATCAACAACGATTGCTCCTGTCTTTGCCAACATATAAAATAATGGTGATACGTCTGAGGGGATATCCTCTAATTTCTTATCCCCATCAAGCTTAAGCAGTGCCTCTAAATGACCTTTGGCACAATCGTATAAATTGCCCTGTACATCAATCACACAAGGGCAAAATCCTTGCGGGTCATCGCCATGCTCTTCCACAAATTCTTTCAATGTCATATTTTTTTCCCTATCCTTCTAAATCTGTCTAAAATATTTTTGGGCAATTTTTCCTTAAGGCAGTCCTTCAGGCACTGTATCTGGTGGATTTTCCTGTTCTGGCAAGCCATCTTCTGGGGAGACATTGGGATCAGGCTCTGGCTCCTGCATACCGTCCAAGTATTCATCATTATCTAATGGAGCCTTCTGCTCATCAATATAAGGCAGAAATTCCACTGGTTCTAATCCCTGATGTATCTGACTCATAAATGCCTGCCAAATACTTCCTGGATAGCTTGCACCTGTCAACCCTGGCAATTCTCTTGGCATATCATATCCCACCCATACACTGGTAGTATAATAGCTGGTATAGCCCACAAACCAACCGTCTTTATTATCATTGGTAGTCCCTGTCTTACCAGCACAGGGCATATTCTCGAGGGCGAGTCCTCGCCCTGTTCCCTCCTGAATCACAGTTGTCAACATATCCGTCATCATACGGGAGGCATTGGTCTTGTAAACCTCTTTTTCTTCATTTGCTGTCTCTAAAATCACATTATCCTGTGCGTCTGTGATCTTAACAATGCAGGTAGGCTCGCGGAACTTACCATCGTTCTCGATCGCAGCATAGGCCGAGGCCATTTCCACCGCCGATACTCCATTGGTAAATCCCCCCAGGGAGATGGCTGACTGTTCATCTCTGGAATCCAGTTTGGAAAAATTCATGGCTTTCAAATACGAAAGTCCTGCCTGTGGGGTTAATTCCTCCAGTAAATTCCAGGCCACTGTATTTTTGGAGGTCTGTACTGCATAGCGCAGCGTAATATCCCCGCTATAAGAACCGCTGGAATTTGACGGCCCTTCCTCTGTCTTCACGTCCTGCACTATAGAATCTGGAGTATAATTTCTCTCCAACGCAGGTGTATAGACCAACACGGGTTTAATTGAACTTCCTGGCTGCCGGAAACTCTGATAAGCACGATTTAAAGTATAGCCAGGAAGATCCTGATTCCTGCCGCCCACAATCGCCCTCACATAACCCGTATGGTTATCTATGCATACTGCTGCACTCTGAAGAGTAAATATTCCCTCCTCATTTTGTTCTGAAAATTCTGCCAAACCATTGTCCACTGCTGCTTGAAGTATCTGCTGTGTATTTAAGTCAATGGAAGTGTAAATGCGATAACCATATGTAAACAGACTGTTCTGACATTGGCCATACATCTCATCATATTCTTCCTGATACTCGGCGCGTTGTGGCTCTGATTCAAACTCATATTGAAACTCAAAACCTGCAAGCTTCATCAATGCACGAATTGCACAATTATACGTATAAGTTTCCACATAATCGTTTTTGGTCTTTTGCGGACGGTTCAGGGTAATCTCCTGCGCCTTCGCCTCCAAGCAGGTGGCTTGATTGATCTTTCCGTCCTCTAACATTTGGTCTAAGATGCGGCGCTGACGTTTGATCGTATTTTCCATACGCACCACAGGATCATAGAGGCTCGGATTATTGGGAATCGCACATAGAAATGTAATCTGTGCCAAATCCAGATTTTCTACTTCTGTATTAAAATAACCTTTGCTGGCTGCCTGTATGCCATAATATCCGTTTCCAAAATAAATATTATTCAGATAATATTCCATAATCTTGTTCTTGCTATAGATTTTCTCTAGTTCCACAGCAATAAACATTTCTTCAATCTTACGCTCCCATTTGACATCCTGGTTCAAAAAAATATTTCTGGCAAGCTGTTGGGTAATTGTACTTCCGCCTTGCGTGACCTTTCCATTTTGAATCATCGCCTTCGCTGCACGCATAATTGCCTTGATATCAATCCCATTATGACTGTAAAACTTCTTATCCTCAATGCTGACCATAGCTGCCACTGCATAAGCGGGAATATCCTCATACTCCAAATAGTATACATCCTTTTCGCCTTTTAGAGTGGAAACCAAAGTCCCGTTTACATCATACACTAGACTGGTCTGTACCGAACGAAAGGTATCATCACTGGAATTACGCACGAACTCCTTGGCCTCTTTTTGCAGTTTACTGACAGTCTGCGCATACCCGCCGAAATAATACCAGCCCAATGCCCCTGCCACCAATACCAGAAGTAATATTTGAAATTTTGCCAAGAACCAGAAAACACGATATTTTTTTTTCTTCTTCTTTTTTTTCTTTGTTTCACCCATATTATTTTCCTATCTGCCCAGCAAAATTTTCCATATTGAAACGTTTCATCCCCAAATCCTATCTGCTCAGCAAAATTTTTCCATATGCTATGTTATTGCGCTCTAATATCTCCATCTCCCTGTGCTGACAGGTAAAAAGAAAAATTTGCCCTTTTTGTCTGCCCAGCCACAACAGAGCTGCTTCCAGACGTTTTTCATCAAAAGATTCAAACACTTCGTCTAAAATAATCGGCATAGATTCTTCCTGTGTAAAGATTCCTCCTGCCGCTAACCGAAGCGCCACATACATCTGCTTCATAACCCCTTGGCTAAGCTGCCAGGGAAATAATTTGCGAGTTCCTTTCTGCACTACCAGATTCATCTGCTCATCCAAGCCAATCCGGTCATACTTGCCATGTGTCAGCTCCTCCAGAATCCCAGACATTTCCTCTTCTAGCTGTTTCCTGGTATCTACATAGGCAATTTGAGACAACTTGCGCAATGTATTATATGCCAGCTCATATGCCTGAATCTGCTGTTTTATCTCAACTTCCTCTTCTGTAGGCTTCTGTGATTCCTCAATCTCGTCTTGCAGGTTCATAAGCATAGTCTGCTTTTCTGCAAGCTGAACCTGAAGCAGCTCTTCCACTGCCTGTTTCTTCGCTTCTGTTTGCTGCTTCTGTTGCACTTTCTGCCGTTCCATTTCTCTGCTGGCAGAGAGCGTCATTTCTTTGCTTTCCTCCATACGTTGTCTGCGGATTCTCTTTAACTTCTTCTCTCTCTGGTGCCAAAAATACAGAGCCCCAATTCCTCCTAAAAATCCAAACAACAAAAACAATTCTACTACTGTCCAAAAAAGATTACTGTCTTGCCCAAAGAAATGTGCCTTGGCATTTAAAATACCAAAAATCAGTGTTATTGCTGTCACTAGGAATGCCATTCCCTGCCGCATTTTATAGGCTTGCTGCTCTTTTTTCTTGCGCAGATCCCACAGATATTCTGCCATCTGATTCGAATCGTGTTCAGGTAAAAACATTTCTTCGATCTCCTCAGAAACATTTTCAATTCCCTCTCTCTGCTGCTTCTTAAGATTTTCTATATCTTTAATCAAATGAGCCTCTTCCAATTGTTGCTTTTCCAACATTTGGGCTCTTGCTTCGGCCTTTTGGCGATATATTTGTTCGGCCTCTTTTTTTCGATCTCGCAGACGTTCCCTGGCGTTAATTAGATCCATACCGCCCTCGCCGCCAGTGGAAATATTTACAAAATAATTCTGCAGGACATCTGCAAACTCCTTTTTTGTCTCTGTTTCTGCCTGTTTTACACAATAAGTATTCTCATATGCAGTTTTTTTCATACCTCCCAACAACATTTCCAAATCCCCATGCTCAACAGACAGTTCTTCCCCATCCATCTCATTGATCAGCTTCGCTGATTTTTCTTTATGATAAAAATTGCGCTCCAAAAAAAATGGCTTATCTCCAATCGTAAATTTGAGTCCACCTGAATAAAAAGAACTGCTATTCCAAGGCTCATAACGCTGATAGGTATCATTTTTTCCACTTCTGCCGCGCTGTTTTTCTATACCAAACAACATTCCTGTAATAAATTGTTGTATGGTGGATTTTCCAGTTTCATTTTCTCCATAAATCACATTTAACCCAGAAAGTGGCCGAATTGTGACATTATGGAGCTTTCCAAAATTCTTAATCTGTATCTCTGTTATATTCATTCCGCCAATAATGCCTCCACACCATAATATAATGCCTTCTTGGTAACTTCATCTTGGGGCATTGCCTCCAATTCCTGAATGTAACGTCCCAAGATCTGCTGTCCATACTGCAATTTCAGCTTTTCAAAATCATAATCCGCACGACACTGGTCAATTACTTGTACCACCCGTTCCATGCTCCTCAATCTCTCTGCATCTACTGGAGCCTCCCAATCACAAAAACCACTGAGTGTAATCTTAAATTTTTGATATGGCGGAGTCTTATGTATACGCTCCCTGACAAACTCCTGCAATGCTCCTTGGGTAATTTCTGGACTGACCTTCAAGCTTAAAGGAACATACTCACAATAATACAACGGAATAAATTTTACATGACACACATGATCAATAATTTCACCCTCAAAATATCCATGCTCTCCGATATCATTACAATCGATCGGCTGCAATGCTCCCGCCATCACCACTTTATCCTTCACAATCTCCATTGGTTTATGGATATGCCCAAAGGCCACATAATCAAACTCTGTTTCCTCAAAATCGCTGTTTCGAAATGGTATATGCTTGTCATCCCCGCCATGTGCCAACAGAATATTGCAGTAATCATGGTCTTCAATCTGGAGATTACGATAGAGAGACTTTGGAATCTCTTTATGCCAATAGCTTAAACCATATACTCTAGTCTCTAAACCTTTCAGTTCCACATACTTTATCTGTTCTTCCCGCAGAAAATGTACATTTTTCCCCCACTCGAATGTTCTAAACGTAGATTCTGGAGTAAGATGATCGTGATTGCCAGCAATTAATACCACTTGAACCTGAGGAATTTTAGAAAATTGATAATTTACCTCCTTGAGTTCCCGCATGAGGGGCTGCCTGTGAAACAGATCTCCAGCTACCAAAAGAAGTTGTACCTGATCTTCCTTTGCTCGATTAATAACATCTTCAAACGCCTGCCAATTATCGCGTTCCCTCTCTTTGGCCCAGGGTTTATCCCTGTCTGGCTTAACGCCTAAATGTAAATCGGCTATATGAATAAATTTCATGAAACTGCTCCTTTATACTGTATTGTATCGTTCTGTCTTTTTATTTTACACTTTTCAGATAAAATATACAAGAATTTACGTCTTTTTTGAATTTCTGCGTTTTGTTTGCTTATAATTATAGTGCCAAAATGGGGTTGTCGCAGTAATATCTTCGCTCGTTCAAAAGGTCTTGCCGCTAAAGCGGCAAAGACAGAATGCACAAAAATTATCTTTGGAAGTTAGCTTCCCAGAATGATTTTTGTGCATATTGTTTGCATTGCTCTGCAATGTAAACCTTTTGAACGAATCTATAAACTGTAATTTATGTTAGTGCGACAGCCCCAACATTGCATACAGATTACACTCGGAAAATGTATTTTCCAGATGTAATCTGGTGCAATTAGACCTTGCTGCTTTGCAGCAGGTCCTTTTGGCACATAGAAATTACAGAATGGCAAAACTCACATGTAACCATTTTCTATTTACTCAATGATTCTTCCTGTAATTTATCAAATTCTTCCATACACTGATCTACTGTAGCGCCATTTAACAGATTACGTACAATCAGACAGGTATTGCCCCACTGCTCTACCTTCATACTGGCATTTGTGGCAAGTACATATATATTTTCTTTGATTTTGTCATTTAACGGCCTCAATGCGGGAACACAGTCCACCTCAACATTCTTAGACGGTGAAATGACTTTATTTGTTTCTGTATAAATTTGAAGCGCCTCATCCGAAAGCATAACTTCCAACGCGCGCATAGCATCCTCGGCATGCTCCGCCTCGGCTCCTACCGCAAACCCAGTCACTGAAAGAACTGGCATCTGCCCTTGCTCGGTTGGAAAACCAATAACCTGCAATTCAAAGTCAGTTGCTCCATAAGCAGTATCTGTATTGGCCGCCCCCCAGTATGCCATGACAATCGGCGTCTTTTGTGCCATAAAATCTGAACCTTCCCCGTCAATTGCCTCATAAGTATATGCCGTCTTGGCGTCAATATAGCCTTGATCAATCAACTTTTGTAGGAACTCAAAACCAGGACGCATATAATCACTGTATTTACTCTCCCCGCTATTTAGCGCCGCTATTTCTGCCTCCGTATTCCCACCATTATACAAATCCGCAAAAGCTTGTGCCAAGACAAAGGTTTCCAGCCACCAACGATTGGCACCAATTGGCGTCTCATAACCATTCTCTTTCAAGACTTTACAGCATTCCAAAAAATCTTCCGGCGTCTCTGGTAATTCCAGATGATATTTATCAAATATATCTTTATTGATAAACAATCCATAAGCCACCACTTCCTGAGGAATCGCCACCAGCTTTCCATTGACTGTATTCGCTGTTTTTATCACATCACGCATGTTCTTAGCACAAGCAAGACTTGATAAATCCATCAGTTTGCCTTCTTCTCCTAATATCTGAATGGTGTCTGGATTTAACAGATAGATATCATCCATATTATTGCGCGCCCTGTTTAGAGAGATCTCATCATATGTTTTATCCTCATAATCTTCTGCTGTATAAGTGATATATTCCACTTTCACATTCTCTTTTTCCTCAGCCATAATCACCGTTTTATCCGACGCGCTCCTGGCAACATTTTCTACATCCGGCTGCGTCTTCTCCATCGGACTAAACATATTTACAATCTTGCGGTCATCTTCCTTAGAAGTAAGCAAATTATTATTTAATTCTTCTCCTTTTCCACAGGCAGCCATTGTAAACAACATCATGCTCGCCAAACAAAGCGCCGCTAATCTCTTAATTCTATTGTTCATATATTATTCCTTTCCTGTATACACTCCCGAATCACTTTTTTCAACAATTCCACATCAATCGGCTTTGGCAAATGAACATTCATCCCAGCATCCAGTGCTGCTTTTTGATCTTCCGCAAATGCATTGGCAGTCATAGCAATGATCGGTATCTGCCCTGCATCTTTGTGTTCTAAAGCTCTGATTGCCCTGGTCGCCTCATAACCATTCATTACAGGCATCTGAACATCCATTAAAATTGCATCAAACTCACCAGCTTTGGCACTTTTAAAGCGTTCCACGGCCAACTGTCCATTCTCAACAATTACACATTCAGCTCCCTCCATTGCCAAAATTTCTTTGAGAATTTCCGCATTGATCATATTGTCCTCTGCTGCAAGAAAATGCAGCCCTTCCAGATTTTCTTCCTCACCATCTTCCAATGTATTGTTTCCCTCTGATTTGTCTAGCATTTCTGAAAGTATTTCTTTACATGCAGATACAAAAAATGGTTTTTCAAGTATTCCTGTATTTTTTAATTTCAAGGCTTCCTCCATGCCCTCTGAACCATGATCTGACAGAAAAAGAATTGGTACTGTATTTGGTAAAATTTCCCGCATCCCTTTTATGGCTTCCAAACCATCTAAATCTGGCATATTCCAGTCCAATAAAATCATATGATACTGTTGTAGTTCACGATCTTGTATCAATTGTATTGCCTCCTCTGTACAGGAAGCCATATCCACCAAAACGTCTACTTCTTTCATAAGTGTCTTAATATTTTCACAGTTCTCTAAATCACTGTCCACTGCCAATATCTGAGTAATCCCTCTTTCCTGCCAAAATCTTTTGTTTGCATGTCCCTCTGGTATACGAAATTCTAACTCCACTTTAAAAATACTTCCCTGATTCACTTCGCTGGAAACATCTATCGTTCCACCCATCAATTCTACAATATTCTTGGTAATGGCCATTCCAAGTCCTGTGCCTTGCACTTTGTTGGTTGTACTATTTTCTGCCCTGGTAAATGCATCAAAAATCGTTTTCAGATATTCTGGCGTCATCCCATAACCATCATCTTCCACTTCAATCCTAATGTGCTCATATTGGCTGGAACGCTGCTTGAGTCCAATGATACGAAACCAGATGTTTCCTCCCTCGGGTGTATATTTTACTGCATTAGATAGTAAATTGATCAAAATTTGGTTAATGCGGGTCTCATCTCCCAGCAGATACTCATGTTGAATCCCTGTTACCTCCACATGAAATTTCTGATCCCTGGCCTTTGCCATTGGCCGAATAATTGCGTCTACGGAAGAAACCAGATCATTTAAAGTAAATTCCTCAATTGTCAGTACAACTTTCCCGCTCTCAATTTTAGACACATCCAAAATATCATTGATCAGGCTCAACAAATGCTGGCCAGATGCTGTTATCTTTTTTGTATATTCTCTGACTTTCTCTGCATTGTCAGCGTCTTTGGCCAATAAAGTAGTGAATCCCAAAACTGCATTCATTGGCGTTCGGATATCATGTGACATATTGGAAAGAAATGTCGTCTTAGAATTACTGGCAATCTGCGCCGCCTGCAAAGCTTCTGCAAGCTGATGATTGTGGATCTCCCTCTCTTTTTCTCGTTCTCTTCTGATTTTATTCTGCTGCCGCTGATTAAAATAGTATAACAAACAGCACAAAAAAAACGCAGTCAACATAACTAAAACAACAACTAAAATATTCTGATTAACAGCTCTTCCTTCCTGTTGAATTGCCTCGATTGGCACATATCCAATCATATAAAGTGAACCTTGATTCAGAGACCACATATAATTTAAAGAATTTTTTCCTCGAATATCATGGTAAAATAAAATATTAGTTCCATTTTTTACACACTCAAAAACTTCTGCACGCAGATCCTGCTCCCAAATATTATTGGCTCGATAAAAATCCTGCAAATTGAGATGTCCCGCGTTCCGCTCCCCCATTCCTTTGGGCTTCAGCACAAGTCTCTCAGTTTTTGCATCCATGATATAAAGCATTGCCCGTCCATTATAAAATCCATTTGGAAGAGAATCTTCAAATGTATCATAAATATATTCCACATAAAGAGTCCCCAACTCCTGATTATCTTTCATTACAGGACATTTCATAGAATACGCCCATGTTCCCATATAATTCATATAAGACTGAGAGATTGGCAAGCCATCTACTGTTTTCCCAGAAGAAAAGTCCAATTCTTCCTCAGACAATACTTCCCCCGTGTTAGAAATTCCTTCTGTCTCTCCAGACAATATCAGTGTAATTCGCACCATTGTCTGATTTCGATCATAAGACTGGATAAAATTTTCTGGATTCTCTAACATTACAAGCTCTTTCGCCATCAGTTTTTGAAATTCTGCTTCTTTTACTAGAATAGCTTCCATTGTACCTTTCATCAAATCTAAGCTTTCACTTAAATTTTGAATCGCCGACGCAGACATTTCCGAGGATATTTTTTGCGCCACTGCAAATACAATTGTTCCTAACATACAAAACACCACTATTATAGAAAGAAGTAACGGAAATGCTTTATTCTTCCTGGTTTTGTCCCGCTTTTTTTTCATTCTCAATCTCCATTCCGCCCCCTAGGATTAATGATACTCAGTCATAATTTTCACTCTCTTACCATATAAAAGATATATATTTAGGACTATTATACCTTTTGTATGATTTTTGTGTCAATATTATACTCATATAAACCTAGTCTATGAAAAAAGAGGCTCCATGTGTCTTCCACTTGGCTCCTCTCTATACTTCTATTATATATGCAATAATTACTATATGTGTCATTCCCTCTGCTCAATCCATTTTAAATGATTCAACCAATCACCCTAAAATAAAATTTATACTTTTGCGTAATCTTGAAAATTTGAAAAAATAGTTGCCAAATATTATCATAAGTAAATGCTATTCACGCATTAAATACAGAAATCCATCCCGAATCTCTCTTACTTTTTCGACTTTATCCACTGTTCCGTTCTAATATTATATCACAATTATTTTCTGACATTTCTGTTATTAATCCGTCTATAAAATTTATCTTATTTTGTATATCTGTTTGGGAATAACAGCCTTGACATCTACAACCATATACACGCCTTCCCGTGTCCGTTGTAACTGGTGATCTATCCATAGCTGTCTGTTTTTATGTCGACATCGTCAAGCGTCAGTCCGCAGAACCCTGCTTTTGTCATCTATGTCATTCTATCTGGTTTATTTCCGCGAGCAATGAGCCAAGCAGCCGCGCTCACGCGGATATTTGGCGAATGCCGCGAGGGGCGCTGTGTGCCGGCGGCACACGTTCAGCGCCGACCGAAACGGAGTGCAGACCAAATACCTCGTAGCTTGCTGCGGGGTATTTGACTACAATAATTTTAAAATGTTTTCCGTAATTTCTCCACATCCAGCATCTCAAGGCCCCCCGCCAGTTCTGTCAACTCTGCCTCCAGACAAAACAAATCTACCGCTGTAGCAAAAAAATCCAGTATCACATTTATGGCAACTGCAATCACAATGGCCTGGGCAGGGATTTCAAGCTGTAAAAGCAGAATCGTATAGCAGGCAAGAGCACCTCCGGGAATAGGCGGTGTAGCCACAGCCAGTACTACCGCAATGATCAGCGCTGTAATTAGCCATACCGGGGATATCTTCACACCATAAATCTCCGCCATGCAAATTCCCATTACAAAATATAAAATCCCGGCATGAATACCACCTGACCAAGAGGAACACCGATATTTACAATTTTTTTATCAATCCCCAGCTTTTCCTCGCACACTTTTCTGTTCTCCAAAAATGCGGCAGCAGAAGAAGCTGTTGTCAGACCGATCAGGAAAACGGGAAAAACTTTTTTCAGGAAGACTGCCGTAGAAACTTTTTTACGAATGCGTACAAGACCTGTATAAACCGCCATAAGAAAGACATCCCCAAGCAGCATAACCGGCAGCACTTTATAGGCTTTCAGCAGTACAGAAAAGTTTTTACCAAGAATCATATTGAAAAGGCTGCCAAAAATGAAAACGGGGACAAAAGCACTGATATTTTCCATGATTAGTAATATAATGGCATTTGCCTGTTCTAAAAATAGCGAAACAATCGCGGCCCTGTTCCCCAGAATCAGCATTGCTGTCCCTGCAAGGGCTGCAAGAAAAATAATCTGTAAAGGATTTCCCTCCAAAAAAGGAGTAAAAAAATTGTCTGGTACAATTCCAAGAACCATTTCCAGAAGTTCCGAAAGTCGAAAGGAACTGCTGCCGCTGCCTGTAAGAGGAAATAAAGGCAGGATGGCAATGCCGAATACTGTCGTAAAAATCAGCGTCATCCATAAAAACCTGCTAATCATCCGCTTTCCGACTTTTCCCAGCGTTGCAATATCCCCGATATTATAAATACCGCCTGCCACCGACAAAAAGATCAGGGGACCTGCAACAGCACTCAACAGTCCCATAAATGTGTCAAAAACAGGCGTAATCATTTCCTCTGAAAGAAAATTAACAGTTTTTTCCGGTAGAAAACTGCTTACCATACCACAAAAAAGAGCCAGTGCCACTGCTGCCAGCAGTGATACTGCAGGAGATAATTTTTTCTTTTTTAATGTAAAGATAAGGTAATTGACTCCGTTTTTGAATTGCCATGTGGGAATTACTCCCATACCTGAAAGGATGCCTTTCATGATAGCGCTTTCTTCGCCGCCGTCCGTATGAACCACATCATTTCTTTCTCCCGGAATAGAAAAACTGACATACAGACGGTTTATACGCTTTCTGCACTGAAATTGAAAAGTCCCTTTTATACCAAAAGCTTCCTGATATTTCAGCAGTATCTCTTCCACAGCCAGTCGTATGCGGAGAATGTCCCTTTTTTCTCCATTGGCGCGTTCACAAAATGTCTCTACTTCATGACACGCCACATCTATATCATGATTTGTCAGGGTGTAATCCTGCATTTTAAACTCCTAAAAGATTAAATCCGTTCATGCGGTACTGTTTAATCTTGTCTTTCAGTTCTTCTGTTCTTCTCTTATTGATATCCTGTTTTTCAAAAATATCGTCCAGCAGTAGATCGATATTTTTCTGCATCAGCATATTGGTATGTACCATATTCTGCATGATATCAATTGCATTTCTGGGATTCCTTCTGATAAATTCTTCCAGAGAATCCTTTGTAATGCGCATCAGAAACACATCCCCATAGGCAACAACCGTATAAATACTTGGCTGGCTGGAAAACACATTGGTTTCTCCGAAACACTTAGACTTGGAATAAATACCAATCAAGTGTTCCTCCTTTTCCCCATACCGGATATAAATTGCTACAGAACCAGATATAATTTTGTACATTTCCTCATAAGTTCCGCCTTCTTTCAAAATAATATCGTCCGCATGAAATTTCAGCATTGATGCATTTTCCATTTTTCTTCCTCCCTTTCTTCTGTTGACAGTTCGGGTTCTTTCAGCTATTTAATACATTTTTCTTCTCTCTCAGTTTTCTCACATCCAGCATATCAAGACCGGCAGCCAGTTCCACAAGTTCCGCCTGCAGACAGAACAAGTTCACCGCTGTAGTAATAAATTCCAGTATTACATTAAGGGCAATCGTGACCGCTACAGCCTCCATGGGAATCTTAAGCTGGACAAACAAAATCGTATAACAGGTCAGCGCACCGCCGGGAATAGGAGGTGCCGCCACCGCAAGCACAATAGCAATGAGACCAGCCGTAGCCAGCCACGCCGGAGAAACCGTCACGCCATAGATTTCCGCCATACAAAATCCCACCGCTAGAAACATAACGGAAACCCCTGGCATAAAGATAACCTGCCCTAAAGGGATACCAAAATTAACGATCCTTCTGTCAATCCCAAGGTCTTTTTCACAGCACTCCATATTCACCCCAAATGCGGCAGAAGAAGATGCCGTGGTGAATGCAATCAGAAAAGTGGGCAGCATCTTTTTCAGCAATACCCTAAGCTGCACCTTCCTCCTGGTGCATACCAGCACAAGATACACTGCCAGAAGAACAGCATCTCCCATAAGCATTACCAGAACCACCTTATATGCAGGAAAAAATACCGAAAAGTTGTTACCCAGTATCATACTTAAAATACTGCCGAACACAAACACGGGAACAAAAGAACTGACTGCCTCCATAATAAGCTGTATAATATAATTGGACTGTTCCACAAAGGCCGCGGCAATCGTAGCTTTGTTTCCCAGAATCAGCATTGCGATTCCGATTAAAACTGCCACAAAAATAATCTGCATAGGATTCCCTTCTGTAAAGGGCGTAAAAAAGTTGCCTGGTACAATATCCAGAACCATTTGAAACAATTCAGAAAAATCAAACTTCCCCCCGTCTCCGGTTTTAAGGGAAAAAAACGGCATGGCCACCACACATACGGGCAGTGTCAGAAGAATCGTCATCAACATAAAGCGTCCAATCATCCTCTTTCCGATTCTGCCCATAGTCGCCATATCCCCAATGCTGTATATTCCCCATACAATTGAAACAAACACCATAGGACCTGCAATGGCTGATAAAAGTCCCATAAAACGGTTAAATACCGGGCCGATAATCTCATTTGCAAGAAAAGTCCTGACACTCTCTGGCAGGAAACTACACACACCGCCGCACAAAAAAGCCAGTATTACGGACAGTGCCAGTGAAGCCATCTGGGAACGTTTCTCCTTTTTGGGAGTAAATAAAATGAGATTCTCTCCATTTTTGTACTGCCACGCGGGTGCAACCCCCATATTGGCAAGCAGTCCCCGCAGTACCTGGCTCTGTTCTTCCTCCTCTGCATCAAAAGGATCAACCCGTTCCCCTGGCAGGAAAAGTTCCAGACGGATACGATTAAGACGTTTGATATATTTTTGTGCAAATACTGCCTCCACACCGAAAGCCTCCTGGTACTTTAACAGCGTTTCCTCCACTGCAAGCCGGATTTGGATAATATTTCTGGCATCAACGCCCCATTCTCCAAACGTCTTTTCTGCAAGACTGCTTGCCTGCGCAATATTTTCATTATTTAATTTCATCTTTTCCATGATTTTTTCTCTTATTTTTTTAATCTATATACTTATAATAAATTGATTCATTCCATCCACAAACTTATGCTCCATCTCTTTGGACATTCCTTTTATCATCCTGACGGACAAATCTTCTTCGTCCCCAAAAGGATGAAAGGAAGGTCCATGATAGGAAAATCGCATCTGCGCCAGATTGTCCCTCTCGCTGTATTCCACATCCAGAGAAAGATCCCTTTCCTCCGCTTCCCCTGCCGCAGGCAGAAGTTTTTGCATCAGCACTTCCTCCACAACAAGCTGCATGGCGTAAATCTGTCTCTGTGAAAACTGCTGCTTACGTCCGAACTCCTCAAGACGTGTCATAAAGGCCGGAAAATCAAAGTCACGTGAGATTTTTTCCACATGGAGCACCTTAAGCTGCCGGATAAATATCCGGGTTCTCTCCCTCTTTGGATGCTCAAAAATCTGTTCTGGCGTTCCGTCCTCATAGATTTCGCCCTGATCCATATAAAATATCCTGGTGGATACATCCCGGGCAAACTTCATTTCATGCGTCACGATCATCATGGTCATTCCCTGCCCTGCCAGCCCACGGATAACCGAAAGAACTTCCCCCACCATAGTGGGATCCAGGGCGGAAGTCGGCTCGTCAAAGAGAATAATTTCCGGCTCCATGGCCACCGTCCTTGCAATAGCTGCACGCTGCTTCTGTCCCCCCGAAAGTTCATCCGGATAAGAAAAAGCCTTGTCTGCAAGCCCTATGTTACGCAGCAGTTCCATCCCTCTATCATAAGCCTCCTGCCGGCTTCTGCCAAGAAGATCGACCTGCCCCATCATGATATTTTCTATAATGGTCTTGTGTGTAAACAGGTTGAAGGACTGAAATACCATTCCCATCTTCTGCCTCACCAGATTTACCTTACATTTCTTGTCCGTTGTTACCACACCGTCTACCACAATCTCACCTTTTGTAGGTGTCTCCAGAAGATTAATACATCGAAGCAGAGTTGACTTTCCTGTGCCTGACGGGCCTATAATGGAAATCACCTCTCCTTTTTTAATCTCCACGCTTACATCCTTCAAAGGGGTTACGTTTAAATATTCCTTACACAGATGCCGGATAGATATTATGCTCGTGTTCATACTTCCCCCGGCACATATGTCCCGGGTTTCATGCTTTTCTGTCATCACATACACACCCCCTTTAAGCTGCGTTTATTCCGCTTCGGTGCAACTTTCCTCTCTGCAAATGAGAGAGCTGACGTCATCATATTGGCGACAGCAAAATAAATTACGGCTGTCATTATCAGCGGAAAGAACGCCTCCATGGTACGTGAGCGTATAATGTCGGATACTTTGGTCAGATCCTGTACAGCAATATATCCTACTACTGAAGTCATTTTTACCATGGAAATAAATTCTCCTTTCAACACAGGAATAAAATTTCTGGCCGCCTGGGGCAATACAATCTTAAAAAATGTCTGACCTTTCGTATAGCCCATAGCAAGGGCTGCCTCGCTTTGCCCCTTATCCACAGTTTCTATTCCTGTCCGCATCATCTCTGATGAATAGGCCGCAAAATTAATGGAAAATCCAATAACTGCAACCAGAATTTCAGAAATATCCAGCGAACCAAAAATTCCATAGTACAAAATCATCAGAAAGACTACAATAGGAGTTCCCTGAATCACACGAACAAAGGCCGCCCCGAACCACTGAGTTGGCTTACAATTGATCCGACGCAGCATACATATCCCAAAGCCAAGGCACAGACCAAACAATCCTGAAAAGACAGAAATCAGTATGGTGACACCAAGCCCCTGCAAAATCAGCCGCCAGCGCCCCTCCACTACAAAAGTGCTTTGGAAGCTGTCCTCAAGATTTACCCAGAAACCTTTTTCCTGCAATTCCCCATCCAAATCACGCACCAGAAGTACCATCGCTGAGTCATAATGAGTATCTGCAAAGTCTACCCGCTTCGCTCTTTCTTCCGTGATGGAAAGACTTCCGCTGACCACATCCGCCTTCCCGCTTTCAAGGGCGGTTATCAGCGAAGCAAATTCACATGTTGTCATTTCCACCTTCATATCCAGTTCACGTGCAATCAGAAGCAGCAGATCTATTTCAAGCCCTAAAGGTTCGCCGCTGCTTCCAAGATAAGTCATAGGCTCATGGGTGCCATCATAGTAGTACCGGATGGTTCCCTTATCCCCCGGCCAGTCCTGCTCCATTAATACCTTTATACTCTCATCCGCCCCAAGCCACTTTTCCTTTAAGGATGCGATTGTTCCGTCCTCTTTAAACTTTGCAATAACTTCATTAAACTGTTCCCGCAGAGGATTTCCCTTGGGAAAGGCATATCCATATTTATCCCGCACGACAGGTTCCTCAAAAATTTTCAGACCTTCATTTTTTGCTGCCGCAAGCTGTGCCAGCGGTTCATCCAACACCCCCGCATCCACACGATCTGCCTTAAGAGCCGCAACAATATCGGGAACAGAATTGTAATAGGAAAAGTCTTTTGCATCCGCAATTACTTCCTGTAAAAGTTTATCGTAAACCCCTCCGCTTAATGTTGCAAACCTTGCTCCGGCAAAATCCGAGAGTGTCCCGTATTTTTTCTCCGTGCTGCCTTTCTGTTCCGACCTTACCATAACGGCAGTCACCGAAGGATAAACACAATCGGAAAATTCGATATGCCTGCGCCTTTCCTCGGTGGCATTTAAATTCGCCATAATACAGTCAATGTCGCCGGCCTGGGCCGCGGCAATAATTCCGTCATAGTCGTAAATCTTAATTTCCACTTCCGCATTCAGCCACGCTCCAAAACGGTAAATCAGCTCCACATCATATCCGGTAAGAGTCGTCCCCTCATAGTAGCTGAAAGGCTGAACCATCCCTGTGGTTCCCACCTTAAGCTTACAGTCCGGCATCTGTGGCGCCTGTATTTTGGGCATGGTTCCCTCCGCCCTGCTTACCCAGCGGTCATACATATCATCCAGCGTCCCCTCGGCTCTTGCTTCCGACAGAAACTGGTTCACTTTATCCTTTAAATTGTCAACCTGGCTTTTGGGTGAAATCCCCACAGCCACATCCATACTTTCTCCCAGATTTTCCTCTAAAATCTCCACATTCTCAAGACCACTGGCAATAGCAAATTCCATCATTACCCTGTCATAAACAAACCCGTCCAGTTTTCCCTGGGAAATGGCAAGATACCCCGAAGCGTTGCCGGAAAATGTTTTATGCTCCGCATCCGGCAGATATTTTTCCGCCATATACATGCCTGCCCCGCCTTCCGGAACCCCAATCGTATAGGCCGGATTGTTGAGCTGTTCTATGAAAGTGATTTTTTCATTTTCTTTCCTTCCACATCCTCCAAGGCAAAGTATCCCTGAAAGGGCAAGTGTTAAAAGCACCATTCTTTTTTGTAAAACCATTTTTCCTTACCTTTCGTCTGACATGATCCCTCTGTCCCGGCACAGAGCTTCTATACTCCTGTCATATGTAGCTTCCGCCTGCGCGGAAAAAAAGCACCCAGGTACTCCCTCGTTGTTATCCCTGTGATAAGCCACACAGGCACAGCACTTCCCATGTCTCGGACAGTCATAAGTGCATGGGCATGGTCTTTTGTTGTTACAATTTGTCATATTCATTCTCCTATCAACTATAATTTAAAAACGCCCGTATTTTGGATTTTATCCATCTATTATTTACGCTATAAATTATAGCAGATAAGAATTTTGCTTTGGTGGGTATGGGATGATTTGTATTTTTTTAGGTATAATTTGTTATACATTCTTCTTAATCTTTCATATATTCTTTCCATCCCGGTGTTCTGATTTTGCCACTTTCTATTTCCTCCAAAATAAGATATTCACTCCACATTATTGTGTCTGTTGTCTTAAATACAAGACAACTGCCCCTCTGCTAAAATCTCCGCAAGAAATGATTTAGCGTCCTTTGTTTTCTGTCCTCTGCTTTCGCCGGAAAGCAGTTCCTCATATCCATATTGGCAGATGTACTTTTCAGAAATTCTCTTTCCCACTCTAACGCTTCTTTTTTCGTGGCAAAACCACGCTTCTTTTTATGCTTCTTCTCCCCTTTCCAGTTTTCGTAATAGCATTGAGCAGTCCATTTCCCGGTTTTTTCATCTCTTGAAGCAGACATTCCTTATCCTCCTTTCATGCGGTTTGGTTCGGCTGATTGTAACCATAAAACTTTGTTTCCCAAAATGCCTTTGGCACTTTCCCGGCAACAACAAGATAGCCTTTGCTCTGTAATTCTTTATTTAATTCTCTTATCAGTTTGTAAGCGTTCCTTTGGAAACCCCCAATGTTTCCGCAACTTCTCCGGCAGTCAATAAGTAGTTCTGTCCGTTCATGCAACCTCTCCTTATCATTTATTTCACTATTTATTAGTGTTAATGATATTCTAGCATTCCCCATCATTTATACCAATAATTTTTATCTGTATTTTTCATATTTATTATTGTTGTCAATATTTATTGAAAGTGCTATACTATAAGAAAGCGAAAAAGAATAGAGGTAACGGCATGGATAATACAATTCAGATAGCAGAACGGATAAAACAACTCCGTAAAAATCTAGGTTTGAACCAAAGTGAATTTTGCAAAAAGTTAGGCATAAAACAATCCACCCTTTCCAGTTATGAAAACGGAACGGTATCTCCGTCCAATGAGGTACTCTATGCCATAGCAAAGCAGTATCACGTTTCTTTGGATTGGCTTTTTGGTATTTCAGACAATGAATTTTCTTTATCGTCTATGGGCGATATTATCAGTTTTCTTTTGGAGTTAAACGAATTAAAAGAATTGCGCTATGAACTGGAAATCAACGATAAATTTTTCAATGACATAGAAACTGAAGATAACCGTTGGTATGCCAATATTAAATTCTATGGAAATGAAAAAGGACATTTATATAATGCGGATATGTGTCAATTCCTTGCTTCGCTGAATGAGAGCCGGGAAAGTTTTGAATCTTACTTTACGCCAAAGGATATGTTTGATATTTGGAAAAAACAGAAAATTGCTGATTACTCCACCTTGCCAGTGACAAAGAAAGTGTATGAAGATATAGACAATGCTACAAGAATGAAACTCCGAAATGAACATTTGGAGCGGCAATTTAAGAAAAATCAGAGTGACAGCGAATAAAAATAGAGCCATTTTAGAGCCACAAGCCATTTTCAATGGTAAACGGTAGATAGTGCGTACCTATACAAAACTGGAGCAAACCTGTATGATAGAAACAGATTTGCTCCAGTCTTATTTCACTTCATCTTTACCGGGCTTCCGGCAGTTCGCAGGAAGATTCGGTGACCAGGGGAGCAGGTCA